>JAFZRX010000017.1 GCA_017619675.1 Bacteroidales bacterium | reverse complement strand
CTGTCACCTCCTTGGAAGTCACAGATAGTACCTTGCTGCTGAACGAAAAGGCTCTTATCTATACGCTCATATTTCTCTTTATATACCGGGAAAGAGTGTTACGGTCTACTTTGCAAATCGTAGCAACCTTGCGTTTTGAAACTCCCTCCTTCAGCAATTCTCGAATGAGAGTATCCTTCCCATGTAACTTGTACTTATCAGGGGAGTTCTTTCGTCCCCGTGGGCGACCGAGAATAACACCCTCAGCTTTTTTTCTCGCAAGGGCTTCTTTAGTGCGTTGACTTATGAGATTTCTTTCTATCTCAGCAGAGAGACCAAATGCGAAGGCGAGGACCTTGCTTTGAATATCTTCACCTAAACGGTAATTATCTTTGATGGTCCATACACGACATTCTTTTGTCATACAGATGTTGAGGATTTCCATAATCATGAATAAGTTCCTCCCCAAGCGTGACAGCTCCGCGCAAATAATGAGGTCATCCTTCTGGATACGTTTCAATAGTTTTCCTAGAAGACGCTTGTCGTAGCTTTTTGTCCCACTAATTGTTTCTTCAATCCAACCATCAATTTGGATTGATTCTTTGGAGCAAAAGTTGTTGATCTCAAACCTTTGATTCTCAACAGTCTGTTTGTCACTACTAACTCTGATGTAACCGTAAATCATACATAATCTATTTGTTTGTGTTTCAATCAATAAAAATGTATATTTACATTGCTAAAAGGTAAAACTCAACAACCATAATAATGTCTCAATTATCCAAACTTTACTTAATGATTGCCAATGCCCAGGAATTGGGAATTAACTTGGGCAATGATGTTTATAAACAAACAGATAAATTAGAAGAAGAGATTATTAAGAAAGAAATTCTACCGGTAATTAAAGAGCAAATAGAACCGACTTTAAGGCAAATCAAACGAGATCTTACACTAGTTGTTGATTACGTGCCAAATGTTTCTATAAGAGTGCGTTTATCTCGTGAAAGCGGTATCTACAATAAAGAAGAATTCGTTGATCTTACGGCTGACCCTCAAGCAACACATTCCACGCATGTTATCTCCAAGCCATCAGAAACTCGTGCAAAGGCTTCTAAGCTCATCGTTCATCTCCCAGATGGGAAAGTGATTCAGGAAGATACAGCTGCCGCAACCCTAGTAGAAGCAATCAAGCAGGCTAGCCCCATGAGGGTCCGTCCGCTTGGTATAATCTGCTGCCGTGTTCCTCTCGTTTCCACAACAAAGGATAAAAAATACGGCGACAGACAAGTTGATATCGGAAACGGTCTCTACGTAATAACGCATTCCAACAACAAAATGAAGAAAGACTACATAGAAAAGATCTCCAAAGCCTTGCATCTTGGCTGGAAAGTAGAGATAATCAAGTAATTAGCGAATCATAATGGATATTGTTGAGAGAATCAAAACAGAGATTACTGGCAAGTATTATAGGGATAATTACCCAAATGATGGCCAGCGTTTTGTCGCTTGGTATATGAGAAACATTCATCTATTGGGCGCTTTACAGGCAAAGGATTCTGTAACTGATGGCCAGAATGATAAGCAAATCGATGCGGTCTACATAGATGATGACGAACAGAAGGTCTTTATCGTTCAGGGAAAGTACCTTTCTGGCGAAAGCGTGAATGCTGAGCCGGTACGTGAGGTGATTTCTTCCTGGATGCAGTTAAAAGACCTTGTCTTGCTTCAGGAAGGTGCAAATGATCGTCTTAAAGTAAAACTCAATGAGATTTCCAAAGCGCTGAATGAAGATGATTATAGTGTTTGCTTTGAACTGATTACCACATCAGTTTTCACTGAAGATGCGCAGAAAGACATACTTGCATTCCAGTCAACACTGTCCAATGAAGAAGGTAATGGCTTTGATGCCGAGTTGCTGGTCGTGGATAGAGTTGGCCTGGATGACCGATACACTCAGGCCATGGAAAAAGACAATCCAAGTCTTAACCATAGTGTAACACTGGAGGATGGCCGTTTTCTGTTTACAGATATTGGATCCACTAACGTTTGCTTGGCAGCGCTTCCGCTTAAGGAGTGCATCAAGTTCCCCGGGATCAGCAACGGAACTCTTTTCCAGAAGAATGTTCGTCAGAGCTTAGGGATAAGCAACACTGTCAATAAGAAGATTCGTAAAACTATTATGGGAGACCGTTGTGGAGACTTCTTTTTCTTCCACAACGGTATCACGGCGATCTGCAATAAAATGGAATTGGTTGAAGGAAGTATTCTAAAAGTTCATGGGGTAAGTGTCGTGAATGGTTGCCAATCACTGAATACAATCCTCTCGTGTAGTGAGGCCGTAAAAAAACGCAATGACGCATATGTCCTTTTCCGCTTTTATGAGATTCCTCAGAAAGACCGTGCAGACAGTATTAGCATCAACACTAACACCCAGAGTGCTGTAAAAACGCGTGACCTTCGGAGTAACGACAAGCGAGTTATTCGGTTAAAGAAAGCCTACGAGCAGAAGTATCCACAGGGATACTTCGCCGCAAAGCGTGGTGATCAACTTCCCGCGAGCAAGGATAAAGAGTTTTATGTAGAGCTCTCTTTCCTCGGAAAGTTTCTGATGGCATGGTATTCTCAACGTCCCAACCTTTCCTATGGTGAGACTAAGATTTTCGATAAGTATTTTGATACTCTATTCAATAAAGAATACCATCCGGAAGATCTTTATGCGCTCAATTTCTGGTACGATAAGATAATGAGCATCTGGACAGAGGATAACCCGTTTAGCATTAATCAGACTCTTCTGACGATGAAGGCATATGCTCCCTACCATTTCCTATTTGCTTTATCTTCCATCTGTGCGAAACTCAATGGAAATGACAAAGTTCCTTCTCCGTATCAGTGTCTTTTGGCTGCACAGAAGAACAATATGGTCGAGACAATGTTGAGCAACGTTGTCAGTTGTATGAACCAGGCTTATGATTCTGGGGAACAAAACGCTAAACTGAAAGACAAAATCTTCATTCCACAGAACTGGGTAAAGAGCAAAGATAGTATTGCGGCCATACAATCTGCAGTCAATAGTTTTGTATCCTTCCTTCCTGCATGGGACGCCCAAAAAAACAAAGCTTTGCGCGAAGCATTTGCTATTAAGCCTGAGTTCTTTGAATACCGTTTGACAGCTGATTAGTTCTCTTTACTAAATATTTATATGCTAGGCAAATACAAAGCCAGAACCCTCTACGGCAGCACGCGCTTCAAGGAACAGTTCCTGGAGGCGCATAAGCGGCTGACGGTGGCGGGAAGTTATTGTCATTAGAGTAGTGTGTTAGACATTCGGGGGTACTATCTCAAAAGAAAATAGCCCCCATTTTGGCCAAGACAGTCTAGAATACTAAATGTCCCGTCCCCAAGAAGGACGGGACATTTCAATAAACCTCTTTTGAGTTGACTAATTGCGATTCAGACCAAATCTTCGAGTCATTAACACCTCTTTCCAGAAATTCTCGCGAGAGATAACATAATCATTTGATACTTTGGTAGAGAAGAATTCAAGTAAGGAGAATTTAAAGTAATTCTCGGCATAGTTTACAGGCTTTCCTTCAAGTAATTCGTCTAGTCCGACATTTCCACCGGAACCTTTGGAATAGATGTAATCAGACCATCTCTTCCATAGACCACCTCCTCCATAGGCGGAACCAACATACTGTTTTCCGGTCAATTGATCTACAATCAGATAGATGCCGTATATGCTCTGAAGAGCTGTTCGCCATTCACGGTTGTCAGCATTGACAATAGTCATTAACTGTGCGAATGTGATATTAATTGAGTCAAATCCAGGAAACTGAATTCCATCGTACTTACTGGGTAGGATTTCAGCAATGGAGATGTAATCCAAGTAACCCTCCATTGTAACGGAACGTCCATGGGGGTAATTGAAATAATAATCGACAATTAGTCTGCCTATTAGGTTACTGCAAAGATCTGTCAACTCGACATCATAACCATGTTCGGTGTCGGCATAGTCTTCATACCTTTTGATGACCTTGTAGATTCCTACGAATAGCCATCGGTCTGTTCTATTCGGAAACTGAATAACAGTGAAGATATATGTTCTGTTGAAGTCATTTTTGTTACCTCTCCATTCATTCCATCCCTTGATTTCATCAGGATTATTGAGAAAGAGTTCAAGAGGGTCGTCATAACCATTACTCTTCGCAAAATGGATTTTGCAGTCTGAAAGAATCTCATCAGGAAGCGATAATAATTGCTTGATAGGTATTTTATTCTCTGCCATATAAAAAGGTTGTTTAATTATGTGGGTATACGTGGTAATAATATGATTAATAGTCTAAGATAAATATAATCATTGACAACAAAAGGGTAGATGAAGTTTTCTTTCTATTCCTTGGGGCGGGGGAGATGGCATCGGCGCTGGGGGCGGAGATATCGGCATGGAAAAATATTTGGCAAAAAAGTTTGCATTATTTTTTGGAGTGTCAAAAGTTGACAATTGAGGGCTGTACCTTTGCACCAGTGATTTACGACAATGTGTTGTATGATGTGATGTGATTGTTGGGTGTTGTTCGTAACATATCTCAAAAGTGAGTTTTGTGTTTGTTGTTTCTAATCGGTCCGTCGGGAGACGGGCCGGTTTTCTTTTATTTGTTAAATTTGTGGTAACGATTGTTCTATTCAACTAATTTGAATATGGTAGGCAAGTACAAAGTAATAACCCTCTGCGGCAGCACGCGCTTCAAGGAGCAGTTCCTTGAGGCGCAGAAGCGGCTGACGCTGGAGGGGAATATCGTCATAAGCGTGGGGCTGTTCGGGCATTCGGGCGATGATGAAGTGTGGACGGAGGGGACCAAGGAGATGCTCGATGATATGCACAAGCGCAAGATAGACATGGCCGATGCCATCTACGTGATTAACGTGGATGGGTATATCGGCTCAAGCACTCGGTCGGAGATTGAGTATGCCCTGGAGACGGGGAAGGAGGTCCTTTATCTTGAGGATCATTTCGATGTCAGGATGAAGCGTGTTGTTGTCAAACAATTGATGGCGGATGTCATATCTAAGTTTGGACGCTCTCCTGAACTTGATGATTATCAGGAACTTGCCGATTTGTTGAATGTGAACCCAAGCGTATTGAGGAGGTATATCTGCGGCCCGGAGAAAGGGCTGGTAATGCGGGAAAGGAGGCTGAGCGGTTTCTCCCAGTATGTTGGGTATAAGGATTTCAAAGAATACAAGGAGCGTAAAGTGAATGGGGGAGAGCTTGTTTTCGTTATTGATGGAAAGCAATATGACGCGCAACAAGCGAAAGCTCTTGCTGAATCAGATAACCAATCTGAAAATCATTCAGAAAGTCTGATCTTTGGCTCACATGATTTGCTTAAAGGGATTAGTCTGGAGGAGCCGGTTACGGAGGCGTTTTGCAAGAAGGTGGTGGATGGCGGGTATTATGCTCATTTAATGAGAGACGATCTAATAGCCCAATTCTATAAGTCCTCTGTATTCGGGGATAACTTTTCGTTCAAATTTGATGCGCTGAAAGAATTATTCTTCTTTCTAGTCGATAGACAAAAGATACAGAATAGTGTAGAGTGTTTTGCGTTGTTTATTCTTAGATTCAGCGGACGAGATATTCTATGTTCGGGCGATGAGTTTTATAGTAAGAAGATTACCTGGTTGACCCCGTCGAATTCAGATACGTTGCCTTTCTTTATCGAGAGGCTTATCAATGATCAAAATGGGAGTCCAAAAGCAGGGGATTCTGATAAGTGGAAGAAAACAGCCAACTTCTTTTCATACCCGGCAGGTGTTATTGACAGAGAAAAGTTAAGAGGATATGCGAGGAAGTATAGAGAAGGAAAACCTCCGGGGGATGAGTTTACCATAAGATTGGATAAGCTTATAGATAAGTTGATTCGGTGGTAAGAGTCACATTTGTGGCTCTTTTTTTTTGTATGCGGTGCTAAACGGGTAAACGGTGTTAAACGGCGGCTATCTTCGCAGAAAAAATGGGCGGAAAGCCCTATAACCAATAAAACTTTTAGTTATGCGTAAAAAACTTAAAAAAACTGACGGGAAAATGACCCGTGGAGAAAAGGCTCTTGTAGGTGTAGGAGTCGCAGCGGAAGTGGCTGGCGGCACAACGGCGCTCGCTGGGGAAACAATCGCTTGGAGTATCTTCAGCGCAGGCCCTGGCGCTGCGTTGACAGGTATCTGCGAGACGAATGCTTTTTTGGCCTGGTTGGGGGGTGGATCCCTCGCTGCGGGGGGGTCTGGGATGGCCGGCGGGGCAGCCGTCCTGGCCGCGATGGGGCCAGCCGGCTGGATCACCGCCGGAGTCGGGGCTGTCGGCATCGGGATAGCAGTACATCGGGCTAGGAAAAGAATGAAACGTGCTCGCGCTGAAGTAAAGGCAGGACGATGAGATTGTACCTGGATGGGCAGTGCCCTGAATGCGGACGCATCGTCTGCAAACGCATCAATGCCACGATTGATGAAGATCAGCTGCAAAGCAGCAAGTGCCCTTATTGTAAATCTGGAATTGTAGAGTATGAACGCCTTCATGTTCATCATCCGATCGAAGATATTGTCGATAAGGTGCGGCAGAATAAGCGAATCTTCATGATCCTATTGATTGCTGTTATTGCCGCAGCGGTTGCCATGGTGGCTTATTTGGAAGTTCGGACTCATAGGAAAGTAGGAATGGAAGAATTGTCGGCCGCCAGGAAAGCAGCGTCGGAAATGAGTTGTTCCGGTATATTGGAAGAACTTTCCGATAAGGCTCCCGGAGGGACAAAAAGCGTGGCGAAACTAATCAAGTCTGAGAACAGCGTAATATGCAGGCTGATGAGGAATGAGAGTGTTCCATCGCAAAGTATGGACATAGCGGTTCGTCATCTGTATGCCGAATACAAAGTTCTAGGCGGCTCCTGGGTCAGTTTATGGTGGATGTATAGGAATGGTCGCTTTGACCCTTATACGGGAGCCATAAACAGTCTGCAAGAAACGTCGTTAGTTTACTGATCAATCCCATGACTAAATGTAATTGGTAATAGTTAACGTTAAATGTGAAATGGAATCGGTCCGTCGGGAGATGGGCCGGTTTTCTTTTTTCTTATATTTGTGTGAAACGAAACCAATAAAACCACTTTGTTATGAGTACCAAGGAAGCTTTTGAGAATGTTGCAGGAAGGAAGAATTTCGGGGCGGAGCACGCGCTGGTGACAACGCCGCAGCCGTGCGTGATGATCGCCACGTGGGATGAGGAGCATACGCCGGATGTGATGATGGCGGCGTGGGCAGGGCAGTATGACTATCGGCAGATAGTGGTGTCGATGTCAAAGCACAAGACCACGGAGAATCTGGAGAAGACAGGGGCGTTCACAGTGTCGTTCGCAGATGTGAGGACGGTGGCGGAGTCCGATTACCTTGGCCTGGTGAGCGGCACCAAGGTGCCGGATAAGGTGGCCAAGGTGGGGTTCACGGTGACGCCGAGCCCCAACGTTGATGCTCCCATCATCAACGAATACCCCCTGACGCTGGAGTGCAGGGTGGTGAGCTGGAGCGATGGAATCCTTATCGGCGAAGTGGTGAACCAGAGCGCTGCCGAAAGCATCCTCACCGACGGCAAGGTTGACCTGGCAAAACTCCAGCCCATTGTCTTTGACGCCGCCGGGATGTGCTACCGCGCCATTGGCGACGTGGTTGGCGGCGCCTGGGCAGCCGGGAAGAAGTTCGGAAAATGAGTATCTTTAGGGTATGATTGATCAGATTTTGGAATTCAACAGGGAGTTCGTGGCGGAGAGGGGGTATGAGGCGTATGTGACGGACAAGTATCCGGCCAAGAGGCTGGCGGTGCTGACTTGCATGGACACCCGTTTGACGGAGCTGCTGCCAAAGGCGCTGGGGCTGCGGAACGGGGATGCGAAGATTATCAAGAATGCCGGGGGGCTGGTGCTGTCGGAGACGGATTCGGCTATCAGGTCGTTGCTGGTGGCAATTTATGAGTTGGGCGTGAACGAAGTGATGGTGGTGCACCATTCCACTTGCGGGGCGTGCCACATGAGCTACGCGGAGTTCAAGCCTCATATGCTTGAACGAGGCGTCCCTCAGGCAACGCTTGACGCCTGGGAGGAGCGGGGGATTGCCGACTGGCTGGAGGGCTTCCACGATACGGAGGCCTCCGTACGCCGCACAGTCGCCGCCGTGGCGGGGCATCCTCTGATGCCCGCCGACGTCGTCGTCCGCGGCTTCGTCATCGACTCCGTCACGGGTGCGTTGACGGAGGTGGTTTAGAAGCAGCGGTGCGGGCGGCCGTTCTTGCGGCAGTGCTCCACGTTACCGCAGCGGTAGCAGAGTTCGTTGTCGCAGATGCCGTCGTTCTTGAAGCAGGAGACAATATTGCCCACGGTGGTTTCCGCGATGTTGTTGAGGGCTTCTTCCGTCAGGAAGGCCTGGTGGGAGGTCACTATCACGTTGGGCATGGTGATGAGGCGGGAGAGGAGGTCATCGTCCATGATATGGCCCGATCGGTCCTCAAAGAAGATGTCGGCTTCCTCTTCATAGACGTCAAGGCAGGCGGCGCCCACCTTGCGCGCCTTGATGCCCTCAAGGAGGGCCTCGGCGTCAATCAGCGCGCCGCGCGAAGTGTTCAATATAACAACGCCTTTCTTCATCCTTTCAATAGCGGCGGCATTGACCATGTGCTTGGTCTCCTCAGTCAGGGGACAGTGGAAGGAAATAACGTCGCTCTTCTCAAACAGTTCGTCCAGAGGTACATAGGTGATGCCGGAGTCCGCTGCCGGGAATTTGTCGTATGCTATCACGTTCATCCCGAAACCCTTGCAGATATCAATGAAGACACGGCCAATCTTGCCGGTGCCCACAACGCCAACGGTCTTGCCGTGGAGGTCAAAGCCGGTGAGGCCGTTCAGTGAAAAGTTGAAGTCCCTGGTACGGTTGTACGCCTTGTGGATACGCCTGATAGATGTCAGCAGGAGAGCCATAGTGTGCTCCGCAACAGCATACGGGGAGTATGCAGGTACGTGGGCCACGTGAACCTTCTTGAACGCGTGACGGATGTCTACGTTGTTGTAGCCGGCGCACCGCAGGGCAACCATCTTTACTCCGTACTCATACAGTTTGTCAATGACCGCCGCGTTGACGGTGTCGTTCACAAAGACGCAGACGGCGTCGTAACCCCTGGCCAGTTCAACGGTGTCTTCCGTCAACTTGGTCTCCAGGAAGCGGAACTCCACGTCGTTTTCCTTTCCGTATTGTATGAATGAAGGCTGGTCGTACGCCTTGGTGTCGTAAAACGCTACTCTAATCATAGGTTAATCCGTTTTCAGTGAACTTCTTTTAAAATGAGGTGGTTGTGCCGTGGTGGATAAAGTATTGATAATCAACGAAATAAGCACTTTAATGGGTGCCGAAACCGGGACCATTAAAACACTTAAAATATTGTGTATCAGTTGGTTACGTACCACAACCCCCCTACGGAAGGGATGCCCGGTCAGGCCGGGCACGACGAAAAGGGGCTGGGCATGACACCAGGGGGGCCGCGCCAAACTATTTAACGACGGTCTCGGAGGGTTTTTCCGGGAGGATGAGGGCGGCGATGATGTAGGCGAGTACTCCGCCGCCGGCGCAGAAGGCGGCTATGAGCCAGCCAAGGCGGACTATTGAAACGTCGATGTCAAAGTAGTTGGCCATGCCTATGCATACGCCCAGGAGTTTGCGTCCTTCTTTTTCCCTATAGCATTTCTTTTCCATAATCAGTAGGTGTTTTGTTAAACAAATATAAGATTAATTCCTATATTTAAGCATCAAAAAGTAACTTATGAAAAGATTGATCCTCTCTATTCTGTGCATTGCAATGGGCATCATCGCCCTGGCCCAGCCGCCAAGACCAGGCGCCGCTCCTGACCAGAAACCCGCCCAGGCTGATTCAGCCGTGGTACTTGACGTCAAGGAAGGCCTCTTTGGCGTGGCGAATAAAGACACTGACTGGTATTTCGATATCCCTGACGAGATCCTTGGACGCCGCATCCTGGCGGTGACCCGATACGTGACCAACACCGTTGGCTCCGGAGAATATGGAGGCGAAGAGGTGAACGAAGCCATGGTCTATTGGGAGAAGGCTCCCAACGGAAACCTGCTGCTCCGTGCCGATGTGCTTGGTATAAAGGCCCCGGAAGATGACATCATAGCCCGGGCCGTACAGGTAAGTTCAGAGAATCCTATAGTGGCGTCATTCAAGCCGGAGAAAGGCGGAAGCGACAAGGCCACCCGCATCAAGGTGAACAGCCTGTTCGAGGGCGACACCCAGGTGTTCTCCCTGAGCGCCATGTCAAAGCGCCAGTATAATCTGGGAGCACTGAACAGGGATGCATCATTCCTTACCAGCATACGCACATACCCCATAAACACGGAGGTTACCGTTACAAAGACCTATGCGTATAACGCCCAGGCGGGAGCGCCGGGCGGAGCAGGCGCCCCCGGCGGCCCGCAGGCGGCCCGCCTGCCGGCCGGCATCGCCACCGGCGCCGTCACCCTCCAACTGAACACCTCCTTCCTGCTGCTGCCGGAGGAGCCTATGCAGCCGCGTATGTTCGATCCGCGCGTGGGCTACTTCGCGGACGGCTACACGGTCTTTGCTGATGACCAGCAGACCGTGGACCAGCTCCGCTTCATCTGCCGCTGGCGCCTGGAGGCAAAGCCGGAGGACGTGGAGCGCCAGAAGAGGGGAGAACTGGTAGAACCTATCAAACCGATAGTCTATTACATTGACCCTGCAACTCCAAAGCAGTGGCGCAAGTACCTCATTGCCGGCGTGAACGACTGGCAGGTGGCCTTTGAGCAGGCCGGCTGGAAGAATGCCATCCACGCCGAGGAATGGCCGGAGGACAATCCGGACATGAGTCTGGAGGACGCACGCTTCGCGGTGATCCGCTACCTGGCCTCGGACGTCCAGAACGCCTACGGCCCCAACGTGCACGATCCCCGCTCCGGAGAGATCCTGGAGAGCCACATTGGCTGGTATCACAACGTTATGAGTCTTGTACACGACTGGTATCAGATCCAGGCCGGTGCCGTTGACCCGCGCGCCCGCTCCATGAAGTTCTCCGACGAACTGATGGGAGACCTCATCCGCTTTGTCTCCTCACACGAGGTTGGCCACACCCTGGGCCTGAGGCACAACATGGGCTCCAGCAGCCAGACCCCGGTGGAGAAACTCCGCGACAAGGAATGGCTCAAGGAGAACGGCCACACCGTATCAATCATGGACTACGCCCGCTTCAACTACGTTGCACAGCCGGAGGACGGCATTGATAAAGACGGCCTGTACCCGCACATCGGAGCCTATGACAAATGGGCAATCGAGTACGGCTACAAGCCAACCTACATCAACGATGTCAAGGAAGACCACAAGTACTGGAACAAGGTGATCATAGAGCGTCTCGCGGCCAACCCGCGCCTCTGGTTCGGCGGCGAGGGCCGCGACGACGACCCCCGCGCCCAGACGGAAGACCTCAGTGACGATGCCGTCAGGGCCAGCGAATACGGTATAATGAACCTCAAGCGCGTAATCACCCAGATCCCTGAGTGGAACAAGGAGGAGGCTGACATGTACAAGAACGTGTCCCGTATGTACGAAGGCGTAATAAGCCAGTTCAACCGCTATATGGGCCACGTGGCCCGCAACATTGGAGGCCGCTACATAACGGAGAAGAGCATTGAGCAGGAAGGTCTGAAGTACGAGCCGGTTCCGCGCGCAAAGCAGAAGGAGGCCCTGAACTTCCTGAACCGCCAATTGTTCCACAAGCCCACCTGGCTGGTTGACGTTCCATATCTTTATAACATCGCAGACCAGCCGGACAACTACCTGAACAGCCTGATCAACGGTGTGGTCAGCACCTCGATGCTGCTCAGCAATGCCAGGCTCACCAGGATGGCCCAGTTCTCAAAGGACTTCCAGGACACATACAGCCCGGAGGAATACATCTCCGACCTCAGCGGAATGATATTCGAGGAACTGAACAAGGGCGGGGCGGTTGACAGTTACCGCCGCAGCCTGCAGCGCAGGTTCGTGTCACAGTCCCTGGACCTCATTAAGAACCAGGCCAACAATATGAACGACGGCACCATCCTGGTGCTCGCGGAACTGGAGAACATCTACAAGAAAGCCTCCAAGGCCAGGGGAGGGGATGCAGTGACCAAAGCCCACTGGCAGGCCATTGCAAAGCAGATTAAAGACGCACTTGAACTGTAGACGGATATGAATCAGGAAGAGAAAGACAAAATGTACAAGCAGACACGCCTGTTTGCGTGGATATGGCTGGCGGTAGGATGCATCGGCCTTGTATGGCTGGTATCCAGGGTGCTGAACATTGACAACACGGATCCTGCCCTCAAGAAGGCCCTGCTGCCGGGCGCAATGTTCGTCCTGGGCCTGCTGGGCGCCATCCAGAATAAAAAGGTCCTGGACCGGCTTGACAAAGAATAGTTTTTATTATATTTGTACGATACTAAAATCTTAAGTGTATTATCTTATGGACCAGAACACTAAAAATTACGTGGAATCCTTCATGGCAAACATCATTGCCAACAATCCAGGTGAGAAGGAGTTCCATCAGGCAGTGAGGGAGGTCGTTGAAAGCGTCGCTCCTTACATTGAGGCTTATCCCTATCTCAAAGAGCTCAAAGTCCTTGAGCGTATCGCAGAGCCGGAGCGTGTAATCATGTTCCGCGTTCCCTGGGTAGACGACAAGGGAGAGATCCAGATCAACAAAGGCTACCGTATCCAGATGAACAGCGCCCTTGGCCCGTATAAGGGAGGTCTCCGTTTCCACCCCAGCGTCAACCTGAGCATCCTCAAGTTCCTTGCCTTTGAGCAGGTATTCAAGAACAGCCTTACCACCCTTCCTATGGGAGGCGGCAAGGGAGGATCCAACTTCAACCCCAAGGGCAAGTCAGACAATGAGGTAATGCGTTTCTGCCAGAGCTTCATGACAGAGCTCCAGAGGCACATCGGCCAGGACACTGACGTTCCCGCAGGAGACATCGGCGTAGGCGGAAGGGAGATCGGCTATATGTTCGGTCAGTACAAGCGCCTCCGCGACGAGTTTACCGGCACCCTTACAGGTAAGGGCCTCGCCTGGGGCGGAAGCCTTATGCGTCCTGAGGCCACCGGCTACGGCGCCTGCTATTTCGCACAGGAAATGCTCGCAACCCGCGGCAAGAGCTATGAAGGACAGACCGTCTGCATCTCAGGCTCCGGAAACGTTGCCCAGTATGCCGCAGAGAAGGCCACTGCACTGGGAGCAAAGGTTCTGACACTCTCAGACTCAAACGGCTTCATCTATGACCCTGATGGAATCGACCAGAGCAAGATTGAATATGTAAAGCGCCTCAAGAACGTTATCCGCGGGCGTATCAAAGAATATGTAAAAGAATACCCTAACGCCAAGTATTTCCCGGACGAGCGTCCTTGGAGCATCCCTTGCGACATCGCAATGCCTTGCGCAACCCAGAATGAGGTTAACGAGGAGGAGGCCCGCCTGCTGGTAAAGAACGGCTGCTATTGCGTAACCGAGGGAGCCAACATGCCTTGCGAGCCTGCTGCCATAGCAGTATTCCACGAGGCAAAGATCCTCTACTCTCCTGGTAAGGCGTCCAACGCCGGTGGTGTAGCCACCTCGGGAATTGAGATGAGCCAGAACTCCATCCGCCAGAAATGGACGGCAGAGGAGGTTGACGCACAGCTTCACCGTATTATGAAGGACATCCACGCCGCCTGCGTCAAGTACGGCACGGAGGAGGATGGCTACGTTAACTACGTGAAAGGTGCCAACATCGCCGGCTTCATCAAGGTTGCCAACGCAATGGTAGACCAGGGTGTGGTTTAAACACTATGGTTGCCAACTCAGTCGAATCAAGTTCACTCATGTCCAGAAGGATCCGCCGGATCCTTCTGGTTTGTAACAACTACGATACTTTTTCCCTGGAGGAGGACGGGCGCATAGAGCCCAAGATCTCCAGGGAATATTTGGACCTTAACCTGAGCAATCCGCCTTCCATAGTGAGGGTGGAATCCACTATGGAAGCCCTGGAGATGGCAGGGAAGGGCGAACGCTTCGACCTTGTCATAACCATGTACAACGTGGGCGAGGTCAATGTCTTTGACTTCTCCCGGAAGATGAAGGAACTTGCCCCGCAGACCCCTATAGTCCTTCTGTGCTCGTATTCCAAGGAAATATACCGCCAGATATCGGAGGCTGACTCCTCAGCCCTGGACTATGTCTTCTGCTGGAACAATTCCACGGACCTTATCATTGCCATTATCAAGCTGCTGGAAGACAGGCTCAACGCCCCGCACGACGTGCTCCAGGTGGGCGTGCAGGCCATCCTCCTGGTGGAGGATTCGGTGCGATACTATTCCACCTACCTTCCAATGCTGTACAAGATAATCCTGCAGCAGAACAGCGAATCTGCCTGCGAGGCCCTGAACGAGCAGCAGCAGGCGCTGCGAAAGCGCTCCCGCCCCAAGATCCTCCTGGCCACCAACTACGAGGACGCAGTGAACCTTTACAACCAGTACAAGGACAACCTGCTGGGTGTGATCAGCGACATCGGCTTCGTCCTTCACAAGGGGGACCCCATAAGTTCGGAGAAGCTGGACGCCGGCGTGGACCTGTGCAAGTTCATCCGCGCGGACAATCCCAAGATGCCAATCTTGATGCAGTCCTCGCAGGAGAGCATGCGCGAGGTCGCGCGCGAACTGGGCGTCGGCTTCGTCAAGAAGCAGTCGAAGATCCTCACGCAGGCCATCAGCGACTACATCAGTTCCGAGTTCGGCTTTGGAGACTTTGTGCTGCATAACAAGAGCACGGGGGAGGAGATTGCGCGCGCGAGCGACCTCCTTGGTCTTGAGAGAATCATCAAGACCATAGGGGACGACGAGCTGCGCACGCTGGCCAAGACCAACTATATGTCCAAGTGGCTCAAGGCTAGGGGATTGTTCTCCCTGAGCAAGGCCTTCGCCGCCATGGACGTTGAGAAGGACGACTCCATTGAGATGCACCGCAAGAACCTGATTTCCGTGGTGAAGGATTACCGAATAAACCAGGGATTGGGCGTTGTGGCCAGCTTTGAGCCGGAGTCGTTCAACGACGCCATCTGGTTCTCCCGCGTGGGAAGCGGCTCAATGGGAGGCAAGGCCCGCGGCCTTGCGTTCATGTACCAGATCCTTCAGCGGTATCACCTTTATGACCGCTGGGAGAACGTACGCGTCATGGTGCCGCGCACCATGGTCATCACCACAGAATACTTCGACCGTTTCATCCAGGACAACGGCCTCAAATACGTCATAGACGCAGACTTGTCGGACAATGAAATCCTGTCGGAATTCGTGTCCTCCCGTCTGCCGCAGGAACTGATCGACGCGCTCAACGTATTCCTGCGCTATTCCCACAAACCGCTGGCAATCAGGTCCTCCTCAGTGCTGGAAGACTCTTACTATCAGCCGTTTGCTGGGGTATACAGCACCTATATGATCCCGCACGCCGCCAACCGCGACCAGCAGATCAGGTTGCTGTCAAAGGCCATAAAGAGCGTTTACGCCTCTGTTTATTACGCATCGTCCCGTTCGTATATCCAGGCCACAGGCAACGTGATATCGGAGGAGAAGATGGGTATTATAATCGAGGAGATATGCGGAAGCGAGGACAGCGGGTATTTCTTCCCCACGCTGTCCGGAGTGGCCCGTTCCCTGAACTTCTATCCCATAGGCCACGAGGAGGCCGATGACGGAATAGTCAAGGTTGCCATGGGCCTTGGAAAGGCCGTGGTAGACGGGGACCAGGTGCTCCGCTTCTGTCCCAAGTATCCAAAACACGTCCTGCAGACTTCCACTCCGGAACTGACAATGACGGATACCCAGAAGTCCATCTACGCCCTGGACCTGCATCCGGACAAGTTCAAGACTTCCACAGACGATGCGGTGAACCTGGAGCGCATCCCCATAAGCGACTGCACCAAGTTCCGCAACCTGAAATACGTGGCGTCAACGTTCGACTTCGAGAACGGCCGAATTGTGGATTCAACCTTCCCTGAAGGGCCCAAATACGTCACTTTCGCGCAGATACTGCGCTACAATACGTTCCCGTTGGTGGAGATAGTCCAGGAGTTGCTGGACATAGCCGCCAAGGAGATAAAGTGCTACGTGGAGATCGAGTTCGCCGCCAATCTGGATACGGACGGGCGGAGGGTGTTCAACGTGCTGCAGATCAGGCCCATTTCCGTTGACAGCCGCAACGCGGTGGTCAACTGGAAAGAGGTGGACTGCAGCGGCGCGTTCCTTACCTCCGCCAGCGCCCTGGGAACAGGGTGGATCGACGGCGTCAGGGACATCGTGTACCTGCGCCCGGAGAAGTTCGACGCGCTCAAGACGCGGGAGATGGGCAAGGCCATCACCGCGCTCAACGCGCGCATGCGCCGCGAAGGGAAGCAGTACGTCCTCATCGGCTTTGGCCGATGGGGCTCCAGCATCCCCTCGCTGGGCGTCCCGGTGAACTGGAGCGACATCTCGGAGGCAAAGGTGATTGTGGAGGCCTCGCTGGAGGACTTCCGCATCGACCCAAGCCAGGGAACGCATTTCTTCCAGAACCTGACTTCGTTCAACGTTGGCTACATCAACGTGGACAGTTACGGGCGTCAGGAGGATTCCCTGGACTTCGCGGCACTGGACGCGCTGCCGGCCGTGGAGGAAACGGAGTATTACCGCCACGTTCAGGTGGAGAATCCGCTCAAGATCTGCATCGACGGAAAGGGCGGAAAGGCTATGCTTAAAATCATAAAATAAAACAGATATGTTCGACAAGGAAAAAGGTTTATATGTTGCTCATGGCCCGCAGGGTCCTATAAGCATTATTGGAAAGATGGCCAACCGTCACGGCCTCATCGCCGGTGCAACCGGTACGGGTAAGACCGTGACCCTCCAGGTGTTGGCGGAGAGTTTCTGCCAGGCCGGCGTGCCTTGCTTCATGGCCGACATGAAGGGCGACCTGAGCGGTATCAGCCAGACCGGCGCAATGTCTTCTTTCATTGAGAAGAGGTGCGCCGAGTTCGGTATGGAGAATCCGGAGTTCCAGCCTTGCCCGGTACGTTTCTTTGACGTTTTCGGAGAGCAGGGACATCCTATGCGTGCCACCATTTCCGATATGGGACCGGACCTGCTGGCCCGTATGCTGGAACTGAATGAGACGCAGACCGGCGTGTTGAACATCGTATTCAGGATTGCGGACGAGAACGGCCTGCTGCTTATCGATTTGAAAGACCTCCGCGCAATGCTCAATTTCGTGGGACAAAACGCCGCCGAGTATACACTGAAGTATGGAAATGTGTCCAGTGCTTCCGTAGGCGCCATCCAGCGCGCCGTCCTTCATTTGGAGAGCCAGGGCGGCGACAAGTTCTTCGGCGAGCCTTCTTTCGATATTTATGACCTCCTTCAGTGCGAGGGCGGAAAGGGTGTGATGAACGTGCTGGCGGCCGACAAGCTGATGCTCCAGCCAAAGCTCTACTCCACATTCCTCCTCTGGCTGATGTCTGAACTTTACAGCACGCTCCCTGAAGTTGGCGACCTGGACTTGCCAAAACTCGTCTTCTTCTTTGACGAGGCGCATATGCTGTTTGAGGATACCACCAAATCCCTCACTGCCAAGATCGAGCAGGTCATCAGGCTCATCCGCTCCAAGGGCGTGGGCATCTATTTCATAACCCAGAGCCCTACTGACATTCCTGAGAACATTCTTGGCCAGCTTGGAAACCGCGTCCAGCACGCGCTCCGTGCCTATACCCCTAAGGACCAGAAGGCCGTTAAGGTGGCAGCGGAGACGTTCCGGACCAATCCGGAATTTGACACTTACGAGGCTATTCTCCAGCTGGAGACCGGAGAAGCCCTCGTTTCCTTCCTGGACGCAAAGGGAGCCCCGTCGGTTGTCGAGCGCGCCAGGATTCTCTTCCCGCTGAGCCAGATTGGTGCCATCACCGATGACCAGCGCGCCAAGATCATCAAGCAGTCCCGCCTTTGGGGCCGATATGACAATCCGGTCGACAGGGAGAGCGCCTACGAGATCCTGGTAGCTGCAACGGCCGAGGCCGAACGCCAGAAGGCCGAACTGGAGGAGCAGAAGAAGGCCGAGAAAGGACAGGCTAAGGCGGAAAAGGAGAAGACCAAGAAAAAGAAGAACAACATTGCTTCCAAGGTCCTGAAATCCGTCATTACCGCCGTCACCGGAGTCGTTGCCGCGTCCGTGGCCGACACCGTTGCCGGCACCAAGAAGAAGAGTTCGACCTCCACTACAAAGAAGGCTATCCAGAAGGCTACCAAGTCGGCTACCACTACCCTGACCAGGGAAATCACCCGCTCCATTTTAGGAAACCTGATTAAGTAAACATATGAAGAAGTTCGCGGCAATGCTCCTGGCGCTGACGCTTTGCGTAAGCGCGGGAGCCGCGGGCCCGTACAAGGTGACGGCCCGCTCGGATGATGCAATCCCCAGCTATTACCTCTATTATCCCCAGGACCTTAAAAGCGCGGCGGCCATCGAAGGCCCTCTGCCGGTTGTCTTCTTTGGCAACGGTGGATGCGCCGAGCAGCCGGGCAACAACCAGATCCTCCCGGCGCTGGCATCCCGCGGCTATATAGTCCTGGCCGCAGGCCGGTTCCCTGACCTCAGGGCGCTGGACTGGCTGGAGAAGGAGAATTCCCGGCAGGGGAGCGAGTTCTACGGCTGCGTGGACGTCAACCGCACTGCGGCCACAGGCTACTCCTGCGGAGGCCTGCAGGCGCTGATCATGACGGCCATGCAGGACCCGCGCGTAAAGACCACAATCCTGTTCTGCAGCGGAATCAACAGGCCGGGCGACCGCCTGTCAGTAATGATAGAGAAATCCACCCTGGAGAAGATAGACCATCCGGTGCTGTACATCAACGGAGGCCCAACCGATATCGCATATCTGAACGGCGCTGACGACTACCGCCTGATCTCCCATGTGCCGGTTACGTCAATGAACCTGCCTACCGGTCATGGCGGCACCTTTAACGAGCCCGATGGCGGACAGTTCGGAGAAGTTGGCGGACGCTGGCTTGACTGGCGCCTGAAAGGCCATGACGAATATGAGAACCTCTTCCGCTACGGGTCCCTGGAGCCCGGACTGGAGGGCTGGGAGGTCCGCGCAAAGAACTATAATGAACTGATCAAGATAGACCTTCCGGTGGACGAGTATCCGGTTATTCCGGAGAGGGTGGACACCAACGTCTTTGGCGACGTGACCTCCTACGCCGCGGTGACCAGGCCGTTCATCATGGTCAGCCTGCCTGAACCTGAAAAGGCCACGGGCACCTGCGTGCTGCTGTTCCCGGGCGGAGGTCTGCAGAACCTGAGCTGGGACAGCGATTTCCGGCAGACCGCAGCCTGGTTCAACGCGCGCGGAATAGCCGCCGTTGGCGTCAAGTACCGCACGCGCACAGGCGCTCCCGCCGCAAGGCCGGCGCCGGCCGCCGCTCCTTCGCCTGCGGCTCAGACCAACGTCCTGTACACCGGTCGCGCCAAGATCACGGACTTTGACCAGATAGTCAAGGCCAACACCGCGCCCAGCCCCACGGGCAGCACGGACCCCATTAACGCCAAGATTATCGAGGACGCCAACCACGCCATTGACATAGTCCGCTCCCACGCTTCGGAGTGGAACATAGACCCCACAAAGGTGGGCTATCTGGGCTACTCGGCCGGCGGCTGCGTAGAGCTTGCAGCCCTTACGCACTGCCTGCCTGACCAGATGCCTAACTTTGTTATCAGCGTCTACGGTCCGTCAATGATGGATGTGGACGTTCCTGAGAACGCCCCCAAACTCTTCATTGCCGTCCACGCAGACCATCCCAACGTTGCGGCCGGATGCCTGGCCCTGTTTTTGGAGTGGAAGAAAGCCGGCGTTGACGCCGAGCTCCACGTCTATGGCGAAGGTACCGGCGGACTCTTCGGAGGTGCCGGATGGAAAGGGGACAGCAACACCCTTTACGGCTCCTGGATGGAATCCTGCTACAGCTGGCTCAAGGTCAATGGTTTTTAATTGATTTAGAATGAAAAGATTAACGATTATCCTGCTGGCGGCCGTATCATTGGTCGCGGCATCCTGTGCAACATACACGGCTTCCTCAGCCTTGAAGGAACCCGTTGACGACCTGGTTCTCCTGGAACCCATATCCATCATACAGTATTTCACCCAAGAGGACATGGTAATAGTTGACAACGACATGTCCGTTGAATCTTCCGAGATGGTTCAAGAGAGCATCCTAGCCCGTCCGGGTTACTTCCACGTAACCGACGACGCCATCCTGACACCCCAGGCCCAGGAGGACCTGGTCAACTTTACCAATTACGTGAGGGGCCTGAGCAAGAAAGCCATCCCGGCGATGCCCATTCCCAAATCCATCAGGGAGATAATAGAGTCTACCGGCCACCGGTACGCCATGGCCGTTGTCAGCGGCGGTTTCACCCGCAACAAGAAGAACTACAGGCGCGCTGTTGTCAGGGGCCTGGCCATCAGTATCCTTTCATTGGGATCCGTGGTTACCGTCCCCTACAAGAACGTTTTCAACTCTACGGTAGTCATCTTTGACACCAAGACAGACCAGGTAATCTACTACAACCCCGTGGATCCACGGACCATGGACCCCATGGACCGATCCCGAGTAGACAACTACCTCACCGCCCTCGTCTCCCGTTACAAATGGGTATTCTAACCATTTAGCACGCTCCGGCAGGGGTTACCTCCGCTTACCCAGTAGTTTTCCGGGAACTTCAGCAAAAGCGGATGATGGCCGGTGGCGCGTAAGGTCTTGATTTTCAGAGAGAAGTGGGTATTGATACTCCCCAAAACTGGGAGTATCGCAGGTGTGATCTCCCTGACTGTCAACCCTTTACACGCCACCAGACCTATACCTCATATTGGAATCACTAGGGATCACTAGTCCTGCCCGTGAGCGTGGGGGTAAGGTGCTGGGAATCAATGAGATGATTCTTTTAACGGTGAACAAATTGAGACCGTTAAAGTGGCTATTGTGCTGATTGCCAGATAGTTACCTCCACGGGTTTTACAAAGTTCTGTTATTTGACGGTTATTTCATTTACGGGCTCTTTGGGGAGAAGGACGCGGTGGACGGGCCAGGATTGTGCTTTGGCAATCTTGAAGGGGGCGGTGGCGCGGATGTCGGCGACGGAGGCGCCGAACTGCGCCGTGTAGCTGCCCGCTGTGGTCTCCCAGGCGGAGGTGTCCTCGTTGAAGGAGGCGAGGGTGTAAGGGTCAATGGTCATGGTGAGCGTTTCGGACTGTCCCGGTTTCAGTTCACCGGTCTTGGCGAAGGCGCGGAGCTCGCAGGCGGGCTTTACAAGACCGCCGTCAGGAGCCGTGACGTAGAGCTGTACGGCCTCTTTTCCGGCAAATGAGCCGGTATTGGTAACGGTGATGGAGGCTGTTACCGTACCGTCCTTTGCAACCTTTACAGAGGGCTTTGAATAGGCGAAGGTGGTATAACCCAGTCCGTATCCGAACGGGTAGGAGACGTTCTTTCCAGCGGTGCTGAAGTAGCGGTATCCAACCCAGATGCCTTCCTTATATTCCGTGTAGTCCACGTTGGGCTGCTTCACGCTGCCCAGACCGAACATGGCCAGCAGGTCATTGGTCTCCTCGTCCACATCGCTGCCCGTGAGAGGATTGAGGGAACTGTCACCAGCAAAGTCAAACGGGAAGTTGTATGAAGAAGGGATGTCGAAATATGCTACGGGGAAGGTCATAGGGAGCTTTCCGGAAGGGTAGGAGGCGCCTGACAGGACGTCGGCAACGGTGTATCCGCCTTCCTGTCCCGGGGTCCAGGCAAGGAGGACTGCATCGGGCAGGCTCTTCCAGGATGCGGTCTCGATTACGCCGCCAATGTTCAGGACAACAACGACGGGCTTTCCTGCATAGTGGTATGCGTCACAAAGGTCCTGAAGGAGTTTCCTCTCGTCACCGGTGAGGGTCCAGTCGCCGTCCTCGGCACGGCGGTCTCCGCCTTCACCCGCGTTGCGGGATATGGTGAGGATGGCTATGTCGCTCTGGGGAACCATCTTGTTGATGAAACTGCGGGACACCTTCATCTCCGCAAGGACAGGATCTCCAAGGAGTACGTTGGTCTCTGCGGCGTTGTTGGCCATCTCCGTCTTCTGGAGGGCTATGTACTGGTTGTACCAGTTCTCAATTGTCTCGTTAACCTC
The DNA here is from genome assembly GCA_017619675.1 of Bacteroidales bacterium. GTDB lineage: Bacteria > Bacteroidota > Bacteroidia > Bacteroidales > UBA932 > Cryptobacteroides. Next base: position 70,074 of record JAFZRX010000017.1, on the reverse strand, counting down.
GAATCCGTTAACGCGGAGGCCGTCGGCTATGTTGCGGACGTATTTCTTGTTCACGTTGCCGGAACCGGTGCCTCCCGCTATGAAGTCATAGGAACCAACACCGTAAAGGGCAACCTTCTTCACACCCTTGAGCGGCAGGACGCCGTTGTTCTCAAGCAGGACAAGGCCTTCCGCAGCCGCCTTGCGGACGAGCTTGGCGTGGCCTTCAAGATCAGGGTTATCGGAATACTTGTAGCCCTGGAAACGAGGGGTCTTAACAATGTATTCGAGCATATTGCGCACGCAGGTGTCGACATCCTCAATCTTGAGGGTACCGTTCTGGACGGCCGCTACGATTTCTCCGATGAACTGGTCCATTCCAGGCTCCAGCAGGTCGTTGATGGAACCTATCTGGCGGGCGGTGTTGCGGGCGCCTGTCCAGTCAGTCATAACTATGCCGTCAAAGCCCCATTCCTCGCGGAGGATGGTGTATAGAAGGTCACGGTTTTCCTGCGTATAGGGACCGTTGATCTTGTTGTAGGAAGACATGATGGTCCAGGGCTGTGACTCCTTGACCGCTATCTCGAAACCTTTAAGATAGAGCTCGCGCAGTGCACGCGGGTTAATGCGCGCGTCATTTGCCATTCGGTTGGTTTCCTGGCTGTTGCCTGCGAAGTGCTTGACCGATACGCCCACTCCGTTGGATTGGATGCCGCGGGTGTAGGCGGCGGCCATCTTTCCGGTGAGGAGCGGATCCTCAGAGAAATACTCGAAGTTACGGCCGCACAGGGGATTGCGGTGCAGGTTCATTCCCGGGGCAAGGAGCACGTCGGCACCGTATTCCTTTACTTCCTCTCCCATTGCGGTTGTCAACTGCTCCACAAGCGGAGTGTTCCAGGTGGAGGCCAGGGAGGTTCCTACAGGGAAGCCCGTGCAGTAGAAAGTCTTGTCCGTACCCAGGCGGGTGGGGTTGATGCGGAGGCCGGCAGGGCCGTCTGAAAGGACGGTCTGCGGGATGCCAAGGCGGGGGATGGCGCGCGTGGTGCCGGCGGCGCCTGAAACGAGGACTTCGTCCGAGTTTGTCAGGCCGCCCACCATGCTTCCCCAGCCGGAGCCTACCAGAAGCGTGGCCTTTTCTTCAAGGGTCATGGCCTTGATGACCTCGTCAATGTTGTTTTTGTTCAGTTTTGGCTGTGCGAAAAGAGGCGCAAAACATAGGGCCAGGGCCAGTGTAAGGGCGATTTTCTTCATAGTTCAATATGGGAGAAAAAGATTTATTAAAAAAACTTTAAAAAATATTTGCAAAACTAATTTTTATGTGTACCTTTGCAGTGGGGTTTGAGAGTTCTTCTTATAACTCCTGTGGTTATTAGTTTTAGTGTTATTAATTATGTGGTTAGAAGAGTGTCCACGCGCGAGCGCCAACACTCTTTTTCTTTTTTATATAACCTGGAATTCTTTCAGCAGATCATAGACACGGTGGACGGGGAGGCCCATGACATTGTAGAAGGAGCCTTCTATGGTGCCTATGGCAACGTAGCCTATCCATTCCTGGACGCCGTAGGCGCCGGCCTTGTCAAAGGGGCGGTAGGTGTCCACGTAGTAGTCTATTTCTTTCCGGTCAAGTTCACGGAACCATACCCTTGTGCAGTCCGAGACGGTTTTCTCCCGGCTGCTGTCACGGAGCGTGACGGCTGTGACCACCAGGTGGTCACGCCCGGAAAGCTCCTCCAGCATGGCCACGGCCTCCTCACGGGAGTGAGGCTTGCCCAGGGCCTTGCCGTCCGCTATGACGATGGTATCCGCTGTGAGCAGGACTTCGTCCTGGGACAGCGGCCGGTGGAATCCGTGGGACTTGCCTATGGACATGTGTACGGGGACCTCGCAGGGGGTGAGGTCAGGTTCAAGGTTCTCCTCGAAGGTGTTACCGGTGTCAACCGTAAAGTCCACGTCAAGGCATTTCAGCAATTCTTTCCGGCGCGGAGAATTGCTTCCCAGGATTATGTTTTTTGAAGTGTGCATAGCGTTAAGGCAAAGTTAGTTAAATTTTAACTATCTTTGTCTGATTTGATAAAACGTATTGTCCAAGTAATGGAAATTAATTCTAAATACAACCCCTCTGAAGTAGAGGACAAGTGGTACGCCTATTGGCAGGAGCATAAATGCTTCCATTCAGAACCTGACGAGAAAGAACCTTATACCATTGTTATTCCGCCGCCTAACGTAACGGGAATACTTCACATGGGCCACGTGCTCAACAACACCCTGAACGATGTGCTCATCCGCAAGGCCCGCATGGACGGCAAGAACGCCTGCTGGGTGCCCGGCACTGACCACGCATCCATAGCCACGGAAAGCAAGGTGGTGGCCAAACTGAAAGGTATGGGCATCAGCAAGGAAGACATCACCCGTGAGGAATTCCTGAAGTACGCCTGGGAGTGGAAGGAAGAGCACGGAGGGATTATCCTCAAGCAGCTCCGCAAGCTGGGCGCCTCCTGCGACTGGGACCGCACCCGCTTCACCATGGATCCGGAACTGTCACAGGCCGTGATCAACACCTTCGTCTACTTCTACAAGAAGGGCTGGATTTACAGGGGAGTGCGCATGGTAAACTGGGATCCTGAAGGCCACACCGCCGTCAGCGACGATGAGGTAATCCACAAGGATACCAAGAGCCACTTCTATCACATGCGCTATTTCATCTCAGACGGCCACGGTAATCCTACGGACAAGTACATCGTGATTGCCACCACCCGTCCCGAGACCATCATGGCCGATGCCGCCATCTGCGTCAACCCCAACGACGAGCGCCATCACTGGATGCGAGGCAAGAAAGTGCTTATCCCTCTTATCAACAAGGAAATACCTATCATAGAGGACGATTACGTAGAGATGGACTTTGGAACCGGATGCCTCAAGGTGACCCCGGCCCACGACGCCCACGACTATGAGATAGGACTCCGCCACAACCTGCCCGTACTGGACATCATTGACGATCACGGACGCCTGAACGAGAAGGCCCAGATCCTGATTGGTGAGGACCGCTTCGTTGCACGCGAGAAGATAGTCAAGATGCTGCAGGATGCCGGCAACATGGAGAAGGTAGAGGACTATACCTCACCGGTTGGATACAGCGAGCGCACCAACGCGGTCATCGAGCCGCGCCTGAGCGTTCAGTGGTTCCTAAAAATGGGAGAGCTGGCACCGCGCGCACTGGCTTCCGTAGAGGACGGATTCATCAAGTTCATCCCGGACAAATACCGCAACACATACCGCCACTGGATGGAGAACGCACGTGACTGGTGCATAAGCCGCCAGTTGTGGTGGGGCCAGCGGATTCCTGCATACTATCTTCCTGACGGACAGATAGTTGTTGAATCCTCTTTCGAGAAAGCCTTGAAGGCCGCCCAGGCCATTGATCCGGCCATCAAGCCGGAAAACCTGCGTCAGGACGAGGACGTCCTTGACACCTGGTTCTCCAGCTGGCTGTGGCCTATATCCGTATTCGATCCCGACATGCCTGGCCAGCCGGACCACGAACCCAACGCGGACCTCAAATACTATTATCCTACCAGCGACCTGGTAACCGGACCGGACATCATATTCTTCTGGGTTGCCAGGATGATCATGGCCGGAAACGAGTTCATGAACGACGTTCCGTTCCGAAACGTATACTTCACCGGAATCGTGCGCGACAAGATAGGCCGCAAGATGAGCAAGACCCTGGGCAACAGCCCGGATCCTCTGGAACTCATAGCCAAGTACGGTGCTGACGCGGTACGCCTTGGAATGCTGCTCTGCTCATCGGCAGGAAACGACATCCTGTATGACGAGAGCATGATTGAGCAGGGGCGCAACTTCTGCGGCAAGATATGGAACTCCTTCCGCCTAATCAAGGGCTGGAGCGTGGATGAGAGCGCTCCCACGCCGGAGCACAGCGCTGTTGCGGTGAAGTGGTTCGGCCAGAAACTGAGCCAGACAATATGCATCGTGGAGGACCACTACTCCAAGTTCAGGATCAACGACGCCCTGATGGCCACGTATAAACTGTTCTGGGACGACTTCTGCAGCTGGTACCTTGAACTGGTGAAGCCGGCGTACGGCGCAGCCATGGACAAGGCCACCTACGACGCCACAACGGGCTTCTTCGAGGCCCTGATAAAGATGGTTCACCCCATCATGCCGTTCATCACGGAGGAACTGTGGCAGAGCCTGGAGCCAAGGAAGGACGGGGAGACCATCATGTACGCGCCCACGCCTAAGGCCGGCGCGTTCGATGAGAAGTTCCTTGCGGACTTCGACATCGCCCGCGAGGCCGTGGCTTCCGTGCGCGCCATCCGCAAGCAGAAGAACATCCCCATGAAGAGCGCGCTGGAGCTGAAGGTGAAAGGGGAGTTCCCGGAGGAGATGGCATCGGCAGTGAAGAAACTGGCGGGGGTTTCCAGCGTGGAGAAGGCGCAGGACGCTGACGCGCAGGGAGTGCCGTTCATCATAGGTACTACGGAGTTCTTTGTCCCTCTGGCTGGGTTCGTCAACGTCGAGGAGGAACTGGCAAAGCTGGAAGCCGACCTGGATTACCAGAAGAAGTTCCTGGAAGGCGTAAGGCGCAAGCTGGCCAACGAGTCGTTCATGGCCCACGCACCTGAGAAGGTGGTGGCCGTGGAGCGCAAGAAGGAGGCCGACGCCCTGTCCAGGATAGAGAGCCTTACATCACAGATCAATTCACTAAAAAACAACTGATATCATGATTACTTATCCACTGTTTTTGGGTAGCCTGGGATTCTGGGAGATACTTCTTATTGTCCTGGTGATAATCCTCCTGTTTGGAGGAAAGAAGATTCCCGAGCTCATGAGAGGACTGGGCAAGGGAGTGAAGAGTTTCAAGAAGGGAATGCAGGAAGTCGAGGACGAAATCAAGGACGTAACCAAAGAACTTGAAGACGACGACAAGAAACAACAGTAAGGAAATGTCCTTCTGGGACCATCTTGAGGAACTGAGGGGAACCATATTCCGCTCAGTTCTGATCGTTTTGGCCTTTTTCACGGTAGGGTTCTTCCTGAAGGAGCGGCTGTTCGACGGGGTGATACTCCGTCCGGCACGCTCCAGTTTCTGGTTTTATCGTCTGCTGGGGGTGAATTTGGACCTGGACCTGATAAACATTGACATAGCGGCCCAGTTCTTCACCCATATCAAGGTGACTTTCATCTGCGCGGTGGTGGTGAGTTTCCCGCTGCTGTGCTGGGAGATATGGAAGTTTGTGGCGCCGGGGCTTTATGAGAACGAGAAGAAGACCATAAAGAAGGCCTTCGGGCTGGGCGCGGTGCTGTTTTACCTTGGAGTTGCGGTGGGGTATTTCATCGTGATGCCGGTACTGCTGTATTTCTTCAACGGATACCAGGTCAGCAGCAGCGTGGAGAACACGTTCGCGCTGACATCCTATATATCCATCTTTACGTCAATGGTATTCCTGATGGGAATCCTCTTTGAGTTCCCGTCCGTGCTGGCGGTGCTGTCGCATTTCGGGCTGGTGACGCGCGAGCATATGCGCAAGTTCCGCCGCCACGCGGTGGTGGTGATCCTGATACTGGCCGCAGTGCTTACGCCTACGGGCGATCCGTTCACCATGCTGGTTGTGGCGCTGCCGCTGTATCTGCTTTATGAATTCAGCATTATGATATGCAAGCCCGCAGCGGCTGAGGAGGAGGAAGAGGAAGATGCTGTCTCTGAATGACGTAACCGTGTCCTTTGGCAACTGGACACTCCTGGACAAAATAAGTTTCAATATAAGCGAGACCGACAAGATTGGCCTCACTGGGAAGAACGGGGCGGGGAAGACCACGATCATGAAATTGATCTGTGGTCTTCAGAGCCCCACTTCCGGCCGGATTGACCTGCCGGCGCACTACACCGTGGGCTACCTGCCGCAGATAATGGAGCACCACAGGGGGCGCACGGTCCTGGACGAGACCATGACCGCGTTCGACGCGCTGCTGGACGCCAGGCGCGAATTGGACGGCATTTCCAGGGAGCTGGAGCAGCGGACTGACTATGAGTCCGATGCGTACAGCGCACTGATCAGCCGGTACAACGAGCTGGACGACTACCTGCGGCTGAGCCAGAGCGAGCCGGCTGAGGCGCAGGCCCGGCGCACGCTGAAGGGCCTGGGCTTCAAGGACGACGAGCTGGGCCGCCTGACGGACACTTTCTCCCAGGGTTGGAACATGCGCATAGAGTTGGCCAAGATTCTGCTCAGAAAGCCCGATATTTTGCTTCTGGACGAGCCTACCAACCATTTGGACATAGAGTCCATTGAATGGCTTGAAGACTACTTAAAAGGCCTGAAAGGGGGCATTATGCTGGTTTCACACGACAGGAAGTTCCTTGACAACGTGACAAACCGCACGGTTGAGGTCATGCTGGGCCACGTATACGACTACAAGGTTCCGTACAGCCGCTATGTGGAGCTGCGCGCCGAAAGGCTCGCGCAGCAGACCGCGGCCTACCAGAACCAGCAGAAGATGATAGAGAAGACGGAAGACTTCATAAACCGCTTCCGCTACAAGCCCACCAAGTCCAACCAGGTGCAGTCACGCATCAAGGCCCTGGAGAAACTGGAGAGGCTGGAGATAGACGAGACGGACAACGCCACCCTGCGGGTGAAGTTCCCGCCCGCTCCGCGCAGCGGGGACGTAGCCTTCAAGGCCGTGAACCTGACCGCCGGCTATCCGCAGAAGGTAGTGTTCAAGAACGCGGACATAGAGATCCGCAGAGGGGAGAAAGTGGCCCTGATAGGACGCAACGGAGAAGGCAAGACAACCTTCATGAGAATCCTCACGGGAGAGTTGGACCCTATAGATGGAGAAGCTAAAGCAGGACATAATGTAACCATAGGTTACTATGCTCAGAATCAGGAAGATGTGCTTGACAAAAAAGAGACTGTCTTCAGCACTCTGGACCGCGTTGCCACCGGCGATATCCGCAGCCGCCTGAGGGACCTGCTGGCGCAGTTCCTCTTCCGCGGCGAGGATATCGACAAGCCCGTGAGCGTGCTCAGCGGCGGCGAGCGGGCCCGCCTTGCCATGGCCACTCTCATGCTCAAGAGCTACAACCTCCTGGCCCTTGACGAGCCCACCAACCACATGGACATAAAGTCCAAGGACATCCTGAAACAGGCGCTCAAGGCCTACGACGGAACCCTTGTTGTTGTATCCCATGACCGAGACTTCCTTGACGGCCTGGTGGACAAGTTCTATGAATTTGAGGACGGGCGCGTGCGCGAGCATCTGGAGACCATAGCGCAGTTCCTGCAGAAACGCAAACTGGAGTCCATTGCCGAGATGGACAGGGGAGCGGCGAAGCCTGCGGCTGCAGCCGCCCCGGCTCAGCCTGCCGTAAAGCAGGAGCGTCAGATGTCCTATGAGGAGATGCGCCAGAAGAGCAAGGAGGAGAAGAGGATTAAGAACCGGATTGCGGCGCTGGAGAAGGACATAGAGAAGCTGGAGGCCCAGATGAAAGATCTGGAGCACAAGATGACGCTGACAACGGAAAAAGATGAAATACTGGAACTTACACGCTCTTACCTCGAGTGCAAGAGAGAGTTGGACTTCAAGGAAGAGGAGTGGGGTAAACTGATAGACTGACACAATATGATAGTACTTGATTCACATTGCGACTCGCCGTCGCAGATGCACCGGCTGCGCAACTTTGGCATTGACAACGCCCGTGCCCAGGTGGACTTCCCAAAGATGGTAAAGGGCGGGGTGGACGCTTCGTTCTTCGCACTGTTCACGCCCAACACGCTGACCAACGAGCAGGCCGCCGAACTGGCGGACAAGATGATGGCAGTGATGCGTAAACAGGTGGGGGAAAATGCGGACAAGGTAGCCTTTGCGTATTCTGCAGAAGATGTTTATATGAACAAGGATAAAGGACTGATTTCCATATTAATAGGTATGGAGAACGGTTCGCCAATCTGCGGTTCTTTGGACAAACTGAGGGACTATTACAGGCAGGGAGTGCGCTACCTGACGCTCACCCATAACGGCGACAACGACATCTGCGATTCTTGCGCCGGCAGCCACCGCTGGGGCGGCCTCAGTCCTTTCGGCCGCGAGGTGGTGGCGGAGATGAACCGCCTGGGAATGATCATAGACATCGCGCACTGCGCCGATGACACCGTCCGCGACTGCCTCAAATACTCAAAGGCACCCATCGTCACCACGCATTCCTGCTGCAAGGCGCTGGCCAGCCACCGCCGCAATCTGACGGACGAGCTGATCAAGGCCATAGCGGAGAAAGGGGGAGTGATCCAGATCAATTTCTACCCGGTGTTCCTGTCCGACGAGTTCGCCAACGATCCGGTCTTCCAGGAGGTGGACGACAGGTGCGACATAATCGAGAAGAAGTTCCGGGCCTGCCCTTCGAATCCGGAGTATTTTGCCGGATGGCAGAAGGGGTTGGCGGAGCTGGAGTCGTTGGACCGTCCGTCCTATAAAGTGGTGGTTGACCACATAGACCATGTGGTGAAAATAGCCGGGGTGGACCATGTTGGACTGGGGTCAGATTTCGATGGAATCGACGTCACTCCGGCAGGGTTGGAGGACATCTCAAAGTTCCAGACCGTGATAGAAGAACTGCGTCTGAGAGGGTACTCTGAGGACGATATTGCCAAGATTGCGGGCGGAAACTTCCTAAGAGTGATGAAAGAGGTGCAAGAGATTGCAAATCAATAGGTTATAGCCATATTCCGGCTATACGGAGTAATAGTGTAACAAAAATGTTAAGGTAATAAACAACTTTGTTACACTATTTATTTTTCAGTTATTTAACCGAAATTATGTATTTTCGGAGCTCATTGAGGGCAGAAGCCGCAAAACGCTCGATATTGCGCTTCCTGTCGTTCCTGAAATTGAACCTTGCGGTGCGTGTTCCGGCGGGCCCGTCCACTCCAACCCAGACGGTGCCGGCGGGTTCGCGCTCGTCACCGTAGGCGTCCGCCCAGCCGGTGGTGGCCACGGAGTAAGTGCTGCCCGTGAGGGCCCTTACTCCGCGGGCCATGGCCCCGGCGACGGCGGCGCTGACTATGCCGTCGGACTCTATGATCGCGGGGTCCACGCCCAGGACTTTTGCCTTGACATCGGGGTGGTAGGAAGTGACGCTTCCCAGGTAATATTCGGAGGATCCGGAGACCGTTGTGATCAGGTGGGAGATCATTCCGCCGGTGCAGGATTCCGCGCAGCTCAGGGTTTGGCCGCTTCCGCGCAATAAGGCGCCGATAACGGCTTCAAGGCAGGTGTCCTCCATCGCATAGATATAATCGCCTAAAACGGGCTTTAAAAGGGCAAACTGGGCCGATATGCGCTCCGGCGCGGAGTCGTCTGCGCCGTAAACTGAAAGGCGCAGGCGGACGCCCGTGACGGGGTTGGGCAGATAGGCCAGGTGCATGTCCTCCGGAAGGGCGCTCTCCCAGGGCTCTATGAGCTTTGCGAGGGCGGATTCCGCTATTCCAAAGGTCATCATGGTGCGGTGCACGATGGCGCCCAGGCCAAAGTGCTGGCGGATATCCTCCAGCACGTCAGGCAGGGCGCCCAGGGCCTCGTAGGGCACTCCCGGCAGTGAATAGAGCACTGCAGGATGCCCGAAGCGCCCTTCCGGGAAGCGGAACACCATAACCGGCGCAGTTCCCAATTGGTTGGGGATTACGTCGCAGGTGTTGGGCACGAGGGCCTGGCGGAGGTTTATCTCCAGGGCGTCAAGGCCCCTGGAGGCCAGTATCCGCCTGATTATGTCCTTCTGGATCTCGCTTTCCACCCAGCCGGTCGCGCCGGACATTCTGGCCAGGGTATCCTTGGTGATGTCGTCCTTTGTGGGGCCCAGGCCGCCGGTGCAGACCACGATGTTGTTCTCCTGGAGTTCAGCCTCCAGGCAGCCTTTGATCTGGACCGCGTCGTCCGCTATGGAGACCATCTTGCCCACCTGGATACCCAGGGAATTGAGGGCGCGGGCTATGTGGGAGGAGTTGGTATCGACTATCTGGCCGATGAGAATCTCATCGCCTATTGTGCAAACCGAAGCTTTAGTCATTCTTTACTTGATTGTGTTTAAGTACTTGATTACCCGCTTTGTATTGCCTGGGCCACAGTGGAAGAAATTGAGTCCTCCGGCTATAAGGCTGGCGCCTGCTTTCTTAAGATCGGCGCAGTCCTTCTTGCGGAGGACGTCCACGCATCCGACAATTGGATAGCGGCCCTGCGTCTTCTCCTTTATGGTCTTTATGGTGGCGGCGCAGGCCGGGCCGAATGAGACGCAGATGGCGTCGATTCCGGACAGGCGTGCGAAGTCCAGCAGGTCGTCAAGGCTGGCTTCAGGGATCTCCGGGCGTACCTTGACAATGATGGGGCGGTACGTTTGGTAACACATCCGCAGCTGCAGCATGGAATTGAGTACATCCTTTAGCAGCGCGATGTCCCTCAGGGGAGTGGAAGCGTCTGAGTATGAAATAGATGTGTCAATTGTGAACATATCACAGAAGTCATACAGCATTGAGAATGCAAAGTTGTAATCTTCTATGATGGCGTCCTCTCCGTGGCTGGTTGACCTGTGGCTCAGGACTGCGTTAATCTTGGCGTCCGTAGAGTGCTCCCGGAGGGAAGCGATAATGTTCTTGAGCGTTGCCGTATCCGCCTCTACAGGGCCGATGCTTATGAAGCCGTACATGCAGTTGGCGGACAGGTGGTAGAACTTGGCATTATGGTCATAGCCGGAGACAAGTCCCACAGGGTTGGGGATGATCACTCCGGAAAGCTCCACGGCCGGGCCGGGAATATGTCTCTTGTAAAACAGTCTGCTAAGTCCCATTTCAAAAATCTTTAACAGACAAATTTAAGAATATTTGCAGGACTATTCCAATTCCTGATAGGTATTATCGTCAAACAAAATGACCATTCTTGATATATTTCGCTGACCTACAGCAATTTTACGGGTAGTACCTAAAGTATTGCTTGGCTCAGGCTGCGTTTCCGGCAGTGGAGCGGCGGTGACAGAAGGTGCTGCCGGCGTTACCTGCGGCTGAGGCGCAAAATACGGCTCCTGCTGCGCTGCAGGGGCGATTTGGGGCTGCGGCTGGGGCTCCGAGGCTTCAATGGGGAAGAGATCAGTCGGGGTTTTGTACATTTTACCGCGCCCTGTGACCAGCCATTCCACGTTCAGATTGGGGAAATTGGCGGCCATGGAGTATATGAAATCGAAGCCCGGTTTGTTGCGTCCGGCCAATATGTGCGATACGCTGGCGCGCGCTACGCCGATGATGTCTGCGAACTGGGCCTGGCTCAGATTTTCTGCCGAAAGGAATTGCTGTAATCGGATGTTCATATTGGTAACGTTTGGTTTACAAATGTAATGGTAATATTTTGTAATTCAAAACAATTTTGTGAATTTACAAAAATGAATCAGCAGGGGATTAACTCATATATATACTTGAAATAACTTTAGTATAATAATGCTAAAATATTGGGAATCGGTATTATAACTATTAGCCAAGACCTCTAAAATGACGTTTTTGCCTGAAAATGGCCCCCAATTACCATAAATCTTTATATAGTTACTTCAGTTGATTTTATATAAATGCTTGGTTTTATGCTATTTAACTACTTTTCAAATATATCATAAAATTTACTTATTTAACATTTGCAAATCTAAATTTACATACGCCGAAAATCTTTGTAAACAGGCATTGAATTAACATATATTTACACATGAATTTACAAATGTATTTAGAAATGTGAACGCATTTTTGTTAACTTTGCACCATGGTTCCGCAGATCAGAATCGAGGATTATAATTACCCGCTGGACGATTCACGCATTGCAAAATACCCCCTTGCAGAGCGTGACGCTTCCAAATTGCTTCACTATAAAGACTCACACGTGGAGGAATTCTCCTTCAGGGATCTTCCTTCCCTGCTGCCTGCTGGTGCCATGATGGTCTTTAATGAAACCAAAGTCGTCCCTGCCAGGATGTTCTTCCAGAGGGAAACCGGCGCGCATATAGAAATCTTCTGCCTGGAACCGGTCAGTCCGCCTGAATACAACACTATTTTCGCCGCAACCGAGCGTTGCAGTTGGAAATGCGTGGTGGGCAACCTAAAAAAGTGGAAAAACGACGTTTTAAGCCTCATTAACACCGCGGATGACAAAGATATAGCGGAACTCTCTTTAAGGGCTTCTTTGGTCAAGAAAGAGGGCAATACGGCCGTTGTGGAGTTTACCTGGAACACGGGAGTGCCTTTCTCCAGGGTTCTGGACATGGCCGGCAAGGTGCCCATCCCGCCGTACCTCAACAGGGATACGGAGGACATCGACCTGGAAAGGTACCAGACGCTGTACGCACGCGTGAGCGGTTCAGTGGCCGCGCCTACGGCGGGGCTGCACTTCACGCAGCGCGTGCTGGACGGCATATCGGCCAAAGGCATCGACATAAATAAAGTTTGTCTGCATGTGGGGGCGGGGACTTTCCTTCCCGTGAAGAGCTCCAACGTAGCGGATCATCCCATGCACAGGGAGCCTTTCAGCGTGGGTATCGGGCTTCTGAGGAAGCTGAGGGACAGGAAGGTGCCGCTGATAGCGGTGGGCACAACTTCCGTGCGGACGCTGGAGTCGCTGTATTACGCAGGGGTTGATTGCATAGAGAAGGGGGCACCGGAGGACATCGGGCAGTGGGTTCCATATGAGAGGGAGTATCCTTATTCTACTGAGGAGGTACTTAAAGCGCTGGTTGAATATTTAGAGTCTAACGGATTGGAGGAATTGAAATTAGGGACAAGAATCATTATTGTTCCGGGATTCAAGTTCCGTATAGTGGACTATCTGGTGACCAACTTCCATCAGCCGGAGAGCACTTTGATACTGCTGGTTTCCGCCTTTGTGAACGGAGACTGGAGACGCATCTATGACTTTGCCCTGGCAAACGGTTTCCGTTTTCTGAGTTACGGAGACAGTTCCCTTTTGGAGAGGGCAAGATAATTTCTTATCTTTGGGGGTGCTAAGACCCAAAAATAGATGGAGGAACTCAAGGAATACGAAGGCATAGGTCCCTATACTGACCAGGAAGCGGCGGATGCGATAGCCCGTCTGGCTAATCATCCGTATGTCTACAGGCTCTCGAGATATCTGTTCCCGGGAAAGCCTGTCAATACCCTTCGCAAGGCCCTCAAGAAAATCCATACCGTAGATGAGTTCCAGCAGGTTGTAATGAACCAGGCTGTCGGCTGGGTTTTGGACAATACTACGGAAGGCCTTACCTATGAGGGCATAGAGAACGTGAAGGGCATAGAAGGGAAGTTCCTGGCTATGTCCAACCACAGGGATATCATCTTGGATCCGGCCTTTACGCAGTATGTCCTCCTGAAGAACGGCGTCGCCCTTACTGAGATAGCGGTGGGGGACAACCTTATTTCAAGCAAGACAGTTGAGAGGCTCCTGCGGTGCAACAGGTCCATCAAGGTTATCCGCGGCATTTCCGCCAGGGAGTTATATGTCACTTCCAAGGTTCTATCCAACTATATCCGCAATACCATTGTCAGCGGCAAGAGTTCCGTTTGGATAGCCCAGCGGCAGGGCCGCACCAAGGACGGTGCGGACACCACTGAGCAGGGCCTGCTCAAGATGTTCGACATGAGCGGTAAGAAGGGAAAGTTCGCGGAGAACTTCCAGGAACTCAACATAGTGCCCCTTTCCATATCCTATGAATATGAGTCCTGCGACGCGCGCAAGGCCCGCGAGATGCTTATCTCGCGCTCCCGCAAGTACGTCAAGAAGAAGGACGAGGACATGCACAGCATCATGACGGGCATCCGCCAGCAGAAGGGCCGCGTGCACCTCTGCTTCGGCAAGCCGCTTACGGCGGATGAAATCGCCTCCGCGGCGGCCTGCACCGGCAACGACCGGTACCAGCATCTCAAGGATATCGTGGACAGGCGCATCGTGGAAGGCTACAAGCTCTGGAAGACCAACTACATCGCCTACGACATGGTCTACGGCACGGACAAGTACTCCTCTATGTACACCCTCCAGCAGAAAGCGGACTTCGAGCAGTACGTCGCCCACAAACTGGGCAAGATGCAGAAGTCCCTGGACCGCACCCAGCTCCGCGACATCTTCCTCCGCATCTACTCCAACCCCGTCCTCTCCAAAGAGAACCTTTAGGATACTGATTGTTCCCGTCGTCCCTTATTCCCGGACGCCAGGAACATTTTACCCCTATTTCCGTTCCCCTCGTCCCTTATTCTCGGACGACAAGCACATAGTGGCGCCTTTGCTCCCCTCCCGGGGATCCCTATTCACACGCTGCGGCGGGGGTTGCCTCCGGAAGGTTCCGTTCGCTCCGCTCACTCCATCCCTCCCAGTTATACAGGGGGCACGCCCCCTCCCACACCCCCACGGCCTTTACACCTTTCCGTATTTGCCTAGCGACAAATACCCGGCTCGGCCGGGCGCCTGATGGCGCCTTCGCTTCGCTCCACCTTTCCCTCTGACGTGTCCGAGGGTGGACACGCCTTCCCGGAGGCAACCCCCGCCCTCCGCTACACCGGCATTCTTTCAGAAATGCGGTCTGTGGCGGGTGGCGCGTAAATGGCTGATAGTCAACGAAAACAACACTTTGATACCCTTCGTTTTAGGGGGTATCGAAGTATCTATTTTATTGATAATCAAATCGTTATCCGCCACCACTAAATTACCAATCTGGTGGTGGTTCTTTCATCCATGACTGATTCCCTCCGCGGCGGGGCCGGGACTCCGCTGACGGCGTTGAATGCCAAAGCCGGGTCTCCGCTCGCTTGACGGCTAACTCCTCCTTTTTAGCCAGGGCCCCAACCCCGTCTAACAGTCGTCAAACACACGCCGTCATGCAAAGCACCACTCGCTGCGATTGGGGCTTTGAGGTATCATTCACCGCCTATTCGCTCCGTCCCGGCCCCGCCGTGGGGGGATGGGGATGTGTGATTGGTGCGTGGGCGTGGAGGTAAAAGGTTGAGAATCAGGGAGATAGTTAGTTTAACGGTGGCGAAATCGTTACCGTTAAAGTTGTCTTCTTGTTGATTATCAGGTAGTTACGTCCACAAGGAAACACTCATTTAAGTTTTTTTATTGAATAAAGGACGTATTTGGGAAAGGTGTGTGTTTCTTTAAATGAATAAGATATAGTAGAAAGCTCAAATGTATGTAACTTAGAAAGTTCAAAGGTACTTAGAGTGTATAAAGAACTAGATGAGCAGGAACTGGCCAGGTACTGCTGCGGGCGGGACAGATTGGCGGAAGATGAGTTGTATACCAGATATGCAGCAAGGATATATACACTATGCAGGAGGTATTTGGGAGACGATGACAAGGCAAAGGACTTGATGCAGGAAACATTCATCCAGGCTTTGGACAAGATACAGACATTCCACTATACCGGTAAGGGTTCGCTTTATGGATGGATTCGCCGGATTGCCATAAACAGGGCTTTGAACCTTATCAAGCGGCAGCGGTGGCGGACGGTTTCCCTGGACCTGATGTCACATGATAAAGTCCAGGAACCTACAGAGGAGGTGATGGAGTCGATACCGCAGGAGAAGTTGCTGGAATGGATTTCCCGGTTGCCAGATTTGAGGAGAACTGTGTTCAACCTATATTGTATAGACGGGTATTCGCATAGGGAAATTGGTGAGATGCTGGGAATCAGCGAGAAGGGATCGGCAAGCATTCTGGCAAAAGCCAGGAAACAATTAAAAGAAGAAATACAGCGCTATCTGAATAGACAAAGATAATGAGAAAGTGGGAAGACATATTCAAGGATAAGATGGACGGATACGAAAGCACCCTTCCTGAGGGTAGTCTTTCTGAATTCCACGCCCTTAAGGAACGAGCTGACAACGCTTCGGCCCGAAAGCATTTCCCGCTGGCTTGGGTGACGGCGGCTGCCGTTGCCGCGGGGCTGGCCGCTGTACTCCTGCTCCGCCATCCGGCTTCTCAGGAGGATGGCGTCCCGGCTGCCCGGCAGCCGGAAACCCCTGTAGCCGTTGCATCGGAGACTGCAGCCGTTTCTGAATCTGCAAAGAATCCGGAGATAACAGCTGCACCTGAGGCAATATCAATATTGGAGTCAATATCCCCTGATAAAGGTTCTGAATATAGGCAGACTAATCCAGTTGATGCTCAGAGAGTTCTACCTATGGAGGAGACCCATGTAACAGTGGACTCTGAGGAGGATTCATTTCCTAATGAAACTGTTTCTTCCGGTTCTCCGGAGGTAGCCGCTCCTAACAAGCCTGGTATCCCTTCTGTACCCCCATTCGCTCCCAGCGGAAAGAGCATCAAGACAGTGAAACTGAAGGTAGGACCTGTAGCTGGGGCAATTGCAGGTGGCGGATTACTGGCGGCAATTCTTACCCCTGCCATTGTTGAGATTGATAATATGAATCTTCCAGTTATAACAAAACCAATATCATCAATCAGCAGTTCAACCGGAGGTAATATTGGTTCTGGCATTGAAGGATCCCAGACGACTCCACCTGGCCAGCCTTCTGAGCCAATTGATACAACGAATCCCCAGGATCAAGATAAACCAGCAGATGTCCATACGGGAGCACGTTCACATAAGATACCTTTTAGAACCGGTCTTTCTACAAGAGTGCCTATGTCAGAGAGGCTGAACTTGACAACAGGATTGGAGTATTCAAGGTATGAGTCAAGTTTCAAATACTCCATATCCGGAGATAAGACTCAAGTTGCTCATTATCTTGGAGTACCTGTACGTCTTGACTGGACCTTGGCATCAAGTCGATGGTTGGATGTATATGTAGGTGGAGGCCTGGAAGGAGACTATTGTGTCGGAGCCACCATAGCAGGGGAAAGAATCAATAAAGATGGTTTCAGTCTCTCATTGCTGGGGGTAGGAGGTCTACAGTTGAAATTAACAGACTGGCTTGGAGTTTATGTTGAGCCTCAACTCAGTTATACTCTCCCACACGAGTCTAATGTGCTTGAAACATACCGTACCGTCCATCCAACAGTGTTTACATTATCTACTGGTGTACGTCTCAGTTTAAGGAAAAAACAATAAGAATTATGAAATATCTGGCTTATCTGGCCGCCGTTGCGGCAATTATGTTTGGAAGTGTTTCCTGTGAGAAGGTTTCAGGAAAGGACGTCGATGAGGAAGTCCCTGAAGAGGAGTCTCCCGCTGAGACCGAACAGAATGACGGGAAACTGCACCTGTCCTCCAAATCGTCCGAATTGGTAGAGTTGGGAAACACGTTTGCCTTTAATTTCCTTGATAATGTTAATGCCTCTACGGAAGGCAGTTTTGTCATTTCTCCTTTAAGCATGCAGTTCCTTCTGGGGATGATCCTCAACGGTGCCCAGGGAGATACTGCCGATGAGATATGCAAGGTCCTGGGTTATGGCGCCGGAGAGATAGATGCCGTCAACGAGTTCAGCCTGTCAATGCTCAAGCAACTCCCCAGCCTGGATGAGGCCACCAAACTCACAATTGCAAATGCCGTTGTGGTGAACAAAAGGTATCCTATGAAGGACAGTTATAAGACAGCTGTAGGTAAGTTCTATGAGGCCGAGGTTTCCAACATGGACTTTGAGGACGGTGAAGGTACCTCCAATAAGATCAATCAATGGTGTTCTGACCACACCAACGGCCTTATTCCCAGGGTGTTGTCTGCAGATAATGTTAAACAGGATATGTTTGCATTTCTGATGAATGCCCTTTACTTCAAGAGCCCATGGTGCTATAAATTCAAGGCAGAAGACACTGCTCCTGAGACATTTACAGGTGCAAATGGAGAGGACGTTACAGTGCAGATGATGAAGATGAACAAGGAATTGCCGTCCTACTATAATAATGAGGTTTTCAGTTCATTATGCCTTCCTTATGGAAATGGAACATTCCTGATGAACCTGTTCCTTCCAGAAAAGGGAAAGGATTTGCAGGATGTGATCAATTCGCTTTCGGGCACGGATATCAGGTCACTGCGTTATTCCAGGGCTCGAGTGGATCTGTGGCTTCCGAGATTTGAGACCAGTTCTAATATTGAGATGAAAAGTTTGCTTAGCGCTATGGGGATGCCAACCGCTTTTTCAGATAATGCCAACCTCCATGGAATGTCAGATGTTGAAGGCAGCTTAAAGATGGATTTTATCAAACAGATAGCCAATATTACTGTGGATGAAGAAGGCAGTGAAGCCGCTGCAGTTTCTATAGGAGGTTTTCTTTTGACATCAATACCGCCCAGTGTTACCTTCCACGCCAACCGTCCGTTCCTTTATCTGATAACTGAAAGGTCCACCGGCGCCGTCCTCTTTGCCGGAAAGTACTCCGGGGACTAGGTCTCGGAACCTCCCGTTCACCAATCCCGGGCACCAGCAAGGCCTTTTTCGTGCCCGGGCCATTTAAAACCCCACCTCCGGGCACGGAATCCCACTCTCTGGTGCCCGGACGGTTATTCTTTCAAAAATGCAGTCAGTGGGGCGTGGAGCTAAAGGGTTGAGAATCAGGGTGATGATACATTTAACGGTGATGAAATCGTTACTGTTAAAGTTGTCTTCTGGTTGGTTATCAGGCAGTTACGCCCACGCGACCCGAAGAGAGTTAGATTATTACGAGGGAATGAGACCCACGGGCCTAATGGAGAGCCTGGTGGAGCCGGTGGAGCGGAGGGAAACAGTTAGGGTTGGAAGTGATTCGGGCTTTGCCTCTTGTTACAACACTTCCAACCCTAACTGTTTCATGGAGCGGGGGAACCCTGCCACGGAGGGGAGACTAGCGGCTGATGAAGAGCCAGGCCATGTAGCCGGCTTGGCAGAGGAGCATGATGGTGGCGTCGAAGCGGTCTATCTCGTCCTTCTTGGCTACGAAGCAGCTGGTGAATAGGATTATGGTGCTGAGCAAGAGGACTCCCAGGTCCACGTAGTTCATGGAGGCGAAACTGAGCGGGGTCACGATGGCGGAGGCGCCAATGATCAGGAGGATATTGAAGATGTTGGAGCCCAGGATGTTTCCGAGGGCCAGCTGGCCTTTGTGTTTGGCGGCGGCCACTATACAGGTGGCGAGTTCCGGAAGGGAAGTGCCAAGGGCCAGTATTGTGATGGCTATGAACTTGTCGCTTACGCCTATCATGTGGGCGATTTCAGTGGCGGAATTGACGAACAGTTGACCGCCTCCAATAAGGCCTCCAAGACCTAACAGTACAAGGCATATCGCCTGCCACAGTTTGAGCTGTTTTTCTTTGGTCTCGGTGTTCTCCTCTCGCGGGCTGAACTTGAAGCAGTACCAGATGTAAGCGATGAAAATCAGCAGGAACATAATGCCTTCCAGGCGGGAGATGTCTTCATTATACATTCCGAAAAGGATGAACAGCAGGGTCACTCCGAACACCAGGGGAATGTCCCTGGTCTGGTTCTGCCGGGTGATGGCCATCGGGGCGATCATGGAGGTCACGCCCAGTATCAGAAGGGTATTGTATATGTTGGAACCCACGACGTTTCCTATTGAGATGTCAGCGAGGCCCTTGAAGGCGCCGGTGAGGCTGACCACCAGTTCAGGGCAGGAGGTGCCGAATCCCACAATTGTCAGTCCTATCACGAATTCGCTTATTCCGGCCTTGCGGGCGATTCCTGACGCTCCGTCAACCAACCAGTCAGCTCCAAGGACGACAAATGCGAGTCCCGCAATCAACAATACTATCTGCAATAACATAGCGCTTAAGTTTAATGAAGGTGCCACAAATATATAAAAAAAGTAATTCCCCCCATTTTTAGTTATATTTGTTGAAACGAAAACTATGATGAGGATAAAGGCGATCATATTATTGGCCATGGGAGTTATGTGCGCAGCGTGCGGCCGGGTGGACAGGAATGCCCATCTGGCTTACCCGGAGGCTTTCAAGGTGGAGCAGACGGACGAATACTTTGGGACGCAGGTGGCGGACCCTTACAGGTGGATGGAAGATGACAACGCGCCTGAGGTGGCGGAATGGGTGAAGGCCCAGAACAAGGTGACGGAAGACTATCTGTCCCGTATACCGTTCAGGGGAAAACTCAAGAAGCGCCTGACCGAACTGGTTGGCTATGAGAAGCAACTGGCCCCGTTTGTAAAGAACGGCAAGATATACAGTTACCGCAACGACGGCCTGCAGAACCAGAACGTGCTGTACGTGCAGGATTCACCGGACGCCCCGGCCAGGGTGCTGCTGGACCCGAACACCCTTTCAGATGACGGTACGGTTGCCCTTACAGGCGTATATATCTCCAACAACGGCAAGTATATGGCATATACGGTTTCCCGCAGTGGAAGCGACTGGACTGAGATCTACGTGATGGACCTGCAGACCGGCCAGCCCCTGGAAGACCATATAGAATGGGCCAAGTTCACCGGCGCCTCCTGGAGGGGAGACGGTTTCTATTACAGCGCATATCCCGCACCGGAAGAGGGGCAGGAGCGTTCCGGCAAGAACACCCATCATCTGGTGTACTATCACAAGATTGGCGATCCTCAGGAGAAGGACCAGCTGGCTTTCAGGAATTATTATGACCCGCAGCGTTTCTATCAGGGAGAGGTAGATGCCTCTGAGAACTATATGTTCGTCTATGAGTCCGGAGGCGGCAACGGCAACAGGCTGTTCTTCCGTGACCTCCATCATCCGGATCCCACCTTTGAGCTCATAGCCTATGACGATGCGTACGAATACTCCGTATATGAGATGGAAGGTGACAACTTCTATGTCTATACCAACTACGGCGCCCCCATGGGCAGGATCATGCGCGGAAACGTCAGCGACCCCCGCATCCAGAAATGGGAGGAACTGATCCCGGAAGGCAAGGACGCCATAAGCGCCGTGGCCTTCGTGGAGGGCAGGATAGCCGTGACTTACAGCCGCGACGCGTCGGACCATGTGGAATTCTTTGACATAGACGGAAAGCACCTGTATGAACTGGAACTGCCGACATTCGGTTCCGTGGGCCTGTCGGGAGACTTCCGCGAGAAAGGCACCTGGTACACGTTTGCATCGTTCACGTTCCCCAATACCGTTTATAGCCTGGATGTTGAAACCGGAAAGTCCACGCTGTACTTTGCCCCGGACATAGACTTCAATCCCGATGACTTCGTATGCGAGGAAGTCTTCTTCCAGAGCAAGGACGGCACCCGCATCCCCATGTTCCTGACCTATAAGAAAGGTCTCAAGAAGGATGGCAACAACCCGGCGTTCCTGTACGGCTATGGCGGCTTCAACATAAGCGTCACCCCCGGCTTCTCCGTTTACCGCATCCCGTTCCTGGAGAGCGGCGGAATCTATGCCAGCGTCTGCCTCCGCGGAGGCAGCGAATATGGCGAGGACTGGCACCTTCAGGGCACGCTGATGCAGAAGCAGAATGTCTTTGACGACTGCATTGCCGCAGCCGAATACCTGATTACCGAAGGCTGGTCCAACCCTTCAAGGATGTGCCTCTCAGGAGCGTCCAACGGCGGCCTGCTGGTTGGAGCCGTGATCAACCAGCGGCCTGACCTCTTTGCCGTGGCGCTTCCCGCCGTGGGCGTGATGGACATGCTCCGTTACCACCTGTTCACCATTGGCTGGAACTGGGCTTCCGACTATGGCACAAGTGCCGATGGCCCCGAGATGTTCAGCTACCTTCGCGCGTATTCTCCGCTGCACAATATCCGCAACGACGGCACGCCGTACCCGGCCGTGTTTGTCACCACGGCCGACCACGACGACCGCGTCGTCCCGGCGCATTCCTTCAAATACGCCGCGACCCTGCAGGCCGCCGACACGGGCGACAGGGTAAAGCTTATCCAGATAGAAACGGATGCCGGACACGGCTCGGGAAAGCCCCTGAGCAAGACAATTCAGGAACAGGCGGATTCCTGGTCCTTCACCATGTGGAACATGGGGCTGGACTATTGATTGCCGCTGTCCTGGGTTGATTCGTTCTTGATGCTCTTCACAAAGTTGGAAGGCGAGATGTTGAACTGCTTCAGGAAGCTTGTGGCAAAGTATGAAGCGGAGGAGAAGCCTGTCAGGTAGGCTACCTCGTTGATACGGTATTTGCCTTCCGCAAGCAGTTCGGCGGCCTTCTTCAGACGGCATATCTTTATATACTCGTTCACCTTCTGGCCGGTGTTCGCCTTGACCTTTCGGTACAGGGTGGAAGTACTGGTTCCCATGAGTTTTGTGAGCATCTCCACGTCCAGGTTCTCGTCCGCCATGTGCTCGAATATCTTCTCGCGCAGGTCGTACATGAACTGCTGGTCCATCTTGTTGCCGGAGATGCTGTTGAAGTGGGTGAGAGGGGATTCCGAGAACTGCCTGTACATAAGTTCGCGGGAATGGAACAGGCTCTCTATGGTGGCCTTCATCAGTTCAATTGAGAACGGTTTCTCGATGAAGTGGTCCGCGCCCGCCTCGAGCGAAGCGATGCGGCTTTCCGGACCGGTCACGGCGGTAAGCAGGATGACAGGGATGTAGCAGAGGTCCACGTCATTCTTTATGGTCTTGCAGAGTTCGCGGCCGTCCATTTCGGGCATCATGATATCGGCAATCACCATGTCCACCTTCTGGGAGCGGATGATGTCCAGGGCCTCGCGGCCGTTGCCTGCGGAGAGGGTGGTGTAGAAGCGCCCAAGTTCGCGCGACATGTATTCGCGCAGATCCTTGGCGTCTTCTACGATGAGGATGATGCGGCTTTCGCTTTCGGCGCCAGCCTCATCCTCACGGGCCTCCTCCTCGGCCGTATTCTCCACCATCCTGGAAACTTCCTCCGCCACTGCGGCCTGGTCCGCAGGCCTGGCGGGGAAGGTGAACAGGAAGGAGTTGCAGTCCTTCACCGTCCTGTCTACGTTCAGGCTGCCGCCCAGGGCTACGGCCAGGTTGCGGGAAAGCGGCAGGCCGAGGCCTATGCCGCCTTTCCCCTCAAGGCCGGCGTAGCCCGTGTTCACGCGGTAGAACGGGTCGAAAATCTGCTCCGCGTTGTCGGTGGAAAGCAGGGGGCCGTCGCTGTTCACGCGTATCTCCACGGTGTCAGCAATGCGGTGCAGGGAGAGGTCTATCCTGCTTGAGCAGTACTTGACGGCGTTGGAAAGGAGGTTGGAGACTACCTTTTCTATGGCGTCAGGAACGGTGCTAATGAAGATTGGCTCGTCAGGTATGTCCTGGGTGAATTCCAGGTTACGCTTCTTTATGGCGGCGGGGAAATAGCCGCATACCTTCTTGACTATCTTGCAGATGTCAGCGTTGGAGAAGGTCAGCTGCATCTCGTGGCCGCTCAGTTTCTTCAGTTCAAGGAATTGGTTGGAGAGTTCTATGAGCCTGTCCGTGTTGGCCTTTACGGTCATCAGGTCATCCTGGGTCTCCTGTGGGAACTGGTTCTCCGCCAGGATCTTGTCCACCGGAAGCTTGATGAGGGTTAGAGGCGTACGGAGCTCATGGGTGATGTATGTGAAGAACGACAGGCGGGAGTCGAAGATCTCCTTCTGCTTGGAGTTCTCCATCTCCGCCTTGAGAAGTTCCTGCTTGGCTTTCCATCGCATCCATCTTAGATAGAGTATTCCGGCAATCGCAAGGGCGGCAAGGAGAACGTAGATAAGTTTTGCCGCCAGGGACCTGAAGAACGGAGGTACAACGGTTATGTTCAGGCTCTGGGTGGATTCCGGGTCGGGGTTGCCGGAGAGTCCTACGGAGAACACGTACTTGCCGGGCTTCAGGTTGGTAAGGACGGTGTTGCCGTTTGACACGGTGTTGGTCAGGGTTGTGCCTTCTCCCTTGAGGGAATAGTCATAAAGAGGTGAACTGAGGCTGGAGAAGTCAGGGGAGCAGAAGTTCAGGCTAAGGGCCGAAGCCTCGTCATAATTCACCTTGATGCTGCGGGAAAGCACCGTGGACTTGCCTGCTTCACGGAAACTGATCATATTTGGCCCGCGCCTGGTGTGTATGTCCTTGATGTAGACCGGAGGGTTGCTTGCGGAATTGGAAAGGTTGTTGGGATCCAGGGCCACCATTCCGGTGTATGTTCCCAGGTATATTATTCCGTCAGGGGCGATGTATGACGCATTATGGCAGAACGAACGGCTGAAAGCGGTGCTCTGGTCAAGGTATATCCTCTTTACGGCGCTGCAGTCCTGGCTCATTTCAACCAGTCCCATTGAAGTCGCAATCCATATCCTGGAATTTCTGTCCTGGGCTATTGCGTTGGCTATGTTGGAAGGGAAGCCGTTCTGGGACCCGAAATATACCGGTTCAGGCTCATCGTCGCCAATAACGAAATAGAAGGCGCCGGCGCCCTCGGTGGCCACCCAGAGACGGTGGCTGTCGTCCTCGAACAGGCAGGAGATGAACTCGGTGGAAAGCGGTATGTCCGTATCCGCTCCCAGCGCCTTGACAAATGAGACGGCGGAATTGCGCTTCATCCAGATTCCCTGTCCGAAGCATCCCAGCCATATCGTTCCGTATTCGTCCTGGATGATGGAGTGGATAAAACAGCCGGCGGTTTCGTCCTGAAGGTCAAAGGAATCGGTGGCCCGGTCGTAGACGAACACTCCGGTGGAAGTGCCAAGGTAGATGCTTCCGTCCCTGGCCTTGAAGATGTAGGAGCAGGAGAGTCCAGGTGTAGGAACGGTTCTCTTGAGGCGGCAGGTGGCGCTGTCAAAGATCATGACGCCGTTGTTGAATACTGCGGCCCAAATCTCGTCGCCCTCATTGATGAATGCCTGGTAGTTGTATTCAGGAAGACGATTGTAGGCTCCCAGGTCCGTTATGCTGTCATCGGCGGGGGAGTAGGTGCTCAGGCCGCCGTCCTCGGTCCCTATCCATATCCTGCCAAGGTTGTCGGAGGTGATGGCCCTTACAAGGCGGCCGTTTATGTTCTCGCGGGTGGAGAGTTCCGTGAAGAAACGGATACCCTTGTTCTCGTCAACAAGAAGGTTAAGGCCTCCGTGGTAGGTGCAGACCCACAGGTTGTTCTCCTTGTCCTGGAAGATAGAGATGATGTTGGCGTTGCTGAGTTCGTATTCCTTGTGGTCGGAAATGAAATCCTCCACCTTGCCGTTGGCGTCAAGTACATACAGGCCCTTGGCCGTTCCAACCCATATCTCGGATGCGGAGCGGACCATGATGTAATTGATGCCCTCTCCTTCAATTTCAGTGGAGAAAAGGTCGCTCGTTTCCGTGACGCAGTCATATTTGAAAAGGCGGTCACGGTTGTCGCTGATGAGCATTATTCCGTCTCCCAGATAGGTCAGGTTGGAGGCGTGGACGCCGGTGGCCATGTCCGCCTCGGACAGGAAGCGCCTTTCCTGGAATTCATTGGCCAGGGCGTCGTAAAGGAGGAGGAAGCCGTCCTCGCTGGTCATGTAGACGCTGTTCTCGGACCCGATGCAGACAGCCTGCGAGGACTGTTTGATGGGATTGGAGAATATGCGCACGGAGTTGTCCTTGTAATTGAACTTGACTGTGGAGTGGATGCCGGAGAGCCAGATGTTGTTGTCATTGTCCGGGCATATGGTGTAGTAGATGTCTCCGGGAATCAGGTCTGCGGAACCGGACTCGTTGGTCCTGGTGTTGTAGTATCCCACATACTGGTCCGTGGAGAACCAGATTGTACCGTCCGGTGACTTGGCCATGGAGAATATCTTGCCGCCCCTGTAGCCGTCAGGGTCTATCTGGCTGAGGGGTTCGAATTCGTGGCCGTCGTAGCGGAAGATGCCGTCCTTGGAGGCGACCCAGATAAAGCCGAAGTCGTCCTGCTGGCAGAACATTACCGCGTTGCTGGTAAGTCCGTTGGCGGTGGTGATATGTTGAAAGGTATAACTGCGGGCGTGCGCGCTGAACGCCAGGCATAGCAATAATGCCAGTTTTGCGGTTATCTTCAATAGGTTATTCACGATAGTCCAAGTCTAAATTAATTCTTCCCAATTTAGTAATCTTTTAGGATTAATTAACTATTTTTACGAAACATTTGTCAATTATGGCCAAAACCACAGTCTTCAGAATACTCATTTCCGCCCTTATACTTACATGCGGCTTCAGTGCCCTGGCACAGGGGCAGAGCCCTGAGAAAAACATTGTCTTTGACGACACTACCTGGGATTTCGGGGAGATAAAGGAGGCGGACGGCCCAGTCAGCCACGTCTTCAATTATCTGAACGTGTCTGACAAGCCGGTGACGCTTTTCCTGGTTTCATCAGGGTGCTCCTGCACCACGGTGAAGTATGACGGCAACGCCGTCCCTCCGGGAGAGGCATCGTCTGTGGAAGTGATTTTCGACCCTGCGGGTCAGCCGGGGCAGTTCCATCAGGTGGTGCAGATGCTTACCACCGGGGACAGGCAGCAGTTCAACCTGGTGATAGAAGGCGTGGTTGCGGAAAGGGAGAAGCCCATCGACCAGGCTTTCCCCTATCCGCTGGTCAAAGGGCTTCAGGTAAGCGTGCTGACTGCGCGCTACGGCTTCGTGCAGCAGGGGACTTCGCTGAAAAAGGCGGTGGGCATAGCCAACGCGTCTGAGGAGCCCATGAGGCTGACCTATCGGATTGACAAGGCGGACCCGGCGGTCAAGGTGACCGTTCCGGAGACGCTGAAGCCGGGGGAGACGGACTGGGTGGTGATTGAGTTCGCCCCTGAGAAAGGCAGGATTGGGTCATTCAACAACGGAGTGGCCGTGTACCTGCAGGGACAGCAGCAGGGCAAGTCCATCGCCCTTGAGGGCTATTCAGTGACCACGGTGGAGAAGAGCGCCAATTCTCCTTCGCTGAGGTTCCAGCCAACGATGCTGGACTTTGGGACGGTGAGGCCGCGCCGTAAGGCAAAGGCGGCCGTAACCCTGTACAACGACGGCGCTTCCCCGCTTACAATCGTTAAGGCGGAACTTCCTGATGGACTGGAGATCAACGTAAAACAAGGCACGGAAATCAAGCCCAAGGGCAGCCTGAAGATGGAAGCGACCCTCACCCTGCCGGAAGGGGCGGGGAAGACGGAATACCGCGTCAGGCTGTTTACCAACGATCCCCAGAGACCGGTGCGCGACGTGGTCTGCCGGATGACAGTCAAATAACCACATATATGAGAAAACAAATCCTTTTGATGTGCGCTGTGATATGCGCACTGACCGTATCCTGCAGCCGCAAACAGGCGCAGGAGTACGAGTATCCTTTCCAGAATCCCAAGCTTTCCGTGGAGAAGAGGGTGGACAACCTCCTTTCACTCCTTACGCTTGAAGAGAAGGTGAGCATGATGATCAACCGCTCGCTAGAGATTGAGCGCCTTGGAATCCCGGCCTACAACTGGTGGGGAGAGGCCTGCCACGGCATTGTCACTGACGATGTAACCGTATTCCCGCAGTGCATAGCCCTTGCGGCCACCTTTGACGAGGCGGCCCAGTTCACCACCTATTCCATGGTGTCCGACGAGGCCCGCGCACGCTACAACACCCTTCCCAGGGACGGAGACATAGGCCCGTATGTTTCACGTACGCCAAACCTTTCTTTCTGGTGCCCCAACATCAACATCTTCCGTGATCCCAGGTGGGGACGCGGCCAGGAGACCTACGGAGAGGACCCGTTCCTGATGGCCAGGATGGGACTCAACACAGTCCTGGGAATGCAGGGCGATGACAAGGACTATTTCAAGACCCACGCCTGCGCAAAGCATTATGCGGTGCACAGCGGACCGGAGCCCCTGCGCCACCAGTTCAACGCGGTGGTTTCCATGAGGGACCTCTGGGAGACCTACCTGCCGGCTTTCAAGACGGTTGTGGTTGACGGAAATGTCCAGGAGGTGATGTGCGCATACAGCGCCTATGAGGGAGATCCTTGCTGCGCCAACGACAGGCTTCTGGTGGATATCCTCCGCAACCGCTGGGGATTCGAGGGAATCATCCTTTCCGACTGCGACGCCATCAACGACTTCTATGTACCCGGACGCCACGGAACCCATCCTGACGCCGCCACCGCCAGCGCTGACGCCGTCCTCCACGGAACTGACCTGGAGTGCGGAAGGAGTTACAACTCCCTTATCCAGAGCGTGGAGAGGGGACTGATCACCGAGGCTGACCTTGACGTTTCCCTCCGCCGCGTGCTTACCGGACGCTTCAAACTGGGTCTGCTTGATCCCGACGAGGTTGTTCCTTACCACACCATCCCGGGCAGCGTGATTGACAGCAAGGAGCATCAGGAGCACGCCCTCAAGCTTGCGCGCGAGGCCGTTGTGATGCTCAAGAACGACGGGGGAGTCCTCCCTCTCTCAAAGGACATCAAGAAGATATATGTAGTTGGCCCCAACGCCGATGACCTTGAGATCATGCGCGGCAACTACAGCGGTTCTCCTACCCACTATGTGACTATCCTCCAGGGACTTAAGAATAAGATGCCTGATGCTGACATCACTTACATCCGCGGTTGCGAAATAGAGAACGACTACATCCAGACCCCCAAGTTCCCCCTGGTACAGTCAAGAGGGGAGCAGGGCTTTACCGCTACCTATTACGGCAATACAAACTTTGCCGGAAGCCCCATCAAGGTTGAGAACGTGAAGGCCATCAACTTCCGCACCGAGGGCGGATACGGCTTCGGCGACGGCATCCCTGCCACCGGATTCTCCGCAAAGTACAATGGAGTCATCGTTCCTGATTTCACCGGAACCCTCTGCTTCAACGTAAGGTCCAACGACTGCGTCGTAAAGGTTAACGGTAAGGAGATTGGCACTGCGAGGGGCACATCCTTCAGGGGCCAGAACCTTATCACCACCGAGGTGAAGGAAGGCCAGGCATACAACATTGAACTGGCTTACAAGGCTGCCGCAGCCGGCGCCGTTTCCATGATCAACGTGGACATGTTCCAGCGCAAGTGGGCGGAGTTTGACGATATGAAGGCCCAGGTTGCCGACGCTGACGTCATCCTGTTCGCAGGCGGAATTTCTCCTACCCAGGAGGGTGAGGGCCACGAGAGGGCTACCATCGAACTCCCTGCAGTGCAGCAGCGTTTCCTGAAGGCGATGAAGGAAACTGGCAAGCATGTGGTGATGCTGAGCTGCTCCGGCAGCTGCATCGGCTACGAGCAGGCGGAGCCTTACTTCGACGCCCTTCTCCAGGTTTGGTATTCAGGACAGGAGGGCGGTACCGCCATCGCCGATATCCTCTTTGGTGACGTGAGCCCGTCCGGAAAGCTTCCGGTTACTTTCTACAAGTCTACCGCGCAGCTTCCTGATTTCCAGGACTACAGCATGGACAACCGTACCTATCGCTATTTCAAGGGCGAGCCTATGTGGCCTTTCGGCTTTGGAATGAGTTACGCTGACTTCTCCTTCGGCGACGCCCAGCTTTCCCGTTCTTCCGTAAAGGCCGGCAAGGGCGTTACCGTTACGGTTCCGGTTACCAACAATGGTGACATGTCCGCTGACGAGGTTGTACAGGTCTACGTCAAGAGCCTCGACAATCCTGACGCCCCCATCAAGTCTCTCAAGGCTTTCCAGAGGGTTACCGTTGCCCCTGGCAAGACCGTGAAGGTCAAGCTCACCCTTGAGCCGGACGCCTTCGCATACTACAGCGAAGCCGTCGACGACCTCGCTGTCTTCCCTGGCCGCTACCAGATCCTCTACGGCAACTCTTCCGCTGACAAAGACCTTAAATCCCTGGATTTCAAAGTCCTGTAGGAATACGGACTATGGGCGTTATTTCTTGCTATAATATTTTGGCCAGCAGGAGAGGAGATAGGCTTTGAGGCGGTCTTCGGAGGGGTTGGGCTGGGGTTCGTAGAAGACGGTGCCTTCCATGCCCTGGGGCATGAATTCAAGGTCTGTGAAGTGGCCTGGGTAGTCGTGGGCGTAGCGGTAGCCGTCGGCGTAGCCGAGTTCCTCCATGAGCTTGGTGGGGGCGTTGCGGAGGTAGAGGGGGACGGCGGCGGTCTTATCGGCCGCGGCAGCGGCTAATGCGGAATCGATGGCAAGGTAGGCTGCATTGCTCTTGGGGGAGGAGGCCAGGTAGATGGCTGTCTCGCTGAGGGGGATGCGGGCCTCCGGCATGCCAATGCTGTTGACAATCTGGAAACAGGAATTGGCAAGGAGGAGGGCGTTGGGATTGGCCAGGCCTATGTCTTCGGCGGCGAGGATGCAGAGGCGGCGGGCGATGAAGAGGGGGTCTTCGCCGCCGTCGAGCATGCGGGCCATGTAGTAGACCGCCGCGTTGGGGTCCGAGCCGCGGACGCTCTTGATGAAGGCGGAGATGATGTCGTAGTGCATCTCTCCGTTCTTGTCGTATATGGCCGTACTCTGCTGGAGGCAGTCGCTTACGGTCTTGTTGTCGATAATGATTATCTCTGCGCCGGCCTGGGCGTCCACCACCATTTCAAGGATGTTCAGGAGCTTGCGCCCGTCGCCGCCGCTGTGGCGGAGGAGGGCATCGCTCTCTTTGAGGACTATGTTGCGCTCCTTGAGGACCTGGTCCGTTTCCAGGGCGCGGTGAAGGAGGGTGAGCAGATCGTCCTTTGAAAGGCTTTTGAGGACGAAGACCTGGCAGCGGGACAGGAGGGGAGTGATGACCTCGAAGGAGGGGTTTTCCGTGGTGGCGCCCATCAGGACGATGTCACCGCGCTCTACGGCCCCAAGCAGGGCGTCCTGCTGGGCTTTGTTGAAGCGGTGGATCTCGTCGATGAAGAGCACCGGGGCGGACGCGTGGGAGAAGAGGGACTTGCTGCGCGCATGGTCGATTACCTCGCGCACGTCCTTTACGCCCGCGCTGACCGCGGACAGCGTAAAGAACTCGCGCTCCATGGTATCCGCCATTATGCGCGCCAGCGTGGTCTTGCCCACGCCCGGAGGCCCCCAAAGTATGAAGGAGGACAGCGCTCCGCTGGCTATCATATTGTGCAGGACGCAGCCGGGACCCACAAGATGCTTCTGTCCCACATACTCTTCAAGGGAATGGGGACGCATCCTCTCCGGAAGGGGAGGCAGCATCTGTGAAGTTGCGCTCATAAGAGGTTAGATCTTCTTGGTGTATGCCCTGCGGCGCTTGTGCTGTTCGTAGTCGAAGTCTCCCCAGAGGGTCTGGACTTCCAGGTTGTCCTCCAGTTCCGCATTGGTCTCCGCATAGGTGAAGCCGTACTTGATGGCGGTCTGGAACAGGTCGCAGAAGATGAGGGAGTGTACGCCTTTCCTCTGGTAGTCCGGACGGATGCCTATGAGAAGGAGTTCCAGGTTGTCCTCGTGCTTGAGGTACATTGAGTTTACAAGGGGTGCCCAGCCGAACGGGAACAGTTTGCCGCGGTTCTTCTGGAGGGCCCTTACTATGGACGGCATCATTACGCCAAAGCCCACTATCTCATCCTGGGGGTCAGTGATCACGGAAACGAACTTGAGGTCAAGAAGGCTCAGGTAGGTCTCTATGTACTTGTCGATCAGGCCCGGAGTGAGGTTTGTGAAGTTATAGAGCGATCCGTAGGTGACGTTGATCAGGTCGAATATGCGCTTGCCCCAGCCCTCCTTGAAGACTTCCTTGCGGGTGAGCTTGTGTACCCTGAGGCCGTAACGCTCCTTTACCAGGTTGGCCACGCGGAGGAACTTGTCCGTGAGGACGCGGGGGACATATATCTTGTACTCCAGCCAGTCAGTTTCCTTCTGGAAACCGAGGCTCTCGATATGCTTTACGTAATAAGGATAGTTGTAGATAAGGGGCATTGTGCAGAGCTTGTCAAAGCCTTCTACAAGCATGCCTTCCGCATCGAAGTCAGTGAAACCCAGAGGGCCGGTCACGGTGTCCATCCCGCGCTCCTTGCCAAATTCTATCACCTTGTCAATCAGGGCCTTGGATACCTCAGGGTCATCTATGAAGTCTATCCATCCAAAACGGACTTCCTTATGGTTCCAGGATTCGTTGGCGCGGCTGTTCACAATGGCGGCCACGCGGCCGGCTAGTTTACCGTCTTTATATGCAAGGAAATAATCCGCTTCGCAGAATTCAAATGCGGGGTTCTTGTCTTTGGAGAGCGTTCCAACTTCGTCCATATAGAGTTTGGGGCAGAAGAACGGACTGTCTTTATAAAGCCTGTCAGGGAACTCTATGAAAGTCTTCAGGTCCTTTTTGCTCTCTACTTTCTTGACTGTTACAGACATATAATCCTAGGTTTGGTTTTTAGTATTCCAAAGGTACGAAATTTCGGCTAAAATCAAAATAATGGCTATATTTGCTATGATTACTTCAGACGTGTTGATGAAACCTAATCTGACCAAGGCGCTTATATCGGCCGCCTTATTTTTTCTCCCTTTGAGCCTGCCGGCCCGTCCGGCAGGGGAGGGAGATCTTTATTGGGGGATGGTCCATTCCCCAAAGGGTTTCGGGGCAAGTGTGGAGTATCCGCATAAAAGCAGGGGATTCAACGTGGTCAGCGCCTATTTTGACATCTACGGAATACCGTCCCTGAAGACATCAACGCCTGGCTTAAGGGTAAGTTTCCTGCATAACCTGGAGTTGGCGCAGGGGAGTCTGAAGGACGGGGACGCCACCTGGAGTCTCTATGCTGGAATGGGTGCCATGACCGGTTACCTGACTGAGAGAAACCTGCAGAACGGCCTTGCCGCCGGCCTTACAGGAGACTTTGGAGTAAGGTTCCTGTTTCCGTCTTCCTTTGCCATAAGCCTGTACCTTCAAGGAGACCTGGCGGTGCATCTGAAAATGGATGACGGCTTGACCATGACAATGTACAAGAACGGCCTGTACAGGGCTTGGATGCCAATGTTGTGTATTAGTTATAATTTTAGGTAAAGTGTTGAAAATCAAGCATTTATTAATAATTTTAATAATGTTTGCCGGCCTTGGGAAGGACCTGCAGGCCCAGGTGCGCTTTACCTATGGACTTGAATGGGGTTACACGGGCGTCTTCATGGATTTCCACAAGTTCAATTATTTCTCCACGGACGGCGTCCGGGTCGACGATTCGCAGGCCACTGCAGTTTATAAATCCACGGGCCAGATATACGCCAACGCCGGAATAAACCTTGGCAGCCATTGGGCCATTGGACTGTACAGCGGTTTCACAGCCATATTCGAAGCCCGCAAGGTTGTTCCATACTCGCTGAGATTTACGTATTTCAGGAACGCTTATGATTCTGAAGGCTGGAAGTTCTTCCTGGACGGTGGAAGCGCGTATCCGCTGGACGGATCACTGAACAAGCAGCTGCTGTTCATTGGAAAGGCAGGAGCCGGTTACAGGATACCAATTTATAAAGAGTTCTGTATGGATTTTTTCACTGCGTTGCAATTTACGTCGGACCATCCGCTGCACATATTTGACAAGTATACGCATCAGCCGGTGCCGCATGAGTTCCTGAGATTCAGTTCAAGGTACGGGATGGGGTTGACGATGGGCCTGGCGCTGTCGTTTTAACGATAACGGCCCTTTTGTTACACAATTTATATTATGTTAACTTACATATATAGACGATGAGAAAGAAGGTTGATCTGCTGTTCCCTGCCGTGACCATCGAGGCCGTGGCCGCCGAGGGCAAGGCTCTCGCCCACGTTGACGGTATGGTCGTGTTCGTGGAGTACGCTGTGCCTGGCGATGTCGTGGACATACGCGTCACCAAGAAGAAACGCAACTACATGGAAGGCTACGTTGCAAAAATGATCCAGCCTTCGCCTCAGCGCCTTGAGCCTTTTTGCAGTCACTTTGGCATCTGCGGCGGCTGCCGCTGGCAGCACCTGCCGTACGAGATGCAGCTGGAGGCCAAGCGGCAGCAGGTCTACGACCAGCTTGTTCGCATCGGCCATCTGGATGTTCCTGAAATCAAGCCTGTGCTGGGTTCTGACAAGAACCGCTATTACCGTAACAAACTGGAATTCACGTTTTCCGCCCGCCGCTGGTTCGAAACCCCTGTAGATTTTGAGCAACTGCCTGAAAATGAGCGTATTGGACTGGGTTTTCACGTAGGCAGGTACTTTGACCGCGTCCTTGACATAGAGCACTGCTGGCTGCAGGACTCCCCTTCCAATGAGATCCGTCTTTTCCTCAAGCAATACTCAATAGAGCACGGCCTGGAGTTCTACGACATACGTGAGAACAAGGGCTATATGCGCAACATTGTTATCCGCAACAACCAGGCTGGAGACGTCATGCTCATAGTTGTCTTTGCCAAGGACGATCCCGCTACCCGCACTCCCCTCCTGGAGGCTGTCGCTGACAAATTCCCGCAGATTACCTCCCTGTATTACGTCATCAATACCAAGTTGAACGATTCCATCGCGGACCAGACTCCCCTGCTTTTCAAGGGCGACGACGCCATCTACGAGAAGATGGAGGACCTGACCTTCAAGATAGGACCAAAGTCTTTCTACCAGACCAATACGGAGCAGGCATACAAGCTCTACAGCACCGCCCGGGAGTTCGCCGCCCTTACCGGCTCCGAGGTCGTCTACGACCTCTATACCGGAACGGGCACAATAGCCCAATTCGTGAGTTCCAAGGCCTCTAAGGTGATAGGTATAGAGTATGTGCCCGAAGCCATCCAGGATGCCCGTGAAAACGCCAAAAACAACGGTATCACCAACTGTGAATTCTTTGCCGGCGATATGAAGGATGTCCTTAACGCCCAGTTCATTGCCGATCACGGGCGCCCGGACGTCATCATCCTGGATCCGCCGCGTGCGGGCATCCATCCGGATGTCGCCCGCGTCATCCTGGACGCCGCCCCGGAGCGCATCGTCTACGTCAGCTGCAACCCGGCCTCCCAGGCCCGGGACATCAGCCTCCTCAGCGCCCACTACAAGATTACCGACGTCCAGCCGGTGGACATGTTCCCCCACACCCACCACGTCGAGAACGTTTGCTCCCTCCGCCGCCTCTGACGGAAATCTTTTTTCCGGACGAAATAGATCCCCGTGGACGTAAAGTCCTAAAAATCAACCAGATAACACTTTTAACGGTCGCCAAATCGCCACCGTTAATGTTGTCTTTTCCTTGAATATCAATCACTTACCTCCACGAACTCAACCCGCCGCGGCAGGGCCGGGATGTTGGTCTTAAATGGGAGAATCTATTCAAAGTAAGGAGATTTGCTGGTGGCGGATAACTATTTGATAATCAATAAATTAAGTGCTTAGATACTCCCTAAAACGGAGAGTGTTAAACAGTTGTTCTCATTGATTATCAGCACTTTACGCGCCACTGACCAGATACCTGATTCTCTGGAGCGGAAGGCGGGGGTTGCCTCCGGGAAGGCGTGTCCACCCTCGGACACGTCAGAGGGTTGGAGGCAGTCAGGGGTTGAAAAGTGCTTTCGGTTTAATCCTGCATTGTCGCACTTTTCAACCCCTGACTGCCTCCAACCGTACTTGGTTAAATGCCCGGTCCGGACAGACTTAACCGGTTACATGCGGAAGGCGAGGCCCAGGGAGGCGTAGCCCATGTCTATGTTGCGGCCGGAAAGGATGCCGGCGGAACGCGGGTAGAACTTGAGGAAGAGGGTTACCTTGTCGTAGGTCACGGTACCCAGGATGGCGTAGGTGAAGGTATTCACCGCAGCCCTTTTCTGGATGGTGCTGTAAGTGTCGTAACCGTCTGAATACTTGTGGTTTACGCGTCCCGGGAAATTGATCCCAATCTCAGTTCCAAGGCCGAAACTGAAGTCATCCATGTAGTATTTGGCCTGCAGGGGCAGGTTGATGCTGAAGAATGACAGGGTGCTGCGCGGCTTGGTGACACTGAACGGGTAGTACAGTTTGTTGTCAAGTGCGGTCACTTCCCTGTTGCCGTCTAGGTACAGGACGGACTCGGTTGACCTGAAGGTATTGTGACCAAGGTCCAGGTTGACCTCGAAACCCAGGTTGTCCATAGGGTAGAAACCACCTCCCACAAGGTTCACGAAGAACTCTCCCGAAACGGTTGGGGCGAAGGAATTGGACCTTACAAAGTACAGGCTGTATCCGACATAGGAACTGGTGTACAGCTTGAACTGGCCGTCGTCAGTCTGGGCTACGACGGGAGAATACTCCTTCTCCTCCTTCATAGCCTCCTTGATCTGGTCCTTTAAATCTTGTGACAGGCTTGACCAGTCTATCTCAGTCTGGTTCTGGGCGAACGCCGTAATGCCGGCTGCCAATATAAGGAATGACAAAAAAACTCTTCTCATATACAATTCATCGACTACAAACTACATTCCAAAGGCGATACCAAAAGTCATATGGCTGAGGTCAACCATGCTTTCAGGAACGACCCTGGAGGATTTTGGATACCATTTTACAAAGAAGGCCATTCCCCCGTAGGAAATGATACCAACAACTCCATAGGAGAACAGGTTCATCTTGGCTCCCCTTTCCCTTACGGTAGTGGTTCGGTTGCCTTCCGTATATTTTGTATAAGTGTTTCCGCCAAAGTTGAAGGATGCTTCCGCTCCCCCGCCAATCTCCATCTTTCCCGCCCGGAACTTCACCAGGGCCGGGAAATTGACGCAGAAGTAATTGATGGAACTGAGTGTCTTTGATCCCGTGCCGCCGGAACCGCCTGATGACCCGGAGTCATACGGGATACGTATTATTCCGTTATCAAGGTAAAAGGTGGTTTCCGTGGACTTGAACGCGTTGTGCTCTATGTCTGCGCTTAATTCAATCCCCAGGTAATCCACCGGATAGATTCCAAGATTCAGGAGATTGACAAAGACCTCCATTGAACGGCCCTGCTGGAACAGTGAGGATTTCATGCTGTGAAATCCGTACCCTACGTGGGATGAGATGCGCAGTACCATGTCCCCGTCCTTGGACTTGACCAGGATGGAAGGATCCTCCACTTCTTCCTCCTCCTCGAACAGGCCCGGGATATCGATAAGTTCCTGTGAAAACGCAGGAACAAACACGCACAAGGCTATAAGTGAAAAAAGCAATCTCTTCATAGACAATGATTTAGAACGGATAGCCCACACCAAAGTGCAGTGCTGACCCGCCTCTCTGGAACCAACCGTCAGGACCTATCCAGCGGTGCCCCTCCTCACGTGCGGGGTCATGGATCTTGAATCCCACGTCAAGACGGAGCACTATGAAACTCAGGTCCACGCGCAGGCCGGTACCCCAGTCCGCCGCGAGGGTCTTATAGAACTGAGGGCCGAAGCGCTCTTCCTCGAAGTCAGATTTCCAGGACCAGACGTTTCCGGTTTCCGCAAACAGGGCGCCTTCCAGTTTCCAGGTTATGGGGAAACGGTATTCCACGTTGGCCTCCAGCTTGAAATCTCCTGTCTGGCTGGGGATGCGGAAGATGGTGTTTGGCTGGGCGTAGCCAGGTCCTACGGAACGGGCCCTCCATGCCCTGAGGGAGTTTGCGCCTCCGCTGTAGAACTGCTTCTCAAATGGAAGTGACGATGAGTTTCCGTACGCGAGGCCCGCGCCTACGAGGATGCGTGTGGCCAGGGCCTGGGTCTTCTCGTGGCCGAAGCGCCAGGTCTTTCCAAAGGAAATCTCCGAGCGGACGTATTGCGAGAAAGGCAGGCCAAAGATCAGTTTCTCCCCAAATTCGGACTCTTTCATGCCCCCCTTGAACAGGCTGAGCAGATTACCTGAGGAATCCAGGGAAAGTCTTACATAATGGTAACTTGTCTTTGGAACCAGGTCTGCGTTTGTTGTATAATACAGCACTCCGCCGAATCCGGCATCGAAGTGGTCCTGGTAGGAATACCACATGAACGGATTCAGGATAAGGTTGTTCAGGAAGTCCTGGTCCATGTTCGTGAGCCTTACCACATTGAGCTGCAGCGGATAAAGCTGGTAGGAGAAATACTGCCCGAACGATCCGGTGTAGCCGTATGAGGACGATACGATGTGCCTGGTATACTCCGGCCTTGACTGGTAATTGTACGATGCGTTGATCTCAGTGCGGGGGATGTTGCTGCCTTTGAAACGCTCGTAAGGAAGGCCCAGGAAGCGCGGGAGGCTGAGTCCCGCGGATACTCCGAACTCGTCGGACTTGATGTTGCTCTTGAACTTGCGCTGGAAGTTGCCCATGAAAGCAAGGTTCAGCCACTCCCCTCTCTTGAATATGTTCTTGTTATAGTAACTCAACTGGGGGGATATTCCCAGGAGGCCCGATGAGTTGTAGGAAGTCTCCCAGTTGATCTTGAAGCCCTGCAGTTTGGACGGAGTGAGGTTTATGGCGCAGTTCACCCTGTTGGAATCCGCATCGGACAGTTCGATGCCCACGCCGCTGAAAACCTTGAGGGCGGAAAGGCGGGAGTAGGTCTTGTGGACCTCAGTCTCGTCATAGACGTCCCCGGGCTTGATGGTATTGAGGCTCTTGAGTATCCTGTTGTCAAAGGCCAGACCTTCCGGATATGAGAAGGTTACATCCCCTATCGTGTAGATCTCGTGCGGCTTGGCAGCGGACGGGCTCTGGTTGCGGGTGTACTCGTTCACGCGCATTTCCAGGATGGTGCTGTCCGGCCCGGAGAGCGTATCGGCCTCGAAGGAATAGTAGTTTGTGTTGATGCTGTAGTAGCCTTTGGTGCGCATGTACGCCGCGCTGCGGGCGCTTTCAACCTCCAGGTCAGCCTCCGACAGGTAGTCCCCCACCTTGACGCTCACATTGTCCACGTCGTCCAGGAAATCTGCCTCGAAGGACGATCCCTGAGGGAGTTTGTAGCGGATTACCGCGATCTTGTAGCGGGTTCCGGGGGTGATGAGATACTCTACCGTCTTCCACTTTTTCTTTTCCGTTATAACGGGCTCCACGGTGGAGTTGTAGTAACCCAGGTACTCCAGGTGGTCCTTGATGCTCTGTACCGATGCGTCCACCAGTTCCGGGCTGAACTCCACGCGTTTGCCGGGGAGGATCTTGAGGCCGGATTGCGCCTGCTTGAGGTAAGGAGTGATGTCGGAAACCTTGAGGGCGGTTTTCTCCGTGAACTTGACTTCATTCTTGGAAAGCCAGTACGCGTCTTCCGCCAGCTGCTTTGCGGCGCCGCAGGAAACCGCGAGCAAAGCCGCGGCGAACAGTGCAGGAACGTATTTAGAGTGCTGTCTTCCCATAACGCGTATAAATACAAATTTAAGAGAAAAAACTGTACGAAGGGGCATTTAAATAAAGAATTGTGGCTAAATTTGTGTTTGCACCGTCAAACCCAATGGACACAGCTCTTTCCAACAACAGAATCAAGACCATAAGGTCGCTTTCCTCCAAGAAGTTCAGGGACAGCCTGGGCCTCTTTGTGGTGGAAGGCGAAAAGATGGTCGCGGAGGCCCTGGCCTCTGATTTCGAGGTGGTGGAAGTATGGAAGAGGGATGACATAGGGTACGATGCCATGGCGCGCATCTCCCAGTTGAGCAGCCCCTCTCCCGTGCTTGCCGTGGTCAAGGCAAAGCCCCTTTCCGCCCCGGCGGAATGCGGCGGCCTGTGCCTTGCCCTGGACGGCATCCGGGATCCGGGCAACTTTGGCACCATCATCCGCCTGGCGGACTGGTTCGGCGTGGACGTGATCTACGCCTCCCCGGACTGCGTGGAACTGTACAACCCCAAGACGGTGCAGGCAACCATGGGAGCCATCTTCCGCAAGAAGGTGATCTACTGCGACATACCTGACCTCTGCCGCCGCTTCAGGAAAGCCGGCCTCAAGGTGTACGGCACCTTCCTGGACGGCGCTGACATCTACTCCCAGCCCCTCTCCAAGGAGGGCCTGGTAGTGATGGGAAGCGAGTCCAGGGGCGTAAGCCCTGAGGTGGAGAAAGAGGTCGACGGCAAGTTGCTCATTCCTTCTTTCAGCGGCGGCGCCCCAACGGCGGAATCGCTGAACGTGGCTGTTGCCACGGCTGTAACCCTATCGGAATTCAGACGCAGATGATAATATACCAGATGCTTCCCCGCCTGTGGGGAAACGGCACCCTGCAGCAGATAGACGAGCCCTGCCTGGAGTACTTCAAGACCCTGGGCGTGACCCACGTCTGGTACACCGGGATCATCCGCCATTCCACGGGCAAGCCCTATGTCAAGGGTGATCCCGGCTCCCCCTACTCCATCTGCGATTACTATGACGTCAACCCATATCTGAGCGCAGACCCGGATAACCGCATGCAGGAATTCGAGGCCCTGGTCAAGCGCACCCACGCAGAGAACCTTGGCGTAATCATAGACTACGTCCCCAACCACGTCTCTCCGGATTATTCTGACTCCCACGGCTCCATCCAGACCTGCGGCTATTACGACTATGACTGGTCGGACACCCTCAAGGTGGACTACAGCATCCGATCCAACTGGGAGAGGATGCGCGACATCCTGCTTTTCTGGGCCGCCAAGGGCGTTGACGGCTTCCGTTGCGACATGGTCGAGATGGTGCCTCCGGAGTACCTCAAATGGCTTATTTCCCAGGTTAAAAGCAAATATCCTAAGGTCATCTTCATCGCCGAGGTCTACACCCGCGAGAAATACCGCCGATACGCCCACGACATAGGCTTCGACCTCCTGTACGACAAGTCCGGCCTGTATGACATTCTCAAAGACCTGATGGAAGGCCGCGGAAACGCCCGCAAGATATCCTGGAACTGGCAGTTCCTCCAGGACCTGCAGCCCAGGATGCTCAACTTCCTGGAGAACCACGACGAACCCCGCATGCCCGGGGCCTACCCCGCCCTGTTCGTCTCGCTCCTGTTGAACCAGGCCCCGTTCATGCTGTACTTTGGAGAAGAGATAGGAGAGGCTGCGGCCGATACCAAGGACCACAGGACATCCATCTTCAACAAGGTGACCGTCCCCTCCCTGCAGCGCCTCTATTCCTACATCCACACCCGCCAGGGCCTCACCCAGGAAGAACTGGAGACCCTGAACTATTTCCGCTGCCTGATGGCCAAGGCGCCGGACTGGGGCACCACCTACGACCTGGTGTACTGCAACCTTGACACCCCCGGCTTCAAGGTTGACAGCCACTATATCTGGATGCGCATATCAGACCACGGCACCTATCTCCTGGGAGCCAACTTCACAAAAGAAAAGGCTGATATATCCGTTTATATACCGGGATATACCAGCCGAATAAATATCAGTATCCCCCCTATGGGAGGAAACATCCTCAAGCTTTAAGCCTCAGGTGCCGGCTCGAGCTCTACGATAGGAGCGTCAGGAGCGTTCCTCTTTACGGAAGCGATTCCCTTCTTTGCGGTCTCCTTTGAAGCATACATCTGGCTTGCGCCAATTACCTGTCCGTTGCCGGCTTTGAGACGGAAGTACATCTTGCCGTTCTTTGCCTCCAGCATCTCGAATTTTGCATCGTCTACTGAGTTCTTCTTTACTGACTCGATACCGTTCAGGCAGGCAGCCTTTGTTGTGTAGCCCTCGCTTGTGAGGATGATTTCACCGTTGCCGGCTTTGAGGTTGAACTGGAATTCTCCGTCCTTCCTGATTTTGATTTCAAATTTTCCCATGGTTGTATTTGATTGTTAAGTATTGTTAATCGTGCCTTAAAGATAGCATTTTTTTTTCATTTAATCCCAATTCAGGATTTTTTTGAAGTCATAATTCTCAGGGTCAGGGACATAAGCCTTTGCGGCCTCATAGTCCTCAGGAGTGATGTAGTGGCAGATGTTCTTGTAATAGTTCTGGGCAATGCCGCCGTCTATGTCAACCCTGCGAGGAGGGATCTTGCCGCTGGCGTCCTGGAGGTCCTTGAGGTAAAGCGGATGAGGCTGGCCGTAAGCGTCTACGTATACCATGCATCCGGTCTCCCCTTTCTCGAACAGCTCGTAAACTCCCATTGCAAGCTGGGTGCAGTATGTGAGGTCGAACGCGATGGGATCCTGGCAGCGTACGTCGTAGCCGATCTCAACGGGACGGGTCTTTACCTTGATTCCTAGCCTCTTGTACTCCTTCTCGAGGATGTCGTTGAAGAGGACGGCCTTGCTGATCTTGCCGAGTTCCGGGTGTCCGTGCTCGTCATAGCTCATGTGTACGCCGGTGGCCTTGAGGTCTTCTGCATCCAGGTCATGGAATACGCCTTCTGCAACTACTACGGTTCCGTAGCCGATTCCCAAGATCTTGCGCTTGATGATTGCGGAAAGGGTGAGCTTGATGATCTTGTCAACGGTGATGTCAGTCTTGTTGAACATCTCCGGAAGGATGGTCATAGGGCAATGGGTGGCCTCTCCGATATGCAGTGCAAGGTGGCCTGCGCTGCGTCCCATTGCGGAAATGAGGAGCCAGTTGCCGGATGTGCGCGCATCCTCGTATATGGTGCGTGCCAGGTGGGCGCCTTCGTCCTTTGCGGAATTGAATCCGAAGGTGGGGCTGTTGCCCGGAAGAGGCAGGTCGTTGTCAATGGTCTTGGGAACGTGGATGTTCTTGATGGGGAAATTCTTGGCAGTAAGGAACTTTGCGATACGGTTTGCCGTTGAAGCGGTATCGTCTCCACCTACGGTAACCAGGAGCTTGATGTTGTTGTCCTGGAAGAGGCTGAGGTTGAAATTGTTCTCGAAGTCAGCGTCAGTGGGTTTGAAACGGCTCATCTGGAGATAGGAACCTCCCTTGTCAAAGAATCTGTCAGCCTTGTAGAAGTCAAGGTCTTCAAAACGGGGATTCTTGCTGAAGAGGCCGCTGTAGCCTTCGTGAAGGCCGATAACGCGGAAACCATTGTTGAGGAAAGTCTTTGCTACTGAACAAACGACGGTGTTCATGCCCGGAGCCGGGCCGCCGCCGCAAAGGATAATTACTGCATCTTTCATTGTCTATATGTATTTATTGAATCTACAACCAACCGGAGTGTCGCAAATTTAACAAAATTTTGATAAATTTGTAAGATAATGGACAAAAGCGAAGCCATACTCAAGATTAACCAGCTCCGGGAACTGCTCAAGGAGAACTCGTACAGGTACTATGTCCTGAACGCGCCAACCATGAGCGACTACGACTTTGACCAGGCCATGAAGGCCCTGGAAGCCCTTGAGGCGCAGTTCCCTGACCTGATCACCCCGGACTCCCCCACCCAAAGGGTGGGATCGGACCTGGAGAGGGGCTTCGCACAGTATCCGCACCGCTATCCCATGCTCTCCCTGGGCAACACCTATTCCATCCAGGAGGTGGAAGCCTTTGCCCAAAGGGCCGACAAGGCCCTGGGAAAGGGATTCACCTACTGCTGCGAACTGAAGTTCGACGGTACGGCCATCTGCCTCAACTACGTTAACGGCAAACTGTACCGCGCCCTCACCCGCGGCGACGGCGTGGTAGGTGACGACGTCACCGCCAACGTGCGCATGATTTCCAACATTCCCCACACCCTGAAGGGCGAAGGATGGCCGCGGGACTTCGAGATCCGCGGCGAGATCCTGATGCCTTTCGCGGCCTTCGAGCGCCTCAACGCGGAGCGCGAGGAAATTGGCGAAGCACCCTTCGCCAATCCCCGCAACGCCGCGTCCGGCTCGCTCAAGCTGCTCAACCCCCAGGAAGTGGCCCACCGCGGCCTCTGGTGCACGCTGTACCACATCCCAAGCCAGAGCGTATCGTTCCGCACGCATGACGACGCCCTGAGCGCCGCGGCAAGCTGGGGCCTGCCGGTGTCGGACCAGCGGCGCCTTTGCGGCGGCATTTCGGAAATCGAGGATTACATCGAGTACTGGGACACTGAGCGCAAGAAACTCCCCTATGCCACCGACGGCATCGTCATAAAGATCAATGAGATGGAGTACCAGACCGCGCTGGGCTTCACCGCCAAGAGCCCACGCTGGGCCGTGGCGTACAAGTTCCAGGCGGAAAGGGCGCTGACGCGTGTCCTGAGCATCGACTACCAGGTGGGACGCACGGGCGCGGTTACGCCTGTGGCAAACCTGGAGCCCGTGCTGCTCAGCGGCACCGTGGTAAAGCGCGCCACCCTGAACAACAAGGACTGGATGGAGCAGCTGGACGTACGCGTTGGAGACAGCGTATGGGTGGAGAAAGGCGGCGAGATAATCCCCAAGATTACGGCCGTGGAACTGTCCCAGAGGCCTTCTGACA
Source organism: Bacteroidales bacterium (assembly GCA_017619675.1). GTDB lineage: Bacteria > Bacteroidota > Bacteroidia > Bacteroidales > UBA932 > Cryptobacteroides. The sequence goes on along the minus strand of JAFZRX010000017.1, from coordinate 26,117 downwards.
GCGTCAAGGCCGCATTCCCTGAGGTTTGCCCTGACTGCGGTACCGCCCTTGTGAGCCGTGAGGAGGAAGCCAAGTGGTTCTGTCCCAACCAGGACGGATGCCCCACCCAGATCAAGGGACGCCTGGAGCATTTCCTGAGCCGTAAGGCCATGAACGTTATAGCCGGAGAAGCCACCGTCAACCAGATGTACAATCTGGGCCTGGTGAGCACTCCGGCGGATTTTTATGACCTGGACGAACGCAGCCTCCTGATGCTGGAGAGCTGGAAGGAGAAATCCGTGAAGCGCTTCCTGGACAGCCTGGAGGCATCCAAGCAGACTCCGTTCGAGAAGGTGCTCTACGCCCTTGGAATCCGTTTCGTGGGAGAATCCACCGCCAAGGAACTGGCGGCGCACTTCGGGGACGTTGACTCCCTGGCGGCCGCATCGCTGGAGGAACTCCGCGCGGTTGGGGACGTGGGAGACGTCATCGCCGCAAGCGTATATGAGTATTTCCGCGACCCGCGCCATATGGCCATGATAGAAAGGCTCCGGGCGCACGGACTGCGCTTCAGCGCGGCTGCGCCGCAGGCAAAGGCGTCCGACGCCCTCGCGGGCCTCACCATAGTGATATCCGGAAACTTCAGCATATCCAGGGACGACATGAAATCCCTGATAGAAGCCAACGGAGGCAAGAACAGTTCGTCCGTGAGCGGCAAGACGTCGTTCCTCCTGGCCGGCGAGAAGGCCGGGCCGGAGAAACTCCGCAAATGCGAGGAACTGGGCGTGAAGGTGGTTTCGGAGAAGGAATTCATGGAAATGATCCCTTCCTCCCCCGCCGCACCGGCAAGGCCGGAGATGATAGAAGAACCTACATTATTCTGATTTATGAGTGCCAGTGTATTCACAAAAGAGGACCTGAATCTTATAAAGGAAGCCTGGGCGGACCTGAAGGTTGTCGCCCGCGAACGCTGTGAGAACGAGACTGAACTCAAGACAGTCCAGAAGGCGTTCGACTTTGCGAACGGCGCACACAAGAACGTGCGCAGGCGTTCCGGCGAGCCTTACATGATCCATCCCATCGCGGTGGCCAAGATAGTGGCGGAAGACATTGGCCTTGGCTACAAGTCCATCTGCGCCGCCCTCCTCCACGACGTGGTAGAAGACACTGACTACACGGTAGAAGACATCCGCGCCCTCTTCGGCGACAAGATAGCCTCCCTGGTGGACGGCCTCACCAAGATCAAGAACGTGCTGGACAACGAGGACAAGAACCCTGACCGCGTGAGCTACACCGCCAGCCTCCAGGCGGAGAACTTCAAGCGCATCCTCCTCACCCTGAACGACGACGTGCGCGTGGCGCTCATCAAACTGGCTGACCGCCTCCACAACTGCCGCACCATAGAGTTCATGCCGGAGTACAAGCGCGACAAGGTGCTCTCCGAGACCATGTTCATCTTTGTCCCCCTGGCCCACAGGCTGGGTCTTTACGAGATCAAGTCGGAGATGGAGAACATCTGGCTCAAGTACAAGGAGCCTGACGCCTATAACGATATCATAGCCAAGATCGCGGAGAGCCGCAACACCAAGGACATTGAGATTGACGAATTCATGAAGCCCATCAGGGACGCCCTGAACGAGGCCGGATTCGACTTCGAGATAAAGAAGAGGGTCAAGACCCCCTACTCCATATGGCACAAGATGCGCACCAAGGACGTCACCTTCGAGCAGGTGTATGACCTCTATGCGGTGCGCATCATCTTCACCCCCAAGCCGGGCGCGACGGAGACCGAGCGTGTCCAGTGCTACCATATCTTCTCCATAATCACGGGAATATACAGGTACCAGCCCAGCCGCGTGCGTGACTGGGTCAAGCACCCCAAGAACAACGGTTACGAGGCCCTGCACTGCACCCTGATGAGCAATTCTGGCGTATGGGTGGAGGTCCAGATCCGTTCCAAGAGGATGGACGACATAGCGGAGAAAGGAATCGCCGCCCACTGGGCCTACAAGAAAGGCGGATACATCTCCGAGAACGAGTCCGAGATGGACAAGTGGCTGGTCAAGGTCAAGGATATCCTTATCCAGAAGGACTTCAACGCGATGGAACTCCTGGACATCATCCATTCAGACCTTGTGACCTCCGACATCATTGTGTTCACCCCCAAGGGAGACCAGAAGACCATCCAGAAGGGCGCCACAGCCCTGGACTTCGCATATATGATCCATACCAGGATAGGCTACCACGCCATCGCCGCTAAGGTGAACATGAAACTTGTGCCGCTCTCCTACGTCCTCAAGACGGGAGACCAGGTGGAGATAATCACTGCGGAAAAGGAGGAGCCCAAGAAGGAATGGCTGCAGTTTGTCCAGACCCGCAACGCCATCACCCACATCATGAACCACTTCAAGTCCCGCAGGGACGAGTTCGTCCTCGAGGGGGCCAAGTTATTCCGCGAGGTGATGTCCAGCATAGGTTCTACCGTCAATAACGAAAACATCAAGAAAATCCTTGATTTCACGCAGATTACCTATGTTGACGAGCTCTACTTCCGCATAGGCCTTGGAATGGTCAATACGGGCTCTTTTGCGGCCATTATCTCCAATTCCGAGACCATCGCCGCACCGGATCCCTCAACCTACACAATAAGCAGCAGGGATTCCAAGGGCCAGCACTATATCATAGCGTCATGCTGCTCCCCTATCCCCGGCGACGCGGTGATCGGGTTCAGAAGCCCCAACGGCACCATCACCGTGCACAAGAAGACTTGCCCCATCGCGGAGAAGATCGCTTCCAAGCACGGAGACTGGGTCGTTTCGCCGGATTGGGACAATGCCACGGGCAACGAGGCGTTCCCGGTACGGATTTCGCTGCGTGGGCTTGACAGGGTTGGTCTCCTCAATGAGCTCACCCAGTACATCTCCCTGGTGATGGGCATCAACATGCGAAAGCTCAACCTGGGTTCCAGCGAAGGCATTTTCGAAGGCTATATAGAGCTCATGGTCCGCGACAAGCGGATCCTGGAGGAGATGATTGTTAAATTGGGTACCATAGAGGGTATCCAGAGTGTTACAAGGACGGATATTTAGATGAAAGAATTCTGGAAAAGATTTTTCCCGGCCCTGCCGGTGCTGCTGGTCCTCTGGGGGGCGATGTTCTCGCACTCCTGCGCCAACACATCACAGGCTCCAACGGGAGGACGCAAGGACACCATACCGCCGGTGCTGGTCAAGATGAACCCGCGCTCATATGTGATAGGGGTTCCCGTGAAGGGAGCAAAGTTCACCTTCACCTTTGACGAGTACTTCAAGGTATCCAATCCGCGCAACATATTCCTGTCCCCTCCCCAGAAGACGATGCCAAAGTACCGCGTCAAGGGAAAGAGCCTGATAATAACCTTCGAGGAGCCTCTTGAGGAAAACACAACCTACACCCTCAATTTCTACGGTGCCCTGCAGGACAACAACGAGAACAACCCATATCCCGGATACGCGTTCGTATTCTCAACCGGAGATTCAATTGACTCCATGTATGTGACTGGTTCAGTGGTGGATTGCTCCACGCTTGACCCCATCAAGGATGCCACCGTCCTGCTATATACCTCCCAGGAGGACTCCGCAGTTTTCAACGAACTTCCGGTTGCCGCCACCAAGACCGACGAGTGGGGTTACTTCTGCATCCGCAACATCTCCAAGGGACCGTTCAGGATGTATGCCGTGTCGGACCTGAACAACAACAACCGCTATGACCCGGACACGGAGCAGATAGCCTTCATAGATTCCCTGGTGACTCCGGTGAATGCGGTGCGTGACAGCGTATACGAACTGATGTTCTTTGACATGAAGGACACCACTTCCTGCCGTGACAGGAAGGTGGAATACGAACTGAGCATGTTCCGCGAGACCCCTTCCAGGCAGTTCATAAAGAATCACGGCCGCAAGACGGAAAGGTCAGCATTCATATCGTTCAACGCGCGGAACGCGCACATAGACACCATGTGGATCGCCGGCGTCAGCCCTGACAGGCTCATCACCCAGATCAACCTCGAAAGGGACTCCCTGGAGATGTGGATCAACGACCAGCGAAGCATTCCTGACACGGTGAACCTCTTTGTCAACTATCTCAAGACGGATTCCCTTGGTGTGTTAAGCGGTTTCACGGAGGAGATAAGGCTTGGCAACGAGAACCCCAGGAAAGTCCAGCGCTATGTCCAGGAGGAGATAAAGCACACAGATACCATCTGCGTCTTCAAGCTTAACGCGGACCCCAAGACCGTGGAACTGGACGGCTTCTCCCTGGAGTTCGAATACCCTATCATAAACGCCTGGTTCGACTCTGTCAAATACATTGTCACCAACCCCAGGAACCAGGAGGAAGAGGCCCCGTTCACATACTCAAGGGACACTTTAGATGTGCGCAAGTATAAGCTTATACCTCAGGACCCTCTGCTTCCTGGCCACGGCTATACAATGAAGATTCCACAGGGCGTTTTCAGGGATATAAACAACCATTGGAACGACAGCACCGAGGTTTCGGTAAGCCTTCCTTCCGACGCCAACCTGAGCACCCTCCAGCTGGAAGTCACCAACGTCCATCACAAGTATATCATTGACATGCAGGACGAGAGGAAGTCTTCCATAATCCGCAGTTATATAGTGACTGAGGACCGGAGCCTGGTATTCCCGTACCTCACTGCCGGCAAGTACTATATCCGCATCACTGAGGACCTTAACGAGAACTCCTACGTGGACAGCGGAAGCCTGCTGGACCATCAGATGCCAGAGAGGGTCAAGTATATGAAAATCAACGACAATCCGCTGCTGGACATACCGGCCATGTCCTTCGTTACGCAGTCGGTTGACATTGGAGAACTGTTCTGACAATGAAAAGACTCTTATATATAATAATGGCCCTGGCCTTTTCCTGTACGCTTTCCCGCGCCCAGGACGCTCCCCTGCCGGACCATTTCGAATATACCGACGAGTATCTTGACACCGTAAAGGTCTCGAACATATTCAAGCTGAACGACTACTGGATGGTTGGCGTGGAGTACGGAGTTTCCTTCGTGCGCCAGCAGTTCGTCCCCAGGTTCAGCCAGGAGACCATGATGGTTCCGGGCTATAAGGGCGTCACCCTCACAAAGTACAGCAAGATGTTCGGCTATATGCCGTATTTCGGCTTCCAGATAGGCTTCTACAGCGGTCATGAGGGATACAGGTTCAAACCTTCCAAGGAGACCGGCTATACGCCAAATCTGGAGGGTGCGGAGCAGGTTGTGATGCAGATATATGAAGTGCCTTTCCTGACCCAGGTCCATTACGACACGGAGTACTTCAAGCTGATAGGCATGATAGGAATATACGGGGCATACAGGAATACCATTGAAAGGACCGGTCCTTCCGTGGCCCCGGAGATCGCGAACTCATACCGCGACTTCGACTACCGCTACGATTACGGCCTCCAGGGCGGCGGCGGATTCGGACTGGTGTTCTCCCCCTTCGAGTTCCACGTTACGGCCAAGGTTCGCTACAGCTGGTCCAGTCTCTTTGCGCCGGATTACCGCCAGACCCTGGACTATTGGTACGCATATCCGTTCGATGTCATGGTCTGCGGAAGCCTCCATTTCCATCTTTCCAAGCGAAACGGGCGCAGCAGGGCCGATTTGAGGCGTGAAGCCAAGAGTATTGTCTATGAAAACAAAGAGTAGAGTTAATTCGCTGAAAGTCAATATAGGAAACATTGTTGTAGGTAACCTTAACAAAATTGTTATCCAGACAATGTGCAACACTCATACCCATGATGTTGCCAAAACTCTTGACCAATGCAGGCGTCTTGCGGCCGCCGGGGCCCAGATCATCCGCATCACCGTGCCCGGACCCAAGGAAGTGGACTGCATCCGCCGGATAAGGGAGACTTTGAGGGCCGAAGGCATCACCGCTCCCATAGTCGCGGACATCCATTTCTCCTCCGCCACCGCAATTGCCGTGGCTCCCTATGTTGACAAGGTGAGGATCAACCCGGGCAACTTCCATCCGGACCACTCCCAGGCGCGCGAGCAGTTCGCTGCCCTGCTGGATGTGTGCCGCGCCCACGGCACGGCAATCCGAATTGGCCTGAACCACGGCTCGCTGGGCAAGTACATCACCGACCTTTACGGAAACACCCCCCGCGCCATGGCGCTTGCAGCCATGGAATGGGTGCGCATGTGCATCGAGAAGGACTTCCTCCAGGTTGTGGTTTCGCTCAAAGCCAGCAATACAGTGATGATGGTACAGGCTTACAGACTGCTTCAAGCAATGATGGAGGAAGAAGGAGTTATATTCCCTATGCATCTGGGAGTTACGGAAGCAGGAAACGGCGTTTCGGGCAGGGTGAAATCCTGCATCGGAATAGCAACTTTGCTAGAAGAAGGCATAGGTGACACCATACGCGTCTCACTGACCGAAGACCCGGAGAACGAGCTGCCTGTCGCGGCCTATCTGGCCGCGCGCTACAGCGGCGCTCCCATGCCGGAACTGCCCCCGGAGGAGCTCCGCGTCCTTGACGCGGCCTGCACCTGGGGCCCGGCCCTCCTGCGCCGCGAGATAGACGACTTCCCCCTTGACGACCCCGAACTCAAGCAGGAGATACTCCAGGGCGCCCGCAGGCAGTTCTTCAAGCCTGAATACATTGCCTGTCCCGGCTGCGGGCGCACCATGTACGACCTCCAAAAGGCGTTCGAAGAGGTCAAGGCGCGCACTTCCCACCTCAGCGGGATGGTGATAGCCGTGATGGGCTGCATAGTGAACGGCCCCGGGGAGATGGCCGACGCGGACTGGGGCTATGTGGGCGAAGGCAACCACATGGTGTCAATATACAAAAAGAACGTGCCCGTCCTGAGGCACGTCCCTGACACGGAGGCCGTAGACCGCCTCCTGGAACTTATCGAAGCAGGGCGATAACGCTCTCGCAAGCCCTTACCACATCCCCGTTCTTCACCTTTATTTCCGCATCGAGGGGCAGGTACATGTCCACCCTGGACCCGAACTTGATGATGCCGCACTGCTCCCCCGCCTTAGTCTGGAGGCCGGGCTCAGAATAGCATACTATCCTGCGGGCGAACGAGCCCGCAAGCTGCTTGAAGAACACTTTCTGCCCGTCCGGGAGGACAATTCCGGTGCAGTAGTGCTCGTTGTCTTCCGAAGCCTTTGGGGAGAAGGCGAAGCGCTTGCGCCCCTTGTAGTACTTGTTGTACTCCACTGTGCCGTCAACCGGCCAGAAATTGGCGTGTACGTCAAAGAAGTCCATATAGGTGGATACCTTTATGCAGTCCTCCTTTATCCACTCCTTCTCAAACTTGCGGGAGATCTCCACGATCTGTCCGTCAGCCACTGAAGTGACGGTCTTGTCATTGCCTGGGCTCTTCCTTTCAGGTACCCGGTGGAAGAGCAGGTTTGCTACGGCAAGAAGCAGCAGGATTGCGGATGCGGTCCAACTGAACCAAGGATAGACGATATGGGATAACAGTATGGTTATTAATATTATAGCAAATATTAACGTAACCGATACTTCAAATATGGAATCCTTGTCTATCCTCATATCAGAGCAGGTTGAACAATGCCAGGTAAATGGTTCCTACGGGCACGGCCATCAGGGTGCTGTCAAAGCGGTCCAGCAGTCCCCCGTGCCCCGGGATGGCCTTGCCTGAATCCTTCACCCCGCAGGCGCGTTTCCAGGCGGACTCGAACAGGTCTCCCAGCACTCCGGCCACGTGCATCACCACGGCAAGAGCCACGCAATGCAGTATATGAATGTCAAGCAGGCCTGTAAACTTGAGGACTATGGCCGCGATTATGCTGAACGCCAGGCCTCCCCAGAAACCTATCCAGGTTTTCTTTGGGGAAATGTCCGGGCAGAGTTTCCTTCTGTCCTCCTTCTGGCCAAGGGTCATGCCCACCGTGTAGGCACCTATGTCAGAGCACCAGATTATCACAAAGAAGCATATGAGCAGGATGCAGCTGAAACTGCCGTCCCTGAGGGCTATGAAGGTCGAGAGGGACAGAGGGGCGGCAATGTACACAATGCCCGTGAAAACGTGCGAAAAGTCCTTTAAATGGTCTTTTCTGTCCTTGTCGAAAAGCAGGCTGACCATTGTGGCCGTAACCGGTATCATTGACAGGGAAATCAGCTTTGCGGGCATGTCGTAACTGAAGAAGCAGAACAGCAGGGCGAACAGTATTATTCCGGAGGCTATGGCCAGGATCCTGGGCACCTTGAACAGGCCGCCCATTGTCATGGCGTAGAATTCATGCATCATCCCCACCATCATATAGATGATGAGGATTGCGTAAAGATACGGGCTGAACAGCAGGCAGCCCAGCATCACCAGCACGAACACTATGCCGGAAACCGTCCTAAGCTTCAGGCTGCTGTTCATCGTTTTCCGGTTTCTCAGGCTTCCTTTCGTCCTCCGGAGGGAGAACCTTTGGTCCAAGTATCTTCTCCACGTCCTCCGCAAAGATCACTTCCTTCTCAAGCAGCAGTTCCGCCACCTGCAGGAAGCCTTCCTTGTGCTCAGTGAGGATTCCGAAGGTGCGGTCGTGGATTTCCTTGACAAGTCTCTTGACCTCCTCGTCCATGAGTTCCGCGGTCTTCTCGGAGTACGGCTTGGTAAGCTCGTATCCGCGGGCGCCGGTGGAATCGTAGAAGGACAGGTTGCCAACCTTGTCGCTCATTCCATAGTACTGGATCATGCTGTAGGCCATCTGGGTGAGGCGCTCCAGGTCGTTCTGGGCACCGGTGGACGGCTCTCCGTTGACTATCTCTTCCGCTACGCGGCCTCCGATCAGTGAGCACATCTCGTCAATCATCTGGCTCTTTGTCCACAGCTTGCGGTCTTCAGGCAGGTACCAGGCTGCGCCCAGGGCCTGTCCCCTTGGTATGAGGGTGACCTTGAACAGAGGATTCGCGTAAGGCAGCAGCCAGCTTGTTACGGCGTGGCCGGCCTCGTGATGCGCGATTGAAAAACGCTCCTTGTTGGTGATGATGGCGCTCTTGCGCTCCAGTCCTCCTATGATCCTGTCAACGGCGTCCAGGAAGTCCTGTTTGTCAACAGCGGACTTGCCCTTGCGCGCCGCTGTGAGGGCGGCCTCGTTGCAGACGTTGGCAATGTCAGCTCCGGAGAAGCCGGAGGTGTGCTTTGCCATGAAGTCCAGGTCGAAGTCTTCGGCAATCTTGAGGCCCTTCATGTGCACCTGGAAGATTTCCTTGCGCTCATTGAGTTCAGGGAGTTCGACGTGGATCTGGCGGTCGAAGCGTCCGGCGCGCATGAGCGCCTTGTCAAGGATGTCGGCCCTGTTGGTGGCCGCGAGCACTATGACTCCGCTGTTTGTGCCAAATCCGTCCATCTCCGTAAGGAGCTGGTTCAGAGTGTTTTCCCTTTCGTCATTTGAAGAAAAGCCTACGTTCTTTCCACGGGCCCTTCCAACGGCGTCTATCTCGTCGATGAACACGATGCAGGGGGCTTTTTCCTTGGCCTGCTTGAACAGGTCACGCACGCGCGAGGCGCCCACGCCCACGAACATTTCAACGAAATCCGATCCGCTGATGCTGAAGAAAGGCACGTTGGCCTCCCCCGCCACGGCCTTTGCCAGGAGGGTCTTACCCGTTCCCGGAGGGCCTACAAGAAGGGCTCCCTTGGGAATCTTTCCGCCCAGGGCTGTGTATTTCTTTGGATTGCGGAGGAAGTCCACTATCTCCATGACCTCTTCCTTTGCACCGTACATTCCGGCCACGTCCTTGAAGGTTACGTTTACCTGGTTCTTGTCTGCCAACTTGCCGGTGGACTTACCCACGTTGAAGGGGTTGGCCTGTCCGCCGCCACCGCCGCCAAGGCCGCGGTTCATTCCGCGGAACATCCATCCCCAGAGTACGAAGAGCAGTATGAGCGGCAGCAGCCACTCGAGCACGCTGCTCCATACGCGGGCGTCGTTCTCCATTATTATCTTGACCTGGTTCTCAGGGTCCATGGAGGCGTTCAGGTCGCCGAATTCCTTCTCCGCGTCAAAGTGACCGGATACCAGGAAGGTGAAGTGCGGGGACTTGCTGGGAACCTGGCCGTTGGCGAAGCGGTCCGCATATTTGGCTATACGGTCCGGTTTCACGGTTATGCTTCCCTTGTAGTCGTTCCTTACGAAACGGATTTCCTTGATATCTCCTTCAAGGAACATCTCCTTGACCTCAGCCCACTCTATCTTCTGAGGATTGGAGCCTCTCTGTCCAAGCAGCATCCATCCTATGCCCACGAGCAGCAGCAGGTAAAGCCAGGAAAGGTTGAGCCTTACCTTGACTATCTTGCGCTTGGGATCCTGTGGATTCTGCCTGTTATTGTTGTTGTCTGCCATTATTCTTCTGTTTTATCTGTCTTGGCCGGGCGCGGCTTGCGGAATTTGTATTCCTTGCGGACTGCGTCAGCCCATAGGTTCTCAAGATTATAGAAATCCCTGTATTGGGTCTGGAAAATGTGGACCACTATATAGCCGTAGTCAAGGATTACCCAGAAACTGTTTTCCACTCCCTGCATACGGATGGGCTTGAGCCCCAGTTTTTCATGTGTTTCTTTGAGGATATTGTCGGCAATTGCGGCGACGTTGGTGGTGGAATCGGCGTTGCATACTACAAAGAAGTCAGTGATGGCCGATCCTATTGGCCGCAGGTCCAGGGAAACTACGTTCTGGCCTTTCTTGTCGAGGATTGCATCCGCTATGACGCGGAGGTCGTGTGTAATCATATATTGTCAGGAATTATTAAATTTGCATACACAAATATACAAAAAATACACCTATGACAAATAGTTCTGCCATTATATGGATGGACAGCGTGGATTCCACCAACAAAGAGGTCCGGAGGCGTCTGGACAGCCTTGACAATATGTCAGTTATATCTGCCACGGAGCAGACGGCGGGCCGCGGACAGGGAGACCATAAATGGCATTCGAGGCCGGGACAGAACCTCACCTTCACCCTCCTCCTCAAGTTCTCCCAGATAGGTGTGTTGCCGGCGCGTGAGGCCGGCCGTATAAACGACTTCGTGACCTCTTCCCTGCTGGCCTATCTGGCCTCACACGGCATTGAAGCGTGGGTTAAGTTGCCAAACGATATCTACGTGAAGGACAAGAAGATATGCGGTATGCTCATCGAGAATATCCTGGACGGTCCCAACATAGGCATGAGCATAATAGGAATCGGCCTGGATGTTAACCAGACCGATTTCCCTGAAGACCTTCCGAATCCCGTTTCTATGTCCCAGCTTACAGGGCTGAGTTATACTCTTGAAGAGGAACTCGCCCGGCTCCTCGCAGAAATGCAATCACGCTTGCCGGGTCTGTTGCCTTGAAGACGGTGCTTCCGGCAACAAAGATGTCCACTCCGGCGTCGGCCAGTTCTGCGGCGTTCAGAATAGTCACTCCTCCATCGATCTGTACCGGGGTCTCCAGGCCCTGGCGGGCGATCTCCGCCTTGAGGGTCCTGACCCTTGAGTAGATGTTGGGGTCGATATTCTGACCGCCGAAACCGGCTCTTACCGACATTGCAAGCACATAGTCGCAATCCTTGAGGTAAGGATAGCACTCTTCTACCGGAACGTCCGGATTGAAAGCAAGTCCCGCCTGGCATCCCAGGGAACGGATGAATCCAAGCATCTGGGAGGGATCGTCACCCTGGTCGCGCACTGCTTCCAGGTGGACGCTGATCATCTGGATTCCAAGGCCCGCGATCCTTTCTATGTATCTCTCCGGGTGCACTATCATCAGGTGCGCGTCCATGGGAATCCTGGCAATCTTGCTGACAGGCTCCAGCACGGAGAATCCAAAGGAAATGTTGGGCACGAATGAGCCGTCCATCACGTCAAGGTGGATGATGTCGGCATAGGAATTCAGCATCTCGATCTCCTTGTCAAGATGCAGGAAATCTGCGGCGAGAATTGACGGGGCTATTCGAATCGGCATACTACGTCCTCCAGTAAGGCTACGAATTTGTCAAGTGAGGCCAGTTCGAGCTTCTCCCCGGGGGCGTGAACGCCGCGGAGGGTTGGCCCGAAGGAAATCATGTCCAGGCCCGGGAACTTTTCGAGGAACAGACCGCACTCAAGGCCGGCGTGTATGGCCTTGACAAGCGGCGCTGTTCCGAAAAGCCTTTTGTAGGATTCCTTGCAGAGCTGGAGGATGTGGGAATTCACATCGGGCTTCCAGCCCGGATAAGGAAACTTGTGGACCACCTTGGCGCCCGCGCAGGTGAAGAGGGCCTCGATCTTCTGGGCCATCATGTCACGCGCGGACATCACGGAACTGCGCTGGCTGGTGGTGACCACGCACTTGCCCTCGCCCATGCGGACGGCGGCAAGGTTGCTGGATGTCTCCACCAGTCCGGAGATGTCCTGGCTCATGGCTTCCACGCCGTGAGGGCAGGCGGCGAGGGCGGATATGATCCGGCCCGCCGCGCGCGCCTTTACGGCCTGAAGCCCGGAGCCCACCTCCTTCGCGGAAACGTTGACGCCAGGATCGGAAACGGCGAATTCCGCCTTCAGGAAGGCTCCGAACGCCTTGAAGCGGGTGATTGTTGCCTCAGTGTCCTTGACGGCCACCAGGGCGCTGCAATCACGCGCTATGGCGTTTGGCTTGTTTCCTCCCTTGAGGTCCAGCAGCTGGAGGCCGTGTTTCCTCTCCGTGTAGAGGAAACGGGCCATCTGCTGCACTGCGTTGGCCCTTCCCTTGTCGATGTCGTCACCGCTGTGGCCGCCCTGGGCTCCGTCAATGACAAGCTTGACGCAGCCGTAGCCCGGCTTGAGCGGTTCCGTACCGTAAGTGAAGGTGGCGATTGTGTTCACGCCGCCGGCGCAGCCTATGAAAAGCTGGCCCTCGTCTTCTGAATCCAGGTTGATAAGCGTCTTTCCGCTGAAGAATCCCTGCTTCATGGATTCCGCGCCGTCCATTCCGGTTTCCTCCGAAATGGTGAAGACGCATTCCAGCCTTCCGCAGGAGATGTCGCTTTCAAGCAGTGCCAGACAGGCGGCAATGCCTATTCCGTCGTCTGCACCCAGGGTGGTGTCCTTGGCAACCATCCATCCGTCCTCTATGACATAAGGGATGGGGTCCTTGGAGAAGTCGAACTCAAAGTCCGCCTTCTTCTCGCAGACCATGTCCTGATGGCACTGGAGGACAAGGGTAGGTATATTGCCCTTGCCCCTTGAGGCCTTGCGGATGATGTTCACGTTGCCTGTGGAGTCAGTTTTGCATTTGAGCCCATGGTCAGCGGCCCACTTTACCAGGAATGAGGTAATTGGGCCCTCGTGACCTGACTCACGGGGTATGGTAGTTATTGTCTTGAATATATCAAGAACTGATTCGGAAGTCATTAATTATATATATCGGTTATTTGTAGTCTATCTGTCAACAGGGACCAGCATCTTCTGGATGTCGCTGACGTACTGCCTGAATGTCCTGTCAGTGGACATGAGGTCCGTGACCGTGTTGCAGGCGTGGAGCACCGTCGCGTGGTCCTTGCCTCCTATCTCCGCTCCAATGGTGGAAAGGGAGCAGTTGGGGATGAGGGTGCGGCTCAGGTACATGGCAATCTGGCGGGCCTGTACTATCTGGCGCTTGCGGCATGGTGAGACCATTTGCTCGTGGGTTATGTTGAAATAGTCGCAGACGGTATCCTGCACTGTATCTATTGAGATGTTGCTCTGTTGTTCGGTTACAAGGCTGCCCGTAACCTGTTCCGCAAGGTCCAGGGAGATCTCCCTGTGGGCGAGCGTGGCGTGTGCTATGAGTGAGATGAGCACGCCTTCCAGTTCCCTGAAGTTGGATTTGATCTTGGAGGCCAGGAACTCCAGCACGTTGTCCGGGATGCTTACGCCCTCACGCAGGCACCTTGCCTTGAGCATTGAGAGCCTTGTGGAATAATCCGGCTGGGTAAGCTGTACGGAGAGGCCCCACTTGAACCGGGAAAGTAACCTCTGTTCAAAATTCTGCAGGTCCACTGGAGCACGGTCAGACGTGAATATCAACTGTTTGCCGTTCTGGTGCAGGTGATTGAAGATATTGAAGAACGCGTGCTGCGCGCCCGTGCTGGAAAGATCCTGAATGTCATCGACTATAAGCACGTCTATGCGCATGTAGAAGGCCAGGAAGTCCGCCAGTTTGTTGTGGACGCTTGTGGCGTTCATGTACTGGGTCTTGAATTCGCTTCCTGTAAGATAGAGCACCACAAGTTCAGGACACTTGCGTGTAACTTCAATACCGATAGCCTGGGCCAGATGGGTTTTGCCCAAGCCCGGGCCGCCGAATATGAACAGAGGGTTGAAAGGTGTTTTCCCCGGCCTGTCCGAGATGCTGATCCCCGCGGTGATGCCCATCTTGTTGCACTCCCCCTCTATGAGGTTCTTGAAGTTGAAGACGGGGTTGAGGCGCGGGTTGATGACCAGCTTCTTGAGTCCCGGGAACACGAAGGGTCCGGGATTCTCGGACGGATGGTAGGTGTCAATAGAAACGGCCTTGTTCATTGGCGCGTTCACCTCGGAGGCGGGCAGGACCATGGGACGGCCGTCTGCCACCGGGCGGACCTGGTACAGCAGGCGGGCGTCAGCGCCTATCACTCTCTTGAGGGTTGATTTGAGCACGTCAAGGAACGCTTCCTCTATGTATTCGCGGAAGAAGTCAGAAGGTACCTCTACAAGCAGGGTGTTTTCCTTGAAATCTACCGGAACGATGGGCTTAAACCAGGTCTCGAACTTCTGAGGATCGATGATATTCTCGATAATCCTCAGGCAGTTGTTCCATACATCTGCATGTCTGGATATGTTGTTCTGGTTTAGCATTAGTGAAGTTTGGCTCGCTTTCTATTATTGACATAAAAACAGGGATCATTGCGTCCCCGTTTCCAAGTGCAAAAATGGATGAAAAAAAACTTATAAAAAATATTTTTTTCTATTGTTTAGAAGTTTTTTTCTTCGTAAATAAAAGATACGGAAAGGCAAAAACGTTTGATTTCCAGCTCCCTTATAATCAATGAGTTATAAAATGAGGTTATGCCTAAAATGCCTTGGAACAATACTTCTTATCTAGAAAGATTCCAAATTAGAAAAACCCGTGTAACCGATTGTCAGAGTGCGTTCTAGAGCCTGTTTGCAGAGCCGTCTTTGACAATAACCATAAACGAGTCCTTGTATTTTTGCCTAATTATACTGTACTCTTTTTTTGCGGTTGAAAGATCGTCCGAAAGGCCGATTATATATTTATAAAGGTTGCCCACCTTGATTGTTTTTACATCATATCCCAGGAAGTACGGATCGTTTTCCTTCATCAGTTTTGAAGAAGCCAGTACTTGGGTACCGTAAATCTCTTCCGGAGCCGGTTTTTCCTCTACTGTCTGAGCGCTTTGCTGAACTGTCAGAGGGTTTGCCGGAGGGGTGAAAGTAGGTCCGTCCTGAGGTTGAGGCTGTGGCTGCGGCTCCTGCTCCTGCTTGGGAGAGGGATCCTCCACCCTGGGGACGATGCGGGGCGCGTCCTGGGGCTGCGGCGCAGGCTGCGCCTGGGCGGCTGGACGGTTGGCTCCCGGGGTGATGGTGACGCTGGCGTCATATGCCGTTTTATAGTCGCAGAAGGCCTTGAATACATTGTCCACCATCTGGTCGAGGCTCTTTTCAGAACGCAGGAGGGTCAGGTCAGAGGCGTTGGAGATGAAACCGAGTTCCAGGAGGACGGCCGGCATTGAGGCTTCCCTCAATACCTGGAGGTTGGCCTGCTGGACTCCGTAACTGTGCTTGAACGGGGCCTTCATGCGGTTGTTCACGGTTTCCGCTATGCCAAGGGACTGCTCCCTGAAGGCGTTGTACAGGAACTGGGACATTATCTGGGCCTCGGGGGAATTGTCGTTGAGGTCTCCGTATACCGTGGTGTCATCCTCCAGATAGATAACGGAGTTCTCCCTGGTGACTACGTCCATGTTGAAGGCGTACGTATCAGAATTCTTATTGGTCGACTGGCCAAGGATATAGGCCGCGAAACCGTTTGCGGAGCGGTTTGTGGACGCATTTATATGGACTGAGACGAACAGATTGGCATTGTTCTTGGTGGCGAATTGCGCACGGTCGTGCAGGGATACGAAGACGTCTTTCTCCCTTGTGAGAAGGACTTTCATCTCCGGATACTGCTTCCTGATCCTTTCCGCAAGTTTCTTGGAAATTGTCAGCGTCAGGTCCTTTTCCTGCGTGCGTTTGTCCTGGCTTATGCACCCCGGATCCTTGCCGCCGTGACCCGGATCAAGCACTATTGTGTTGAGCCTGAGGTCAGCGGGGTTCTGGGCTGGTGCCGTGAAGTGGAAAGCCAATGTAGCAAGAAGTAAAACGGCTCGTCTTAAATTCATAAAATTATATTAATTTTGTACTCGCAAATTTAGGCAAAAAATTGACTTTAAAGTATCTAAAATATATTTTTATCTCCCTGTCCGTATTCTTTGCGGCAGCCTTTTCCGCCTCTGCGCAGGAACTGGTCAGAGAAGAACAGGAAGATATCCTCCCTCCCCAGGACTCCACCCTTCTGGCAGCTCTTGATTCCACGGCCCGCGCGGATTCATTGGCGATGCTGGAGAAGAGTTCCCTGAACGCTCCCGCGTTCACCTCTGCCGGGGATTCCATAGTAGAGGTTTTCACAGGGGGACGGAGGCTCATATATTATTACGGAGGAGTCACCGTCGAGTATGAAAACGTGTCCATCACTTCCGACTACATGGAGTATGACATGGATACCGGCATCGTATACGCCCGGGGAACGCTGGATTCCGAGACCGGCGAATGGAAAGGCCGTCCACAAATGAAACAGGGTTCTTCCGTATACGATATGGAAGAAGTACATTACAATTTCAATACCCAAAAGGCGTATATCACCAATATGGTGACCAATGACAGCGAGGGTGAGATACGCGGAGACCGCATCCAGATGAATCCGGACCACTCCATAAACATGATGGGAGGCAAGTATACTGTCTGCGACCTGGAGGAGCCGCACTACTATCTGAAGATGTCATCGGCAAAGGTAATCACGGATCCCAGCCAGAAGACGGTGTTCGGCCCGGCGTGGCCGGTGCTGGGAGGAGTGCCGCTGCCGCTGGTGATTCCTTTCGGCTTTATCCCTCCCAATCCGGAGCGTAGCACCGGTCTCCTCACCCCTACCTTCGGAGAGGAGAAATCCAGGGGTTTCTATATGAGGGACGCGGGTATATATCTGGTGCTGGGCCAGTATTTCGACTTGTCCCTTACGGGAAGCATATATACGCTGGGATCATGGTCAGTGGACGTGAATTCCCGCTACAAGGTCAATTACAAGTTCAACGGCGGCGTCTCGTTCACCTATTCTCATGACCAGACCGGAGAGAAAGACAGCCCTGATTTCTTCGAGACAAGCAACTTCAGCGTGAGGTGGACGCACTCCCAGGACGCCAAGGCGCGGCCGGGAACAAACTTCAGCGCGTCGGTGAATTTCTCCAGCCCTTCCAACAGCAAGTACAACTCCAGGTCCGTGAACGAGGCCCTGCAGAACCAGATATCGTCATCCATCTCATACTCCAGGAACTGGGATGGACGCTTCAATCTGTCAATCAACGCATTGCACAGCCAGAACTCAAGGGATAGTTCATACACCTTCACGCTGCCTAACATCACCTTCTCCATGAGTACCATATACCCGTTCAAGAAGAAGAACAGGGTTGGGAAGGAGCGCGTCTGGGAGAAGATTTCCATCGGTTACAACACTTCGCTGCAGAACAAGATAAGCTTCAAGGCGTCCGAGTTCGGGGAGCCGGGATTCTATGACCGCTTCCAGAACGGAATGACGCACAGCTTCAGCATAGGACTGCCGTCGTTCACGGTGTTCAACTATATCAACATCAACCCGAGCATCAGCTATGGAATGAACTGGTTCTTCCGCGCCAGGTCGTATGTATACGACCCCGAAGCGGATGACTACGATCCAAACAGGGACGCGCCCGTTAAGGTGGACACTCCGCAGTTCGGGCATTTTGGAATAACGCAGCGGTACTCGGGAAGCATATCGGCAAACACGCGCCTGTACGGAATGTTCAATTTTGGGCGGCGCGGCGGGAAATTACAGGCCATCAGGCATGTAATCTCCCCTTCCGTGTCGCTTAACCTGGCGCCGGAACTGGGTACGTACGCCAATGGATGGAGGACGCTGGAATATGTTGACAAGCAGGGCGTAGAGCGCCAGTATTCGTACAACATATATGAAGGCCAGATGAATTCCGCGCCGGGCAAGGGAAAGAGCGCCAGCATGAGCATAAGCGTGGGAAACAACATTGAGGCAAAGGTTCGCGACATGGCTGACACCACGGGAACGGGCACCAAGAAGGTGAAGCTCATCGACCAGCTGACTTTCAATACGGGCGTGAACCTGCTTGCGGATTCGCTCAAGATGAATGCGATAAGCGCCAGCCTCACCACCACCATCTTCCAGAAGATGACCATCAACCTGAACGCGTCCATGGACCCGTACGCCGTGGATGAGAACGGAAGGCGCTACAATACGTTCAACGTCGTCAAGGAAGGCCTGCTACATCCGGTGCGCATCACCAGCGCCAACCTGTCGTTCTCATATGCCTTCCAGGGGAAGGGCACCATAGGTGGAAATGACGGAACGGAGGGCAATGACATGGGAAGCGGAAGTACCCTGGCCTACCAGCAGGTGTTCTACCATCCTGTAACAGGTGAGTACATACCTGGAGGATGGCTGTACTATATGAATCCGGATTCGCCCTGGAACCTGAATGCAAGTTTCTCGTTCGGATATAACAGGGGTTATGCAAAGGAGAACGACCATCTGGTCACCAGGCACAATTTCACCGGTACGGTGTCACTGAGCGGAAACGTCAAGATCACGCCTCGAATGTCCATGACGGCCAATTCCGGATTTGACTTCATAGCACGCAAGATAACCACGTCAAGCATAAACTTCACCTACGACCTCCACTGCTTCAACATTGCGGTATCCTGGGTGCCTACCGGACAGTGGCAGTCATACAGTTTCAGGATTTCGGCCAACGCATCGGCCCTGGCGGACATCCTGAGGTACAAAAAGAGCAGCAGTTTCTGGGATAATTAAAAGATTATTCCTATATTTGCGCCTGTCAAAACACACTTGCGTGGCCATCTTTTGCGGCCTTGTGCAAGAATCCCAAACTTTTTTATGCATACTTTATTCGAACTGGATAAAATGAGCCGTGAACAGCTCGAATCCATCGCAAAGGACCTTAATATAAAGGTCACTAAAAAAACTTCACTGGAAAACATTGCATTCGAAATCCTGGACGCAGAAGCCAGGGCAGAGGCGGCAACGCCGGTACCAAAGCCAAAGAAGCAGCGCGCCGCCAAGAAGCCGGCTGCCAAGCCGGCGGTGCAGGAAGGCGCGCCCGCCAAGGCGGAGGCCGCGCCGGCTCCTGAGAAGCCTCAGGAGCCCAAGAAACGCGGCCGTAAGCCGGCCGTGAAGGCCCAACCCGCGCAGGACTCCCCCGCCCCCGCTGAAGCGCCTGTAACGGCCCCAAAGGAGGCCGCTCCCGCAGAGCCCAAGAAGCGCGGCCGCAAGCCCGCCCAGAAGGGTGGCAAGCCAGCCGCACAGCAGGCTCCGGAGCAGCCCTCTGAGGCCCCCAGGCCCGCACCTGAGCAGAAACCCCAGAACCAGCCCCAGCCTCAACAGCAGCAGCCAAGGCCTCAGCCTCAGCCGCAACCGCAGAAACCCGCCCCCATAGAGTTCGAGGGCACCGTAGAGGCCTCCGGCGTGCTGGAAATAATGCCTGATGGATACGGCTTCCTCCGCTCATCCGACTATAATTACCTGAACTCCCCTGACGACATATACGTATCCCAGAACCAGATCCGCAGCAACGCGCTCAAGTCCGGCGATACCGTCACCGGAGAGATCCGTCCTCCAAGGGAAGGAGACAAATACTTCCCCCTGGTCCGTATCAAATACATCAACGGACGCACACCAGAGTACATCCGGGACCGCGTTCCTTTCGACTTCCTTACCCCTCTCTTCCCTGACGAGAAGTTCAATCTCCTGGGCAAGGGCCACAACTCTGACATTTCCTGTCGCGTGGTGGATCTCTTCGCCCCTATAGGAAAGGGTCAGCGCATGATGCTCCTCTCCCCTCCAAAGAGCGGAAAGACCATGCTCCTCAAGTCCCTGGCAAACGCCATCGCGGACAACCATCCTGAGGTTTACGAGATTGTCCTCCTCATTGACGAGCGTCCGGAAGAGGTTACGGACATGGAGCGCAGCGTAAAGGCGGAAGTAATCGCCTCCACCTTTGACGAGCCCGCGGAAAGGCACGTAAAAGTGGCCAATATGGTTCTTGAGAAGGCCCGCAGGCTTGTAGAGTGCGGCCATGACGTGGTCATCTTCCTTGATTCCATAACAAGGCTTGCACGCGCATATAACACCGTTCAGCCTGCATCCGGCAAGGTGCTCACCGGTGGAGTTGACGCCAACGCGCTCCAGAAGCCCAAGCGCTTCTTCGGCGCTGCGCGCAATATCGAAGGCGGCGGCTCCCTCACCATCATCGCCACCGCCCTCATCGAGACCGGTTCAAAGATGGAAGAGGTCATCCTTGAGGAATTCCGCGGCACCGGAAACAGCGAGGTCCAGATGGACAGGGCCCTGAGCAACAGGCGTATCTTCCCTGCCGTCAACATCCTCCTCTCCGGAACCCGCCGTGACGACCTCCTCTACCCCAAGGGAACCGCAAACAGGATCTGGATCCTCCGCAAGATTCTCGCGGACATGAATCCTATCGAGGCCATGAACTTCATGCTCAACCTCATGGACGAGTACAAGACCAACGAAGACCTCCTGGACAATATGAGCAAGGTGTCCCCAAGGGATGCTAAGTCTTATGATTATTAGTTCATTCAACGACACCATATGCGCCCCGGCTACCGCTTTTGGATCCGGGGCCATTTCTATTGTCAGGGTCTCCGGCCCCGATGCCCTATCCATAGCTGACAAAGTTATCAAGCTCCGCAAGGGAACTCTTTCCAATGCCGATGGCTACACCCTGCATTACGGCGTTGTCCATGACGGAGCCGATGTCCTTGACGAAGTGCTTGCCATGGTGTTCAAAGCCCCCCATTCCTATACTGGAGAGGACTCTGTGGAGATTTCATGCCACGCTTCAAGTTACATAGTGCAACGCATTATGTTCCTGCTTATTGACGCAGGGGCAAGAGCCGCCGAACCCGGCGAGTTCACCAAGCGCGCCTTCGTCAACGGCAAGATGGACCTTGCCCAAAGCGAAGCCGTCGCGGACCTGATTGCATCAGACAGCAAAGCCTCCCACCGAATCGCCTTCAACCAGCTCCGCGGAGTCTATTCGGAAGAACTTCAGAAGATGCGCTCCAAACTCTTGGAAATCACATCCCTTATGGAGCTTGAATTAGACTTCTCTGAAGAGGACGTACAATTCGCTGACCGCACGGAGCTGAGAAAACTGACGGACGAAGCCTGCGCCCTGATCTCTTCCCTTGCCGGAACCTTCCGCCTGGGCAATGCGATCAAGAACGGAGTTCCCGTCGCAATTGCCGGCGCCGTCAATTCCGGCAAGAGCACCCTGCTCAACGCGCTGGTCGGAGAAGACCGCGCCATCGTTTCCGACATCGCCGGCACTACCCGCGACACAATTGAAGATACAGTCACTATCGGAACAACCCTCTTCCGCTTCATCGACACCGCCGGAATCCGCGACGCATCGGAGACAATAGAGAAGCTTGGAATCGAGCGCACGTTCAAGAAGATTTCCCAGGCCGACATACTGCTCGCAGTGCTCGATCTCACCCTTCCAACTGAGCAAATCAAGGCCGATGCCAATATCATTTTAGCCTCAACGGATTTGTCCGCCCAGCAGGTCATTTTCGTGGGCAACAAAGCCGATAAAAAGGGCTCTAACAAAAATGTTAAGGATATACTCGGTTTTGTTTCATCGAC
This sequence comes from Bacteroidales bacterium, assembly GCA_017619675.1. GTDB lineage: Bacteria > Bacteroidota > Bacteroidia > Bacteroidales > UBA932 > Cryptobacteroides. The sequence continues at coordinate 4,111 of JAFZRX010000017.1, read as the reverse complement.
TGATAATCAACAATATACTCCCCTCTTCATAGAAATCAGCGCTTTGACTGGCTCCGGAGTCCCACAACTTAAAGAATTACTTGAGAAGACCCAACTTAACAGAATTGACGGAACCTCCTCCGTCCTGGTCTCAAACGCCCGTCATTACGCCGAACTCACCGCCGCCCTCCAAGGCCTCAAAAGAGTCCGCGAAGCCCTTGACACCTCCCTCTCAACAGAGCTCATCGCACAGGACCTCCGCTCCGCCCTCTCCCACCTCGGCTCCATAACCGGCGAGTTCACCACCGACCAGATCCTCTCCCAGATCTTCTCCCACTTCTGCATCGGCAAGTAAGTGCCTGATAATCAATTAGTTATAACTCAACTGAAACTCAAATTTGTGTGACAAAACTAGCTGAAAATGAGCTCTGAAAAGAGACATTTCGGCTAGTTTCGCTTTTTGGGAGTTTAGTTTGATTTACGGTCGTTTAGGCCAATTTTGTCACAGAGTTTGTCACAAAATAACCTTCTGTGACAGATTATTGTCACACTTTTCGGAAAAAGTTACCAAAACCTCTGAATTATGAAATGTTTTTGGAAAATTCACACGAATAATGCATAGTTTTGAAACCGCCTAAAATGAAACAATATTCATTTTCAATTTGATTGCTTAACTTGTTGATATTAAACAAGTTTATCAATCAATTATATTTCCTCAAAAATAGTCTGAATTATTTTGTTTTTCAACCAGAAGCTATTATATTTGCGATGGATTTGTCACGTGTCGCAATTGGAAAGTAAGGATTTCCGACGGCACATTAATAATGATGTTTTTTAAACTTAAGGCCATGAGTACTAGTAAAGTAGCAACTAAAACCGACCTCGTAAAGTTGCGTTCGAGGACCACTTCCAACGGCAAGGCGACACTGTACCTTGACTATGTACAATTTGACGAGCGCGTGCGTGAGAGCATCGGGCTTTCCCTCATCACCGGGAGGGGTCCGGAAGTCAAGGAAAAGAACCGTATTACCATGGCCAAGGCGGAGTCGATCCGCCTGGCGAAGGAGAAGGAACTCCTTTCCGAGACTCCTGCCAGGACAAATGAAGGTGAGAAGACGCCTTTCCTCGCCTATTATAGGAATATGATGGAAGACCGCAAGCAAAGCGACGGCAATTACGGCAACTGGAAGAGCTGCTACAAGTACCTGCGGGTCTATTGTAATGAGAAGACGACCTTCGCTGATATCACTCCCCGATGGGTCCAGGGGTTCAAGAGCTATCTTGAGACTGTCGAGAAGGACACCACAAAGATGGCCCTCAGGCCGAGGGAAGGATTCAACGGGCTCTCCCAGAACTCTAAGTGCTCTTACTTCAACAAGCTCAGGGCTTGTCTTAACCAAGCCTACAAGGAAGGGCTTATCGCTTCCAATCCGGCGGATCCTGTGAAGGGGTTCAAGAGTGACGAGGCTGAACGGCAGTACCTTACTATAGAGGAAGTTAAGAAAATGGCCGAAACCGAATGCCGCTATCCCCATCTGAAGAGGGCATTCCTGTTCGGATGCTTCACCGGTCTCCGGAAAAGCGACATTGAGAAGCTCACCTGGGGCGAAGTCCAGAAGTTCGGTGACTACACCCGGCTTGTCTTCAAGCAGAAGAAGACCGGCGGGCAGGAATACCTCGATATCCCCAAGGCCGCAGAGCAGTATCTCGGCAAGCAGGGCTCAAAGGGACCGGACGAACTGGTCTTCCCCATGTTCAAGTATAGCTCTGAGACCTCCCTGGAGCTACGCAGGTGGGCCTTGGCTGCCGGTATTACAAAGGATTTCACTTTCCATTGCAGCCGCCACACCTTTGCCGTGATGCTCCTGAACTCGGGAACCGACATCTACACCGTGTCGAAGCTTCTCGGGCATCGGGAGATTGCCACGACGCAGATCTACGCACATCTGGTCGATTCCAGAAAGCAGGAGGCCGTGGACAAGATCTCAGATATCTTCAGCAATATCTAACCTTCAGGAGGACGCGATTATGGGAATCACAAGACAGGATGCAGCATTCGGGATTGCGGTCATCAACAGGTCTTCCAAGCTCCTCGCCTCTGCGGTGAAGCTTGGCAAGGACAGCCTCATCAGAGACGCCATCGATGAGGAGATCAACTACAGGATGCTGTCGCGCTCAATCATTGACTACATCAAGGAGGATCAGGACCCGATACTGTTCGAGGAACTGATGCACCTCGCAGACACGACGTCGATCTGGGAGTATCTTTCCCGTCGCAGGACCGGAACGCTGCCGGCGAAGGTCAAGGAAGTGGCCGAAGTGACGGACGAACTCATTGCCTACGGGAATGAAGCCTTCCACAAGGGTACGGATGAATTCGCCAACCTTGTCCCCTTCTTCGCGAATCCCCAGGCCAAGGAACTGTTTGACAGGGCCGTAAACGCGGGGCTGCTCAAAAAGGACTACCAGCCCGCTCCAGGTGTCGAGCGTTACCAACTGAAGGTGATAGCCATCGCCATCAACACCATCATGAAGTTCAGCTTCAGGGACAAATGGTGCCATTTCGTCGAACAATGGGGCGAGGAGATCAACAGGTGCATGGTCCCGCTCACGAAGGGCGCCACTATCAACCAGATCGTCCGCCTCTATCCGGAAGTTCCCCTGTGGGAGAAGATCATCCCCGAAAACGAGGGCAAGGCGCTTAGAAACGATTTCAGCGAGGATCAGGCCAAGAAACTGTTCACCGGCCTGATGCGCAAGGGTTATCTTGGCCATCACACTTCGCTGGAGAGTTTCCTGTCCATCCTCGGTATGGGACAGGCTCCATTCACGCCGATCAACTGGATTGACCGGGGATACAACTCTCTCATCTACTTCGCCAAGGAGGCGTTCGGGGCTCTGAACCCGGACATTCTCCTTAGGCTCTGCGACTGTTTCACATGCAACGGCAAGCAGATCAATCACAGCTCACTCAAGTCGAGGAGCAGCTACGTCTACCGGAATAAGGACCAATGGGATTTCGTTCCGGTGATAGACGGAATCATCGCTAGGGCAAGGAAAAAATAGAGTATATCGTACTACGGCAATACTTTAGGTTAAACTATTGTATAGCCTATAAAACAATTAATTATTAAAACAGAAATGGAAAACAAAGACTTTTTCATCTCTCTTTTTGTGTAGTACAAATTCTCATGATAAAAGAGACGCCTGCGTTGGCGATGAGGGCTTGCTTTTTCTTTGGAAGGAAGCTCTGAAGATGTTCAAGAAGGCCGTAGTTGAGCATGGCTTTACATACGACCGATTCCGTGAAGACTTCATTAATTCACACACATTCCACGATGCAGCCGATGCTGACAGCCGGAACGACCATAAGGTCAATCTGGGTCGCATCGGCTCTCTTCTTTCAACCAGGGACGATCTTGTCCGGAAATACTGCAACACATCTATGGATCCTGAGGAATTCCTTTCCTGCATGAAGGAGTTCATGCTGGATAATCCAAGGACAAAGCCGAGGCTCCTTAATCTGGAATGCTATCTTTCCGAAGGCACACTCAGGGTTATTACGGAGGCGGCAAACGACATCCCGCTTTTCAAGAGGGATGTATCCCAGATAGACATGAATTGTTTGTTCAACAAGTGTTGCCAGACCAACGGAGAACCTCTGATAGCCAACAGCAACGAGGTTCTCTCCTATTTCTTCAGCCGACTAAATTATCACGGCATCATCTCAAACAAATACCAGACGATTCTCGCCGACAACAAACTGGTGATGAGATCTACTGGGACCAGGTCACTAACTCAGACGGATATTTCCTCTGCCCTCCGACATTTCGAATCTTCTGATAATCCTATTACATCTAGAGTCGAAAGGTGGGTGGTCCTAATTAAGTCCGCGACATTCAGCCCATCATAGGGTCAAACTTGATAGCGGACTTGACAGAGAGTCCGCTGTCAAGCGTAATCCTTTATCAATCAAGTAGTACGATATACTTTTGCCCTCCGAAAGCATAAGCCTCCGGAGGGCTTTCTTATCGTAACACTTAAAGGTAATTGATTATGGAATTCAGTGCAAAAGAGATTTTGTGTCTCATTGAACGGGCCAGCGTCATTCCGGATATCCTGCGGCAAAAGG
>JAFZRX010000004.1 GCA_017619675.1 Bacteroidales bacterium | reverse complement strand
GCTTCGGCAGGATGGTTGCGCGCTTCTCCACCGGAATATAAGGGAGGGGATAGTCAAGCTTTTTGACATCTATCTTGGCATAACTCCCTTCGGGGTTGTCCGTCTTCCCAAGGTTCTTCATAGAGCCCTTACAACTGGTGGTACACACCGCAAGGCACAGAAATGTGATAATGGCAATAAATTTTTTCATGGCTTAGTATAATAGTATATGTGTTAAAATTCAAATTTTACTATTAAAGACACTTAAAAATACAGATATTAATATTATAGTTAATTATTTGATTAAGAAATTTGTCAAATTATTCATAAACTTTGTCAAATTATTCATAATAAATGACAGCGGGATAGACAAATACTGCCTATCCCGCTGTCATTTTTGCTTCAAATATGGTCCGGTCTATTTCTTCCAGAGTTTGGGAAGGAATCCGTAGTAGAGGAGATGCCTCCAGGTGGACCAGTCGTGACCGGTTTCACCTATGCAGAAGTACTCATATTTGATTCCGTGCTGGTCCAGGGCGTCCCTCAGGCCCTTGACGCGTACGTTGAACATGCCTTTCTCTTCTGCACCGCCCTGTCCAATGAACAGATAATCTACCTTGTCATTGGCCTTGGGGTCGTTGAGGAATTCTCCGAGGGTCTGCTCGGGAGTGTTGTCGCCTGCGCTCAGGACACCGAAGCTTGCGAAGAGGTCAAGATTCTTAAGGCCTACGAAGATAGTGTGACGGCCACCCATGGAGAGACCGGAAATGGCACGGCCATGGGGATTTGCGATGGTCTTGTAATGACTGTCCACGAATGGGATGACGGCCTCACGATATTCACGGGCCATGATATCGAATGTGAGATCCGCGTGCTGGGGATGGTTGCGGTGGATGACCTGGTTGTTGACAAGAGCAATCAGCATCGGTTCCGCTTTGCCCTCTGCGAGAAGGTTGTCCATGATGAAGTTCACGCGTCCGTCATACATCCAGTTTGACGGAAGTTCGCCGCTTCCGCCCATGAGATAGAGGACAGGGTAAGCCTTGTCAGGGTCATACTGAGGAGGGGTATATACATAGATCTCACGCTCTCCTTGGGTGACAGGGCTGTAATAGATGTGGCGTGTGACGGCTCCGTGAGGCACATCCTTGGCGTCCCACCAGGACGGCCCGTCACCATGGACGATGAGCTCGCTGTAAGGAGGCATAGCCGTAAAGGAGGCGTATGTATTGTTTGGATCAGCCATGCTGACTCCGTCTACGACCAGGTTGTACTGGTACATATCCACCGGGAGAGGGCCGATGGTGAGAGTCCAGATGCCGTCTTCTCCTTTGGTGAAAGGAATGTTCCCACGGGCACCCATGACCGTGGTCATTGCGCCTGAGAGGGCTACGGACTCTGCTTTAGGGGCCCTGAGCCGGAAGGTGACTGTATGGTCGTCATTCACCTGCGGCGAATTGAGGTTCGCGCTGAAGGGGATTAACCCCTCGGTGTCTTTCTGAGGGTTATAGCTGAGGTTTACGTTCGACTGCTGGGCAAAAGCCGACAAGGCAAAAAGTAGCGAAATCGCTACGGTAAGAGTCTTTTTAATCATAGTATAGTTGTTTATAAAATTGTTCTGTGGATTACCGTGGGGTCGAATTCCTTGAGGGATTTGACGCCGGTGGCGGACATTACGCCGGCCAGTTCGGCAGTCATTGCCTTCATCCTGTTTGCAACCTGGTCAACGCCCTGGCTGATCAGAGGCATGAGGTGGCGGCCTACGGATACGGCATCGGCGCCAAGCGCGAGGCACTTGTAGGCGTCCATTCCGCTCACGATGCCGCAGTCGATGAATATCTTCATCTTTCCCTTCACGACATCTGCTATCTGCTCCAGGGCCATCAGCGGCGGGATGGAGTATTTTACCCTGCCGCCATGGTGGGAAAGTACAATTCCAGCTACGCCGGCCTCCATGCACCTTTTGGCGTCGTGGACGCTGAGCACTCCCTTTACTATGAAGGGGAGGCGAGTGGCTTTCACGAAGGACTTCATTTCTTCCGTGCTCTTCGGCTTCATCCTGAGGCCGTAGACAACGTCATAGCCGCCCCTGCCGTTGAATGGATGGTCTATGTCCATTCCCACGGCAAAGCAGCCTGTGCTTTCTGCGTGGCGGATTTTGCGGAACACTTCTTCATTATTCTCGTGGGGCTTGATAACCTTTACGGTCTTTGCTCCCGTTGCCACGATCTCTTCAAGTTCCTGGTCTTCTCCCATGCCCATCCAGTGGACTGCGTTGCAGTTTGCGGCCGCCTGGGCGTAGACAACCATTCCTTTTACGTTACGGTTGTTCTGGTGTGAAAGGGCTGCCGTCATTATCGGTGTATCGAAAGTATGTCCAAAAAGGTCCAGTTTGGTTGATGGAAGGTCGGCGTCCATGTAACGGGTTTCCACCATCAGGGTGTCGAAGAAGTATCTGGTAAAGGAATCTGAGCTGCCGGCTTCCCAGGCGTTAGAAACAGATGAAGACTGGTTTTGACTGGCGGGTAAAGGTGCGGGGCCCGGGGCCGGGACGGCGGCCGATGCGTCATTGTTATGCCCGGACAGTATCATGGGCAGCGACAGGGCCGCAAGGGATGCGGAGGATGCTTTTACAAAGGTCCTTCTGGAGAGTTTGTTATCTTTCATTGCAGTGTTATTATAGAAGTGTTGCTATAAAGATATCATATTTTTCGTAACTTGTGACCAGTAAAGCGTAAAACTATGTGTAAAAGAATCATCGCAGCGTTGGCGGCACTGCTGTTGTGCGTGCAGTCATTCGCCCAGAAACCAGACCCCAATTTCTTCATCTATCTCTGCTTTGGCCAGTCCAACATGGAGGCCGGAGCCCGCCCTGCGGAGCAGGACCTGGGATTTGACGATCCCCGGTTCAGTTTCATGGCCGCGGTGGACATGCCGTCCATGAACCGCACCAAGGGCAACTGGTACACCGCCATACCGCCCATCTGCCGTGAAGGCAACAACATGGGCCCGGTGGATTTCTTCGGCCGTAAGATGATTGAGAAACTCCCGGCCCAGTACAGGGTGGGCGTGATCAATGTGTCCGTAGCCGGAGCAAAATTGGAACTGTGGGACAAGGATGCCTGCGCGGACTATCTGGCCATGGAGGCGGCGGATCCAAGCAGGAGCTGGCTCATAGACATGGCCAAGGCCTATGGCATGAACCCGTACGAAAGGATTGTCGAGGTGGCAAAGATTGCCCAGCAATCAGGCGTAATTAAGGGAATGCTGGTCCATCAGGGCGAGTCCAATCCCGATGACGAACTCTGGTGCGGCCGCCTCAAGAAGATCCACGACGACCTCTGCCACGACCTGGGCCTGGCCCCTGACAAGATCCCTATCCTGGCCGGAGAGCTGAAGCAGGCTGAGGAGGGTGGCGTGTGCGCCGCGTTCAATGACGTAGTTTTGTCGCATCTGCCAGAGACAATGTCCAACGGCTATGTAATCTCCTCCCTGGGCTGCCAGAGCCAGGGAGACCAATTCCATTTCAATACAGAGGGCATGCGCCTGATGGGATACAGGATGGCTGACAAGATGCTTGAACTCCAGGGATTCGTGAAGCCGGAGAAGCGCACCCTCACCCTCAAGCCCAAGAAATTGGGCGTTGAGGTGAGCCCCACGCTTTCCGGCATCTTCTTCGAGGACCTGAATCAGTCCCTTGACGGAGGTATATGCGCCCAATTGATACAGAATTACTCCTTCCAGGCCTACGATTTCCCGGAGAGCAATGCTTCAGAGTTCTCCTATTCAGACACCACTTTCTATTCCTGGACCGTCATCCGCAAGGACGGGGCCGTGGGCGCCGCCCGCGTGGTGGAGGACAAACCGTTGGTTCCTGACCTCAAGCCGCTTTATGACTGGGATCCCCACGACGAGTATGACGATAACCTGCGCTACAGGCAGTTCGCAGTGAAGTTTGACATCGAAGACCCGGGCGAAGGCTTCGGCATTGCCGCCAACGGCTACGGCATAGACCCATATACAAGGGAGCGCGGAGCCAACTATGCCGTGAACACCCAGGTTCCTTCCATCCCTGCCGTCAGGGACGTCAGCTATGACCTTTCCCTCTATCTGCAGGGAGACAACTATATGGGCAATATCTCCGTTTATCTGGAGGACGCCCAGGGCAACCGCAACTCCAACGTGCTCACCATCAAGGGCCTGGCCAACGGCTGGACCAGGTTCGTCGCCTCATTGAAGGCGGAGCGCAGCGCAGATTGCCGCCTGGCAATTGTCGCTGACGCCCCCGGCACATTCTGGCTGGACTTCGTGACCCTGCTGCCGGAGGCCTCGCAGCTCTGGATGGACGGCAAGTACGGTCCGTTCCGCAAGGACCTTATCCAGGCCCTGGCGGACCTCCATCCAAAGTTCATGCGCTTCCCTGGCGGCTGCGCATCGGAAGGTGCGGTTTACTTCAGCCAGGTATTCTGGAAGAACGGCGTAGGCCCGCGCGAGGAGCGCATCCCGTACCGCAACCACTGGGGCCACCTGGCTTCACAGTATGTGGGCTTCTACGAATACATGCTCCTGGCCGAATCGCTTGGCGCCGAGCCGCTGCCAATCTTCAACAACGGCGTGACCTGCCAGTTCGGAGGACAGAAGTACGTGGCCCCGCTTGAGACCCAGGAGGACCGCGACCGCTTCTACAGCATCTTCTGCAAGGATCCCATAGACTTCATAGAGTTCTGCAACGGCGGGGTGGACACTGAGTGGGGCGCCATGCGCGCCAAGATGGGCCACCCGGAGCCGTTCAACCTCAAATACGTGGGTATAGGCAATGAGAACACCGGAGAGAAGTTCTGGGAGCGTTTCGACATCATGTACAAGGCAATCAAGGCCGTGCATCCGGAGATTATCATCATCTCCTCCGCCGGCGCGGGCGAGGCCGGAAGGCAGTTCGACGCCAACATGATAGAGATTGACGGCAAATATCCTGACACCGTTGTGGACGAGCATTACTACAAGAATGACGAATGGTTCTACACCAACCTTGACAGGTACAACCCCGGCAAGGTGCGCGGCTCGGAGGGCCATACCTATGACAGGAAGAAGCCTACCCGCGTGTTCATAGGGGAGTATGCTAACTCCAACTCAAATAACGCTTTCTCGTCCGCCCTATCCGAGGCCGCTTACTGGACTGGTCTGGAGCGCAACTCAGACATGGTCGTTATGGCCACCTACGCTCCGCTGTTCTGCAAGAAGGGTATCAACAAGTGGAATTCCAACTTCATATGGTTTGACAACCGCGGTATGTGGAGGTCCTGCAACTACTATTATCAGTACCTGTTCCAGGAGAGTGGCAACCGCACCTTCGAGACTTCTTCTGTGATGAACGGCAGCAAGGCCGACACTACGGTCTACACCTCTTCTACCATTGACACCAAGACAGGAAAGCTGATCGTCAAGCTGGTCAACTCAGAGGGCGTGGACAAGCCGTTCACGATAAATACGGGCTCAAACACCAAGTACACCGCTACTCTTGAGTTCATCTCGGCACACGATCCTTCAGTGAAGAACCAGGGAGACAATGACTATTACTCCAGCAATCCGGAGTTCGCGGCTCCAGTCATGGCCGCCCCGGTTGCAGGGGAGCGTCCCGCCATGAGGAACATGGCTTCCAGGTTCGGCCGCCAGGTAAGATACACTGAATCCGTGGTGCCTCACACCAAGGACCTCGGTACTGTAAAGAAATCATTCCAGGTACTGATTCCGGAGAACTCAATCTGCGTCCTGAAACTAATCCCAGTGCAATAATATGACTTCTTCATCATCGGCCTGCGGAAGGCAGGCCAGGACCATCTACGTTGACATCAACGCTCCTGCAGGAGGAGACGGCTCCAGGGAACACCCTTTCCTGCATATAAACGACGCGGCACAGGTCGCTCTTCCGGGCGATGAGGTGCTGGTGGCTCCGGGTATATATCGGGAGTATGTTGACCCTAAGAATGCGGGTACGGAGGACGCCCGCATAACCTACCGCAGCGCTGAGCCCCTTGGGGCGGAAATCACGGGAGCCGAGACAATCAAGGACTGGAAGCATTTCCAGGACAATGTCTGGGTATGCCGGGTTGACAACGCTATCTTTGGGGATTACAATCCATATACTACTTTCGTTGGTGGGGACTGGTATTTTGCGCCACCTACAAAACACACGGGCGCTGTATACCTGAACGACCGTCAGCTATACGAGGCGGACACGCTTGAACAGTGCCTGGAAGGGGAGGTGTTCAAGCCTTCCTGGGAACCCGGGCAGTCCATCTATAAATGGTACACGGAGCAGGACGGGGACAATACGGTGATCTATGCAAATTTCCAGGGAAAGGACCCTAATGCGGAGAAGGTTGACATCAATGTCCGCCGCAGGTGTTTCTTCCCGTCAAAGACCGGTGTGGGATACATCACCTTCAGCGGTTTCAAGGTCTGCAAGGCAGCCACCACCTGGGCCCCTCCCGCGGCCTTCCAGGACGGAATGGTAGGGCCTCACTGGTCAAAGTACTGGATCATTGAGGATTGCGAGATATCTGACAGCAAGTGCTGCGGCATATCGCTGGGCAAGTACCTTGATCCGGAGAACGAGCATTTCTTTACTTACAAGTATGTAAAGAGCCCTACCCAGATGGAACGCGACGCCGTTTGCCGCGGCCAGTATCACGGATGGCTCAAGGAGAATATCGGACACCATATTGTCCGCCGCTGCCACATCCATCATTGTGAGCAGACGGGTATCGTGGGCAGGATGGGATGCGTTTTCAGTACAATCGAGGACAACCATATCCACAACATAAACAACATGCAGGAACTTGGAGGAGCGGAGATCGCAGGCATCAAGCTGCATGCGGCAATTGATGTGACCTTCCGCCGCAACCATATCCACCATTGCACCATGGGCATCTGGTGCGACTGGGAGGCCCAGGGTACCCGCATCACATGCAACCTGCTGCATGACAACCATATACCCGACTCCTGCCCGGAGGCCAGCAGCATGATGGCAAACCAGGATATCTTTGTGGAAGTGGCTCACGGCCCAACCCTCATAGACAACAATGTCATGCTGTCCAAGTGCGCCATCCGCATGCCGACAGAAGGCGTGGCATTCGTGCATAACCTTTGCCTGGGTTCGATTGCCGACGTAGGTACCGGCACCGCCTTCTGGGTTAAGGGCAACAAGGAAGAGAGATATACCCCGTATCACATACCTCACCGCACCGAGCTCATGGGCTTCATGATCATCCTGCACGGCGACGACCGCTTCTACAACAACATCTTCATCCAGCACTATCCTTCCGAGGAACTCCATTCGTCAGGAGACCTTGGCGGTGAGAAACAGAAAATAAACCTGAAGGCCGGTACATTCGTATTTGACGGCTATCCTACCTGGGAGGAGTGGATAAAGCAGTTCCATATGGAGGCTCCTGCAGATATGTATCTTTGCATGGAACCGCACTTCAACCATCTTCCGGTATGGGCCGCAGGCAATGTCTATCTGGGCGGAGCCAGGGCTTGGGAGAAGGAATCTGAAAAGCTTGTCAGCGACAGGCAGGTTCAGGTGGAACTTGTAGAGAAAGACGGCGGATACTATCTCAAGACTGACATGTTCAATGCCATTGATTCTTTCAGGGGAGAGCCCGTGACCACGGCAAGCCTTGGGAAGGCGTTCGAGCCTGACCAGGCGTTCGAAAACCCGGACGGTTCACCTATCTCCTTCAATGTGGACTATAACGGCAACGTCAGGGAGCCGGATGTGCTGCCAGGACCGTTCGCCAAAGCCTCAGGAGAGATCAAGGTATTGTAGCCTGCAGGGATTTACTTGCGGTATTCTTTTTTCAGGAAGACGTCGGCATACCTTTCCCCGAGTTCGATCTGCGCATCCCGGGTAAAGTGTATGTCGTCTTCACGCATGCCCAGTCCGTCTACGCATACCTCGCCGGCCACGAAAGGTGTCGCCGGGAAGCATGTCGCCCCTTCCGGCCATATTGCTCTGTCCTATACACAGATAGATGTCATAAGGCTTGGTCCTGGAAGTGCAGGACACCAACGCTGCCAGAATAACTCCTAAAAACAAAAACTTCCTAATCTTGCACATTTCTAAAATCAGTTTATGAATACAGGATTTCTTTAGACAAAGATTTGTAATAAAAGAACTATTTTTGTGATAGCTATGAAAAAGAGAATAATTATTGCGGCATTATTGCTGTCATGTATGCAGGTGTCCGCGCAGCCCGCTGTCAAATCCGAGTCCCGCTCCATCACGCTAAGGCCAAATATACTGGGAATCGAGGTGAGCCCAACCTTGTCCGGTATCTTCTTCGAGGACCTGAACCAGTCCCTGGACGGAGGTATCTGCGCCCAATTGATCCAGAATTACTCCTTCCAGGCATACGATTTTCCGGATAGCAAGCCGTATGAGTTCTCTTATTCAGACACTACGTTCTATTCCTGGACTGTAATACGCAAGGATGAGGCAGTGGGTACGGCAAGGCTGGTCCAGGACAAACCTCTGGTGAAGGACCTGAAGCCCCTTTACGACTGGGACCCCAATGACCAGCATGACGACGATGCTCAGTACCGTCAGTTCTCCGTCCGTTTCGATATCCAGGACCCGGGCGCCGGTTTTGGCATTGCGGCCAACGGTTACGGCATAGACAAATATGGAAAGGAACCGGATACATACTATTCGCTCAATACCCAGGTTCCGTCCATTCCTGCCGTAAAGGATGTAAGCTATGACCTTTCCCTCTATCTGCAGGGGGACAATTATATGGGCACAATAAGCGTATATCTTGAGGATGCCAAGGGCAACCGCAACTCCAACGTTCTCACAATCAAGGATTTGACGAACGATTGGACCAGGTTCGTGGCCTCCCTGAAGGCGGAGCGCAGCGTAGATTGCCGCCTGGCAATTGTCGCTGACGCCCCCGGCACATTCTGGCTGGACTTCGTGACCCTGCTGCCGGAGGCCTCGCAGCTCTGGATGGACGGCAAGTACGGTCCGTTCCGCAAGGACCTGATCCAGGCCCTGGCGGACCTCCATCCAAAGTTCTTGCGCTTCCCCGGAGGCTGTACTGCGGAGGGCGACGCGTACTGCAGCCAGGTGTTCTGGAAGAACACCGTGGGGCCGCGCGAGGAGCGCATCCAGTCCCGCAACCACTGGGGCTACCTTTCCACACAGTATGTGGGCTTCTACGAATATATGCTTCTGGCCGAATCCCTGGGCGCCGAAGCCCTGCCCGTGTTCGGCAACGGCATCATCCGCCAGTTCGGACGCGCCGGCTATGCAGCCCCGCTTGAGACGCAGGAAGACCGCGACCGCTTCTACAGCATATACGCAAAGAACCCTATAGACTTCATTGAGTTCTGCAACGGCGGGGTGGATACCCAGTGGGGCGCGTTGCGCGCCAAAATGGGACACCCCGAGCCCTTCAACCTCAAATACGTGGGAATAGGTAACGAGAACGGTGGCGATGAGTTCTGGGAACGCTTCGATATTATTTACAATGCCCTCAAGGAGACTCATCCAGAGATTACTGTGATTTCTACGGCGGGACCGGGTGAGGCCGGAAGGATGTTCAATGCCAACATGTCCCAGATTGATGCGAAGTATCCGGATACCATCGTCGACGAGCATTATTACAAGGAGGACGATTGGTTCTACGCTAACACTGACAGGTACAATCCCGGCAAGGTCCGCGGAGAGGAAGGCCATACATATGACAGGAAGAAGCCTACCCGCGTGTTCATAGGTGAGTTTGCCAACGCCAATGCCAATAACGCTTTCTCCTCAGCCCTTGCGGAAGCTGCCTACTGGACCGGCCTGGAGCGCAATTCTGATATGGTTGTGATGGCTACCTATGCGCCTCTCTTCTGCAAGAAGGGCTTCAACAAATGGAACTCCAACTTCATATGGTTTGACAACCGCGGCATGTGGAGGTCCTGCAACTACTATTATCAGTATCTTTTCCAGGAGGGCGGAAACCGTACCTTTGACACCTCCTCAGTCATGAACGGGAACAAGGCGGACAAAACCGTCTATACATCTTCCACCATAGACACCTATACAGGAAAGATATACCTGAAGATTGTCAATTCTGAGGGGGTTGACAAGAACTTCACCGTCAACACCGGGTCAAATGCCAGGTACTCTGCAACCCTGGATTTCATAACCGCCCACGACACTTCGGTGAAGAACCAGGGAGATACCGACTACTTCTCCGGCAATCCTGAATACAGTCAGGTCGATTACTCCGAGGCGGTAGTTCCTCAGTCAAGGGATCTTGGTACCGTACGGAAATCTTTCCAGGTGCTGATTCCGGAGAATTCTATCTGCGTCCTGAAACTTGTGCCCCAGGATTAATGCCTGCGCCCGTGGGCGGCGGCCTGGAGTATCTTGTCCTTGAGGAGGGGAGGATAATTTGGCCGCGATTCCAGGAATGAATCTACGATGGCATCGGCCTGAGGGGATGAATGCCCCTGCAGGGTCGCAGCCACCCATCTCTTTGGGAAGAAGATGTCGCCGGTGCGCTGGACATCCTCCAGGGCCTCCAGGGCCGGACGGATGTACCCCAGCGCCTGGGCCTGGCGCAGCGGGTGGTTGAGGTATCCCAGGGCGGATTCCGCCCAGGGTTCAACCCTTCGGTTTTCAGGCAGAAGCAGGGAGTTGAAGACGCTGTCCCGGACGGCCTTGTCCGGAGAGACGGCCGGCCGGACGAAGTCGAATTCCCGGAGGCGGTCAGCGCCGCTTATCCTTGCGCGCTGTTCGCGCAGGATGCTTTCGCTGCGCTCCGGGAACCGGATGGCCAGCTGGAAGGCCAGGGAGGTATAGTCGCTCTCGCTGAGTTTCACACCTGGCCAGGGCTTCTGTTCTTTCCAGATATTGTATAATTCATCTGCCAGTTCCGGGTTCTGGAAGAAACGGATGAGGGATTTGAATGCGGTGGACTGCTCGTTGCCCAGAGATGTGTTCCGGGCCAGTTTTTCAAACAGTACCTCAATCTCCGGAGAAAGGGCGGCCTCTCCATGATATGCCAGTGAACTGAGGTAACTGAGGGCGGTGGACACCAGGAGGGGCTCCTTTTCAATGGCGGCGAAGCCTGCCATGAAACCGGCAAGGCGAAGCGCCGGGATACGGCCGTCCAGATGGTTCTCGTACAGGTTGGCCAGTATGGAGATACGCTCTATAGGCCGTTCAAAATCCTGTATGTGCGCCATTGCATAGTCCAGTGACTGCGCGTCATGGGCAAAGAAACCATACCCCTTTCCAGACAGGTTAAGCAGCCTGACATCACCTATCTTTGTCACTTCCACTTCCTGCGGCCATTCCAGCCCGCGGTCCCAAGGATCGCGCTGCCGGACGGTCCCGTCACTGTCCACGCTGTATTCAGGCATTCCTTTCTCGGTTACCCAACTGTGGCTCCAGGAGGCCAGGTCATCCGGAGTGTGCCGGTCCAGTATGGCAATCAGGTCGCTCCAGTCCGCATTGGAATACAGGAACTTGGCCAGGTACTCCCGGAGACCCTCACGGAAGGCTTCAGGGCCCATCTTTTCCGCCAGCATGTCCATTACCACGGGGGCCTTGTCATAGACTATGTTTCCGTATATGAGGCCGGCGTCCGACAGGTTTCCAAGCGGGCGCTTAATGGCATTGGACCCTTCTGTCCGGTCTTCCTCATAGGCCGGTATGTTGAAAGACTTGAAGTTGGACAGGGGAGTGTCCACCTCAGGGAAGCGCGGTCCCGTTATCTGGGCGGCGAACCAGTTTGCAAAGACTTCCTTGGTCCAGACGTCATCGAACCACTGCATTGTCACGGCATCGCCGAACCACATGTGGGAGGTCTCGTGGGCTATGAGTTCCGAGCGGGAAAGCAACTGGTCCATTGACGGGTCAGGGTCCAGGAATATCCTGCGGTCCGTGAACTGGACGGCCCCTGGATGCTCCATGCCGCCGAACTGGTAACCTGGAATCGCTATGAAATCATATTTCTCAAACGGGAATGGGATGCCGGTATAATCTTCCATCCAGCGTATGGCGGAGGCCACCTGGCTGAATACCTCCGGGATCTGCGCCACCTTGTCCGGATCGGTTTCCCTGTAGTAAATATGGAGGGGGATTCCATCTACGGTGTCTTCCGCTACGGACCATTCACCCGCCACAAAGGAGAAAAGGTATGTGCTTATGGGCTTGGTATCATTGAAAACCAGCAGTTTGCGGTCTCCGGAGACGGACTGGGAGAGTAGGCCTCCGTCGCTCACGGCCACCCATTTCTCCGGGATGTCCAGTTTCAGGGAGAAGACGGCCTTGAGGTCCGGCTGGTCAAAGCAGGGGAAGACGGTGCGCGCCAGGGCGGGGACGAGCAGGGAGTACATGTAGCCGTCGTTGCGGTTGAGGGCTTGGTTGCCGGAGATGAAATCAATCTCTATCCTGTTCTCTCCTTTGGGGAGCCTTCCCAGCAGAATATGCTCTTTCTCCCAGTTGATGGGTGCATCTTTCCCGTTGATCTTCAAGCTTTTGATATTGTCTGCCCCCTCGCGGAAATCCAGCATGACTTCCCTCCGGCCGTCAAGGGTGAAGGTCAGGGCCTCGGTCCCTTGGACGGGCTCTGCCTTCTCTTCCGGCAGGTGGAAGGTCAGGTCGTATCGGACATCGCCTATGTGCGCGGCCCTTTCAAGGGCCAGGCCGCGGCTTACTCCGCTTTCAAGGGGCGCTTTCGCGCACCCGGAAAGCAGGACCGCCGCCAGGCAGACAAGGTATCGGGATAATTTCATCTAGTCGAAGATTTCTGCAAGCTTGGCTTCCAGGGCCTCGCCGCGGAGCCCGCGGGCAACTATGGTCCCTTCAGGGTCGATGAGCAGGTTGTCGGGGATGCTGTTGACGCCATAGACCTCCACAACCTGGCTCTCCCATTCCTTCAGGTCCGAAAGGTGGATCCAGGGCATCTCCCATTCTTCGATGGCATCTACCCACGGGTCCAGTTCCTTGTCAAGGGAGAGACCCACAATGTCGAAACCCTTGCCGTGGAAGTTCTTGTAGGCGGAAACCACGTAAGGCAGTTCTGCCTTGCAGGGGCCGCACCAGGAGGCCCAGAAGTCCACGAGCACCCATTTGCCATGGCCCACATATTCGCTCAGGTTATGGCTGATGCCCAGAGGATCGTTCTCTTCCAGGTCCGTGAACTTCTGTCCTATGAATGCCTGTTTGCTGTCAGCCTGGGCTTTCCTGAGAAGCTCGTACAGTTCCTTCTGGCGCTGAAGTTCCAGGACGAAAGGATGGGATGCGGCGGGCGCGTCGGAAGCCAGGAGTTCTTCCACCCTGTCCATCGCCGGCGGCGGGACATGCTGGAGGAAGGCTACGGGGATGATGTTGTCCTTGTTCTCTTCAATTATCTCAAGATATACATCGGAATAGTTCTGCAGAACTGTCTGGTATTCTTCCAGCCTGGCCATGATCTCTTCTTCAGGGAGAGTCTCAAGTTCCGCCACAAACTGGTCATATTTGTCGTAGGCCTCGTTGTTCTTGTGATGGGAAAAGTTCAGGCGGTCGTTGAGGCTGGAACCCTTCAGGGTCTTCTGTTCGAAATTGACCTGGATGGGCTTGCCGTCATTGAAGAAGGGGAACACCCACTCAGAGCCGTCGGAGGCGATGGACATAAAAGCGTCCCTTTCCGTCTTGCCTTTTAATGAAAGAACGCCGTTCTCTATGACGCCGGTTTTTATGGGTTCCGTGGTTATCTGGTCTATCAGATAGACCCTGGCCCCGTCCTCCAGGCCAGAGATATTTATAGAGTACTTTGCTGTACTGTTGTCACACGAAACGGATACAAAAAGTGCAAGGAGAAGGATAGGTAGCTTTTTCATCGGCGGAAACTATTTGTGTTCTCAAATATAATGATTCTTCCGTTAAAAAAACTATATTTGGAACGCCCTATGATGCATGGATATGAGCCTTGGATTTGAAGACATACTCCTCAAGCAGGACCTTGACAGGGAAGACATAAAGGTGCTCCTTTCTGCCAGGGGACCGCAGCAGGAGCGTCTTCTGAAGCGCGGATTGGAGGTAAAGCTCAGCAATCTGGACAATTACGTCCATCTGAGGGGGCTCATCGAATACGAGAACGTCTGCGAGAAGAACTGCCTGTACTGCGGCCTTAGAAGCGGAAACGCCAAGGTGGAGAGGTACTGCCTGAGCGACGAGGAGGTGCTCTCCTGCGCGCGGCTCGCGCACGGGCAGGGCTACGGCTCCGTAGCCCTGCAGAGCGGCGAGCGCAGCGATCCCGACTTCGTCCGGAAAATAGCCTATCTGGTCCGGGAGATAAAGAAGATTGACGGCGGCAGCCTGGGAATAACCCTTTCCCTGGGGGAGCAGACGGAAGAGACATACCGTATGTGGTTCGAGGCCGGTGCCCACCGCTATCTGCTGCGCATAGAGTCTTCGAACGAAGAACTATACTATAAGATCCATCCCAGGAATGACCTTCACAGTTTCCGTAAAAGGCTGGACTGCCTGGAGACCCTGAAACGTATAGGCTATCAGACCGGAACCGGCGTGATGGTTGGCCTTCCGTATCAGACCCTTGACCATCTTGCAGATGACCTGCTCTTCTTCAAGGAAATGGACGTGGCCATGGTGGGCCTTGGTCCCTATATCCCGCATCCTGACACGCCGCTGTATAAGCTCAAAGATCTCATTCCTCCTGCGGAGGAACGTATGAGTCTGACCCTCAAGATGATAGCCATACTGCGTATGATGATGCCCCAGATCAATATGGTGGCGGCAACCGCCAACCAGACCATTGATCCACAGGGCAGGGAAAAGGCTATCGCTGCCGGCGCCAATGTCATCATGCCCAACCTGACTCCGGGCGAATACCGCGAGAGCTATTTCATCTACCCGGACAAGGCCTGCGTCAAGGACCGGCCCGAACAGTGCCAGACCTGCCTGGACATCCGCCTCGCCGCCATCGGCCACCGAATCCTCTACAACGCCTGGGGCGATTCCCTGGCATTCACCAAGAAAGCGGGAAAATAGCGCCTACAAGCGGCGTATCCAGATGTTCCGGTAACTGATACCGGGACTTGGGTCGCCGTGGCTCTGGAGGAGGATTTTGCCGTCCCCGTGGGGGCTGACCTTGGGGAGGCCTATATACTCCGTTGTTCCCTGGATTTCAGTGTTGTTCTGGATCAGGACACCGTTGTGCAGGACAGTCACGCGCGGCGGATACATATATGAGCCGTCCTCCTTGAAAACAGGAGCAGTATAGATGATGTCATAGACATTCCATTCGCCCGGGGCGCGCATGGCGTTTACCAGCGGAGGAGTCTGCTTGTATATGGAACCGGCCTGGCCGTTGACATAGGTTTCGTTTTTGTAACTGTCCATGACCTGGATTTCATATTTTTCCTGCAGATAGACGCCGCTGTTGCCGCGGCTCTGGCTGGTGAAACTTGCATCCATCGGAGGAATGCACCACTCTATATGCAGCTGGAAACTCCCAAAAGATTCTTTTGTACGTATGTCACCCGTCCGCTTGTTCACGGTTACTACGCCGTCGTGGACGGTCCATCCGGCAGGGGAGCCGTTCACCCTCTCCCAGGCGGAAAGGTCCGTGCCGTCAAACAGCACTATCGCATCGGAAGGGGCGCCGCCGGTGGCCTGCGTTCCCGGAGTTACAATCCGCGGCTGAGGGGTCCAGTACTCCGTCATTTCAGGCCTCATAGGCTCAGGCTGGGGGTACTCCTTGGCCTCCTGTGCGGACAGGCTTACGGAAAAGGCGGCTATTGTAAAAAGGCAGCAAATCAAACTCTTTTTCATTACAGTATCTATTAGCGTTTCCCAAATATAACAATTACTGAGTTTTTTTGTATTTTTGATATCATGAAAAACTTAATCAGAATCTTCGCTTTCGTTGCTTTGGCAGTGTCTTTTGCCGCATGCAACAGTTCAGTTGAACAAGTCAGTAATCTCAGTCCCGTCCTTTCAATTGAAGGGGGACAGGTACAGGGCGTAAAGGCCGACCTTCCGGGTGTATTTGTATACAAGGGAATCCCATACGCCGCACCTCCAATTGGAGAACTGCGCTGGAAGGAACCCCAGCCGGTAAAGCCCTGGGAGGGTGTCCTCAAGGCCGATGAGTTCGGCCATCCAAGCTATCAGGCCGTGCATTATCCCGGCAACTACTTTACAGAGTGGGGATACGGGGAGGAGAAGCAGTGCAGCGAGGACTGCCTTTACCTGAACGTGTGGACCAAGTATCCGGGCCAGGTGGACCGCAAGGCCCCTGTGGCCGTGTGGATCCATGGCGGCGGATACCGCGAGGGCTGGGGCTCCGAGCCGGAGTTCGACGCCCAGGAGTGGGCCGCAAGGGACGTGGTCCTGGTGTCCATCAACTATCGCCTTGGTATCTTCGGGTTCATGGCTCATCCTGCGCTTTCCGCGGAGAGCGAGTACGGCGTATCGGGCAATTACGGCATCCTGGACCAGATAGAGTCCCTGAAATGGGTGAAAAAGAATATAGCGCAGTTTGGCGGAGATCCGGATAACGTGATGATATTCGGGCAAAGCGCGGGCGGCGGCAGCGTCAGGGCGCTTTGCGCCTCACCGCTGGCCAAGCCCTACTTCCACAAGGCTGTCATCATGAGCGCCAACGGCCTCAATGTTGACAAGAACCAGCAGTTCAGGCTGGCGGCCGGACCTGTGGTTCCGCCTTCCATGATAAAGATGATGTTCGGCGGCCAGACCCTCCAGGAGGCCGAGGCTGAGGCCAAGGCCGTCATGGACTGGGCCGGCCTCACCACGGCGCAGCAACTGCGCGCCGCGGCCACGGAGACAGTCCATGCCGCCACCACCCTCTACACGCAGGCCACCGGAAAGCCCGGCATCACCATCACTCCAATCATCGACGGCCACGTTTCCCTGGAAGTCTTTGACGATGCCGCCGCAGACGGCACCCTGGCCGACGTTCCTTACATGATAGGCTACACCATGAACGACATGGCCGATATGTCCGCCGGAATCGCGGCGTTCTGCCAGGACCGCCAGGAGAAGGGGAGCAAGGCCTGGGCGTACGAGTTCGCCCGCCCGCTCCCGGACGATGGCTCCCATCCGGAGGACAAACTCACCGGCGCCTTCCACTCATCGGACCTCTGGTTCGTGTTCAAGTCCCTCCAGCACTGCTGGCGCCCCTGGACCCAGGGAGACTGGGACCTTTCGGAGAAGATGATTACCGCCTGGACCAACTTCGCCAAGTACAGCGATCCCAACGGCCCCGACGGCGGCGAATGGACCCCCTGCACCAAGGAGAACGACAACTTCATGGTCTTCAAACTTGACGCCTCCGACGCCGAAGCCTCCGAAATGGGCCGCCCTGTCAAATAGCCCCCAGCTATTCGTACACCAGAACCCCCTTTGGTGTACGAACCCCCTTCCCGCACCCATTTGGTACACCAGGACCCCCTCTGGTGTACGAAACCTCTCTCCGGACCCATTTGGTACACCAGAACCCCCTCTGGTGTACCAAACATACCGAACCAACAATGATTAGAACTATGAAAAGCTTTATTGACAAAGAAAGGGGATGTGAACTGATCTTCAATGCGGACGGCCCATACTGGCACGCATTCACATCCGGAAAAACCACATCGGTCCTTTTTGTGAAGACCGAAGACCTGGCGTTCGTAATGAACGTCATCGCCCAGGCCGCATATGAATTCCGTCCACGCCATACTCCAGCCGGACGTCGGTGTGGTGGAGTGGTAATCATTGCCTTTGAGGTAATGCATAACCACTTCCATTTTGTTCTTGTAGGAGACCCAGAGAGCATCCAGGCTTTTTTTGCCTTCATCCGGAAACGTCTGTCCAGAACCATTGACGGGGTCAAGGACCTGGAATTGAGCCTGAAGCCGTTAGAGAACCTATCTGCAATAAGGAACTGTATTGTATATACTAACCGTAACGGCTATGTCGCCAATCCCAGCCACACACCGTTCAGCTATCCTTGGGGGAGTGGTAGGTATTATTTCAATGATATTCCATTCAAAGATTGTTACTCCGATGTTTTCCTGGGCCCCAAACGTCAGATGTTCAGGGGGAGAGCTCCTGAGTTGCCGGGAGACTGGCCTATGATTGACGGCTACATCGCTCCTCCGGCTTATAGCAGTATAAAGCTGGGAATGAGCCTTTTCCGTGACGCTCACCACTATTTCAGCGCACTCACAAAGAACGTTGAAGCCTATAGCGAGCTGGCCGAAGAATTGGATGACCAGGAGTTCCTGACCGATGACGAGATGTTCTCCAAGGTGCACGCTATAATCCGCGACCGTTACAGGATATCCTCCGTCCGAGAGTTGTCCAAGGCTCAGAAGTTGGACCTCGCCCGAACGCTTCACTACAACTTCCGCTCCTCCAACGGCCAGATCCGCCGATTGCTGGGCCTGAGCCAGTACGAGGTGGACAGCCTCTTCCCTCTGAGCGCCAAGTAGCCCCACAATAAAGGGACGGTTATTCCTTTTTCAGTTCTACAGCCGGATTGGTGTGGGCGGCCTTGAGGGTCTGCCAGAGGACGGTGCAAAAGGCAATGGCCAGCGAAATGGCCACAGCCACCACAAACACCCATCCGTAGTCCTCAACGCGATAGGCAAAGCGCTCCAGGTAGATGCGGGAGGCCCAGACGGCCAGCGGAATGCCGACAAGGCAAGCTCCGCCCACCATAAGCATATAACTGCGAACTGCACGCCAGGTTTCCTGAGACACATCCGAGCCAAACACCTTCCGTATGGCTATCTGTTTGGTGTTCTCATCGGCGAAATAGGTGCTCATAGCCAGCAGGCCCAGCAGGGAGATAAGCACCGCAAGGACGGTGAAAATCTCCAGAAGCCGCAGGCTTCGCCTTGCAGGATCCAGCTGCTGCCGGTAAATGTCGCGGACAAAGCCGTGCTTCCAGGGTGCTTCATATACACCCGTCTGCTCCAAGCGGTATTCTTCATAAGCCTTCATTATCTGCCGCTCATACTCTTTGTCTTCTCCAACAGTGCCTATGAGCAGGCCGTGCGAGAAATAGATATCTTCCATAGGAGTTATGATCACGGCCGCATAGGGCGTCTTAACATCGCTGGATGAGGCCGATTCAACAGGGAAATCCCTTACTACACCACCTATGTAATCCACTTTGGCCCCATTGATTCCCACACGCTTCCTGAAATATGAAGAACTATCTGAAGCACTCACCGTATTGAATGCCGTTTCATCCAGCCAGATGGAGTTCAATTGCGGGTGATGGAAATCTTCCAGCACTTCCAGACCCATCAGGCGGAAATAGGCGGTATCGCACAGAATGACCGGCAGGTTGAGACTTGTGCCGTCTTCCTGCTTGACGCCTACCGACATGTTTATGAAGCCCGGAAGATTGCGGCCGACGCCGACTCCTGTCACGAACGGCAGCTTCTCCACCTTGTCCTTGAACAGCTTCATCTGGTCGTAGGATGTAGCGTAGTAGTCTATATAGTAGCGGTTGTCCACCTGCGAATTGGTGGGCCTCCCCAGCATATGCTTCATCTGGAGTTCCATCACCAGTGCCATTGCAATCAGGAACACTGCCAGGACATTCTGGGCAATGATACACACCTTACTGAACACCATCTTGTTCCTGCGACGGAGCGTACCTTTGATGATGTCTATTGGCTCGTATCGGGCGGCCATAAAGGCTGGGAGAAGCCCGCAGAGCGTTCCAAGCAGCAGAATGCCGGCCACATAAGCCGCGATGTATCCCGGTGTCATCAGGAACTGGAGCTTCATGTCCGTTTCCAATGCAAGCCAGTCATCCTGGGTAGTCAGGAGGTGATTCATCATTGGCACCAGCAACTTTGCCAAAATCAAGGCAACGGCAAAGCACACTGCCGTGAAAGCCACCGACTCACCTATATGCTTCCTCAGGACGGCGCTGCGTTCAGACCCTAACAGGCGACGCACAGCCATCTCTTTTGCTCTTTTCCCGCTGAGTGCGAAATTGAGGTTGATATAATTGAATATCGCCGAAAGCAGCAGGAGAAGCACAACGCCAGTGAGCAGCTGTACCATCTGTCTGTTTCCTGTCTTATTGGTACCGTTGTTTGCTATACCCGGCGTCCAGAACAATTCGTCCGACCGCCATATCTTCCAACCTTGCACCTGGTCACCCCAAACAGGAGAATAATTCTTGACTATGAGTTCGTGTATTTTCTTTTCAAAAACGGTCCGGTCCGTTCCTTTCCGGACGCGGCATAAAGTGGTGACATTACCTATACTGTTGAAATTCTTGCCGTCAGTGGCCTGGTGATTAGACGCAATATTCGCCATAATGTCCATTTGGGGCAGTATGCTGTTCTCTGGAATATTGACGACACCCACAATCTGGTAACTGTTGTCGCCAACTTTGAGGGACTCTCCTATCAATGATCCGAATGGGTCGGGATTGTCGGCTCCACTCTGCCGGGCCAGGTGCATAGCCATCCGCTCGCTGAGAACAACGGCATCCTTGATTTCAAACATAGCCGGGGATCCTGCCTCCCATTTCAGGTAAGAATAGATGTCAAAGAACTCGGGATCAACCTCCCATCCCCAGGTGGCGACACCAGAGCAGAGCTGGCCTCCATATTCAACGGCAGAGCACTGAAGGAGGGTCATCCTGGTAGCCTTCTCCACTTCGGGAAAGGTCATTTCTATTTCTTCCTTATCCCAAAAGCCCAAACCCGCATAGCTGTCATTGCCGGGAACATAGATTCGCTCCCAGTCCGGATTCTCGTGCGCCATCTGGTATTGCTGCACCACGTACGATCCAATTAGGATTACGAACGCCAGGCTCACGGCCAGCCCCACCGCCTCAATGGCGGTGTACAGCTTGTTGCGGGATAGGAACTTGAGGTAGGATTTCATTAAAGTTCGTTCTTGACATCGGAGACGATCTGGCCGTCAAAGAGGTCGATAGTGCGTTGGGCGCAGGCGGCGTCTTTCTGGGAGTGGGTCACCATTACGATGGTGGTGCCTTCCTGGTTCAGTTCCTTCAGCAGGTCCATCACTTCCTTGCCGTTTTTGGAGTCAAGGTTACCGGTGGGCTCGTCCGCGAGAATCAGTTTAGGGCCGGCCACGACGGCGCGGGCGATGGCCACGCGCTGCTGCTGTCCGCCGGACAGCTGCTGCGGGAAGTGCCCTGCGCGATGACTGATGTTCATACGCTTCATTATGTCCGTGACCTTCTGCTTGCGCTCTGCTGCGCTGATATTGAGGTATCGGAGCGGAAGCTCAATATTCTCATAGACATTGAGTTCGTCAATAAGGTTGAAGCTCTGGAACACGAAGCCGATGTTGCCCTTGCGGAATTTGGTGCGCTCTTTCTCCTTCAGACCGCCCACTTCGGTGCCAAGGAGTTCATACGAGCCGCTGGTGGGATTGTCTAGCAGTCCAAGGATGTTGAGCAGCGTGGACTTGCCGCAGCCAGAAGGGCCCATGATGGCTACGAACTCACCGTCCTTGATCTCGAAGGAAACGCCATTGAGGGCGGTGGTTTCAATCTCTTCCGTGCGGAAGATTTTGCTTAGATCAGTTACTTTAATCATGATATGTTTTTTTATTATTTATTCTTTCTTCAATGCTACGGCTGGATTTGTCCGGGCGGTCTTGATACTCTGGTATAGAACTGAGACAGCGGCAATAAAAGCTACAAGCACACCGGCTAGTGCAAATATCCACCAATGAAGGCTGATCTTGTGGCCGAAGCCATTCAGCCAGCGGTGCATAATGAACCAGGCCAGAGGCACTCCAATCACAAAGGCAATCCCCACCATCTTCATAAACGATATCACCAGCTCCTTCAACACACCTGAATACTCGGCGCCGAAGACCTTTTTCACCGATACGCTGCGGATTTCCTGCTGCATATAGTAGGAGCTCATTGCAAAGAGCCCGAGGGCCGAAACCAGAACGGAGAGCAGCGTAAAAACAAATACTATGTCCAGCACTCGTTTTTCATCTTTGAAACCCTCTTCAATCTGTTCCTCGATATAATTGGCATCGAACATTCTGTCGGGGAAAAACTCTGCAGTAATGGACTCAACTTGCTTGCGGGCTGAAGCGTGGTCTCCGACCGTCTTAACCAGCAACACCCAGGGAATATTATCATCCGGGCTCTCATGCCAGTTGAAAATCTGAGCTGCGCTTTGGGCATATTCGAGCGGACGCACCTTGAAATCATAGTAAACACCTCCGATAGGAAGGATCCCGCTCATAACCGTATCATATTCCATTTCCGATTCTTCGATGCCTATCTGCTTGAAGGCATATTCGTTGAGCCACCAGCCGCTCTGATGGTTGTCCTGCTTTTCTTTCAACCCCAGAATCTGGAAATACTTGTCATCTCCCTGAA
This sequence comes from Bacteroidales bacterium, assembly GCA_017619675.1. Lineage (GTDB taxonomy): Bacteria > Bacteroidota > Bacteroidia > Bacteroidales > UBA932 > Cryptobacteroides. The sequence continues at coordinate 222,807 of JAFZRX010000004.1, read as the reverse complement.
TCTGTTGATATGACACCCAGTTCCCGGCGCTCACTTCCATGGTAATGTTATTCGTTCCTCCAAGTGGAATGCCGTTTCCTTGACCCACTTCTTCGACACAGGGTTCAGCTCTCAGGCGGTCCAGCAGTGGACGGAGGTCGGAGGATGTGCCGAATTCATTGTTCACCACCAGGATGTCCTTGGTGTTGTATCCCAGATCCGACGAGACCAGATGACGGATTTGAAGCCACATTGTGAAAGCACTTACAAGCATCACGACAGTAACTACATTCTGAACGATGATGATAACCTTGCTATAGACCGTCTTAGTCTTGAGCCGGAGCGAACCGCGCACGATCTCGATGGGCTGTGCCTTTTGGATCAGCAGTGCGGGGACAATGCCCGAGAGGAGTCCAAGCACAACGATAAAACCAAGGACCAGCAATACATTGACAGGCGTAACCGCCTTGAAGATGGAAACCTGGTACTCCAGCAAGCGGGAAACCGCCGGGGAGAGCGCTTCGGCCAACAGGATGGCCAGCAGCATTGAAATACCGCAGATGAGGGCGCTCTCAGAGATGACTTTCAGGAAGATGCTCCTCTTGTCGGCTCCAACAAGCCTTCGGGTTGCCATTTCCTTGGCACGGAAGCCCGTGAGCGCCGTGGTCATATTGATATAGTTCAGCACGGCGAACGCCAGCAGCAACAGGCACATGGCCAGGAGCAGGTTCACGAGGTCCCGGTTGCCGAAATGGATCGTTCCCGTCCAGTCGTAGTTCCCGTTTTCCAGGAAATACACATCCCTGAGCGGTATGATGCGGACCTGGTCGAAGTTGCTCTCATAGACCCAGAAGTTGTTTTCCAGCCAGTCCAGAATCTGGCCATGCTTGGCATTGAGATCGGCTCCGGGGTAGGTCATGACGAAACAGACAGCCCCTCCGGCATTGCTCATATACTCATCGTGAGCCGGGTTTGTTTTAGGCATCAACTCGCCACGGACCAGCACATCCGGCGCCTTGAGGATGGAGTTTCCAAAATCCGTATAGACACCGCAAATGCTCAGCTGTAAATCCTCGTAACCTTCGTCATCTTTTAAAGTAAGAATCTGTCCGAGGGGATCCTTCTCACCAAAATGTGCATTGGCGAATTCCTGGCTCACCATGCAGCGGTCCCAGGAGACGGCCCAGTCGGCTTTGTTGCCGGCCACCAGGTCATAACTGAACATATCAAAGAAGGTGCTGTCCGCGGACATAGTGCTGCCATAGACACTTTCATCGCCAATTGTATAACGGGCGGCAGCTGACATCATAGCAACACTGCAACCTTTCTCAATTTCCGGAAAGTTGTTCTTAAGGTGCTTGTCCAGCCAATAGCCCATGGTCACAGTAGTCTCGTTGGCAATCACATAGATCCTGTCCGCATTCTTCTGGAAGGAATCCGTGGACAACTGTCGCTGGACATAAGCTGCCAGCAAGAGCACAAAAGCCATGGAGACCGTCAGTCCAAGGAGGTTGATTGCCCCATATAACTTATTCTTTTTCAGAAAATTCCAAAAGCTCTTCATAACTTAAAAAACTAAAACGTCACTGTCTCCAAATGTGTCATAACCTGATGTGATGACTTTTTCGCCGGGCTCCAGACCTTCCAGTACTTCATAGCATTGCGGATTCTGGCGTCCAATACGTATCTCTCTCTTGACGGCTTTTGTGCCCTCTTTGTTAACCACATATATCCATTTTCCGCCGGTTTTTTGATAGAAATTGCCGCGGGGGATGATAATTGCCTCTTCCGGCTGGCCCAGTTGGAGGTTCAGGTAGTAGGTCTGGCCGCTGCGGATGTTGTCCGGCTGCTGGCCGTCAAAGCGGAAATCTGCCTGGAACTTGCCGTCGCGGACTTCCGGATATACCTTGCGTATAATGGTGGAGAAAGTGTCTCCCTGGCGCTCGAAAGTGGCCTCCAGGCCTTCCGTGACGCGGTCAATATAATGTTCGTCAATCTGGGCTTCAACCTTGTAGTTGCCCACGGAGTTTATCTGGCCTATTTTGGTTCCGCTGGCTATGTTCTGTCCCAGTACAACGTCCAGAAGGCCCAGTTCGCCGTCAATTGGCGCTTTCACTATGAGGGCTTCCTTGCGGCGGCGAATCATGCGCATGTTCTGGAGCATATTCTCCAGGCTCTCTTCCATACGGTCTATCTGGGTGCCGCGGTACAGGCTGTCCTGCCTTGAACGCTCGCGTATAAGCTCGTATTTCTGGCGGGCTAGGTTGTAGTCCTCTTCGGCTTTCAAATAATCTTCCCTGGCGATGAGCTTGTCCTCGTAGAGGGCCTTCTGCTGCTCATAGGCGCGGCGCAGGCGCTCCACCTGGATTCCGTACTCAAGTTCATTCTGGCGCACGTCCAGTTTTTGCTGTTCCATCTGGATCTGCGTGTTGCGCAGGATGTTCTCTTTCTCTGCGAGCTCGGCTTCGGAGTTGAGGATGGACAGGTCAAGGTTGTCATTGCTCAGTATCAGGATGGCATCGCCCGCCTTGACTGGGGATCCCTCCTCTATGAGGATCTGCTCCACGATGCCGCCCTCCTGCGGGCTCAGCTGGATGGTGGTCATAGGCTGTACGCGTCCGCTTAGGCGGATGTAGTCATTGAACTCGCCCTTGACTGCATTGGAGATTGTTACGATATCCTTGTCCACGCGCAAGGTCTTGTTGTTCGGACGTGCGATAAGGTAAATCACAAACGCCAGCAGCAGCGCTCCCAGCCACCATGGAAGGGCCTTTTTGGTGAACGCTGACCTCCAACCGGTCTTCTTCTCAATAATCTTGTCCATAGTTATTGGTTGATGTATTCTATTCCGTTGTAATATTTAACCACGGCCTGCTTGATCAGGTAGTTGAACAGGCTGTTCATCTCGTCGGCCTTGGCCTTTAGGTAATTATTGTTGGCTGTCTGGAACTCGAGAGGGGATACCAGGCCCTGATCCAGTTTCTTGAGATTCAGGGTGTAGGCCTCTTCCTGCACCTCAGCCCTGCGCTGAGCCTGCTGGAAGGCCGTCGCGGCGCCATCGCGGTCCTGGATGGCGCGCCGCACCTCGCTCTCCACGTCGCGGCGCTTCTGGTCCAGCTCGGCGCTTGCGCGCGTCAGGGCGTTCCTGGCTTTGGAGACCCTGGAAGCGCGGCTCATTCGGCCCCAGATAGGGATGGAGATGCTCATCTCCACATACTCGCCGCCGTTGTTGCGGAACTGGTTCTGGAATGGGGCGGTCTGGGAACCCTGGTAGGTATAGTAGCTGGTGCTCCAGCCGGCGTACAAGCCTACGGAAGGCAGGAGCTGCCATTTGGCGGTGCTCAGCTCGCGCCTGGCGTTCTGCTCCTGCCAGGAGGCTATCTGCACCGCAGGGTTATGGTCCAGGGCATAATCTACTACGGCCTCCGTAGATACCGGTTCCACTTCCCAGAGCGGCATCGCGGTCACAATATCCAATTCCTGGTCAAGAGGCCAGAACATAAGGTCCGCAAGGGTCATTTTCTGGCTCTGATACATATTGTAGGTATTGGTGAGGTCGTACTGCCGGTCAGCCAGGTCGGCTTCCATCTGCACCACGTCGGCATGGCCTTTCTGCCCCAGTTCCTCCTGGCGGCGGGCCTTTATGAGGGACTGCTCGGCAGTAGCGGCCTGCTCCAGGAAAACATCAGTCAAACGCTTGTAATACACCACGTTATAGTAGGCTTCCATAACGGCCAGGCAGATGTCCGCCTCGGCCTGCTTCTCTTGAGAATCTGCGATAAGCATTCCCGTCTTGGAAATCTTGAGGTTGTTCACCGCCTTGAATCCGTTGAAGAGGTCAAAGCCTGCGCTCACGCTGTAATTGTTGTGGAACGAGGTGGTATTGAAGTATGTGTTTGTCTGGGGGTCGATGCTTCGGCCAAAGTTGTAGTAAGAGTAGGTGGAGGCGCTGATCTCCGGGGTAAAGAGGGCAAGCGCGGCATCCCGGCGGGCTATGCGGGCGTCGTTGCCCGCGGCCTGCTGGATGCGCAGTTTGGTGGAGTTGGAAATGGCGTACTCCATACACTCCCGCAGCGTCATCTGCCCGTCATAGCCGGCTTGACCGGTCATCGCTGGCTCCTGGGCCTGCACCATAGCGGCAGACCCTAGGAATCCAGCACAAATTACCATCAATCTAATTCTTTTGATCATAGCGAAAGTCGTATTCGCCACAGATCGTAACACTGGCCGTGCCACTTATAGTAATAGATTGATAATCAGATGGTTATCTGATAATTGTAAAACAAAAAAGTGTAAAGGTCTTTACAGTTCTTTACACTTTTGGCTTTACACTTTACAGTGTACAGTCTAACGGAAGCGTAGTTCAAAGACGGTTTTATCTGCGTCACTGTGCAGGAGTTCAATTGAGCCGTTGTGGTTTCGCATTACCTGACGGGCAAGGGAGAGCCCTATGCCGGAGCCTTCTTTCTTGGTGGTGTAGAATGGGATAAATATCTGCTCTTGGGCCGATTCAGGTATTGGCTCTCCGTCATTTGCAACGCGGAGTATCACTTCATCGTCCGGGCTCATGGAGGCTCTCACTTCTATGTGTCTGGCGCCAGCCTGCAGGGCGTTCTTGATAAGGTTGATAAGAATTTGGGATATCTGTCCCTCATCGGCATAAATCATCAGGTCCGGAGACTCTGCGCTGAAGGTACATTCTGCATTGCTTGCAGCGAGTAATTCCCTGTTAAGGCTTATAATACTGGACATAAGGTCCTGGAGTACCAGGGCCTTGCGCATGGGCTTAGCGACACCTGTGAGCTGGCGGTAGGTCTGTACAAATTCTATCAAGTTCTTGGAACTGTCCGAGATTGTCTCCAGGCCGGCTTTGATATCCAGTTCGCTGTGACCGTTCTCATCCACGGACTTTGCCATGGCGTCAGAAAGAGATGCGATAGGGGAGACAGTATTCATTATCTCGTGCGTGAGCACGCGTATGAGTTTGGTCCAGGAGTCCTGTTCGTGCTCTTGGCGTTGTTTCTCGAAAATGGTGCGGATACGGTTCAGCGTACGGTTGAACTTGTTCTTGTCCTGGAAACGGAAGTTGAGTTCCCCGTCTTCCAGTGCGTCCATCATATAGGCTACCTTCTTGATGTCCTTGCGCCTGGTATGGAAGGACGCGGCCAGCCACGCCAGAAGCGCGGTGGCCAGTGCAATCAGTATGATACTCCAGAAAGGCATATTCTATAGACCGTATTTTTTCAGTTTTGCGTAAAGGGTGGGGCGGCTGACGCCCAGCAGCTTGGCGGCCGCGGAAATGTTGCCGCGGCTGCGCTGCATTGCGTCACGCACAAGCCTCTCTTCTTCCGCGTCGTTGCGGAGCGGATTCTCGGGCCTTGAATCCAGTTGGATGTCTTCGGCCGTTAGTTCCTTGCCGTCGGACAGGATCACCGCCTTCTCTATGCAGTTCTGAAGTTCGCGGATGTTTCCGCCCCAGCGGTGTCCTTTCAGCACTTCTGCCGCTTCTGGGGATATCCCGATCATCTGGCGGTGGTACTTTTGCGCGAAGCGCCCAAGGAACAGTTCCGCCAACGGAACTATGTCTTCCTTGCGCTCGCGCAGCGGCGGCAGCGCCATGTGCACCGTGTTTATACGGTAGAAAAGGTCCTCGCGGAAGCGGCCTTCGCGCACCAGGGACTCCAGGTCCATGTTGGTGGCGCATATCAGCCTGATATCCACAGGCTTGACCTCCGAGCCGCCCACGCGGACAATGCTGCGGCTTTGGATAGCCCGCAGCAATTTAGCCTGCAGGTGCGGCGGGATGTTGCCGATCTCGTCCAGGAAAAGCGTGCCGCCGTCGGCCTGCTCAAACTTGCCGATGTGGTCAGTGTGCGCGTCGGTGAAGGCGCCCTTGACGTGGCCGAAGAGTTCGCTTTCAAAAAGGGTCTCAGTGATGGCGCCGGCATCCACTGCCACCATTGGCTTGCCTTTGCGCAAACTGTGGGCGTGGATTTCCCGCGCCAGCACGTCCTTGCCCGTTCCATTCTCTCCGGTGATCAGCACCGTGGCATCGGTAGGGGCGATCTTTTCCAGAGTCTTGCGGATGGCTTTCATAGCAGTGGAGGAGCCCCAGAACATCTGGTCTCCGCTTTCGCTGACAACGTTGCCCTCGGCCATGCCAGGCAATGGCCGCATGGCCTTCAGCGCCTTGTCGCGCGCGCCGGTGAGCACCTCAATCAGCTTGTCATTCTCCCAGGGCTTCACAATGAAGTCGAAAGCGCCGCGTTTCATTCCCTCCACCGCAAGAGCAATATCGGCGTATGCCGTAAACAGCACTACCTCCACCTCAGGGGACATCTTCTTTATTTCTCCCGCCCAGTAGAGGCCTTCGTTGCCGGTATTGATGCTGGTGTTGAAGTTCATGTCCAGCAGTACCACCTGTGGGCGGAACTGTTCCAGTTCTGAAACCAGCGTTGCCGGAGAAGGAATTGTCTTCACCTGAGCAAAGTGAACTGGCAGCAGGATTTCCAACGCACGGCGGATGCCAGCGTTGTCGTCCACTACCAATATTTTCCCAATCTTAGAGGCCATCGGTCCAAAAACTGTAAAGAATCTTTACAAAATTACAACTTTTTCCCATACTCCCAATCCCTCCACGCATATTTGGTACACCAGAGGCCTTCTTGGTGTACGAAACGCCCTCCCAGAACCATTTGGTACACCAGAACCCTCTCTGGTGTACGAAAACTGCGTGCGGGGGAAAAATTAGAACCGGAAGTTTTCCAGGAAGCGGGCGAGGTTCATGAAGCCTTCGAACCAGTGCCCGATTACAACGATGGCGCATTTGACCGCCAGATAGACAATGATGAGGTTCTCGGGATCGTTGAGCTTCATCATTGTCTGTTCTTTGCTCATCTGTTCAAAGAAACTTTTCCTGCCAGGGGTCTTTACCAAGCAACTGAGGAACAGGGCGAGCCATCCCAGCAGAAGGAGACCGGCGCAGACGAACAGGTCCAGCCGGTTTGTAAGGAAGGCTGAGCAGAAGAACAGGCCTACAAGAAGGATAGGAAGAATGAACACGCAGCGCCTTTTCCGAAGCATCCTGAGGACATAGTAGATTGACAGCAGCAGGCCGGTCTCCCCGATGAATCCTATCAGGCCGCCGATCACTTCGCTGGACTGCAGGGTCTTGGACCACAGGAACAGGTATGTCAGAAAGGCGTAGATGACCGTCAGTACCACAAGGGCGGCATATAGGATTCCAGTGGTGAACTTTGGGAGTTTACCGTATTCTATGCCGTTGGCTACATCAATGGAAGGATGCTTGACCAGAGCCACGATGCGCTCCACGGCCTTTTCCCGGCCTAGTTCCTTCCAGTCAATATATTGTACGGGGGAGAGGTACAGGCTCACGGCATCGTCATAAGAAGAATTGTCAAGCCGCACGGGGATGATGCGCTTGCCTTTGGCAACGGCGGTGCTGATTTCCCTTCGGGTCCATTCGGAAGCGTTGGCCGCATGTGAGGACAGGAACAGGAATACGTCGCAGTCCTTGATGTTTTGAGTAATGGTGGCGGCGTATGTATCGCCTCCTGCCAGTCCCTCCCGGTCCAGCCAGTAGGAGATTCCTTCCAGCCTGAAGGCATCCAGGATTGGGTCCACGCAGTTGCCCGGGACTGCGCTGCCGTCCGCGGCAATGTAGTCCTTCTTGGCGTAACTGATGAATACTTTGGCCATACTCTTTACAAATATACTCAACTCCTTTAAATAACTGCGAAAAATATTTTATGTAAAATTTACGCAAAATATTTGGAAGTGCACGATTATTGCTATATATTTGCGTAAAAATTACACACAAATTATGAAACTCAAAGACTCTCTCACAGCCAAGATTGCCCTGACGGGCGCGCTTGCATTGTTGATGCTGATACCGTTGTCATTGATCAAGATCCAGATCAATGACCGCCAGTCCGCCGCTTCCTCCAGTCAGAGGGAAGTGGCTGCCAGTTGGGGGCGCGATCAGACGCTCTCCGGCCCAGTTCTAAAACTCTACTATGATGTCCAGGTCATGGATAACGATAAAAAGACTGTAACCAGGTCTGAAAGCGCCACCTTATACCCCCGGGCGCTCGCATATGACATCAACCTGCCTACTCAGACGCTGCATAGGTCCATCTATGACATAATGGTTTATGGGGCTGAGGTGGTTGCCAAGGGAGATTTCATAATTCCTGCGGAATATGGTGAAAAGGAATTGACCGGGCAGTCAGTTTCAGTGGGGCTCAGCGACCTGCGCGGTATAGACGGTGCCGTGGAGATAACCCTGGGGGAGAAGTCGTATTCCTTCCATTCAGGCTCTGACGATAAAAACGGGATGGTTTCGCTTACGGAGCCTGTCCAGTTGGACGCCGCGTTGATGGATGGAGAAACTGTCATTCCGTTCCAGCTTACCTACAAGGTCCGCGGATCTTCCTCCCTGATGGTGAAGCCTTACGGAGAAACCACGGAGGTCAGGATGCACTCCAATTGCCCGGATCCTTCCTTCACAGGGGACTTCCTGCCCTCTGAAAGGGAAGTGAGGCAAGACGGCTTTACGGCCCATTGGTCCGTATCCGAGATAAACCGCGGACGGCCGGACGACACTTCCTTTGGCGTGAACCTGCTAAATGGTGTGACGCAGTATCAGAAGACTATGCGCTCTGTCAAATATGGAATCCTGGTGATATTGCTGGTATTCATTGCGGGTCTGGCGGTGGAACTTGTAGGGAAGAAAAAGATCAGTATTGTACAATATCTGGTAATAGGCCTCTCGCTGGTGCTTTTCTATGCCATAGTCCTTTCTTTCTCTGAATTCATGAACTTCTCCCTGGCCTACGCCATTGCCGCTGTAATGACCGTAGCGGCGCTGTTCGGGTACTTCCGCGGCATTCTGAGGGACCGTTCGGCATGGCTCCTTACCGCGCTGGTAGCCCTTGCCTACATTCTCAGTTATGTGCTCTTACAGATGGAAACTTACGCCCTGTTGGCAGGAACAATGGTACTCTTTGCCCTCCTGGTGTACATCATGTACCTCACCCGCAACCTGAACAAGGACGACGGGAGCGAGGTTTCTCAATAGTTCTCCAGGCGCCCGAAGTCGCTCCAGCCTGGCTGGATCTTGCCGTCATGGCAATCCTTGATGAAGCGCTGGAGCGTCCTGAGGGCATATTCGGGACGATTGGTATGCATATAATGCTGGATGCGGTCCACCTTGATGCGCCGGTAGTTTTCAGGGAACGACAGGAAGTTGGTCCAGGCTTGGCTGTCGGCCTGGATGGCTTCCGTCACCCAGTCCTCGAAGACAAAGCGTGCGGGGTCCAGGTCCGGCGCCGCGGCCAGCCCGGCGGGAGTCATCTCGCCGGTCCTGACAAGGCGCCGGCACCGCTCCAGGTTCTGCTCGCACCAGTTGCAGCCCTTGCGCCGAGGCGTGAAATGCTGGACGGGTTTCCCATCGTCGATGCGCTTCATGGTGCTGTCTATCCACCCGAAGCATAGCGCCACCTCCACTGCGTCCACATAGCGCACAACCCCCGGGCAGGCCTCTGCCGCCCGGTTTATGCGCAGCCAGAAATCACTGGCTTCAGCGTGATTCCGGAGATACCACTGATAGAGTTCCTCCCTGGTGTGTATGTCCAGCAAGTTGGTGACTTCCATATACTTATGCCGATGGCTAGTCCTGCTTCTCCAGCCTTAGGACCCTCACGGGACGGTCTGCCCCCACCTCAAGGTTAGGGCAGATTGTCTCCCTTCCGGTATCCACAAATCCGCATTTCTCCATGACCCTTCCAGATGCCGGATTCTCGGGGAAATAGTCTCCCCATAGCATTTTGAACCCCTTGACATTGAAGCAGTGGTCGATGACCAGCCTCAGCGCTTCCGTGCAGATGCCTTCATTCCAGTACGGCCGTGCAATCCAGTAGCCCACCTCGCACTGGTCTTCCTCTATTGCAAGATTTGAATGGGAAGCAGGCAGATATCCCACGCAGCCTATCGGCTCCTTAGTCTCCTTGAGAACTACCGCCCACATGCCTTCTCCACTGAATACGTTGCGGATGACATTCAGGCTCTCCTCCTCGCTTATATGGGGAGGCCAGCCCGCCCTGGGGCCCACCTCCGGGTCCGAAGCATATTTGAAGAGCGTCCCCGCATCGCTCTCCCGCCAGGGCCGCAGAAATATCCTGTCAGTTTCCATCGGTCTGTCAGGGATTTCACATTCCATCTCTATGAGCCAGGCGGGGCGGCAGACGCGGGCTTCCAGGATGACGTATGGGGTGGTGGGGAAGCGGTTACGCATATATGCGTCCACGGTGTCATAGTCTGAGATGTCCCTGAGGTATACTATGTAATACGGGACTTTGTCAAGGCTGGAGCCGCCTTCTTCCAGAAGTTTGGAGATGTTTTCCAGGAGACGGTCTGTCTGGGCCATTACATCGCCTTCATGGAGGACATGGCCGTGTTTGTCTATGCTGGCGGTGCCGCTTATGTAGATCTGTCCGTCGTTGAGTTTTACGCCGCGCTCGAAAGCCACGCCGTAGTCGTGGGTGGGGCTGAGGTGTGAGAGCGCCTTCAGGTAGGTCTTGTCCTCCTCCGCTATGCCGGGATATGTCAGGAAGTCCATGGCTACCACGGCGTTGCGCCCTTCGGTGGCGCCGCCTATGCCGGTAGACGCAATGTAGTGGGTGTCGTGGCTCAGGCCTTCCAGGTCGAAGACGTCGTTGCGGGCGCGTACCACTCCGGCGTAGTTGGAGTCTATGTCGCGTACGTAGATCCAGGTGCGGACGCAGTGCGTCTTCAGTTCCAGGCCCATGGGGCCGATGATGTCCAGATATTTGCCGAACAGGAGGCGCGCCTGGGCGTAGGAGTCCAGGCCCCGGGCCTCCGCCTCAGTGAGGCGCAGGCTGTGAAACAACCAGGACGGATTGTCCCGGGATGTTTCCACCAGCGCCGAAACGCGGCTGCGGTCCAGCGGCGGCTGCTCCACGATGGAAACTGCCGGCGGCAGGGCCCCGCCTCCGGCGGGAGCCGGCCACGGCACCGTTTCCAGCGCCTTCCGCAGCGCCGCCGCCTGGTTCTGGGCGTCGCTCAGGAAGAAGCGCACGAACACCGCCCTGCGCCCTTTCTGAGCCTCCCTGCCCAGGAAAGACGACATCTTTTCAAATAGCGATGTCAGCGATTGTGAAAACTGACCGCAGGGTTCCGGACTGATTATGGCGAAATTTTTCATAGCCTCAAACATAATCAATCCGTAACCTCAGTCAATCCCAATAAAAGGTGATATCTGTTTGACTTCATCAACTACAAAACACTGTTCTCTGCGAAATAAACGTCGCGGAGAGCCTTAACTACCGGCTTGCCCTTGAGCGTGCATACGCCTTCCAGCGGCAGGTCGTTGCTGGAGGTTCCAACCTTGAAGGCATAGTCTCCCGGGGAGATGGTCCAGCCTGCGTCTGAATGCCATGCCAGCTGGTCTGCCGATACGGTGAACTTGACCGTGGCGCTCTTGCCCGGATCCAGCGTGATTCTCTTGAATCCCTTTAACTGGACAGGCTTGAGCGGCTGGCCAGACTTTGGAGACATGTATAACTGGACAACCTCGTCGCCCTTCACGGCGCCGGTGTTGGTGACCTTGCAGCTCACCTCAATCATGCCGCCCTTGGTCTTGGCTTCCGGCTGGACGCTGATGTCACTGTACTCAAATTTGGTATATGACAGTCCGAATCCGAAAGGATACAGCGCACGCGCAGGGTCATAGCCTTCGTTATAACAGTACTGCTCAGTGCTTTCCGTGGCAGGCATGGTCATGCAGAGCTTTCCGGAAGGGTTCACCTTGCCGGTGAGGATGTCGCTCACGGCGTTGCCTCCTTCCTCGCCTGGGTAGAACGCCTGGAGGATGGCCGCGCATCCGTCGGCGATATCGGCAATCATCTCAGGACGTCCGCTGAACATGATGAGCACGACCGGCTTGCCGGTGGCGATGAGAGCCTTGACAAAGGCTTCCTGGTCGCCGGGGAGGCGGATGCCCACGCGGCGGCGGTTCTCGCCGCACAGGTAGACGTTCTCTCCCATGGCGGCAACTATCACGTCATTGCGGGCGGCAACCTTCAGGGCATCGTCCCAGTCAGTGTAGTCGTCGGATTCAATCTTCCTGACGTTGAGGGCACGTACCCTCTGGTCTCCGCCTTCGGAGAGGCCCATGTCGGCCAGGGTGCTCCAGTCAACTCCGCGGGAGTACTCTATCTTGCCGTCGTACTTTTTCTGGAAGCACTCCAGGAAGGTAGGCACATAAAGATCGTCCGGATTCACGTCCTTGCGGAAGAAGAACAGCTGCATGGCCGGGTAGGTGTAGTCTCCAAGCATGCTCCATACGGAATTTACGTTAGGACCTACCAGGGCTATGTTCTTGCCGGGGGCAAGAGGGAGAACGCCGTTGTTCTTGAGCAATACGACGGATTCTGATGCCAGGTCGTAAGCTGTCTGGCGGCTCTCGGCCGGGTCCATGTCAAGCTTGCCTTCCTTATAGTACTTGGGATTGGGGTCCAGGAGGCCGCAGCGGGCCTTGACAAGCAGGGCGCGCTTGACGGCACGCTCAAATGCCTCTTCCGTGATGCGTCCTTCGGCAAGGAGTTCAGGGATGTACTGGTATGAGGTGTTGGAGCAGAATTCAAGGTCGTTTCCTGCCATGATGGCGTCCACGGCGCACTGTTTCAGGAATTCAGGGCTGCGGTCGCGGCTGCCCTGCTGCACTGAGCCGTAGTCGCTGACAACTATGCCGTCATATCCCAGGTAGTCATTCAGGATAACGGTGAGGAGGGTGTCGCTGCAAACGGCGTACTGCGTGCGGAACTTGTCGTAGCAGGTCATGATGCTCCTGCTTCCAGCCTGGCGGATGATGGCCTCGTGAGGGAAGAGAACTTCCTCGTAGATTTCCTTCTCAGTGAGGGATGAGCCGCCGCCATAGCCAAGGAAGTGCTTGGTGGTGGCGGCTACTCCGTCGCGGAAACCCTTGGCCTGAAGGCCTTTGACGAAGGCCGTGCCCAAGGTGGCGGTAAGGTAGCCGTCCTCTCCATAGGATTCCTCTACGCGGGACCAGTGCGGGCTGCGGATGATGTCAACCATGGGTGACAGGGCGAACTGCTCGCCAAGGTCACGCATTGACTGGGCTGTCTGCTGCATCTTCACGTAGAGCAGGTCAGGGTCCCAGGTGCAGGCCACGGCCATCTGCTGGGGATATGCGGTGGCTCCCTTTGTGTTCACTCCGGTAATGCACTCGTCATGGATTACGGCGGGAATTCCCGCATGTGTCTCGTTGACCAGATAGTTCTGGATATCGGCAATCAGCTGCCGGATCTGGTCAGGGTTCTGGTCAAGGGAACTGGACAGCTGGCAAATGTGGCCGGCGCCATAAGGAATGACCTCACGGCACTTCTCGATTGAGAATTTTCCGTCCACCATGAGATCTGTTGGATAGAGTCCAAAGAGCTGGGCGGCGCGGTCCTCCACGCTGAGGCGGTCGTAAACGGCGTTGACTTGCGACTCAAACGCCTTGTCGGCCTCCCTGGCCTTGTCTGCGGCGCTTTCCGCAGGCTTGGGGCCTGCGCACGCGGCGCACAGCACGGCCAGTGCCGCTAAACTGAATAACTTTTTCATATTGGGTATTGTTTAATTGTCTATGACAGCAGTTCCTTTACTGCGGCTGAAATGGCCCTTCCGTCAGAAAGACCTGCCAACGCCTTGCTGGCAACGCCCATGACCTTGCCCATGTCCTTGATGGACGTGGCGCCAACCTGGGCTATGATCTCCTGCACCTTTGCCTTTACCTCATCGGCAGAAAGCTGCTTGGGGAGATACTTCTCCAGCACGGCGGCCTCCGCCAGCTCGTTGTCAGCCAGTTCCTGGCGGCCGGCGGCAGTATACTGCTCCGCGGCCTCCTTGCGCTGCTTCACCAGCTTGCGTATCATGTTGAGGATATCTCCGTCAGTAACTTCCTTGGAACCGCCCTCGCTGGTCTTGAAAAGGAGTATCTGCCCCTTGATTGCGCGCGTGGCGTTCATGGCTACGGTGTCCTTGGCCTTCATTGCCTGTTTGATGTCTTCCTGGACTTGCTGTTCTAGTGTCATGTCTTTCTTGGTTTAATTGTCATATTACAAATATAAGAATATCTGCTTTTTTATTTAAATTTACGGAACAATGAAACGGAAAAAGAAACTGAAGGATATGCGTATCACTGTGGCGGATTTCATGCTGGCCAACCGCAGGGCGGCCCGGCAGGAGGAAATAGACGAGCATGGAAAGCAGGTATCGTTCCGTAAAGTCCTGCATAAATCAAAGAAAGTTTACAACCGCAAGGCGGCCAAGAAGGAGGGTATGAACCCTGACGAAGGCCCTTTCCGCTAATATGTCAGACGCATTGCTCAAATACAACCTGGGCGCGGGTGTGGAGGCATTCACCACCCGCAGGGATTCCGTGTTGCCGTATCCGGTAACCCAGGGCCACCAGGTGCATAACTGCAAGGTGGCCGTGATAGACCGCCCGGGTCTCACGCGGGAAGAGCTCGAAGGCTTTGACGCCTTCGTGACCAGCCTTCCCGGCGTGGCCATAGGCGTCCGCACGGCTGACTGCGTGCCCGTGCTGCTCTATGACCCGCTGAAGCGGGTAATCGCAGCCGTGCACGCCGGCTGGAAGGGCACCGTGCTCCGCGTCTCGCAGAAGGTGCTGGAAGTGATGGCCGTGAAATTGGGCAGCTCCGCTGCCGATATCAAGGCCGTCATAGGCCCCGCCATCGGCCCAGAAAGTTTCCAGGTGGGCATAGAAGTGGCGGAGAAGTTCAAGCTCGCGGGTTTCCCCATGGACCATGTCTGGTCCTTCCGCGGCGCCGGTGACGGCAGTCCCATGTCCGGCGGCCACCACATAGACCTGTTCAAGGCCAACCGCTGGTTGCTTGAACAGGCAGGTGTCCTTCCGGACAATATCCAACTGTTTGATATAGATACCTTTACAAATGCGGATTTCTTTTCCGCAAGGCGCGAAGGCACCCAGTGCGGCCGCAATATCAACGCCATCAAGATCCTGCCATAAGACCAGTTTTGCACGCTTCTTGCTGTCTGTCATAATACAGACATCATAAACTTATTGAATTATGAAACGTTTTTTCAGTACGGTTCTTTTAGCCGTTTTTGCCGCATTCGCATTCAATTCCTGCGAGACAATGGATCCTGAAAAAGATTTCACAGGTACCATCTATGGTTTCTGGGTAGTGGATAAACTGGAAGTGGAGACCTCATTGACTGTCAACGGAGAGACAATCACAAATACATCAACTACTGATTTCTCAAACGACTATTGCCGTCTGCTTCTGGATACATCCCACATAGCGACCGGCTGGTATAATCTCAAGATGGACATTGAAGCATTCACCTATGATGAGAATACCAAGAAACTGACCTTCAAGGAAGGCCTGGACATAGGTGACAACGGCAAGGCTATCGTATTCCTTGGCGTATACGATGTTGAACTTAACGGAGACAAGATGATACTCCGTCAGCCAAAGGCATCTGTTGGAGGAACTACTTTGGGCGCGTCGGAAAGCGCGACTTACACATTACACCGCGCCCCCAAGACAGAAACGCCAAAGGAGCAGTAATCATCAGTTTTAACAAGAATCAGAAAAGCCCTTACTCAGTTGAGTAGGGGCTTTCTGTTGTGTCAAAGACAATCCGGCTGTCCCGGTATATCGCGTCCACTATCAGAAGCTGGAAGGGCGCTATGGTATAGGTCATAGGCTCTTCTCCCCGGACGGCACTGAAGGCCAGGGTCAGTTGGTCCGGCCTGGAATGGTACAGTCCGTCAATGATTATTTCCGTCTCCAGGTCAGTCTCAGGAAGGATTATGGGAATTACGAATGACTTGTCAAAATCTATCTTTGTGGGTTCACCGTTACGCCCCATGAAAGCCGCATATCCAAAGAATCTCAGCAATTCTTCCTCTGAAGTGATCTTGACAGGCAGCACATCCTCCACGTCGTTCCGCCTGAAATAATTATGCGCAAGGGTGTATGTTACCCCAAAAGGCCTGTAGTCCGTTATCTTGCCTTGTTCCAGTTTTACGGAAGTGACGCCTGGAATGCCCAGGTCCTGATATGAGACCTGATACCAGCCGTCACCCAGAGGCTGGATGTCTTCCACGCGGGATTCGCTTGAAGGCCCGTCCTGGAAGCCCGTGCGGAACTTCCAGAAAGAGTAGGAGCCTATATACTCCTCCTCCCAGAGTGATTCCAGGATATCTTTGGAAAGGGTTTTCTCCAACAGGGCGTCTGTCATTTCCGTCTTGCCCAGGACTGCATCGTAGAAATTGGAGATGACCTGTATGTCATCATTATTATGGTTGCCGCAGGAAGCCAGGACGGCGGCAGCGGCAAGTGCCAGCATTATCTTTTTCATTTATGCAAAGATACCAAAAACCTAGGAATATGAGTGCATCCCGCCAAGGAGAAGGTTGACACCGAAGTAGGTGAACAGGACGCACAGAATGGCTAGAATGCAGTATAGATGGAAGAATCTGGGGTTGCGGAACGCCTTGATGCGTGATCCATGGAGCGTTGCCGCATACACCAGCAGGGTTATGAGAGCCCAGGTTTCCTTTGGGTCCCAGGACCAGTAGCTTCCCCAGGAGTTGTTTGCCCAGACGGCCCCGACGATTGTTCCGAACGCAAGGAGGAACACGGCGGGGTAGAGGATGGCCAGGCTGAGGTGGCGCAGTCTTTGGGCGGAGTCCTTCCTGCATAATCCTATGATCCCTACTACCGCCACTGCGGCGAACAGGAAGTATGAAATCATGATTGGTATGACGTGTACGGGCAGGAGGGGGGAGCGCAGTACGGGTAACGGTTGGGAGGAACCGGAACGTGTGAGGAAATAGATCAGGGCAGCCAGCACTGCCACCAGGAATCCCGATGGCAGGATCAGAGGGAAGCGCTGGCTCAGCGCCTCCCTCCATCCGCTTTCTTTCCAAAGGAGGAACCCTATCATCCCTATCAGCATGAGGATATATCCCGCATAGGTCACGCCCACACCCCAGGGGTCGCGTACCACCATCAGTATGGTGGAGTCACGGTCGTATCCAGACTGGTAGAACCTGTATCCATTGACCTTTCCAATGTGGTTCATTGAAATGGCCAGGGGCCGGGCGTCCGACCCTGTTCCCAAGGTTATGACGCTCCTGTAGTCCTTATGGACTTCAGATCCGGGGTATCTCTCAATGACGAACTCCTGCAGGGTCATCAGTTCCGGCAGTTCCCTGACGGTGCCGTCTCCCATAACCCATTGGGAGACGGTCACGCCAGGGTCCAGCCGCACCTGACCGTCCCGCCGGCAAAAGAAGGAGATGATCCCGCCAGCCAGGATAATGGCTAATGATATGTGTATGAGAAGGATAGAAGGGTTCTTCCTCATACAATTACCTTATTCCAAAGATGTAGACGTCAATATCCTCCTGCTCTGCTTCGTTTGATTTCCAGGAGAATAATACCGGGAAATCCTCCTCCTTTTCCGTCCAGTTCATCTTAATAATGTTGCTGCCGTCGACTGTAAGTCCTTTACGGGTATCCGACGCAGGAAGTTCCCTTACGGAACCACCAAAATGGAAGGATACTTTTTTGTTCGATACCGCGTATAAAGATAGTGACGACCGTTTTGCGGGTAATTTGAAAACTCCAACGGCGCCCTTGTTGAAAATGGTGACAGGGACTCTCGACCAACCGTTCACCTTTACGCGTTCGTCCCTTAAAGGTACGCCCGAGTTGTCGTCGGCAATGGAATAGATGCTGGAGAAATCTTCAGTGATGGAACAAACAGACCAATACCAGTAGCGGGGACTTGCCAGGGTCATGGATCCGGTGTAGCCCAGGTAGCATCCGTCGACAGTCACATACATTCCCAGAAGTTTATCCAGAATCGCCTTTAATTCTTCGTCCGGTTTGAAGAACCTGATGTACTGAGACGGAACTTCGTTATATTCAATTTGATAGTATGCGTCTGATTTTACCAGTCTTCCGCGGAACAGTAACCTGCCTGGATTCTCGAAATCTTTTGGCCAGTCAATTTCCTGACGCTTCCAATACTTGTTAAAATTAGGATCTATGCCCTTCTTGGATACCGTGACGTTGTTCCCTCCTATGCATGCTCCATTGAAGTAAACGAATCTCTGTCCGGTGGGGTCGACAAGATTATCCCTGACGCCGGATACTATAACACGGTCACCTGGTCTGAGTTTATAAGATTTCAACTGTCCTGCGGGCATTCCTGACAGGTCCACATAGATGCCCTTGCCGTCAGTGCCGCCTTCCCAGACCGTGAATCCGTCAGCCGTGATAGAAGAAACCGTCACCGGGCCGGTCTTCACAGGTGTGCCTTCCTTCTGGTTCAGGATGTCCTGGATTGTCAAGGATCCCGCCTGGTCATACGGTTCCACTTTGTCAAAGATGCAGAGAGTATGGTCTGGGGTATGGTACAGGAAATAGCCGCTGGCAATCACCGTACGGTATTCTTTACCATACAATAGGCTGGAATCTCCCTGGTGGTAATCGACAATCATGTAATTGTCAGAAAGATACAGCCAGTTGCTGTTGGGATTAACCGTGCCTACTACCGAGAAATAAATGGCGGAACTGTATTTATTCTTGAATTCTGAAGAGTTTGTGAAAGTTCCGTAATCAATATGGGTTGGAACTATGTTGCCCGGAGTATAACCTTCAAAGTAGTTTTCATAATCCAAAGACCTCATGCTCCAAGAGCCGTCGTCTTTTGAAGATTCATGGAGGACATTACAATAAATGACATCGAATCTGTCACCGGCCTTGCAGTTTACGAGAACATCTGCATTCCGATTATCCGGGGTGTACTTCAGCTGTACCTGCCCTCCCTTTTCCGGATCCCAGAGGACAATCTGATAGGCGTGTCCGGGACTGTGTGCGTTAGCGGCAACTACAGCGTTCTTGACGAACATAGGCTGGTCGCAGGTGCGCATCCAACCGGAAGGGGTGTCGTACATCGCAAAGTCTGATATCTGTTTGGCGACAATGTTTATGCATTCACGGTTTCCTATTGTGGTTACGCCGTTCCAGAAGCCGTATAGTTCAACAAAGTGTCCTACATAGTCATCCATTGATGTGTATTCAGTCTCTGTCCTGTCGATTGTCTGAAAAAAAGGATCATCAATATTGACAAGCCGCTTACAATCGCACTTGTATTCAGGGGTGCCGTACAATCTCACAAAGTAATGCTCCCCGGATTTTTCCACCCTTCCTGTGACTTTACAGAAATCTGCGGATTTCAGGTTAATCGAATCCGGCTTATAGGTAGAGAAAGACACTGTTGTGGCAGGCCAGCGGTTGTCCGAACAGTTTGAAACGGCCTTCATACCTGAGACATCCTCAATTACGGGGATATCCCCCATCATTTTCTTGGTTCCCTTAAGGGTAACCACGTAATTGACTTTGAAATAGGGCCTTACACGGGTGTTCACAAAGATAAAGTCGCTCATGTCCTCATCGTTGGCGGCGATGAATCCATGGTCGTTTATTGCGGCTACGTGGGCGTTTACCAGTTGGAACTGGACGCCCTCAGCAAGAAGTTGGCTTTTTGCTTGGGACACGGTAAACTCTTGTAACATGGCGGTATAGTTTTAGTGTTGATATAATTCCTTGAATCCCTTGTACAGCGCTTCTACCAGGTCAAGGCTGCTGTAGGCCTCGGGGGTGCATTCACGGCTGAGGCAGTCGCCTGCAAAGCCGTGGATCCAGGTGCCCAGCAAGGCGGCGGGGGCGGCGGGGTATCCGCGGGCGAGCAGGCCTCCTATGAGGCCGGTGAGCACGTCTCCGCTGCCGCCCTTGGCCATTCCGGCGTTGCCCGTGGTGTTCATATAGGCTTCGCCCGATGGGGTGACGATGTGCGAATGCCAGCCCTTGTGGACCGTGACGCATCCGCACAGGCTTACATACTCCCCAGGAAGGGGATCCCTGTGCAGGAGCCGCCTGTACTCCCCGGCGTGGGGAGTCATTACGGAGCCGGCGGGAATCATGGCCGCCAGCTGGGGATTTGCGGCGATGAGGTTGAGCGCGTCAGCGTCAATGACCATCGGGATGGCGGCGGCGCGGGCTGCCTGCAGGAGCCCCTGCAACGCTGAAAGCGATTCCGGGGCCTGCCCCAGCCCGGGGCCTACGGCTATCGCGGAAAACCTTTCCAGCCGCTCCGGAACCACGCTGAAGCACCCTGCGGGGTCCTCTGACAACATGGCCGAAGGGTATCTGTTCACCGCGGCCTGCAGGGCGCGCGCGGGGGAGTGCAGGGTCACCAGGCCGCAGCCTGATTTCAGGGCTGCGCCTGTCGCCAGCACCGCCGCGCCGCTGTATGCGTCGCTCCCGCATACCAGAAGCAGATGGCCATAGTTTCCCTTATGGCTATCGTCCTTCCGCCGCAGGAGCAGCGGCCTCAGATAATCCGGAACTAATTCTCGCAATTCTCGTCTGTGCAAAGGTCGTTGGTGAAAAGGGAGCGCGTTCCGGTGGACGGAGCTCCAAGCAGGGCGGCGGCCGCCTTGCCTGCCATCACCGTCCCAAGGATCACTTTACCCTCAGGATCAATCACATACATTGAAGGAATCCATTTGATGTGGTATGCTTCACCAATCTTGGATTCTTTCATTCCTTCCGGGTCGAACAACTGAACCCCGGGCAGGGAGTTTTCCGGAACGAACTTCTTCCAGGTGTCGATATCCCTGTCAAAGGAAACGGAAACGAATGCCACTTTATCCGGACTTGCAAGGGTGTTCATGGCCTTTATCTGGGGGATTTCCGCCCGGCAGTCAGGACACCAGGACGCCCAGAAGAGCAGCAGGACGGTCTTGCCGCGGAAATCGCTCAGTTTTACACTCTTTCCGTCAATGTCATTGAGCGTGAAATCCGGCACCGCCTGACCCTTGGCAATGAGGTCTGCGGCGTATTGGGGATCAAGATCCTCCTGAACGGCGGTCTGTGCCCTGAGACCCGTCCCAAGGCAAAGAAGTCCAATAATTATGGCAAATATTCTTTTCATACTAACAAATATAATCTATTTTTGTATAAATGCGAATAGTATGAGAAGATACCTTTGTACCCTTGTAATGCTACTGGCCTCTGTCTGTGCCATGGCCTGGAATCCGGTAGGCAATCCGCTCCGCACCAGATGGGCGGAAGAAGTCAGTCCGACCAACGTCCATGCGGAATACCCGCGTCCCCAGATGCTCAGGGGAGACTGGAAGAGCCTGAACGGCCTCTGGGACTACGCCATAGTTGAAAAGGATGCCGCCCAGCCCCGCTCTTTTGACGGACAGATCCTGGTGCCTTTCGCACCGGAATCATCTCTCTCCGGAGTAGGGAAGCGCGTGGGGGAGGACAACGCCCTGTGGTACAGGAGTTCTTTCAGCGTGCCTTCTTCCTGGAGGCGCCAGCGCACGCTGCTTCATTTCGAGGCTGTAGACTGGGCCGCGGAAGTGTATCTTAACGGCACTCTGGTGGCTTCCCATACCGGCGGATACACCCCTTTCGCGGTTGATATCACCCCCTATGTCAAAGGCGGCACCCAGCAGCTTGTAGTCAAGGTGCTGGACACCACTGACAAAGGCGCCAAGATACCCCGCGGAAAGCAGGTGACAAATCCTGGAAGCATCTGGTACACCCCTGTCACGGGCATATGGCAGAGCGTGTGGCTGGAATGCGCCCCCGCATCTCACATAGAGCATTATTATGCGGTGCCTGACATTGACGCAGGGACGCTCTCAGTGGATGTGGACGCCGTGGGCGGCGCCGCCTCCGTCAAGGTTGAACTCCTTGAAGGAGCCATCGGCTATGATTCGTCCGTTGTCCCCCAGGATCCGCGTGTTCTCGCGGAGGCTTCCGCCGCCGCCGGAGACCGGGTAAGGCTCAGCGTAGCCTCGCCAAGGCTCTGGTCTCCGGACGAGCCCTATCTCTACGGCCTGCGCATCACTCTTCTGGACAAGAAAGGCAAGGCGCTTGACACCGTATACGGATACACCTCCTTCCGCAAGAGTTCCATAGTAAAATCCTCAAAGGGTTTCAACGTCCTTGGCCTGAACAACAAGCCGCTGTTCCAGTATGGTCCGCTTGACCAGGGCTGGTGGCCCGACGGCCTCTATACAGCCCCCACTGACGATGCGCTCCGCTACGATCTGGAAATGACTAAGGCGCTGGGATTCAACATGATACGTAAGCACATAAAGGTTGAGCCAGCACGCTGGTACTGGTACTGCGACCGCCTTGGCATTGTGGTATGGCAGGACATGCCGTCAATGGACGACAGCGGTTCCGGCAAATGGTCCTACAATGATTATGGCGCAGGAACGGACTCAAAGATAAACGACTGGGAGAGGGAAAACTATTTCAAGGAGTGGTCTGAGATCATATCCGCCCGCAAGGGCTTCAACTGCATAGTGGTTTGGGTTCCATTCAACGAGGCCTGGGGCCAGTTCGACACATACGACGTGGTGGCCTTCACAAAGCGCCAAGATCCCACCCGCCTGGTGAACGCCGCTTCCGGAGGCAACCATTACGAGAACTGCGGTGACATCCTTGACTGCCACCATTATCCTAACCCCCAGCAATACCTCTGGAGCCCCACGGAGGCCAACGTGGTTGGCGAGTACGGCGGAATTGGCTTTGCCATGCCCGGCCATCTTTGGCAGGAAGACCGCAACTGGGGATATGTCCAGTACAAGTCAAAGGATGAGGTGACGGAGACCTATCTGCGCTATTCAGGCCAGTTGCTGGACCTGGTGGGACGCGGCTGCAGCGGCGCCGTATATACGCAGACCAGCGACGTGGAGATAGAAGTCAACGGCCTGATGACCTATGACCGCAATGAAGTCAAGGTTGACGTCCAGAAGGTCAGGGAGGCAAATCTGAGGATTATTAACGCTTTAAAATAGAATAGATGAAGTATGTAGAGTTGGGCGATACCGGAATAAAGGTATCCCGTATATGTGTGGGTTGTATGTCCTTCGGCGTTCGTTTCGCTGATTTCCAGCCCTGGACCCTGAATCCTGAGCAGACAAAGGTAATGCTGGCGCACGCCCTTGACCTTGGAGCCAATTTCTTTGATACCGCAAACGAGTATGCGCACGGCACCAGTGAGGAATACCTGGGAAGTACGCTCAAGGCCCTTGGAGTAAGAAGGGAGGATGTCGTGATAGCATCCAAGGTTTATTTCAACGAAGGCCATCTCAGCGCCAAGGCAATCAAGAGAGAGATAGAGGGAACGCTTACCCGTCTGGGAACCGACTACCTTGACCTTTACCAGATACACCGCTTTGATTACGGCACCCCCATAGAAGAGACAATGGAGGCCCTGGATTCCCTTGTAAAAAGCGGAAAAGTTAGGGCCCTGGGCGCCTCTGCAATGTACGGATACCAGTTCCACAACATGCAGCTCTGCGCCGAAAAGAACGGCTGGACCAAGTTCTCAACCCTGCAGAACCATTATAACCTCCTGTACAGGGAGGACGAGCGCGACCTCATCCCCGTTGCGCAGCAGTACGGCGTAGCGCTCATTCCTTATTCGCCGCTGGCCGGAGGCCACCTGGCGCGCAAGGAATGGTTCAGCGACAGTACGCGCAGCGAGACGGACTTCACCCTCAAGCGCAAGTATGACCACGCAAAGGAGAATGACATGCAGATCATAGCCCGCGTGGCTGAAGTCGCGGAGAAGCGCGGCGCCGCCATGACGGACGTCGCCCTTGGCTGGCTGTTCCGCAAGGGCGTCACCGCCCCCATCGTGGGCGCCACCAAGATTTCACATTTCGATGCGGCAGTCAACGCCCTGGACTTCACTCTGAGCGATGAGGAAGTCGCATACCTTGAAGAGCCCTACCGCGCGCATGACGTGGTAGGTGCCCTAAAGCCGTAAGGAAAAAAGAAAAAAATACCCTCCTAGATGCCCCTGGCCACTGGTTGACCCATGGCGGAGGCATCTTTCTTTTCATCGTCGCTTACCTTGAATACCATATATTCAGGAGCACTCAGGGTGAAGGCCTTCCAGCCGTTGCCCGGGTCTCCTGTCTTTGCGAAGTTGGTCCAATGGGTTATGATTCTCTCCGCAAGGGCATAGTCCGCCGGTGTGAAGGGGCGGTCGCAGTGCTCCAGTGAGTTGAACATGAACCAGAGCTCTGAAGAGTGGAACGCGCCCTTCATGTCGTGTGAACCGGCTTCGTCATCCGGGAGAGGGCGGGCGAACTGGTATGCGTAAACAGGCGTCCCAAGCTTGTTCCTCTGGACGCAGAACAGGTCTATCGCATCCTTTGGACTTCCGTTGCCCATGTCGTCGCGGGTGTAGCCGATCATATAAGGGATGTTCTTGATTGTGCCGTCGAACGTTGCGGCATCGAAGCTCTTTGTAGAGACGTAGTTGTCAATGTTGGGCCGTGTGCTGATGTTGGCTCGCCGTCCCGTGGCCTGGCTGTACCTTGATGCCAGGGTGAAGATATCCTCGGTAGAAGCGGCGCGCATCTTCTCAAGCGTGTCGTAGCCGGCCCACTCGAAGATCTCCTGCACTGTGGGCGCCGCGGGCATGTTGAAGCCCTGCGGCGGCTGCTGTGCGCCTGTCGCTGGGCGCGGCTCGCTTATGCCGCCGCCGCTCTGGATGATTGCCTTCTTGATGAGGTTCCCGGTGAGAGGGGATTCGCAAAGCGTCTTTACGCTGCCCGCGCCCGCGCTCTGGCCAAGGATGGTGATGTTGTCGGGATCGCCTCCAAACTGCTCTATGTTGTTCGCTATCCACTTGAGCGCGGCAATCTGGTCAAGGATTCCGTAGTTGCCCGAAACGCCGTGAGGGCTCTCAGCGGCGAGCAGCGGGTGAGTCAGGAATCCGAATATGCCAAGGCGGTAGTTGATGGTAACCATCACTACGCCTTTGTCAGCCCAAGACTTTCCGTCGAACTCAGGCTCCCAGCTCCATCCTCCGGTGTAGCCGCCTCCGTGGATCCACATTGCAACAGGGAGTTTCTTGTCCGTCTGTCCCGGGGCGGGGGTCCACACGTTCAGATAGAGGCAGTCCTCGCTGAACTCGGGGTCGTTCATGTAGAATTCGCTGGTCCAGGGGTTGGATGAATCGTGAGGAGACTGGACGGCGCCGGCGCTGAAGGTGTCGGCAACCTTAACTCCTTCCCATGGAACCACGGGCTGAGGCTCTTTCCAACGCAAATCACCCACGGGCGGTGCCGCAAACGGGATTCCCTTATAAACATATACCCCCTTGATGGTGGTTTCAACGCCTTGGATCTGTCCTCCTTCAACGGTAAGGACCGGATTTTTTGTCTTGCATCCCGTCAGCGCCGCCGCCAGGACTGCAATTGCCAATAATGATTTGCGCATAATTATCAGGTATTTAGATTGTTTGTCAGATTGTACTTGTACGAATATAGATATTTTGCAATGATTTTTTTACCTGACGGCATAAAATGTGTCTAAATATCAGTTAACGTTTTTTAATCATTGTTATCATGAGAAAATTTTTGATTGGGCTCGCAGCCCTTATTATGACAACCGGCGCCTTTGCACAGGGATTCGGACAGTTCAATCCGGAGGACATGGCAAAGATGCAGGCAGACCGTATCAAGGAGGTTTGCAAGGTTGATGACGGTCAGTACAAGAAGATCGTTGATTACTTCGTTAAGGACATGAAGGAGATGACAGAGCAGATGTCACAGGGTGGCGGCTTTGGTGGCTTCGACATGGAGGCCATGCAGAAGAGGATGAAGGCTCAGACCGACTTCCTCAAGAGCGTCCTCACTGAGGATCAGTACAAGAAGTACGAAGAGGATCAGCGCAAAATGATGGAGCAGTTCGGAGGCGGAGGCTTTGGCGGCTTCTAATGCCCTCACGGGCCCCTATCAAAAAAAAGCCGGCGCATTTGCGTCGGCTTTTTCTTTTCTGTAACTGCTGTCTTACTTGTATATGATAGCGTTCTTTACAGGGGAGATGAGGTATACGAACTCGTAGTCCTGGTAAGGAATCATGTAGTCTGCCAGAGGAAGGGCGCCCCAGCTGGTCACGCATCCGAGTCCCATCTGGACCTTGTCAACGCATACGTTGGTGAGGTCTGCCTTTGGAACTTCAGGGGAGTGTCCGTTCTTCTTGGAGGTGCCTTCGTCAAGAGATTCGATGGTGTAATGCAGTGCGGATGCGCTGAACGGATCCTCGGAAGTGATCTCGATTCCGTTTCCGGCCGCGTTGAGCATCTTCCACCAGCGTATGTCGCTCTTGGTTCCGTTCTCCTGAGGCCTGATGTAGGAGTAGAACTGCTCGTCCACGCTCTGGTTGTAGATTCCTATGTCGGTGACGGTCTTGCGGTCCGAGTAGTTCTCGATAGGTCCGCGTCCGTAGTATACAACCCTTTCGAAGGACTTTGGCATAACTATCTGCATTCCAAAGCGGAACATGTTGGAGATCTGTTTCTCAGGATCCGCCTTCATGCTCTGGGTTATCTTGATCTGCCCCTCGTTGTTGATCTCGTATGAGAGGTTGAGGTCTGCAATGTCGACGATCTCCTTGAGGACGTTGATCTTGGCAATGCCGTTCTCAACGCCAAAGGTCAGAGGAACTATCCTCTCTGCAACGCTTTCCTGAGGCTGCTGGCCGCGCTGCCTGGGCATGTTGCTTCCCTTGAGGATGATGTTGGGCTGCCTCCATACGGAGTACCTGTTCTGCAGGCTTGCGCCGAAGTCGTTGTCAGTAGGAGCCCTCCAGAAGTTGGGGGTGATGGCGGAGCCGTCCTTGAGCATCTCGGTGCCGTTCACGCAGTAGCGGGTGATGTAGCCTGTGCTGCGGCTGATCTCGACCACGAAGTTGTCGCCCTCCACGATGAGGTAGTTGCGGTCGTTGGTGTTGATGACGGGGTCGGACTGGGTGTAACCGAAGCTGCCCTTGTTCTTGAGGTCTATCTTGCCAAAGTCATAAGCGTTCAGGGTGAACTGCTGCTTTGCGACCACGTGTCCTGTAGGAAGGACGCCCTCCCTGTTCTTGAGGATGTACTTGACGTTCAGGAGCCACTCTCCGCTCCTGTCGGTGGCGCCAATCTGTACTGGAACGCTTCCCTTGGCCTGAGGGGCCACGTTGAGGTTCTCCACGCTGCCGGTGCGCACTACCTGGCCGTCCTTGAGGAGTTCCCAGGTGAGACGGTAGGCGGACAGGTCGCGGAAGAAGTTCTCGTTGTATACTCCCAGGCTTCCGGATGACAGGTTGTCTATGTCGGTCCAGATGTTCTGGTAGTAGTAGCCCACCTCGTACATATGGGGGTTGGGAACGCGGTCAGGGCTTATGAGTCCGTTGTCGCAGAAGTTCTGGTCTGATCCGTCATAGCGGTTGAAGTCTCCGCCGTATGCGTAGATCATCACGCCGTTCTTTCCTGTCCAGCGTACTGACTGGTCCACGAAATCCCAGATGAAACCGCCCTGGAGCTTGTCGTACTGGCGGTAGAGGTCCCAGTACTCCTTGAAACCGCCCTCTGAGTTACCCATGGCGTGGGCGTACTCGCACTGGATGAGAGGCTTTGTGTTGTCAGGATTGGTGGCGTAGCGTACGATGGCCTCGTAGCCTGCGTACATAGGGCAGTAGATGTCTGTCTTGCCATCAACGCGCGCCTGCTCGTACTGGACCATGCGGGAAGGATCCTCTGCCTTGATCCAGTCATAGGCGGCCTCGAAGTTGGGGCCGTATCCGGCCTCGTTTCCAAGGGACCACACGATGATAGCGGGGTGGTTGAAGCCGCGCTGGACGTTGCGCTGGTTGCGCTGCATATGCGCAAGCGCGTAGTCGTCCCTGCGCGCCAGGGTGGCGGCGCCATAGCCGATTCCGTGGGATTCCACGTTGGCTTCGGCCACCATGTAGATGCCGTACTCGTCGCAGAGGTCATACCAGTAGTTGTCGTCCGGATAGTGGCAGGTACGCACGGCATTCAGGTTGAACTCCTTCATTATCTGGATGTCCTGGATCATTCTTTCCCTGGAGATTACATATCCTCCGTCAGGGTCCAGCTCGTGGCGGTCAGCGCCCTTGATGAGGATGGGCTTGCCGTTTACCAGCAGCTGGGCGTTCTTGATCTCAACCTTGCGGAAGCCTACCTTTATGGGGATGACCTCTCCGCTTGCGGTGGCCTTGAGGGTATACAGGTAAGGGGTCTCGGCGCTCCACTTCTCAGGATTGTTCACTGCCATGGTGGCGGTGGCCTTTCCTCCCCTTGAAGAACTCTTTACCGTGGCGGCTGCAACCTGGCGGCCGTTTGCGTCCAGTAGTTCAAGGTTTGCGGTGCCCGCATTGCCCTTGAATGTCACCTCTACATTCAGGACGCCGTTCCTGTACTGCGCGTCCAGGTCCGGTGTGGCGCGGATATCCTCTATCCTGGCCTTTGAACGGGCGTACAGGTAGCAGTCACGCGCTATACCGCTGCTGCGGAAGAAGTCCTGGTCCTCCAGGTATGTTCCGTCGCACCAGCGGAAGATCTGCATGGCAATGAGGTTCTTCTGGCCCGGCTTGATGTATTTTGTGATGTCCCACTCGGCCTCCAGCTTGCTGTCTTCGCTGTAGCCCACGAACTTGCCGTTGACCCATACATAGATACAGGAAGTGGCGGAGCCTATGTGCATGATCACGTCCTTGCCTGACCAGGATGCCGGGATGGCGAACTCCCTGCGGTAACTTCCAACGTGGTTGTTGTACACGGGGACCTCCGGAGGATTGCTCTGGAACTGGTTGCGCCAGGCGTATCCGGTGTTCACGTAGATAGGGTCTCCAAATCCGTTGAGTTCCCAGATTCCCGGAACCACCATGGTGTCCCAGCCCTTGTCGTCATAGCCGGGATTCCAGAAGCCCGTAGGGCGCTGGTCAGCGCTCTGGACCCAGTTGAAAGCCCATTTTCCGTGAAGGGAAATGTAGTTGACCGAACTCTCGGGCTCCGCCGCATTCTCCGATGCCGCAAATGCGAAGTAATGCGTATGCATCGGGGCGCGGTTGACCTCGTTCAGGGTAGGATCCTGCCACTCCTTGAAGGTCTGTGCGGATGCTCCCATGCAGAGAAGCCCTGCAAATAATACTAAGAATAATCTTTTCATAAATGATGCTTATGTTGGTTTATTGATATACTCTTACATAGTCCACATAATATCGCTGAGGCCAGGAAGACCCGTCAGGATCTCCGCCGTTCTGGCCGCCTATCGCGTAATTCAGCAGTATGTAATCTGCAAAATCTTCATATGTGTTGCTGAATGGATTCTCGGAATTGCCCCTGAAGCCTCCGTTTACGGATTCAGAGAGGTCAACCGTGTTGAGCACCTCTCCGTCAAGGCTCAGGATAATTTGTTCCGGCGTCCAGTCCATTGCCCAGACATGGAATTTATCCACCCACTCCGGATCCTTATCCAGGAAGCGGGAGAGGGGATGGTACGAGGAGCGCCATTCAGCGCCGCCCCTGTCATTCCCCCAGGCCACGTTGGCCAGGATTGTAGGGGTATCCCTGTAAAGGTAATACTCCATGATGTCAATTTCGCCGCCGTACGGCCAGCCCCATTGGTTGCCCAGCATCCAGATAGCCGGCCACGATCCCTTTTCCGTGGAGATCTTGGCCCTGACCTCTATCTTGCCGTACTTAAAAGTGAAACTGTTGCGTGTGTTTATGCTGCCCGATGTGTATCTGGCGAACTCCCGGGAGCGTTTCCAGTCCCTTGGCGGCGCGTCGGGGCTGTAATCAGGGTTAGGAAGCGTTTCCTGGCGCGCCTCAATGACAAGGGCGCCTCCTTCCACGAAACAGTTGTCCTCCTGATACCACTGATGTTCCTGGTTCCTTACGAAGCCTTTCTCATAGCTCCAGTCAGGTCCCGGACGCCCGTCGATGTCAAACTCGTCGTGCCAGACAAGGGCCATTCCGTCATATTGTGTGACGGCGGACCCTTTGGGAAGGGGCTCGTATTCAGAAACCTTCCCTTTGCCGCAACTGCATAGCAGAAGAGAGGCAAAGGTCAGGATTGTCAGGCCTGAAAATCTGGGCATCAGTGGATTTTTGTGGTTAAAAGCCTCTCAATATAGATTTTTTCTATAAGAAAAACAAGAAAAGGCCCGCCGCATGAGGGCGGAGCCTTTCCTTGAAAGTATGATTGACTACTTGGTAGCGCTGAGGTCCGCCTCTACCGGCCAGTAAGGATTCTGGTAGATGGTAGAAGAGGAAGCGGTCAGGCCGTCCTCCGAGTTGAGGAGAATTTCGCTGATAGGGATTGGATCGAAGTAGTGGGCAAGGTGCCAGTGGCATCCGTCATATCCGTTCTCCGTCCTAACGGTCTGGAATACCCTGAGGTACTCGCTGTTGACCCTTCCTGAAACGTTGGCCTTGGGGTTGTCCGGTCCCTCTATGAGAGAACTTCCGTACCAGGCCTCCATAGGGGTGTTCCACAGGTGGATTCCCTCAGGCTGGAAACCTGCAAGAGGACCGCCGTCAAGCAGACAGTCGTATGATTTCCAGCGGCGGAGGTCGTCGTTGCGGAAGCCTTCTGAGAGGAGCTCGGTGCGGCGCTCGCGGCGGATGTTGTAGAGGACCTTGTCCGTCATAAGCTTGCCAGCGCTGTATGCGCCCCAGTCGAACTCGCCTTCCTTGGCCATGTCGGTGAGGTTGATGGTGTTCATATAGTCCTCGCTTACCTTGGCCCTCTTGCGGATTGCCTTCCAGTATCTGTCTGAAGTGGCGTCAACGTTTCCGCTGAGTTCGTAGCTGGCCTCCATATAGTTGAGGAGGGCCTCCACGGCGCGGAAGGTGATGGCTCCGGTGTATCCTCCGTAGTTTGCGTAGTGGTTGCAGTCAAGGGCGCCTCCCTTGTGCAGGGCGTAACCTGTGGTGTAACCGCGCTCGGAGTCTCCAAGAGTGATGGTAGGATAAGGCTCCGTTACTACAACCTCAGTACCTCTGGGGTCTCCTATGTTATAGACTACGTTCTGCTCGCCCGGTGCCTTGAGGAAGATGGAAAGGCGGGTGTCCCTGTTCTTCTTGACGTCGGCCAGGGTCTTGTCTCCCATATAGTAGCCGTCACCGTCGGCGTAGGTTCCGTGGGTGTAGATAGGGCTTCCGTCAAGCATCAGGAAGTTCTGCACGTATCCGCGGGTGAGACCAAGGAGATAGTTCCCGCGGCCGGCGGCCTGGGGAACTGAGTGGGTTGAGTAGGTGATGGAATACTGGCGCCACATGATCACCTCGGGGAAGCCGTTCAGGTCAACTGAAGCGAACATGTTGTAATACGGGTTGGGGGCGTCAGATTCCCACTGCTGCATGAAGCCTGTGTTGTCGGTCAGCTTGTCAACATACTTGTCACCCACGGCCTTGGCGCTTTCTGCGGCCTGGTTCAGGAACCAGGTGGACTCTGCGTCTATGCTTCCCGCAGGATAGCTGTAGCTTGAGCCGCCCGGCCATTCAGGCCCGCCGGGAACCATTGCGGTGCCCTTGTGGTACTTCAGCCATGTGCCCTCGAAGAGCGCCACCCTTGACTTGAACAGAAGGGCTGCGTCCTTGTTGATGCGGGTTGTCCCTATGTTGTTGTCGCCCATCAGGCTTATAGCCTTGTCAAGGTCTTCAAGGATGAAGCGGGCAACCTCGTTCTGGGGAGAGCGCTTGCTGGCTTCGCGGAGGATCTCCATATCGTCAGGAAGGCATTCCTTGATGATGGGGTAGTCTCCGTAGCGGGTGAGCTTGGTGTAATAGTAGTATGCGCGCAGGAAATAGGTTTCTCCTATGTAGTGCTTGATGGTTTCCTGGTTGCCTGAAATCCTGCCTTCCTCAAATTTGGGAACGACCTGCTCCAGGATATAGTTTACATAGTACAGTGCGGTGAAGCTCCAGTTGTTGCTGCTGTTGGGCACCTTCCACATATTGTTGAGGAACTTGTTGTCCATTCCGGCGTCCATCTGGTTGTCCGTGTCCACGTCATTCCCCAGGTATCCGTATCCTCCGGAGTTTCCGGGAAGGATGTTTGCGTATTCCCTGATCAGGGCCGCGTTGACCTGGGCGTCTGTAGAGAAATACCCTTCGGGAGAGATCTGGGACATAGGCTCCCTGTTCAGGAATGGATCGCACGCTGCAAAGGCGAGCACCGCCGCTGCAATAAACAATTTGCTGAATATATTTTTCATATCGATCGTGCTTTTAAATTAGAACGTAAGTGAAACACCGAATGAGAGGGTGCGGGAAAGAGGATAAGCGTTTCCTCCCTGTCCGCCGCGTACGGTCTCGGGGTCGAAGAGCTTGTTCAGCTTGGTTCCGGTCCAGAGGTTGTCTGCGGAAGCAAAGAAGCGTGCCCTTGAGAGGCCTATCTTGCTGGTGATGTGCTGAGGGATGGTGTATCCCAGCTGGAGGTTCTTCAAACGTACGTAAGAAGCGTCCTGGAGGTACTTGGTCTGCGTCTGCTGGTTCTTGCTTGAATTTGACAGAGGCCTGGGATAGTAAGCGTCAGTGTTTGCGGGAATCTCGTGTCCGGGAAGTCCGGTAGGCTCCGCGCGGAAATAGTCGCCGTGCTCGCGGAAAGCGCAGGAGTTCCATATCCAGCTTACAACACCCCAGAAGCTCTGGTTGGAGATGAAGATGTCGTTCTGGAGAACGCCCTGCAGCATTGCTCTTACGTCAAAGCCCTTGTAGTCTGCCTGGAGGTTCACTCCGAAGAAGTAGTGCTGGGCGTTTATACCGATCACCTTGAGGTCTCCGTGGTCTTCCAGGGTCTGGGCGCCGCGGGTGAGCTTGCCGTCACCGTTGAGGTCTGCGTACATAATGTCTCCGGCGGACCACATTGAACCTATTGCGCTTTGGTCTACCTTTGCAAGGTGTGCGTCCATCTCAGCCTGTGTCTTGGCCATTCCTACGGTCTCGAATCCCCAGATTTCTCCCATCTCGTGGCCCTCGTTGTAAGAACTGATGGCGTGGGTGGTGTTGTCAGGATACTTGAGGATGATGGTCCTGGAGTCTGAGAGGTTTGCGGAAATGCTGTATCCGAAGCCTGAAGGAGTACGGTCTCTCCAGGAGAAGTTTACTTCCCAACCTACTGTCTTGAGGTCGCAGTTGTTTGCGCTTGGCGCGCTGAGACCGAGGGTTGCTGGGAGGTCAAGGGCGGGTCCCACCATATCGTGAGTGAACCTCTGGAATCCTTCCACTGTACCGGTGAAGCGGTTGTTGAACGCGCCCCAGTCAAGACCAAGGTTGTAAGTCTCCACCTTTTCCCAGGTAAGTGATGCGGAGATGAGGCCGCCTACGCGGGCAGTATTGGGCTGTGTGCCGTTCTGGAGCCAGGCTCCGTTGGCGGTTCCAAGTGTCATTGTCCTGTAAGTAGGATAGTATCCGGTGGTGTTCTGGTTAGAGAGGGTACCGAATGAAGCACGGAGCTTGAGCATGTTTACGGTGCCCTTGAAGGGCTCCCACCAATCTTCCTGTGCTATGTTCCAACCCGCGGACACTGAAGGGGACCAGGTCCAGCGGCTTGCCTGGCGGAAGCGTGAAGTTCCGTCATAGCGGAGGTTTCCTTCCAGCAGGTAGCGTCCCTTGTAGTCATAGTTGATACGGCCGAAGAAACCTGCGGTGGCCCACTGGTTCTCGGTTCCTGAGATGCTGGGGTTGGCGGCGGCGCCTGTTCCGCTGAGGCCTGTGGTAAGGCTCAGTACGGGAAGGTTGGGGTCCTGTACGCCGTTGCGCTGTACGGAGAAGGCTTTGAGTATTTCTTCGTCAGTCTGGAAACCGAGCATGAACTTGAAGTTGTGGGCCTGGGCCAGGCTCATGGTGTAATCAGAATAGATGTTCCAGTTGTAGTGGTCCGTCCTGTTCTCTGAGTTCTGGATGTAAGAACTTGAAGTTGTGGGAACCAGGTTGCCCTGTACGTCGTGATCCTGCAGGGGAAGGTTCATCCTGTAGCCGTTGCTGACGTTGTTCCTGAAGTTGAACTCGATATGGGTAACCCAGTTCTTTATAGGTTCAAGAACCAGCGAGGCCTGATGTGTGTACTGGTCTGCGAGAGAGTCGTTGAAACCGCTCTCGGCAAGCCTCTGCGCAATGTTTCCTCCGGAACCGTTTGACGTGAAGTATCCGTTCTCGTCATAGATGGGGAGGTTGGGCCAGGTCTGGCGTCCTATGTCTCCGTAGTTGTTGGTGATATAGGAAGACGGCTGGTGCTTTTTCTGGCGCACATAGCGGATGGAATAGCGGAAAGTGGCCCAGCTTGCAAGCGCGGCGCTGAAATTGGCGGACAGGTTGATCCTTTGGGTGTGGTCCTCTCCGTAACGGATGAGGCCGTCGCTGTCAAGGACTCCAAGGGATGCGTAGTAGGTGATGTTCCTTGTACCGCCGCTGAGGCTTACGTTGTGCTCTTGTGAGAATGAGTAGTCCTTGTAAAGCTCTGCGTACCAGTCTGTGTTGGCGTAACCTGTGGTGTAAGGGTCGTTGCCCGGCTTTCCCCAGTATTTTCCGTCCTTTGAAGGAAGGAGTCCTCCCTTGCTGGTGCCTCCCGCGGCCTGGAAGTCAAGCATTTGCTGGAGGGTTTCGTTGGTGAAGATGGGGTTCTGGCCCGCGTTCCTTGCCGCATCGTTGAAGTAAACTCCAAAGGTGTAGGAGTCCATTGGCTTGGGCACGTTGGTAGGGCTTGAGAAACGGAAGTTGTTGTTGTAGGAAACAGTTCCCTTGCCGTCGGCGCCCTTCTTTGTTGTGATGAGTACTACTCCGAAGGCTGCGCGCGCACCGTAGATTGATGCGGAGGCGGCGTCCTTGAGCACTGAGATGCTCTCCACGTCCTGAGGGTTGAGGGTGTTGATGTCTCCCACCATTCCGTCAATGAGGATGAGCGGAGAGTCAGAAGATCCGCTGCCGATTGTACCTGTACCGCGGACCTTGATGCTCATGGTGGTGTTGATGTCTCCGGCGGCGTGAGTGAGCTGGAGACCAGGGAGAAGTCCCTGCAGTGCGCTTGGGACGTCGTTTACAGGCCTTGCCTCGAGTTCATCCGATGTGGCTACTGCCACGGAACCGGTGAGGTTGACCTTTTTCTGGGATCCAAATCCCACTACCACTACCTCTTCAAGGACAGTGGTGTCCTCCGCGAGGGTGATAGGGTAGGAGGTGCGGCCGGCGACTGTAACGATTTCCTGGGTATAGAAACCGATGCAGGAAGCCACGATCGTGGCGCCGGGGGTAACGTCCAGCTCCCAGTGTCCGTCAATGTCGGTCATTGTACCGTTGGTGGTACCCTGCTCCATCACATTGACTCCGATAAGCGGCTCAGCGTTGGGGTCGAGGACCGTTCCGGAAACCCTGACCTTGGACTGAGCAAACGCTGTCTGGGAAGCCAGCAGGCAGAATGACATCAATGTCACTGCCAGCATTTTAAAAATGTTTTTACTCATACCTGATGGTTATAAAATTAAACGGTTAGAATAGTGAGTGCAATATATGTAGTATGCCAAATTACTTAGCGTATCCGTCAATCATAGGTAGGTATCAGTATGGGGAATGTCAATATAAATGATAAAGTGTCTTAAATATATGTATTTTTTATTAAATAATGACAATCGTGCCCATTATTTCTATGTCTTTGTCAAGTTTATAGCATAATCAACTCTTCTACACAATAATCCGGGATTTTTATTACCTTTGATAATCTGAAATAGATTGATTTATGAAAAAGCTTTTCCTGACTATTCTCTGCGCCGCGGCGTTTGCAGCGGCCGCGATGGCGGACAGCATCCCCGTGCGCGAGTTCCGTTACGCCGGACCTTTCCCGGTAAAGACTCCTTTCATAGTAGACAGCGTCAACGTCAAGTCCAAGGCCTTTGACATAGCGGGCCTGCTGGACGCCGCGATATCCACGGACGCCCTGAAGGGCGCCGGGGTGAGCACCGCGGCGGACCTTCCGGCCACTGCCGCGTCCGACGCCATCCATCTCCTGGAGTTCGATTTCCAGAACAGCGGATACACCACCGCCACAATCAAGGTGGAAGGCGTTAAGAACTACAAGATAAACGTGGACGGAAAGGACGGCGGGGCAAACCTCAAGCTCCAGCCCTTCACGCACAGGGTGCGCGTCAAATACTTCACCCCTGCCGGCGAAGCCGCCGTCCCCACGGTATCCATAGACACCCCCGATGAGGCCAAGATCTCCTTCAGGACGGACGGAAAGCACCTTTACAGCATGTCCGACGTGCTCCTGGGAACCCGCCTTGGCGGCGTCTCCCTCAGCTCCGACGGCAAATACATGATTGTGAACTATACCACTACCCAGGATGGCGGAAGGTCAACTTCCACTTCAAAGATGATAGAGACTGACAGCGGACGCGTACTTTTCGAGACCGCCGACAGGCTCACCTGGATGCCCAAGACCCCCAAGTACTACAAGACCCGCAGGGGAGCGGAGAAGACCCAGCTGATAGTGGTGGATCCCGCTACCGGAGAAGAGGAGGTCATTGTCGAGGACCTGCCGCAGGGCAATTTCAGGATGGCTCCCACCGAGGATTTCCTCATCTATATGTTCAGCGAGCAAGGCCCGGCGGAAAGGCCGGAGATCTACCAGATCCTCACTCCGGACGACCGTCAGCCCGGCTGGCGCACCCGTTCGTACTCTTCCAAGTACGACATCGCAACCGGAATGATGCAGCAGCTCACATACGGATACCGCAACTCCCGTATCGGAGACATTTCCCCTGACGGAAAGTACGCCCTCCTGTCAGTCCATGAGGACGTGCTCACCCAGCGTCCCACCTCCGTATCCACCCTCTACCTCCTGAACCTCGAGACCCTCGAGGCAAAGATGTTGGTTGACAAGGACGGATTCCTGGGCGGCGGACAGTTCTCCCCGGATGGAAAGAAAATCCTTCTCCAGGGCTCTCCGGAGGCACTCAATGGCATTGGAATGAACGTCAAGAAAGGCCAGACCCCCAACATGGAGGACATGCAGCTGTACATCATGGACCTTGCGTCCGGAAAGGTCACCCCAATGACCAAGAACTTCGATCCCAACGTGGCCTCCGCCCGCTGGAGCAGGTATGACGGAATGATCTATTTCACTGCCGAGAACAGGGATTACATAAGCCTCTATCAGATGAATCCTTCCAACGGCAGGATCACCCAGATAGAGACCAAGGAGGACCTCGTGAACGGAATGGCCCTTGCGGAAAAATCCCCCATGATGGCATACTACGGCCAGGGAGCGTCCAATTCCGACAGGCTCTACACCTATGACACCAAGTCCAAGAAAACCGTGCTCAAGGACGACCTCAGCGCGGAGATCCTCAAGGACGTGGCCCTTGGCGAGTGCCGCGAGTGGAACTTCAAGAACTCCAAGGGCGAAACCGTATACGGCCGCTTCTACCTGCCGCCGGACTTCGACCCCGCCAAGAAATACCCTGTGATAGTGAATTACTACGGTGGATGCAGCCCTACCAGCCGCAACTTCGAGAGCCGCTATCCCCAGCACGCTTACGCGTCCCTCGGATACGTGGTCTACGTAGTCGCGGGTCCCAGCGGCGCAACCGGCTTCGGCCAGGAATGGTCAGCGCGCCACGTGAACACCGCGGGTGACGGCCCCGCCCAGGACATCATAGAGGGAACCCAGAAGTTCTGCCAGGAGCATCCTTTCGTGGACGCCTCCAAGGTTGGATGCATCGGCGCCTCGTACGGAGGATTCATGTCGGAGTACATCCCAACCCTCACGGACTTCTTTGCCTGCGCTGTTTCCCACGCGGGAATCAGCGACCACACAAGTTACTGGGGCTTCGGCTACTGGGGATATTCTTACAGCGAGGTTTCCATGGCCAACAGCTATCCATGGTCGGATCAGGACCTTTATGTAAAGCAGAGCCCTCTGTACCGCGCTGACAAGATAAACACACCGCTCCTTCTCGTGCACGGAGACGCTGACACCAACGTTCCTTTCAACGAGAGCGTGCAGCTGTTCACCGCGCTCAAACTGTTGGGCAAGGAGGTTGCTTTCGTTGCGGTAAAGGACCAGAACCACCACATCCTGGACTATCAGAAGCGTCTGGAGTGGCAGGAAACCATCTGGGCATGGTTCGCCAAATGGCTTCAGGATGATTCTTCCTGGTGGGATGCCGTATACAGTCCCAAGAACCTCTAGAAGAGGTTGAGGTCTATGCAGTCGCCCATGGCCTTGTAGCCCTGGGCATTTGGATGGAGCCAGTCGTTCTCGAACAGATAAATTGGATTGAGGGCGTCTGGCTCTTCTTTTCCGCTCATCTCGGCGTCAAAGTCGATGAGCCCGTCAAACTCTCCGCCCGTCCTGATCCAGTTGTTCAGGATCTGGCGGCCTTCCTCGCGTGACTCATTGTAATACCCGTTGTGCTTGAACGGCATTACGGTGGCGCCTATGACCTTTATTCCCTTTGCGTGCGCCTGCGCGATGATGTTCTTGTAGACTTCGATGACGTTTGCGGCGGTTTCAGGACCGTTGCGTGTGGTGCCCAGGTCATTTACTCCCTCAAAGATGATGATATATTTGACTGACGGGAATCCCAGGAGGTCATGCTCGTAGCGGTTTGTCACGGTTGGACCGTTTCCTCCCCGCAGCACGCAGTTGCCGCCCAGGCCAAAGTTCAGCACGGCCAGCTTGCGGGTGCGCCTGTTTTGGAGGAGCCTCTTGGACAGGTTGTCCGTCCAGCGGTTCTGGCCGTTGGTGGTGGTTCCGCGGCCGTCCGTGATGGAGTCTCCCAGGACGGCTATTGAGGCGGCCTTGTTGGCAGCCTTGACGTCTATGCTCTCAATTGTATACCAATGGTCCGTCTTGGCGTCCTTGTCAAGGAAATAGGACGTTGTCCTTGATCCAGGATGGCTGGTGATGGTATTGGCCGGGGCCTTGCCGTACGTGATGGTAATGGCCACGTTCATCCTTTCCTTCAGCTTGAAGCGTATGGGGTCGCTGTAGACTTCCTCTCCCGCCTTGATGGTGACGGATTCCTTCCCGCCAAAGGACAAAGTCCTTTCGGTGCCGGGGAAGACGTCAGGGCTGGCGCCTTCGGTCTTGGCCTGGGCAATCTCCACGTGGAGCATCTCCAGGTCTTCCTGGCTGAAGCGGTTGGAGAAACGCAGCCTTATTTCGTTCCCTCCTATGGATACCTGCACTATCTGCCTGAGGGTTTCCCCGGCCAGGGGGATGGGAGGATTGTTGTGAGGTTCCGCTATCTGCTGGGCGGTGGCCCAGGTGGTGACCCACTTCCTTGCGGAAGCGCTGCCTGTGAAGATTAGAGCCAGCGCGGCTGCGACGGCCGCTGTCCTGAGGATCCTGAGAGCTTTCATATGTTTACTTGAAAAGGAGTTTGCTGATGAAAATCTGGGTGTCTCCGCATCGGCCTTCGACAATGTGCGCGCCGTCCTTGACGGCATGGTACAGGGTTACGGTCTCCCCGTATAGGGCCTCGTGGTTGAAATTGATGGTGATCTCTTTTATGTCGTGATTCCTGACCAGGTCTCCCGGGAGGCAATCCATTGCCCAAACGGTATACTTGGCGTTGTTTGTGTGTCCGTTGCAGTCCAGGTCAGAATAGATGACGCGGTGCTCAGCCACGGCCTCAAGGGGGAAGTCCTTGGGGAGGAGGATGCGCTCCGCGGGTTCCTCAATGGCGAAAGCCGTGTTCTGGGGGCTGCCGTCTACCGCTTCGCCAAGGCTGTTGGGCCTTACTATTGCCCTCTTGGTTTTCTCCATCAGGACCCAGGAACTTGTGGCGTCTATGAGGGATTCACCGTTTTCTCCCACAAGCCTGTAGTCCCTTATATGGCACAGGCCCTGCTGGCCGCGGCTCCAGGTTTCCGCCGTGGCGGTGCTGTACATTGGAGGAAGGGTGTTGAATTTCACGCACATACGTGCCAGGATCCATACCACATTGTATTTGGCCAACTGCCTGTCCGCGAAGCCCAGTTGGTATGAGCCCTGCACTGCAAGTTCCTGCGCTATGTCCATGAAGGCCGCCGCCCTGAGCAGCGAGCGGTTGTCGAACATATAGCAGGGTATGCTCAACTTATAGGATAATTTAGGTTCAATCATACTGCAAATATACTATTCCCCCGGCGATTATTGAAATATCGCGAAGGGAAGCGGCCCGTGGACGGCTGCGGCCACGGCAAGTTATGCCTTTGCGTGATGTTCGCCGTCCTGGATGGCATAGTACATTGTGATCTGGTCCGAATCGTAGTTGGGGAACTCCTGGTGCGTGGAAGTCTGGGAATATGCCCAGGTCTGGTGGAATATAACCTGTGCCTGAGGGGCGGTGCGCCTGATCCAGGCCACCAGTTCCGGCAGGAGGGCGAGCAACAGAATAAAAAAACGTTTCATAGACTGGGATATTGTTTAAAATTGTCTTCGCTAATATACGGAAATGCTCTTAAAATTTGTAAATTGCAACATTAAAGATAACTCCACGTATTATGAAAAAGATATTTGCAATAGTCGCAGCGGTCCTTCTGTGTGCAGGAGCCGCTCACGCCCAGGAACTCCAGAATTTCCAGAACGGCGGACGCCAGAGAATTGTCTCTCCCGAAATCGCTGACGGACAGGTAACCTTCCGCCTTGCCGCGGATTACGCCACCGTAGTGACCCTTTCCGGAAACTGGATCACCGAAAGGGGAGGAATCCCCATGACCAAGGAGAACGGCGTATGGTCCGTGACCATCGACCTTCCCACTCCGGATATCTACACCTACAACTTTGTGGTTGACGGCGTTTCCGTGAACGACCCCCAGAACTACATGGTACAGAGGGACGGAACCCGTTACCTGAACATGCTCATGGTTCCGGGAGACCTCACCGCAAACTACTTTGAGGCCGACCAGAGAGGAACCGTAAGCTACAAGTGGTATGACAGCAAGATCCTTGGAATAAACAGGCGCCTTACCGTCTACACACCTTACGGATACGAGAAGAACACAAAGCAGAAATATCCCGTTCTGTATCTGCTCCATGGAGCCGGTGGAGACGAGGAGGCCTGGACCAGCATGGGCCGCACCGCCCAGATCCTGGACAACCTCATCCAGCAGGGCAAGGCAGTGCCAATGATCGTGGTAATGCCCAACGGCAATCCCGGCCAGCAGGCCGCGGTAACCCTGGGCCTTCCCGAGTCAGGCCGCAACTTCCGCGACCCCGCTAACGCAAATGCCTATGTAAGAAGCCTTTGCGAGGAGATAGTACCTTTCATCGAGAAGGAATACAGGGTAATCGCGAAGCCCGCTTCACGCGCTATCGCAGGCCTCTCAATGGGCGGCGGACACACCATCACCGCTTCTACACTTTATCCCGAACTGTTCGACTACATCTGCCCTCTCTCGGCTGCCGGTTCAGCCAATGACGAGCAGATCCAGGCCCTCAAGAAGGCGGGCGTGAAACTCTACTTCCTTGCCTGCGGAACCTCAGACTTCCTGTACGAAGGCTCCCAGACCCTGGACGCCACCCTCACCAAGAACGGCCTCGACCATATCTTCTTTCAGTCTTCTGGAGGCCACACATGGTCCAACTGGAGGATCTACCTCAACAACTTCGCACCGCTTCTGTTCAAATAAAGCCAGGCCAGAATGAAAAGACCTTTCATAGCCATAGCCTTGGCGCTGCTGTGCACAGCCGCCTTTGCCCAGGGAAACTATCAGATCTCTGACGAAGACACCTTCGGATACCTCTTCGTCCACCAGTCCGCCCACGGCGGATGGACTGCGTACGCCATGTCGCCCGACGCCATCCACTTCCACTCCCTCCTCTGCGGCGATGCCATAGTGGACAACGTGAACGCCCCGTATGTATGCCGCACCCAGGATGGCAAGGGCTTCATCATGACCGTTGCCGGAGCGAACGGAGGCATAGAGATCAAGACTTCCTCCAATCTCCTGGACTGGAAAAACGCCGCCGTGAGGCCGTCGCTGCCGCGCGGTGCGGCGGTAAGGGGGCCCCAGATCATCTGGGACGCCAATTACCGCTGGGACAACGGTGCCAGGGGAGGATACCTGCTGTATTTCTCCCTTCTGGACGCATCCCAGTGCCGCTATTACCGCATCTACGGATGCTATGTGGACTCGGCATTCAGCAAGATAACGGCTCCGGTGCTCCTCGCGGACTGGACCGGTTCCACCATAGACCCGGACATCACCTGGCTGTCCGCGGAATCCCAGTATTTCATGATAGCCAAGAAGGACGGCGGCCGTCCCGGTTTCTATACCGCCAAGTCCGCTTCCCTGACAGGCCCCTGGACGGACCCCCAGTATGTAGCCTTTGAAGGTGAGAACGTCTGCACCGGCGTTTCCGTATTCCACGTGGCAGGGCAGGAGCAGTGGCAGATAGGGTATGTGAACTACTCCAGCGAGCCGTTCAACTACCGCCTTTGCAAGGCTGACCCGGCAATGGGCCGCTTCTTCTCCCCGCAGAACATAGAGGGAATCTACGGCCCGCAGCAGGGATCTTTCCTCACTCTTACAGAGGCGGAATACAACGCCCTGCAGGCCTGGAGCGACGAGCGCGAGCCCCAGCACCTGGCCCCTGACGTGAACAATCCGGTATTCCCCGGCCTGTATGCGGACCCTGAGGTCCTCTACAGCCAGCAGACCGGCAAATACTATATCTTCCCCACTACGGACGGCGCGTACCAGTGGCACAACTATGACTTCCACTGCTTCTCTTCCACAGACCTCAAGAACTGGAAGGACGAAGGCGTGATTCTTGACCTGAGGAACCTCTCCTGGGGTAAGGAGTATGCCTGGGCCCCCTGTATCATTGAAAGGAAGGAGGGCAACGGGTACAAGTACTATTATTACTTCGTGGCCAACAAGGCCGTGGGAGTGGCCGTGGCTGACAAGCCGGAAGGCCCCTACACGGACGCGCTTGGCAAGGCGATGCTCAGCCAGGAGGAACTGAAGACCCCCAACCAGGTCATCGATCCCGACGTGTTCCAGGATCCCAAGACAGGCAAGTATTACCTCTACTGGGGCAATTCCTACCTGTGGATGGCTGAACTCGCGGACGATATGACATCCCTGGTGCCGGGCACCATGCACGAACTCATCTCCCGCCGCCAGACCGGAGAGTTCCATTATCTGGAGGGCACATATGTGTTCGAGCGCAACGGCCTCTACTACTTCATGTGGTCAGAGAACATCACCCGTTCCTCCTACTACCGCGTCCGCTACCTGATCTCCGATTCTCCTACGGAGTTCATCCGTGACGGCAAGCCCGCCAAGGTGGAGGAGACCATAGTGATCCAGCAGGATCCTTCCAAGCAGATATTCGGAACGGGACATCACGCCATCCTGAACATCCCCGGAACTGACGACTGGTATATAGTCTACCATCGTTTCACCCGCCCGGAAGGCGTAAAGATGGGCCTCTCAGGAGGTTACAACAGGGAAGTGTGCATAGACAGGATGTATTTCAACCCGGACGGGACCATTATCCCCGTAAAGCCTACGTTGTAGTACAATGTTTGTACGGGACAGATAAAATTGAATTATGAAGACAAGACTTATATTTTTGACAATTATCGGGCTGCTGGCGTTTTCAGCGGCGGCCTCAGCGCAGGACCAGGAACAGAAAGAGGAATCCAAGGTTCAGTACACAAGTATCATTGACATGCTCCGCAGGCAGCCGGGCCTCCAGGTAGGCATGGCCGACGCGGGCGTCATGCCCCGTATCCTTATACGCGGAATAGGCACCAATACGGACCAGACCCAGCCTCTGTTCGTGGTTGACGGTGTGATTACCGACAACATCACATACATCCTCCCCAATGACGTATACTCCATTGAGGTGATCAAGGACGGAACGGCCTCCATCTATGGAATGCAGGGAGCGAACGGCGTTATTGAGATAACCACCAAGACCGCCCGCGAGGCTGCGGAAAAGGCGGCCAAGCAGGCCAGGGAGGCCAAGAGCCTTGCACGCGAGAGCAAGAAGCTTGAGCGTCAGGCCGCCAAGGAGGCCAAGGCCGCGGAGAAAGCCGCCGCCAAGGCTGCGAAGGAGGCTGAAAAAGCTGCCAAGAAGGCTAAATAGACCATTTGGTCAGGATCCTGAACACTTTGCCCGGGTTGGCGTTCCATCTTTCCATGGCGTCCTGGGCGTCCTTGGGATCTATGATGTCTGAGATGAAGGCATCGGCATCGACTCCTGAAGACAGGTAGGATATTACATCCGAGAAGTCTTCGGGAGTTGCGTTTCTGGACCCCATGATATCCAGTTCCTTCTTTACGAAGAGGCTTGTAGGCAGGGATACGTCCGTCTTGGCGTAGCCTATGCAGACTATGCGGCCAGTGAAGGCAACCCTTTCCACAGCCATCCTGTAAGTGAGAACGCTGCCCACGGCCTCGATGACGACATCGGGCTCCGGGAGGTCGCCTGTCCATTCCGTGGCGCTGTTGTACGCGTATGCGGCGCCAAGTTTCTTTGCGAGCTGGAGTTTGACTTCGTCAATGTCAGCCGCAATGACGGTGGCGCCGCGCTGTACCGCGCTTACCAGCGCCCCCAGGCCCACCATTCCGCAGCCAATCACCATCACCACGTCGTCCTTTGTGACGCGTCCGCGGTTGGCGGCGTGGAAGCCCACGCTCATGGGCTCAATGAGGGCGGTGTACTTCATTGGCACCTCACCGCAGGGGATGACCTTCTGCCACGGCACGCAGATGAACTCCTTCATGGCGCCGTCGCGCTGGACGCCCA
Source organism: Bacteroidales bacterium (assembly GCA_017619675.1). GTDB lineage: Bacteria > Bacteroidota > Bacteroidia > Bacteroidales > UBA932 > Cryptobacteroides. Next base: position 178,073 of record JAFZRX010000004.1, on the reverse strand, counting down.
GCGTTTCGTTGTTCTCGCACGCGTTGGGCCTGCCGCGCCTGCAGGAGGCGCATTTGCCGCAGCTGGTGTAGGGGTTGAGCGTGACGATCTGTCCCGGTTTGAAGGTGTCAGGCACATCGCTGCCCAGCGCCTCTATGCTGGCGCCTATCTCATGCCCCGGGATGCGGGGGAATGTCACCATGGCGTTGGCGCCCCTGAACGTATTCAGGTCCGATCCGCAGAATCCTGCGTAATGTATCTTTACCTTAATCTCGCCCGGTCCTGGAACGGGTTCCGGGGTCTGTGTCAGGCATATCGTGCCCGGCTGGACAATCTGAAGAGTTTTCATTCTGACATGTTTTTAATATATGGCAGTTCAGGGATATCCCCGAAGCCGTAGAACCTCTTTGCGTTGAGCCCCAGGAAGGCTTCCTTGTCCTCCTGGCTCAACTCCTTGGATTTCAGTACGAAATCATAGCTCATCTTATAGGTAATGGCGCATATCGTGCGGGGATAGTCGCTGCCCCACATCAGTTTGTCCATGCCCACCATGTCAGCCGCCTCGCGGATTGAGCGGACGGCGGAAGGGTAGGGGTAGAACTCGGAATTGAAGAGCCAGGTCATGCCGCCGGTCTCGACATAGACGTTGGGCGCCTGCGCCAGTTTTACCTGCTGCTCCCAGCATTTGCCAGTGACCATTCCAAAGTGGCCTATGGCCACCTTCAGGCCAGGGCATTCCTGGATCACTTCCTTGAACTGGGCTATCTGGGTGGCGTTGTCGTCCAGGCACATTGAAAGGATCTGGCCTTGCTCCTCCATCTTCTTGAAGAATGCCACCAGTTCCGGGTCCGTGAGGTTGCGTTTCATCCTGTGGCCGGGGACGGCGGCCGCCCTGAATCCCTCCGGGATTTCAAGCGGGCCCTTGTCTATGTCCAGCAGGCTGCAGCAGAAGAAGCGTGAAGGGTACTTTTCCTGCACCTCCTTAAGATATGCGTCCTGGTTGCCGTCAATGACCTCCTGGACCACTACTGCGGCGCCCACCTGGGCGTAGTTCATGTTGGAGAGGAAGATCTCCGCCGTGTTGGCCCCGTCTGCCATGAAAGGAGGGAGCATCTGCCTTATCTCTCCAAAGAACATTGCCCTTCCTCCTGGAAGCGGGAATATTGGCTGGCCGTCAACCACGGTTTCCTGTCTCAGCCACAAGTGGCTGTGCGCGTCAATTATAATCATAAAAAACAGCTTGATTCGTTGTCGCTAATTTAAGAATTTTCTTTAATTTTGAGGATATAACACTGATATAACCAATTTGACATTCAATATGAAAAAACTCTTAACCCTGGCGGTATTGTGCCTTTGCGTGACACTGAATGCGGCCAGTCTCAAGTTTTCCGGCATGATAGGGGACAACATGGTCCTCCAGCAGAACACTTCGGTAAAGATATGGGGATACGCATCCCCCGGTGCAAGCGTCAGCGTAAGCACCTCCTGGGGCGCGTCCGGCTCAGCAAGGGCCAACGCAAAGGGAGAATGGGTGGCAACGGTCAAGACCCCGGCCGCAACCTTCAATCCCCAGACGGTAAGGGCCCGCAGCGGCTCCGAAACGGTTACCGCGTCAAACGTCCTCATTGGAGAAGTATGGTTCTGCTCCGGCCAGAGCAACATGGAAATGACCCTTGGCGGCGGAATGGGCACCCCGGTGCAGGGCTCACTTGAGGAAGTTGCCATGTCCGGCCAGTACAAGGGCGTAAGGCACGTGACCATAAAGAGGGCCACATCCCTGGAGCCTCAGTTTGACGCTGAAGGGGAGTGGCAGGTTTCCAACCCGCAGAATTCCCCACGCTTCAGCGCAGTGGCATATTTCTTTGCCAGCAGGCTCTCAAAGGCCCTGGACGTGCCAGTGGGCGTGATCAACGCCAGCTGGGGAGGCTGCATGATCTCCCCGTGGATGAGCGCGGAATCCCTCAAGGCATACCCTTCCGTCAACATGGCGGACGCTACTGACGACTCCGTAAACAATATGTTCAAGCCTTCCGTGATGTACAACGGAATGTTCTATCCTGTAAGCAAATTCGCGGTAAACGGAATGATCTGGTACCAGGGAGAATCCAACGTGAGCACCCGTTTTGACGAGTATGCATCCCTCATGACCACCATGGCTGAGACCTGGCGCAAGGACTTCGGCCGCGGAGACATCCCGTTCCTTATCGTGGAACTCCCGCCATATGACTATTACGACGGCAATTACGGCCTACAGGACGAACAGGGCCCCATCCTCCGCGAACAGCAGTTCATGGCCACCAAGACCATCCCCAACAGCGGCATAGTGGGAACCAATGACCTGGCCTACGACTACGAACTCAACCAGGTTCACCCTTCCAACAAGCGCCCGGTGGGCGAGAGGCTCTGCTACCTTGCCATGAAGATGGCCTACGGCTACGACAACCTCCCCGCCGTCAACCCCAGCATGAGGGTGGCATACGTAGACGGCGCAAAGGTGCGCGTCTACTTTGACAACGCCACCAGCGGCTGGCTGGGCGGCAACGTGATCGAAGGCTTCGAACTGGCTGGCGGCGGCGGACATTTCCACAAGGCCGATGCCGTGACCGGCTTCGCCTTCAGGGACGGCGCCTATGTTGAACTGACTTCCAAGGAAGTACCGGAGCCCAAGTACGTGCGCTACTGCTTCAGGGATTTCCAGGTTGGCACCCTCAAGGCTGCCAGCGGTCTTCCCATCATCCCGTTCCGCGCGGAAGTCGAGCCTATGCCGGAGCAGCCTGCGCGCCCGGCAGGCCCTCCACAGAGACCAGCAAACAATTAACGATTGGATATGAAATTAAGAACCATCCTTGCCCTGTCCCTGCTGCTCGCGGGGGCTGTGGCCTGTAAGAAAGGGCTGTCTTCTCCTGACGGATCCCTGAACCTCAGCGTTGATTCCCAGACGCTTACCGTGACCTATAAAGGGACTGACGTGTTCCCCGAGATCCATCTGGGTCTCATTGCGGAGAATGCTGACTACGATACCGGCCTCACCCTGAAGAAGGTTTCAGGCGCGGAAAAGATTTCCGAATCTTATGAAATGCTTACCGGAAAGCGCAGCCATTGCACCAACCAGGCAAACGAGAAGACGCTGACCTATGTCACTCCCAAGGGAGAGGAACTCAAAGTGATAGTCCGCCTTTACAACGACGGACTGGCCTTCCGCTATGTTGTCCCGGCAGGGACAAAGGTTACGGAGGACAGGACCTCCTATATGGTCAAGGACGGGGTCAACAGATGGTTCTCCTCACTTCATACGGACTACGAGAACAGTTTCCCGCTGGCCAAGGACGGCAAGCCGACGCCTTCAAGGCGCCCGGGCGGAAGGGGCTCCACCCAGTGGGCGTATCCCGCCCTGCTGGAGCCCGCGCCGGGCGTCTTCGCCCTCATCTCGGAGGCTGACGTACGTCACGGGGACAGCGCATCGTCATTGGACAATGGCACCGCAGAGGAGTATTACGCAGTTAAACTGACGGGCCCCACAGCCTTCCACGACGGCCTTTCGCCGTGGAGGATGGCAATGATAGGCGGGCTTGACACCATCACGGAGTCGACCCTGGTTACGGACCTCAGTACCCCAAGCCAGATCGCAGACCCTTCCTGGATCAAGCCGGGCCTTTCTTCCTGGGTTTACTGGTCCAACAACCACGGCTCCAAGTTCTTTGACCTTGACGTGGAATTCATAGACCTTGCAGCCGACATGGGCTGGCCTTACTGCCTCATAGACTGGGAGTGGCCTGACATGGAGGACGGCAGCATAGAGGAACTGGTGGACTACGCAAAGGAGAAGGGAATAAAGATAAATCTCTGGTATAACTCGGGCACTTCCTGGGTAGGTCGCGGCGCCCCGCAGCCACAGGACAGGCTCAACACTCCAGAGAACAGGGAGAAGGAATTCTCCTGGCTGGAGAGCCTTGGCGTTACAGGCGTCAAGGTGGACTTCTTCCTTCCGGACAACGCCGATATGGTAGACTACTACCTGGATATCCTGGAGGATGCCGCCAAGCATCACCTGCTGGTGGATTTCCACGGCTGTACCATTCCTCGCGGCTGGCAGCGCACCTGGCCCAACATGATGTCCATGGAAGCCGTATACGGCGCTGAAATGTACAATAACGGGCCTTTGATGACCACCCTTGCTCCATCGCACAACGCAACCCTGACGTTCACCCGCAACGTGGTGGGTCCTATGGACTACACCCCTGTGACCTTCACGGACAGCCAGCACCCGCATATCACCACCAACGCCCACGAACTTGCACTTTCCGTGCTCTTCGAATCCGGCATCCAGCACATGGCTGACAGGCCGTCAGGCTTCTACGACCTTCCGGAGGAAGTTCGCGAAGTGCTTGGCGAGATGCCGTCCGCATGGGACGACATAGCGCTCCTGGACGGCTATCCCGGAGAAAAGGCGGTGATCGCCCGCCGCAGCGGCGACAAGTGGTACATAGCCGGAATAAACGGCCTTGACACGCCTGCCACGCTGCAGTTCTCCCTTGACAAACTGGGCAAGACCGGCGATGACTCCATCCTCTTCTGCGACGGCGACGAGGACCGCGTGATCAAGACGTCGACCCTCCCTCAGGGAAAGACCGTATCCGTTCCCTGCCGCGCCAGGGGAGGCTTCCTTGCCGTAATAGAGTAACTGTGAATAACCCAAATTAACTGTATATATGAAAAAGTTCTTTACACTGGCCCTTATGTGTCTTGCCATGACACTAACTGCGGCCAACCTCAAGTTTTCTGGCATGATAGGGGACAACATGGTCCTCCAGCAGAATACTTCCGTCAAGATATGGGGATACGCTTCCCCTAATGCCAGTGTCAGCGTAAGCACCTCCTGGGGCGCTTCCGCCTCCGCAAAGGCCAATTCCAAGGGAGAGTGGGTGGCAACGGTAAAGACACCGGCCGCAACCTTCAATCCACAGACAGTAAGGGCTCGCAGCGGCTCAGAGACCGTCACCGCCTCCAACGTCCTCATTGGAGAAGTATGGCTCTGCTCTGGCCAGAGCAACATGGCCATGACCCTTGGCGGCGGCATGGGAACACCCGTAGAGGGCGCCCTTGAGGAAATAGCCCTTTCCGGCCAGTACAAGGGAGTAAGGCACATATCCGTCAGGAATGTCCAGGCCCAGGAGCCCGCATTTGACGTGGAAGGAGGGGGATGGCAGGTTTCCAACCCCAACACCGCACCCCGTTTCAGTGCGGTTGCATATTTCTTTGCCAGCAGGCTTTCAAAGGCCCTGGACGTACCCGTGGGCGTGATCAACGCCAGCTGGGGCGGCGCCGAGATCACCCCCTGGATGAGCAAGGAATCCCTCCAGCAGTATTCTTCAATAGTCAACATGGCTGACATCACCGACGATTCCGTAAACGTGATGTACAAGCCTACCGTGATGTACAACGGAATGTTCGTGCCGGTAAGCAAGTACGCAGTAAACGGAATAGTATGGTACCAGGGAGAGTCCAACGTGAGCATCCGCTGGAAGGACTACGCCGCCCTGATGACCACCATGGTGGAGACCTGGCGCAATGACATCGGCAGGGGAGACATCCCGTTCCTCATAGTGGAACTCCCGCCATATGATTATTACGACGGCAACTACGGCTTCCAGGACGAGCAGGGACCGCTCCTCCGCGAGCAGCAGTTCATGGCCACCAAGACCATCCCCAACAGCGGAATAGTGGGAACTAACGACCTGACCTTCGACTACGAGCTCAACCAGGTTCACCCCTCCAACAAACGCCCTGTTGGCGAGAGGCTCTGCTACCTTGCCATGAAGATGGCCTATGGCTACGAGAACCTTCCCGCCCTGAACCCCAGCGCCCGCGTGGCGTACGTAGACGGCGCAAAGGTGCGCGTCTACTTTGACAACGCCACCAGCGGCTGGCTGGGCGGCAACGTGATCGAAGGCTTCGAACTGGCGGGCGGCGGCGGATATTTCCACAAGGCCGATGCCGTGACCGGCTTCGCCTTCAGGGACGGTGCCTATGTTGAACTGACTTCCAAGGAAGTACCGGAGCCCAAGTACGTGCGCTACTGCTTCAGGGACTTCCAGGTTGGCACCCTTAAGGCTGCCAACGGACTTCCCATCATCCCGTTCCGCGCGGAAGTCGAGCCTATGCCGGAGCAGCCTGCGCGCCCGGCCGGCCCTCCTCAGAGACCAGCAAACAACTAACGATTAGATATGAAAATCAGAACCCTCATTGCCCTGTCCCTGCTGATCGTGGGGGCGGTGGCCTGTAAGAAGGGACTGTCCTCACCTGACGGATCCCTGTCGCTTAATGTTGATTCCCAAACCCTTGCAGTTTCCTATAAGGGTGCGGAGGTGTTCTCCGAGATCCATCTGGGTCTCATTGCGGAGAATGCCAATTATGACGATGGCCTAAAGCTGAAATCCGTGTCCGGGGCTAAGAAAGTGTCCGAATCCTACGACATGCTTACCGGAAAGCGCAGCCATTGCAGCAACGAGGCTAATGAAGTGACCCTGAGCTACAAGACCCCCAAGGGCGACAAGTTCAAGGTCCTGGTCCGCCTGTACAATGACGGACTTGCCTTCCGCTATATACTTCCTGAGGGTACCAAGATTGTGGAGGAGAAGACCTCCTACATTATCAAGGACGGCGTGAACCGCTGGATTGCTCCCCAGGTGATTGACTGGGAGAACAACTATCCGCTCACCACCAACGGAAAGCGCGTGGACACCATGCGTGGACCTGAACAGGACAAGGACGGCAAATGGGCCTTTCCGGCCCTTCTGGAGCCTTCAAAGGGTGTCTTCGCTCTGATTACCGAGGCAGAGCTCCGTTATCAAAACAGCGGCTCTTATTTGGATAACAACGCGGCTGAAGACCATTATACCGTGAACGGTTTCAGCGATTCAGTACTGCCTGACGGACTGTCTCCTTGGAGACTCGCGATAATCGGAGGCATTGAGACGATTGCGGAATCGACCCTGGTGACCGATGTCTGCACCCCTAACCAGATTGCGGATCCCTCCTGGATCAAGCCCGGCGTATCCTCCTGGATTTACTGGGGATACAACGGCGGTTCCAGGGATTACAACCTCCTTGTAGAGTACGTGGACCTTGCCGCGGAGATGGGCTGGCCCTACAGCCTTGCCGACGGCGGATGGCCCGGAATGAGAGGCGGTACCATTGAGGAACTGGTGGCCTATGCAAAGGAGAAGGGCGTAAAGATGAACGTATGGTACAATTCCGAGACATCCATCCCCACGCGCCTCAAGACCATAAGCGATCCTGAAGGCCGCGAGAAGGAATTCCAGAGGCTGGAAGACCTTGGGATAACCGGAGTCAAGATTGACTTCTTCCTGCCGGACAGCGCCTCAATGGTCAACTATTACCTGGATCTGTTGAAGGATGCCGCCAAGCATCATCTCCTGGTGGATTTCCACGGCTGTACCATGCCCAACGGCTGGCAGCGCACCTGGCCCAACCTGATGACCATGGAAGGCGTATTCGGCTCCGAGCAGTACAACAACGGACCGTTCCTTTCACCGGGAGCCGCCGCGCATAACGCCACGCTTCCTTTCACCCGCAATGCTATAGGACCCATGGACTATACGCCCGGAACGTTCTCCGACAGCCGATTCGCGCACATCACTACCAACGCGCACGAGCTTGCCCTGCCGGTCCTCTTTGAATCGGGCCTCCAGCACATGCCGGACATCCCTTCTTCCTACTATGAACTGGCGGATGAGATTAAGGCAACCCTCAAGACCCTGCCTTCAGTATGGGATGAGACCGTCCTGCTGGACGGCTATCCCGGAGTGAAGGCCGTGCTTGCGCGCCGCAGCGGAAGCAAGTGGTACATTGCCGGAGTGAACGGCCTTGACACGCCCGCAACCCTGCAGTTCTCGCTTGACAGGCTTGGCGATACTGGTTCCAAGTCCATCCTCTTCTGTGACGGAGACGAGGACAGGGAAATAAAAATAGCGGCCTTCCCACAGGGGAAGACCGTATCTGTTCCTTGCCGCGCAAGGGGCGGATTCCTGGCCGTTATCGAGTAAACAGGATACCCAAAGTAAGTCCCTGGGTGCAGTCTAAAAGCTCTCCCAGGGGCTTTATGTTTTTACGCTCGGCTCCCGTGCAGAGGAAGTAGAGCATGATGAACAGGTCCCTGCGGGAGAATATCATCTCTATTCCTTCCCCGGTGTCCACCAGATAGCCGGTAAGGCCCAGCGGGCCCAGGGAAACCCTGAATTCACGGCTCTGGGAGTTGACCTCCCAGTTTATGTTGAATGTCTTCTTGCCTACGGCAAAGGTGCATTTCTTGAGGTCGTGGAAGGTCACGGAGCAACCCTGCCTGTCTGCGCCCATCGCGGCCATCAAGGCCGTGGCCTCAGCCACGGAAGGGGCTTCCCCCGCCTTGTCCATGAAGACCATTCCCACGCCTTTAAAAGACCACTTCCCCAGCGTCGCTGAAGGCGCAGGGGAAGGGTAGTCTCTTGTTATGTCTGCGATTGTCCCGCTGACCTGCCCTCTGGCGCAGATGGCCAGAGAGACAAACAGCAGGATTGCGGACAACTTTCTCATCGTCCCATCAGGTCCTTGAATGCGAGTCCGAAGGTGAGGTATGATACGTTTCCTCCGATGGTACCCTCATTCTGTCCCCACAGGAACGGCCAGTCGTCATAGTTCTCAAAGTGGTCAGGCTTGCGGAACAGGAGTCCCGGAGCTACGTTTCCAGGGATGAACGAGAGGTCAGCCCTGTTGTTTCCGTAGAATACCTGTTTTGGCCTTGCGGCGCCCACTGCGGCAACCAGCGAGTAGTTGTGGTAAGGATGGCATCCGAACAGGAATGATGTGGCCTTGAAGGCCTCGTCCTTGCTGATGATGTCAGGGAAGTAGCTGCTGGCCTGGCAGATTGTGGAGCCGAAGCTTACTACGCTTCCGCTGCCGGCCCAGTTGCCAAGTCCGATAGGAACTCCGTAAGGATTGTCGTTCTCAAGGCTGTCAATGTAGTGCTTGTACTGCTCTACATAAGGCCTGAGGCTCTCCTTGTAAGAGTCATCCATATAAGGGATGGCGTCAAGGGCGGTGGTGAGGGAGTTGATGGCGCTGCGGCTAAGGGTGCGGGTGATCTGCTCCTTGAACCTGTCAATGTACTGCTGCTCTCCGGTAGAGATGTAGAGCTGCAGGTTGGCGGCCATGTCGTTGCCTGCGCCGCGGCCGGAGCTCTGCATGAGTTCGGTAGCCTCCTTGAGGAGTCTCTTGGACTCCTTGAGGGCGCGGGCCGCAAGGTCGTCGTTGTAACCCTTCAGGGCGCGGCTTGCGGCAGCCAGCGCTGTGGCGGCGCGGAAGTCGGATGAAGGATTGCGGCTTGTGAAGGCCCACATGTCGTCAGGGGTGCCGCTGGACTTGCCGTCTGCAGACTTCTGGTAAGGCTTGAGCCTGGGATCATAGTGGAGGCCGTCGGTGATGGAGGCGGCGTCTCCAAGGTGATGATAGTTGTCAAGCACTGAGTTGGAGAGGGTCTGGGACATGTGTCCGATGTTCTCCGCCTGGGCTACAATATTGAGCACGCCGTGCTCCAGGTACTCGATGATATCAGGCTTTCCGTCCGGACGGTGGAGGTCGACGTAGCGCTGGTCTTCGTCAACGAAGGTGTAGTCACGCATAGGATGGAACCTCTCCCAGATGGATGTCAGGTTCTGGATAACGCCAATGTTGGATCCGGTCTCGATGTCGAAGTCTCCGGCGTCGAAGTATCCGCCCACGTTGAGGCCCGGGATAAGCTCCAGGTCCTTGTACTTGGTGTCAGTGGTAGGTCCCTGGCCGTGGAGGTCAAAGTGGTCCGTGTTGACGGGAGCCTGGAGGTAGCCCTCCCTGAACGGCTCGCCGTGCCAGATGCGGTAACCCTCGTTTACGGTCACGTGGTTCATGTGGATAGGGATCCATACGTCGCTGGTTGCGTCCGTGATATGGTCGTAAACGTCGTCGTTGATGATGAAGTTGCCGGTGTCAAAGTTGCCGTAGCGGATGAAGTATACACCCGGCTCCTGAACCTTTGAGAAGTCGAACTTCACGTAATTGTACTTGAAGTAAGGTCCCCAGTTGTCAGTAGGGCCGGTGTAGACGGTCTTTACGCTGCCGTCGTCGTTCACCTTGCAGATGGAGGCCTTGCCCAGGATCTTGTCGTTCTTGTCAAGCTCGATTACTGCGACCTTAGGCTGGTCAGGCATATAACCTACCTGTGAGAAGCCGATGTTGGGTTCGCGTACCCATCCGTCGATGGAGTTGGGCTCGATTGTCCAGGAGAGGACCTTGCCGGTCTTGCCTGCGGGCAGGAGGCTGCGGAGTACGAACCATCCGTTCTGGGCCAGCATGCGGCCGTCATAGAGGTTGAGGTCTGCGCCGTCGCTGGTGATCTTGATGGTCCTTTCAGGAGCGTCGGGGGCCATGAGGATCTCATGTCCGGTGGCGAGAGGGAGCGGATCCACGAACTGGTCGGTGCCCCTGTCGTCATAGGTCTTGTAGCCCTTGTACTGCTTGATCTTCTCTGAGTTGGGCCTTGCAACGGTGCTGCTTACGGCATAGCGCGGGAAGCGGTCAGGCTTTCCGTCTATTACGTAGGTCTTGAGCCAGTACTGGGAAGGGAGGAACTCCAGGTTGAAGCCGGCGTCTCCCACGAGTTCCGCGGGAACAGGCTTGTCAAGGTAGACTGCGATTTCAAATGCGTCACCCTTTCCGGTAACGACTACGCGTGAATCGAAGTCGAAATCGTCATAACGGAGTCCTACTTCAATTGAATTGTCTTCAAGGTTGACTTCCCTTGAAGTGGTGGCGGGAACGAGGTCCCACTGCTCCGGGGTGTTGGAGAGCCTTATGGCTCCACCCTGTACGGTGCGCACCCCGTGGTGTATGATCTCAATACCGGAGTCTTTCTCGTCATTGAAACCGCCGCTGAAGGTGTTGCTGTAAACCAGCACGTTCACGCCGCGGTTGGCGAAATACTCCAGGTCGTTGATCTTGAGATCCTTGTTCTCTGCGGAGTTGCAGGCGGCGAACACAAAGAGGGATGCTGCCGCTAAAGGAATGAATTTGTTCAGTTTTTTAAACATATCAGGTTGGTTAATGAGGTTATTTCACTACTGCAAGATGGCGTCAGCCAGGAGTTCAAGGTTAGGTATGTCGCTGTCTTTCAGGCGGCTCTTGATTGTTACGAGCGGTCCTGCTATTTCCACGTTCTTCATTGAGGAAATCATTTCCGTCATGACCTTACCGGCGCTGGGAGCCCAGGATCCGTTCTCCATGATGGCCACCTTGCGGTTGCAATAGCCCTTTATCTGGAGGCGGTGCAGGAAGTCATACATGGGGGTGAAAAGCCCGAAGTCATAGGAAGCCGATGCCACCACCATCCTGGGATAGCGGAAGGCGTCTTCCACGTTCTCCGCGATGTCGGAGCGGCTGAGGTCGCTGAGAACGACCTTTGGGGCGCCTTTGGCGCGCAGAAGGTCTGCCAGCCTTTCAGCCGCGGCCAGGGTTCCGCCGTGGATGGAGGCGCAGGCAATGAAGATGCCGTCCGTCTCCGGCTCGTAGCGGCTCCAGGTGTTGTACAGGCTCACGTAGTCATCGAGGTTGTCCTCCAGGAGAGGGCCGTGGAGAGGGCGGATGGCCTTTACGGGCAGTTTGGCAACCTTGCCCAGGAGCGTCTGCACGGGGCCGCCGTATTTTCCAACTATGTTGAAATAGTAGCGGCGGGCCTCGCAGCTCCAGTCATCGTCGTCGCGTCCGTAGAAGCCGCATTTGCCCAGGGTGCCGAACTTGCCGAAGGCATCGGCGCTGTAAAGCGCGCCGTCCGCCTTGTCAAAGGAAACCATAACTTCCGGCCAATGCACCATTGGTGCCGATATGAACTGCAGGGAGTGCTCTCCCAGGTCCAGCACGTCGCCTTCCTTCACGCAGAGTGTCCTTCCACCGAAGTCCTTGTCAGGGAAGAACTGCGGGAGCATCTGCAGGGCCTTGGCGCCGGCGGTGAGCAGCAGGGAAGGGTATTCCTCCATTGCCCACGCGATGAGGCCGGAATGGTCCGGCTCAAGGTGATGTACCACCAGGTAATCCGGCTGGCGGCCTGCAAGTGCCTCCTTGAGGTTGGCTTTCCATTGGTCGGCCATGCGGGCGTCGGCGGTGTCAAGGATGGCAACCTTGCCGTCAAGGATGATATATGAGTTGTAGGACATGCCTTCCGGGACTATGTACTGGCCCTCGAAAAGGTCAAGGTCGTTGTCGTCAGTGCCTATGTAGAGAACTTTGTCGTTTAGCTGCCTTGTCATCTTGTATTAGAATTTTGTAAGGTATTATACAAATATACGAAATTGTATTTATATTTGATGAAAGCAACAATGCTTATTAATAATTACAATTATGAAGAAATACGTATGCGAAGTTTGCGGATGGGAGTATGACCCTGAAGCAGGATGCCCAGAGGCAGGAATCGCTCCCGGAACAGCCTGGGAGGACGTGCCTGCAGATTTTGTCTGCCCTGTTTGCGGAGTAGGCAAAGAAGATTTCGCTGAGGCATAAAACCTTGGAATAATGAACCTGATAGGAAACATACTGTGGTTTGTGCTGGGAGGTTTCCTGGTGGCCATACTGTATTTCCTGGGCGGACTGCTGCTTTGTGTCACCATAATAGGCATTCCGTTCGGCGTACAGTTGATCAAGATAGCCGGCCTTGCCGTATGCCCGTTCGGGAGGGATGTTGACATGATGAAGGACGCAGGTTGCCTGAACACCCTCTTCAATATCCTCTGGATGGCATTCGGATGGTGGAGCGTGGCATTGATACACTTTATACTGGCCGCCATCTTTGCCTGTACCATTGTGGGCATACCGTTCGCCAAGGCGCACTGGAGGCTTATGAAGCTGTCCATGATGCCTTTTGGCTCGGCAACCGTTGACAAGCGCAAATGAGCCCCAAGATAGCCGCTACGCTGGACTGGCTGGATTCCCACGGGATTTCCTATCAGGTTTATTATCATCCGCCGCTTCCCACGATACAAGAAGCGCTCGCGTACTGGAAGAACATAGATTCCGTCCACTGCAAGAACCTGTTCTTCCGCAACCACAAGGGGAACCGCCACTATCTGGTGAGTTTCGAATGCCACAAAGACCTTGACATCCATTCCCTGGAGCACATGCTGCACCAGGGCAAACTCAGTTTTGCCAGTCCGGAAAGGATGGACCGGTGCCTGGGCGTGAGCCCTGGCTCCGTGTGCGCCTTTGGGCTGATCCACGACATTGACATTGCAGATACGGCAGACCCGCGGGAGCTGTTCGAGAACGGCCATCGGGTCAAGTATTTCATCGACAGGGAGTTGCAGACGGCTCCGCGCGTAAGTTTCCACCCTTGCGACAATACCGCAAGCGTGGTTCTCACCAACGAAATGTTCCTGAAATTCCTCTCCATCTGGGGAGGGGAAGTGGAGTGGCTGGATATCTAGCCCCTTGAGACAGTTTCCATCTTGAGCATGGCCTCGCAGCCTTCCAGAATGTCCTGGAAGGTCCTCTCGAAGTCCCCGGTGTACCAGGGATCGGCCACGTCGCGGCTCTTGCCGGCGTAGGACATCATGGAGTGGATCTTGCCCTCAGGGTCTCCGCCCACTATGTGCTCCAGCCACCGGCGGTTGCTGTGGTCCATGTAGATTATGCGGTCGAAGCGGGCGTAGTCCGCGCGCGTGACCTCGCGCGCCGTCTTGCGCGGGTCGAACCAGACTCCGTGCTGGTTCAGGCAGCGCTTTGCCGGCGGATAGATGGGGTTGCCGTATTCCTCGTCGGAGACTCCGGCGGACTCAATGTAGTACAGGTCTTCCAGGCCGTAGGACTTGACCAGGGCCTTGAGGATGAACTCCGCCATTGGGGAGCGGCATATGTTGCCGTGGCACACGAAAAGTATCCTGCGCATAGACTATTCCTTTATCCTTGAGTCGATTATGATGGTCACGGGGCCGTCGTTCACCAGGGCTACCTTCATGTCGGCGCCAAAGACGCCGCGCTTTACTTCTGTGCCTGCGGCCTTCTCCAGAAGGCTGCAGTACAGCTCGTAAAGCGGCACGGCGGTCTCGTGCCCCGCCGCCCTGATATATGAAGGGCGGTTGCCCTTCTTTGTGGAGGCGGTGAGGGTGAACTGCGACACCGCCATGAGCGCGCCGCCTGTTTCCACCACGCTGCGGTTCATCACCCCCGCATCGTCATTGAAGATGCGCAGCCCCGCCGTCTTGGAAGCGAGCCAGGCGGCGTCCTCGGGGCCGTCGCCGTTCTCCACGCCCACAAGTATCATCAGGCCGGGGCCTATGGCCGCGTGGACCTTGCCTTCTATTGTTACGGATGCCTCCAGGCACCTTTGGATGACCAGTCTCATTGTTCGTATCGTTTAAACTTTCCTGCTATGAATACGCCCGTTATGATGGCCAGCGAGCCCAGTGCGGAGAGGGGAGTGAGCCTCTCTCCCAGCACTAATATCGCGGTTGCCAGCGTGAAGAACGGGTTGAGGTAGACGAAGTTGGTGGCCGTCACGTTGCCCAGTTCCTTGAGAACCCTGTTCCAGACGATGAAGCATACCAGGGACGCCATTATTCCAAGGAACAGCAGGTTCCAGATAACCACAGGCCGGGTGAGGCCCTCGGTGGGGAACTCCCCGCCAATGACAAAGGGAATGATTGTCAGAAGCCCGTAGAAGAACACTTTGCGGGTGACGAACACCTCGCCGTAGTCCGCAGTCATCTTGCTCACGTACAGGCTGTAGACGCCCCAGCAGACCGCGGCCGCCAAGGCCAGCAGGTCGCCCCGGGCGTTCATTTCCACGCCCTTGCCCCCGAAGGAGAGCAGCGCCACTCCGGTCAGCGCCAGCACCGTTCCCAGCACCAGCGCCCAGTTGAGGCGTATCGGCTCCATCGAGGCGGCGAAATCGCCCTTGGAGAATCTTCTGTAGATGAGGGTGAAGACGGCGGTGAGCAGCGGCGCCGTGCACACTATGAAGGACACGTTGCTGGCCTGGGTGTACGCCAGCGCGGAGTTCTCCGCCATAAAGTAGAGGGAGCCGCCGCTGACGCCAAGAAGCAGCAGGACTGCTTCGTCGCGCAGGCTCCGGCTCCAGAGCCTCGGCTTCCCCTTCTCAATCAGTTCCATCAGCCAAATTCCGGCGTATGCCATCACAAAGCGGATGACAAAGATCTGGGCCGGCTGCAATCCGTTGTTTATCAAAACCTTGGTGGAGATGAAAGTGACTCCCCACACGGCAACCACCAGCAGGGCCAGGATAAAGTACAGTAACTTCTTGGCAGGCATATCGGCATCAAAGGTAATACAATTACAATAAATCAATAAAAAAATTAGTATCTTGCCGTTAGAATACTTCTAAACCACAACAATATGTTAAACACTGTTAAAAGACTGGCCGTACTGCTCCTCGCCGCAGGAATGGTACTGCCTTTGGGTGCGCAGAACAGGGGAATGGGCGTACAGGTCAACTCTCCTGTTGTGAATCCGGACAACACAGTCACGTTCAACTACCGTAACAACAACGCCAAGAGCGTGAAGGTAAACGTGCAGTTCGCCGGTACGCACGACATGACAAAGAACGAGAACGGCGTGTGGACCATCACCCTGGGCCCCGCCGCTCCGGACATCTATCCTTACTGCTTCATCGTTGACGGAGTCAATGTCATGGACCCCCTCAACCCTGACTGGTTCCCCAACGAGACCTTCAAGAACTCCCTGGTGGACATCAGGGGAGACAAGCCTCTGGTACACTCCGTACAGAGCGTCCCTCACGGAAGCGTAGACTATGTAAACTACTGGTCCGAGACCCTGGAGACCTGGGGAAGGCTGGTGATCTACACCCCTCCTTTCTATGATCAGAACCAGAGCGAGCGCTATCCCGTATTCTACCTCATCAGCGGTACAACCGACACTGAGGAGACATACCACAAGGTAGGCCGCACAAACTTCATCCTTGACAACCTCATCGCAGAGGGCAAGGCAGTGCCCATGATCGTGGTGATGCCTTACGGAAATCCTTCCAAGTATTTCCCCGCCGGAACCGACCTCAGGGGCAAGGGCGACATGACCACCCACGACTTCATCCACGACATAGTGCCTTACGTTGACGCCAACTACCGCACTATTGCCGACAGGGACCACCGCGCTGTGGGAGGCTTCTCCCGCGGAGGCAACCAGGCTCTCTCACACGGCCTGCGCCATCTGAGCATGTTCTCCTACTTCTGCTGCTACAGCTCATATACTTCCATGGACCTTCCCGCTTACGACCAGCCTGACATCAACGACCAGATCCATCTGTTCTGGCTTGGCGTAGGTACAGATGACTTCCTCTATGAAGGAGCCAAGCAGTACATGGACTTCCTTGACAGCAAGAAGATCAAGAACATCAAATTCTTCACAAACGACAAGTTCGGCCACACCTGGATGAACGCCAAGTGCTTCCTTGACCAGTCAGTGCCGCTGTTGTTCAAATAATAGGAGGAAAGGAATATGAAAAAGATATTTGCAGCAATACTTGTAGCCCTTGCATGCGTCTGCGCAAGCGCTCAGCAGTATACGATTCCCAGGGAGACAATGGCCAGGATGTTCCCTGCCGGAGTAGTTTCCCCTCAGATCAATGCGGACGGAAGCGTGACTTTCCGTTGCCAGGCCCCCAATGCCACCCAGGTGATGCTCAGTTGCCAGATGCTGGACCGCAACGCTCCCATGGAGAAGGACGAGGCCGGTGTATGGTCAATCACCGTCAAGCCAAAGAGCCCGGATATCTATCCGTACTGCTTCGTCATTGACGGAACCCAGATAGCGGACCCCAACAACCCTGACATCTTCCCTAACGAGGGCTTCAAGAACAGCCTCGTTGACGTACGCGGATCCGTTCCTTCAATGCAGGACATCCAGGACGTTCCCCACGGAAAGGTTTCATACAGGTACTACACCTCAAAGAGGCTCGGCTTTGACCGCCCCATGTGCGTGTACACACCTCCGGGATACAACCCTGCAGAGGCTACCAAGTACCCGGTTCTCTACCTCATCCACGGTATGACCGATACTTATGAGACCTGGTTCAAGGTGGGCAAGATGAACAACATCCTGGACAACCTTATCGCCCAGGGTCAGGCAGAGCCTATGATAGTGGTTATGCCTTACGCCAACCCTTACCCGGAGATGATCCTCCGCGGCCTTGCACAGGCTTATGACGCCATGAACACTGAGATCGTGGTACGCGAGATCGTAGACGAGGTTATGCCTTACATCGAGGCCAACTATAATGTTCAGGCCGATGCGGACCACCGCGCAGTGGCAGGCTTCTCCCTTGGAGGACGCCAGACCCTGGCAACGGGACTCGGCAACCCGGACAAGTTCCACTATGTCTGCGCCTTCGCCCCGGCTATCTTCAGCAACGAGTGGGTTACCAACTTTGACAACGGTACCTATTCAGACCCGGACAGCATCAACTCCAACCTGAAACTGTTGTGGGTTAGCTGCGGTATTGACGACGGCCTCGTCACCGCTTCCCGCGGACTTGACACCGCCCTCAATGACAAGAAGATCCGCCACCAGGCATACTTCTGCCAGGGAGCCCATACCTGGATGAACTGCCGTGACTGGCTTGAACTGACCGCAAAGATGCTCTTCAAATAGATCGGAGTTTCTGGTAAGCGAGGCGGGGTGCACCATCGGCAAGATAGATAATGCCGCAGTAGGTGAACCCCGCCTTCTCTATGCAGTGTTGCATGATGTGGTTGTCGGCGTGGGTGTCAACGCGGAGGTTCTTGCAGTGCTGCCAGGCCCACGCGAAGCAGGCCGCGGCAACACCGCGGCTGTCAAGCGTGCTGGCCAGGCGATGGATGGTGGCATAGGGCAGGGTGTCCTCGAGCCACGCGCCGTCGTAGATGCGGGCGTAGGTGGGCTCTACGCCTTCGACGAAGGCGAAGGTGCCCACCGTGGCGCCCGCTTCGTCCTCGACAACGAAGCATCGGCCAAGGCGGATGTCCTCCAGGACAACCTCGCGGGAAGGGTATTCGCCCGCCCATTGGGTGGCGTTCCCGTCGGCGCGCATTATTTCGCGCGCCTGACGGAACACCTCCATCAGGCGGGGCACATCGGCTTCCGCTCCCGCCCTCACGCGCGCTGCGTTACGGTAAATCTGTCCCTTTTCCTGCATTTCTTTTTGGATAGACTCCGTAAATATAGCCACACTTTCCAATAATCTCATGAAATAAACCCGTATCTTTGTAACAACCATGATACGTGTAGCTTGCATAGGAGACAGCATTACCTGGGGATTCACTCTGCTGAATCCCTGGAAGCAGAGTTATCCCGCACTGCTCCAGGAGAAACTTGGCCCGGATTACCAAGTCCGCAATTTCGGATACAACGATGCCTCCGCCCGCTTCGACGCTGATACCCCGTATGTGACCAAGCGTGTTTATAGGGACAGCCTTGAATGGAACCCTGACATGGTCCTGCTGATGCTTGGCACCAACGACACCAAGACCCGTAACTGGGATCCTGAGGTCTTCAGACGCGACTATAGGAAGATTGTGGATTCCTACCTGGCTCTGCCGTCCCATCCCCGTGTAATCCTCATAGCCCCCATCCGCATATTCCTGATCCTGGGGCGTCCAATCCTTGGCGTCCGCCCCGACAACATGGAAGAAGGCGTCCGACCCACCATCCGTGAAATCTCCCAAGACACCGGCCTCCAGTTGGTAGACCTGCAGAATCTTTTCACAGACAACACCTACTGCCGCGACGGCGTACATCCGCAGCGCATCGGCGCGCAGATGCTCGCCGATGCCATCCATTCCGCAATCAATTGGTAACGATAATAATCATACTGATAACTGCCGCGGTAAGTCTCCTGTGCCTGTACGGTAGGCTGAATTTCAACGCGTTGAAATTCAACGCCTACGATGTCTGGCACAGGAAACAATGGTACCGCATGCTCACCTACGGCCTGGTCCACAGCGGCTGGGGACACCTGTTCTTCAACATGCTCACGCTGTACTTCTTTGGAACCGTGGTGGAGCAGTATTTCCAAGTGGCATTCGGCAGCACATCGGGCATTATCCTGTATGTATTCCTTTACGTCAGCGCCATTGCAGTATCCAGCATTGGTGACCTCATAAAGTACAAGGACACCCCCGGCTACAACGCCGTAGGAGCCTCCGGAGCGGTATCTGCGGTCCTCTTCGCCTCCATCCTCTTCGAACCCAAGATGGGCATCTACATCTACCTGATTCCCATCCCCATCCCCGGCTACATCTTCGCCCCTCTCTACCTCCTCTACTGCTGGTACATGGCCAAGCGCAACATGGATAACATAGGCCACACCGCCCACTTCTGGGGTGCCATATACGGCCTGGCCTTCCCCCTGGTCTGCCGCCCCGCCATCCTCTACCACTTCCTCTCCCAGCTCGGCCTCTAACCCACCCCTTTCCCCGCCCCGCTGAGCCATTATGAAACCATGCGATTGTTTCTGTCATTCAATAGTTGATTATTCGTAATAATTTCCACATTTATTCAAGGTATTTCACTAACAATCAATAGATTGAAAATCTTTTTCGTGTACTTTTAGGGAACACGGATAAGACTCCGTAACTTGCCGGCTGAAAGATCATTGAAAAGTGTTGTAAACTATGAAGAAATGCGTATATTTGCTATTGTATTATTAATGCCCCTTGAGAAAGGGCTGTTAAGTTATTAGAGTGCTGCTCTTGGGAGCGGCACTTTTGTATTATCATATCTATTAAAACCGGATGAGGTACTCTTTCATTCTAATCCAGTGGTTATTTGTAATTACTTAACAATTAATAATACAAACTATGGTCAAACTAAAAACCAAATTCGCTTTTGACGTATCCTTAGAGCGCAGTCCCCAAGAATATGTCACAAGGAAAACGAAGAGCATCTCAAAGTTCTTCGTGGTTGTTCAGGAGGTCATTCGGAAACGTCTTCTGAGAAGTTGATGTTTAATCAGTTCCCCGGACTGATTGCCAATCCATCCGGTCAAAGGGCCGCCCACCACTGGGGGCCCCTTTGTTGTTCCACAGCCTTGCGGAACCCGTTATGAAAATCGGAGGGACGATAGTATACCCTCCGGCAGCCCTGCAGGGCACATCCATCATCCCTCCGCCGCAATTTGGGCTCGGAGGGACGACTGACATGCCTCCTGGCTATCCTCACGCCCTCCCAACCATCCCTCAGAATTTCATAATGCACTTTTTATTTGCAATTATAAAAGAATTGATTTACATTTGCGTAAAAATAACGCAAAAACAAATAACAAAACGCAAGGAATGATGCTAGGAGCAATTACAGGGGACGTTATCGGATCCCATTATGAATTCAATAACACAAAGGAGTACGAGTTCCAGCTGTTCTGCGATGACAGCAATTTCACGGACGACAGCATAATGACAATAGCAGTTGCACAGTGGCTGCTTTCAGACCCAACACACAGTTATCAGAAACTGGAGGATACCATGGTAATGTTCGCCAGGCGCTTCCGCTGCCCTATGGGCGGGTATGGGACAGGTTTCTATCACTGGCTGTTTCATCCGGACAGGCTTAATCCTTTCGATGAGAAATACGGTGCCTCTCCGTACAGTTCTTCCACAGGGCGACACCCATATGGCAGTTTCGGCAACGGTTCGGCAATGAGGGTCAGCGCTGTGGGTTGGTTCTTTGATACCCTCGAGGAGACGGAGAGAGTGGCTGCGATATCGGCAGCAATCACTCACAATCATCCGGAAGGGATAAAGGGCGCCCAGGCCACGGCAGCGGCCATATACCTTGCCCGGACAGGGAAGAGCAAGGAGGAGATCCGCGACTACATCGAAAAGAAATACCACTACGACCTGCACAAGACGTACGACTATTGGCACTCCATCTACAAATGGGAAAGCAGCTGCCAGGGCACCGTGCCCCAGGCCATCATCTGCTTCCTTGACTCCAAGGACTACGTCGACGCCATCCGCAAAGCCGTCTCCCTGGGCGGCGACAGCGACACCCTCGCCTGCATCACAGGCGGCATCGCCGAAGCCTTCTACGGCCCGCTGCACCCTTACCTTCAGGACAGGGTGCTCCCGCTCCTCCCCAAAGACCTGAAGGACACCCTAACCCAGTTCTCCGCCTACCAGAAAGATCATTGAAAACACTTGTAAACTATGAAGAATTGTTTATATTTGCAGTAGCAAGATTATTAGGGTCGAGGGATCGACCAGTATTAGACATAAGAGCATTGCCACCCGAGAGGGAGCGGTGCTCTTTTTTTTGAATGACGGAGATGATCAGGGTTGTCAATGAGAGACCTCCAAAACTAATAATCTTAAATAATGTCTAATACTAGTGTCATCATCATTCACCTCACTGTACAAGGTACATGTGCCAGGCCCGTTTATGTGCATTCCTACTGGAGAGTACAAAACGGAAAAAGAATCCACGTGAAGGCCCACTGGCGAAAACATTAGTTTGAGTCACGGCTTAATCGGTCTTTGACCGGTGCTGCACCTACATCTCCGAAGGAGCCTTGGCTCCGGAGAAGGCGACCAATAGTCGCCTTCTTTTCTATCTCAAAACCAATCCATCCGGTCAAAGGGCCGCCCACCACTGGGGGCCCCTTTGTTGTTTGGATATTAATGAATTCATCGTACCTTTGAATAATTCCTTGAGATTGCGGAGATGAGGGTGATCCGCCACGAACCAAGCTAGATGCAGCATTCTCTGTTTTTTCTAAGACCTCGCCCTTAGTCTCACCAAAAAGAAAACAACCGTAGCGTATTCTTGGGGCGAATCTAAAGGGATAATCATTTTTCATTCTATTATGTATAAACTATAGCATATGGAATCTCGGAATCCTTCACCATTATGTTCTATCTGTCTAACACGTCCTGCAGACAAAACTAATTCTCATATAATTCCTAGTTTCTTTATAAGTATGGTCTCTAGCGTAGATAACAGTTACAAGAGAGGCAAAGAGTTGTTATTTACTATTAATGAGCGTAGCACTTCTACATATATAGGAAGAGAGGTCCTTCCAGAGCAGCTAGCAGATAGTTTTGATGAGCTAACTGAGGAACGTCTGAATCAGATGAGGAAAAGCGATGTCGCCAAAGACTATATTTTTTGTACTCACTGCGAGAAGAAACTTGGCGAGTTTTTAGAGTCACCCTACCACGCTCACATTCTTGAGGGTCGTCATATCCCAATAGATGTCGCATATTATTATTGGATTTCAATAATATGGCGAACAGCTAAGTTTGATTCTCAGAGTCTTGATATGCCAAAAGCACTTGTTAATAGTCTTGGTAAAAGGCTAACTAACTACATTAGAAAAAAAGAAGGAGGAGAGGATCTCTCTTTTCTTATGAGTAAGCTACCTTTTACTTATAAAGTGCTCTATGATAAGGATTATTCAAAACGTGGGTCTGGAATTATACATCTTGAGTATTTTTTGAGAAACAAGATAGCTCTATTTATCTTGGGAGATGTTATTTTTTGTGCTTCTTTTTCAAAACACGGCTTTAGTCGTACATCAGTTCCATATGGCTTAGATTCTTTGTTTGCTTCTGCACCAGAAAATGATGGTCATTCAGAAGAAAGGGTTATGGTTGTCTCGGAAGATGACATCATTGACTCAATAAAGCAGCCATTTATAGATATAATTGTAAAGAGGAGACTTGCAGATGATAAGGAAAAGATAATTCATATTTGGCAATCTATATCAAAGAAGGACCCTCGTATTCCTAAAACCAAATACCCATGCGATGAATTCATAGAGTATGTGCTATCAGAGTTATACTCAGAAGATATCAAGGATGGTAATAGAACGACAAAAGAACATTTCACTAACTGCATAGTAAAAGGTTTGGACAAAATATATGGGATGAGTGTCGAAAGCGATTAATAGAAAGAAGGAAACAAGTCAAAAAATAAGTAAATGAATAATTAACAAATCCCTGTATGCAACGGCATTAATTATTTATTATATTTGTACTTACCACTTAATGAATGACTTCCTAGCAGTGAGCATGAAACCAAGAATAATATACTTCAACTCAAGAGATGAACTTTTGAGAGTTGATTTATCATCAGTTGTGTATTTCGAAGCTGATGGTAACTATACGAAATTTGTTTCTGTAAATGGGGAGGCCGATATGCTGTTGATGAATTTAGGGCGAATGGAAGAACTTTTAGCGCTCCGTTTTAAAGATGCCCCCGGGACATTTGCAAGGATAGGGAAACGATTCATAATTAATCTCAGTTACATATATAGGATCAATACCCTAAAACAAGAACTGTCTTTAAGTGATCAGAAAAGTTTTTCCTTCAATCTCCCTATATCAAAAGTGGCATTGAAGGGACTCAAGGAGTTGATTTCACCATATCATAAACCGGAGCAAGACTAATGACTGAACTTATAATAGGCCGAGAAAGCGGTGTTGAGAATCCTAGATTGTCTGTCACCTTTAACGGACAGACTGTTTTTGTTGGTCCCCCTGGCAGCGTATCTAAAGATGTTAGTAGGAAGCATTGCAAGATAACTATTGACAATGATAAAATTAGCATTGAGGACCTTACAAACAACAACTTTACTTATGTCAATGGTTCAGACTGCAAGAAGAAAAGCGACATACGTATACAAGATAATGTCGAACTTGGTCCATCCAGGTATCACCTTGATCTGGAGACTATCATTAAGGCCGCAACATCCAAGCAAGCTTATTCCATCAAGCATCTAAAAGCTGTATATGACAACTATCAGCAAGCAAAGTTTGACATGCAAGTAAAGCAAGGTAAACTGAATGCTCTTAGTGCGTTGCCTGGCGTTCTTTCTATGACCTCAATAGGAATTGCGGTCTTTCTCCCTAATGCCAGATTTATTATGATTATTGTAGCGGCGCTTTTTGCTCTTGCATTTGCCCTAATACGCTACATTAATGCTAGCAAGGTGCCTTTAAAGTCAAGGGAGATAGAAGAATCATTCCGTGAGAAGTATGTTTGCCCTAATCCTGCGTGTAAGCATTTTTTAGGGTTTACCCCGTATAATGAGTTGATGAAAAACCGGTCTTGCCCGTACTGTAGATCTAAGTTTTCTGAGTAGCTAAAACACATTTCATCAGTAAACTCTATAGTTTCGTGTATTAAAAGGAGAAATACTTTTGATTTGAAGTGAGGGGTTATATTTTTGCCCTGAACAAATAACCGATATATGGAAAAGATTCATATCAAATGCCCAGTATGTGGTGCCATATTAGAAGCATTTGACAACCCTGCCAATTATACTAAGAACGTGACCTGTCCTAATTGTAAACATAAGGGCAAGTTTACTAGTTTTCTGCAAATCAAAACCGGTACTCCAATCGAACCTGTAGACGATGAAACAATTGTCAGTCTTTCAAAGAAAGGTTCTATTGGCTATCTGCTGGACAAAATCACGGGCCTTTTATATCCTTTAAAAGAAGGCAAACAAATTGTCGGGCGCAAAACAACTAAAACGCCTTCTAAAGCTGATATACCTATTAAGACTACAGACCAGGGAATGAGCAGAGAGCATTTATGCATAGAAGTAGTATTAGGCAATGATGCTCAGTATCACGTTTACGCCTCCAATGCAAAGAATCAAAACCCAACTACAATCAATGGAAAAGTATTGGAGGATAATGATAAGGTAGGCTTGAAACACGGAGATATAGTCAGACTTTGTGAGACCCCTCTCCAATATGTAGGAACTCCCATTAATGATTCGACTGTTATCTAAAAGGAATTCCTATGACGTATAAATTGATAACCCACTCAATCTACGAATTAGGACAGCGTAGCAACCAGGAAGATTACATCTATCCTTTACAGGAAGATATGCCTTCCAATGGCAGTCTATATATCCTTTGCGATGGAATGGGTGGTCATGCAGCCGGAGAAGTAGCGTCTAAGGCGGTTTGTGAGACCATGTCTCGTATGTTATCTGAGTATCCAGATAGCGAAACCTTTAGTGAAAATGTGTTTTATAAAGCCTTAAATGCGGCATATGATTCATTAGATGCCTTGGACAACGAGGAAGAAAAGAAAATGGGAACGACCTTAGTCTTTGCCAAATTCCATTCCGGAGGTTGTTTTACAGCACATATTGGTGATAGCCGTCTGTATCATATTCGTCCTTCTAAAAAAGAGATCCTTCACCTTACAAGGGATCATTCGTTGGTAAATGAATTGATCTCATTAGGCGAGATGACAAAAGAGGAAGCTAAGACTTCAAGACAGAAGAATGTTATAACCCGTGCCATCCAACCACATCAGGAAACCCGCACAAAAGCCGATTGCCTTAATCTCACCGACATTGAGGTTGGCGATTATCTATTCCTTTGTAGTGATGGAATGCTAGAAAAAATAGAGGATAAAGAATTGGTAAACATTCTCGCCTTGCGTGCTACAGACAAAAAGAAAATAGAGATACTAAAGAACCTTACCAAGAACAATCAAGATAATCATTCTGCATTGTTAGTCCGAGTTGAGGCAGTGAACGGGAAGAGCCTGGAGCGTCAGACTACAGGGAAACGTCATCATTATTTGTTTTTCTTTCTCCTTTTGGCATTAATAGTTGCTCTAGCTGCCTTGTATTATCTCAAAATGATATTACATACATAAAACCACCCATTTCGTGTAGTAACTAAAATAACAGTTTTTTGAATGAATCTCAGCTATTAGTTTTGTCCTCAGAAAGAACAATTACTAATAACAAACAATATAAAAAGATTAAGAATTATGAAAGCACAAACCGCCACCGCAACGTTGTATACCGAGTCAACAAGACCTATGCTCGAGATTGAAAAAGAAGAAACAAAGGATAACGCTCCTCGTTTCTGGCAGGCCGTATTAGTAGGAGGAATTCCTGGAATCCTTATAGGTTCCACCGGAACAAAAGCAGTTGAAGCAATTGTGTCCTCAGGTGAAACCGCTACTGATAAGGTAAGTGTTGCTCCTACAGAAGAGGTTTCAGAGGTTCAAGTTGCCCATAATGTAACTAATGACATGTCATTTGACCAGGCCTTTGCTGCTGCACGTGCAGAGATTGGTCCAGGAGGAGCTTTCGTTTGGCATGGCAATGTTTACACTACCTTCCGCGCAGATGATGCTGAATGGCAGGAGATGACAGACGAGGCACGCTCTGAGTTTGGTCAGCAGGTTATCAGTCAGGTTCCGTGTCCACCTTATGCCCCGACCGAGAATGAACCGGAGATTGTAGCTATGGATGAAGCAAGAGCAGATGATGTTGACATTGATGTTCACATTGTAGGCGTTGAACAGATTGAACTAGAGTCGGGTGCTTCTGTAGTCGTTGGATATGGCGGAGTTGACGGTCACTATTCAGAGTTTATTGATTCTGACGGAGATGGTGAGGTTGATACTGTTCTTATAGATGCCAATGATAATAGGCATCTGGAACCTGATGAGATTTATGATGCAGAAGGCGCAGGTATTACTGTAGATGATATGGTCGAAGAAGCCGCTATCAATAACGGAGTCTCTCCTGATGAGATCCTCAATCCCGATGTTCAGGAGTTCACTGACAATGATATGAATATCCCGGTATAACAAGGTAATTTAACCTATGAACAACGATTTGTCGAATCTTCCTGCAGGAAAAAGCCTGCAAAATGGTAAATACAAGATAATTAAAGTCCTAGGGCAAGGTGGGTTTGGTATAACCTACCTTGCCGAGCAGACAGGGCTCGGTATGAAAGTGGCCATTAAAGAGTTCTTCCTGAAGGGCTCTTGCCAAAGAGATTCGACAACGTCAAATGTCAGTATACCAGTTTCTGATAACGAGGAACTGGTTTCAAAGTGTTTGAAGAAATTCAAGTCTGAAGCCAGGAAGATAGCGTCTTTAAACAATGACCATATCGTTAACATCATTGACATTTTTGATGAGAACGGAACTTCATACTATGTTATGAAGCACCTTGACGGAGGTTGTTTAGCAGACAGAATAAAGAACAAAGCTATCTCTGAAGACGAAGCTGTCAAGATCATAAAAGAGATCGCTGATGCTTTGAGATCAGTACATTCTCATGGATTGCTGCATCTTGATATCAAACCGGCCAACATTCTTTTTGATGAAAGAGGTCGGGCGGTATTAATAGACTTTGGCGTTTCAAAATATGTTGATTCTCAGCAAGATACCACAACAACATCTACCCTGGTAGGCTTCAGTAGAGGGTTTGCTCCACTTGAACAAGTGAACGCAACAGCTTCTTCGTTAACTCCTGCAACTGATTTGTATGCATTGGGGGCAACCTTGTATAATTTGGTAATGGGTATTACCCCTCCAGAAGCTTCATTGATAATGGATTCTGGCTTTCCTGAGATGCCAGCAACCATAAGTGAAGAAGTTAAGCAGACAATTTTAAAGGCTATGCAGCCCAGGCGCAAGGATCGGCCTCAGAATGTCGAAGCATTCGTGGAACTTCTTCCAAAGGAATCTCCGGAGCCTGCAGAAGATGAAGCGACAATCGTAATTGCTCCTAAACCTCAGACCACAAATTCCCGAACCCGTAATGGTAAATATGCTTTGATAATATCTTCGGCTTTACTGATTAGCTCTTTGATTTTGTTTGGCGCAACCATCCTAAATAATAAGAAGGTCGAGAATCCACAGCCTATAGTAGATACCTCGCAGATAGATGCTTTAAACAATCAGGTTCAGACCTTAACCCGAACAAACACTAGTTTGCAAAGACAACTCGAAGAATTAAAAACACAGAATAATACATTGTCAACGGAAAATAGCACTTTGAGAAAGAATAATACAACCCTCCAAAATCAAGTTAATTCATATAAACCTGACGCAGAAAGATGGAGGCGCCAATTAGAGCTTAATAACTGATGAAACGGTCTTTCATTATCATACTCGTATCTATAGCACTTTCTTTTTTGTCCTTTGCTATGTATGCTCAGGATAAAACACAAGCGTATTACAGTCAGCATGAAAGTGAGATTCTTCCCGATGCGCAAACCGCGTTTAGCGAGGGCGATTATGAACAAACGGCGCTATTGTGCCGGTGGCATTATATCATAGTAGGAGATCGAACCGCTGATTCTTTGCGTGATAAAGCAGATAAGTGTAGGGCCATATTAGAAGAGATGCGCCAACTTGTTAAAGAAGGGAAAATTGAGGAGGCCTTGGATAAAGCTCTTGCATTACTTGCTCTCAATCCGGAAGATATTGAGGCAAAGAATCTTTTGTTAGCTGCTGAAACTGCAAATAATGAAGTCACTGACGAAGAAGAGATTGTAGCAGTTCCTGATTCTCTTTCAATTGAGGAGTCACCAGTTTATGATAGTGAGCCTGAAATGGTACCTGATACAGACCAATCAGATTCAGCCTTTGTGGATGTTTCAGACTCGCTTCAGATAATAGCTGAAGAACCATATGTAGTTCTTACTAATAAACTGTATGACCATCGAACCTTATATGGCATTAAAGCCGGAGTTTCTATCACTAATTTGAGCAATTTTATACAATCTGATCCAGGTGATATGGGGCGGTATCTCGCATATTTGGGAAGTCTTTGCGTGTATAATATTGGTAAAAGTCGTTTCGGAATAGAAGTTGGAACTCAGTTCGTTCCAGCTGTTTCAGATAATGCTTCTTTTATGGAGATTGATGCTTCTGTCGCTTTTAGAGTCTCAGATTTTATCTTTCTAAAAGGATTAGGAGGCCTCTACTCTTATAATCATAAAACAAATGATTCTCTAGATACGAAAGGAATGAATATGGGAATTGGGGTGACTTCTTTTCTGGATGAGCATTTTTGCCTTGAGATAGGATGTAAGTTTTATTCGTCCACTCAAGATTCTCGTAATGATGCTGTCAATGCCAACGAAATCCAATATAATCCATCGGCAGTGTTATCACTCCTGCCTAACGGATTATCACCATATTTGAGTATAGGACTCTTTTTCTAATAGGTTTATTAAAGTGCGTAATGACAATGAAAAAAACAATCTTCATAGTTATAACTATTCTGCTCTCTTTTTTATCCGTAGTAGTATGCGCTCAAGATAAAACACAAGCTTATTATGCTCAACATGAGAGAGAAATCCTTCCTGATGCTCAAACAGAATTCACTAAAGGTAATTATCAACGAGCTGTCTTGTTGTGCCAGTGGCATTATGTAATGGTGGGAGATGATGCAGCTAGTTCTTTGCGGGACAAAGCAGAAAAATGCCAAACTTTATTGGAAGAAATGAACAGGTTGTATCTTGAGGGAGATAATGAAGCCGCTATAGAAAAAGCAATGGAACTACTTGCTCTCAATCCTGAAGATGCAATTGCGAAAGAGTTACTATTGGCTACTAAATCCTCTTTAACTGAGCCTATTGAAGAAGAGACTATAATAACACCAGAGTATGTTACAATAGAAGATACACTTGTATATGTCGACCCTAATGTTGTTTCGGATCCGGAGCTCGATTTGAAACCAGAACAACTCCCTTCTGAAATTATAGAAACTCCACAGCCTGTCCCACTAGTCCCTGTCCAGTCTACCATGAGTATCGATGCTAAACATAAAACCAGAATTGGCATCAAAGCTAGTCTTTCAACGATTGATTTGAAAAACAAGGCAATACCTCTTGCATATGGAGGTAGTATTGTTGCATATGATATAGTTGGAAGCCGTTTCGGGGGAGAATTTGGAGTGATATACAGTTCATCGTTGCCAAATTCGTCATCTTTTTACGAATATGAGATGTCTGTTTTATTAAGAGTAGTTGATAATCTCTATCCAAAAATCATTGCAGGGTTCTTTAATTGTAAAAACAGTTCTGGTAATTCTTCGACAACAGGAATGAACGCAGGTGTGGGTCTTTCTATAGTTTCTAGACATTATTGTATTGATTTTGGAATTAAGTACAATCCTATCATTTACGTTCATAGCTCTGAAACCGAATACATAGCAGGTATTGAAACCGTTTTTTCCTCTTCTTCACTTGTTCTCTCAGAAGGGATTATTCCTTATGTTAGTATTGGCCTCGTTTTTTAAGTAACAAGACGATGAAGCATTTATTACATATCTTATCAGTTTTAGCCATAAGCATAGTTCCTTCATGTACGAATTTTGTGGCTGATGAGATTCCTGATGCGTTTTACATTAATCCTTCAAATACCATATCCCTATCTAGCCAAGCGTCAGAGTTTTTTATTAATGTTAGATGCGGCGAAAAGTGGGATATAGTCAATACGCCTGATTGGATTAGCGTATCAAACGTAGAACTAACTAGCGGCTCTCATTATGAATGGGAAGTATCTCTATCAGTTAAAGAAAACCTCGGATATGTTCGTAGTGGAGAAATTGTTTTCTCATCAACTAAGTATGAGAAGACTATTCTTACAATAAATCAAGACAAAGCAAGAGGAGAAGATATTAATCCAACAAGGTATTTAACTCTTACTTCTGATGGATTAACAATACTATCCCTTAATAATCTTAACGGGAATAATCCAATCTTATATTATTCATTTGACAAGGAGAACTGGTATCGATGGAATTATCAAGGATTGCCGATAACAACTGACATGCCTCTATTTTTATGTGGGGACAATAAAAATGGTTTTAACAAATCCCAAAGTTATAGTCATTTTTGTAGTGAAGGTTCATTATATAGCTGTTCCGGTGATATTATGTCTTTAATTGATTACAAAGAAACTCCGGATATAAAACTAGTCGACTATTGTTATTACAGGCTTTTTTATAAGGATGTATTATTAAAAAAAGCCCCAACTCTAACTCCAACATTATTAACTGAGGCTTGTTATTCAAATATGTTTTTGGGATGTATTAGTTTAGTAACTGCCCCAAAGTTGCCAGCTGCCTCTTTAGCAAAGAGATGTTATGAGTCGATGTTTGAGGATTGTTCGTCTTTAATAGAAGCACCAGACCTGCCTTCAACAAATCTGGCTGAACATTGTTATCGAGCTATGTTTAGGTGGTGCGGGGCCTTAACCAAGGCACCAGAATTGCCAGCGACGACATTAAGCGTAGGATGCTATGAGAGAATGTTTTATGATTGTTCGTCTTTAAAGGTCACGCCCGAATTACCAGCAACAACTATGGCGGCATCTTGCTATTTTGAAATGTTTGGAGGTTGTCGAGCATTAACCAAGGCTCCAGAACTACCTGCTACAACGTTAAGTGCCAGTTGTTATGAAGGAATGTTTTGTAATTGTTCGTCTTTGGAAACAGCGCCTAGTCTTCCGGCAATGTCGTTAGCAGATCATTGCTATGCAAATATGTTTGAGTATTCTGGGTTAAGAATTGCCCCTGAACTTCCTGCTACAACTTTGGCTTATTGTTGTTATCGAGAGATGTTTAGTTATTGCTACTCTCTTATAGTTGCGCCAAAGTTACCTGCTTTATCCCTGTCTGAGGGTTGTTATTACTGGATGTTTAGTAATTGTTGGTCTTTAAGAACGGCACCTGAATTATCGGCAACCACATTAAGTAACAGTTGCTATGCAGGAATGTTTTGGGGATGTAAGTCTTTAATTGTTGCTCCTGATTTGAATGCAACAATTCTTGCAGAAAGTTGCTATAGTTCTATGTTTATAGGCTGCACTTCGTTACAAAGTGCGCCCATTTTACTTGCGACGACTTTGGCTCAGAGGTGCTATTATAAAATGTTTAATGGCTGTGTAAATATTCATCATATCGTTTGCTATGCAAATGACATCATGGCTGAGGCATGTACATATAAATGGACAGAAGGAGTTTCATCCTCGGGTATATTTGAGAAGAATCCTAATATGAATAATTGGGTCGCTGGTGAAAGTGGGATTCCTACAAATTGGACAGTAATAGACATAATAAATCTTTAGCAATTATGAAGATTTTATATAGAATACTAATTCTTTTATCTTTTTGCCAGATTCTGTCCTGTACAAATTATATAGCCGAGGATGTACCTAATGGTTTATCTGTCAATCCATCGGATACAATAACGATAGAATCAGATATTACTGTTTTGACTGTTCGTAGCGGAGAGAAGTGGGATATTACAGCTCTCCCGAATTGGGTAAGTATTTCTTCAATTGATCGGTCTAAGAGTTCCTCTTACGAATGGGATGTATTATTATCCGGAAATAAGAATACTGGCTATAATCGCTCTGGTGAAATGGTCATTCAGACCAAGAGTCAAAGTATGGCTCTCACTTTGTTTCAATATGGGGATAAAGGTGAATATATAGCTATGACTGGAATTCAGATAAACAAGACTGTATTAAGCCTGACAGAGGGGGAACAAGCAACTATATATGCAATACCCGTTCCAAGAAATGCTTCGGAATATTCAGTCAACTGGACATCTAGCAACACCTCAATAGCTACTGTTTCTTCTTCAGGCGTAGTTACTGCAAAGTCTGTCGGAACGGCAATAATAACAGTAAAAACAAGTGATGGAAGTTTTGCGGCGACTTGTTCTATTACTGTCAGTGCTACTGAAGTGCCAGTAACCGGAGTAAGTCTTGATAAAACGACTCTTTCAATGACGGCAGGTGATACCCAGTCATTGACTGCAATAGTTGTTCCTTCTAATGCAACGGACCAAACCGTTACATGGTCGTCAAGCAATTCATTAATAGCGACAGTTTCTGCCGGAGGTGTAGTGACTGCCAAGGCAGCAGGTTCAGCAGCTATCACTGTAACGACTAATGATGGAGGATTTACATCTACTTGTATAGTAAACGTGAGTGCTTCAACCATTTCAGTTGCAGGTGTCAGCTTGAATACGTCTTCTATGTCCATGACTGTTGGAGATACTCAGACCCTTACAGCTACAATAACCCCATCAAATGCTACAGATAAGTCCGTTACATGGTCTTCCAGCAACACATCCGTCGCAACGGTATCTTCCTGTGGTGTAGTGACTGCCAAGGCTGCAGGCTCAGCAACTATCACGGTAACGACTAATGATGGGGGGGTTACAGCTACTTGTAAAGTAAACGTGAGTACTTCAACTATATCAGTAACAGGAGTCAGCCTGAATAGGTCATCAATGTCAATGACTGTTGGAGACTCACAGACACTAACAGCAACAATAGCACCTTCTAATGCTACGAATAAAGCCGTTACCTGGTCATCAAACAACTCCTCAGTAGCGACTGTTTCTTCCGGTGGAGTTGTCACAGCCAAGGCAGCAGGTTCTGCAACTATTACTGTAACGACTAATGATGGTGGGTTTACTGCTACTTGTAAAGTAAACGTGAGTACTTCAACCATATCAGTAACAGGAGTCAGCCTAAATAGGTCATCAATGTCAATGACTGTTGGAGACTCACAGACACTAACAGCAACAATAGCACCTTCTAATGCTACGAATAAGTCAGTTACTTGGTCTTCAAGTGACACATCAGTCGCGTCGGTATCATCTTCTGGTGTAGTGACTGCCAAAGCTGCAGGTTCAGCTACTATCACGGTAACGACTAATGATGGTGGAAAGAAAGCAACTTGTTATGTAAAAGTATCGTCTGAGTCATACTCTTGGACTATTCCAGAAGCTGTTGATCTGGGTCTCTCTGTAAAGTGGGCATCATTTAATCTTGGAGCCTCAATGCCTGAGGATTATGGTGAATTCTTTGCCTGGGGTGAGATATCGCCAAAAACTGTATATGATTGGAGTACATATAAATGGTGTAAGGGGGAGAGTAATACTCTTACAAAGTATTGTGGGATTACATCATATGGGTATAATGGATACACTGATTCAAAAAGCATGTTGGATCCAGAAGATGATGCTGCGAATTCTATTCTTGGTGGCAACTGGAGAATGCCAACGTATTCCGAATGGGCAGAATTGTTGAATCCAGAAAACTGTACTTGGGAAAAAGCTACTCTCAATGGGGTAGAAGGCTACAAGATTACCAGCAAAAAAGGCGGGTATACAAATAATTGGGTTTTCTTCCCATTTTCGGGCTATTATGATCTTCCTTCTCATAGTTACTACGGAGGAGGTGGATATGTAGGGCAGGGGAATGTTGGCGCTTATTGGTCATCAAACAATTCAGTTGATAGTAAACCGTACAATGCATATTGTCGTGCCTTCTTAGTTAATGATGGTTTAGAATCTTGGAGTTACGATAGGTGTTATGGCTTTTCAATTAGACCTGTTTATGCCACGCCTATTGTATCTGTCAACAGTGTCAGCCTTAATAAGTCATCAATGTCAATGATAGTTGGAGACACACAGACACTAACTGCTACTATAGCACCATCTAACGCTACCGATAAATCAGTGACATGGAGTTCTAGTAATACATCCATTGCAACAGTTTCTTCTATCGGAGTAGTTACAGCAAAAGCAGCGGGGGCAGCAACTATTACAGTACGAACTAATGATGGAGGAAAGACAGCGATTTGTGCAGTGACTGTTAATGCTTCATCAGGGGCGGTTACAGGTGTTAGCTTAGATCAAACATCAATGACTTTAATATCTGGAGATACTTATACCTTGACAGCAACGATTATTCCGTCAGACGCGATAAATAAATCTGTGACCTGGTCTTCGAGTAATACAACAGTAGCAACAGTTTCATCCAGTGGTGTTGTTAAAGCAAAGGCAACAGGAACAGCGACAATAACAGTTACTACTAATAATGGTTTAAAGACAGCTACATGTAATGTTACAGTAATATCTGCAAGTAATATAGCTGTTGATATGGGGCTATCTGTGTTATGGTCTTTGTGTAATTTAGGTGCAGAGTCGCCGACAGAGCAAGGTGGCCTATATGCGTGGGGCGAGATAGAAACTAAAACAAGTTATTCTTGGGAGAATTATAAATGGGCCAAAGGCTCAAAGTATACTATAACTAAGTATTCCAATGACCCTAACTATGGATATATGGGATATACAGATTCTTATGTTTCGCTGATGTTAGAAGATGATGCCGCCAACGCTGCATGGGGCAGTAAATGGAGAACTCCTTCAAAGCAGGAATGGCAAGAACTATTGGATAGAGATAATTGTACATGGACTTTTACATATCATGAACCTGTTTCTGGTTATTATTCCGTACCCGGATATTGGGTTGAAAGTAAAATAACAGGTAATAGAATCTTTATAGCGTACAAAGTAGTGGGCAATTCTCCAAGAGCATATTATTGGACATCATCTCTAGGAGATAATAGCAGTTATTCTCCATTATTTGGGTTTAATAGCGATGATGCTTTCTATGGGTATGCTCATTTCTTTTCTGCTGATCGTTGTGAGGGTTTCCCTATACGTCCAGTAAAGGATTATTAGAGATGATTGTTAGGAGATCGTTTGTTTTGGATATAAAGAAAAAAGGACCAATTAACAATTAAATATATAACAATGGTTTCTTTATGAAAAGGTCAGTGAAGAGTTTTTTCACATTTAACCATTAAGTTGCAAAAACAACCCCATGAAGACTTTGAGCGAACTTCAGAAACTGACAGATTCTCAATTGCTTGATTATTACCGGGCCAATCCAACCAGATGGGTTAAATGCACTATCCCAGCAAGAAAGTTGGAACGCATTGTAAGATGTACGAAACTTATTAATGCTGACGAAAATGTATCGAACATCTCTCGCTTATCGTATTGCCCTTCAAAAAGACTTTCAGAAGGGGTTTTTAATCGTTGTAGTTTTCCTAAACAAGAAATGTTCTATGGTACTATATATGGGAGAGATGGCGATGAAATAATAGAAGCCCTTATGACATCGATTATTGAGGTATCAGATCTTTGTCATTATACCACCTATCAGGAGGAGTATTATGTGAGTGGAGAGTGGATTGTAAAAAAAGATTTGGTTACGATCCTCATTTACGATTCATCTTCAATAGCCAAGAATTCCTTTTTCAAAGAAGCAGATTATTTGCCACAACAGTATATAGCGCAACATTTGGATGAAACATTTGGTGATCCCGCAATAATTGAAGCGTTTTCCCATGAAGTAAAAAATAATAGTGATTATAGGATATCGGCTTCTTACTCTAATTTTCTTTTTAGTTTTTCCTCGATTGACGCAATCATTTACCCAAGTGTTCGTACTAGTCAATTTGGTACATGTATAGCAATTAGACCCTCTTTTGTCGATTCTGGAGGACTGGAACTAGTAGCTACATCAAAGTATAAGTTATATTTAGATGGCGAAAAATCGGTTAGAGCAGTGGCATATCAGCATGGATATGTTGATTGTGAGACCAATCGAGTACGTTATGAATCTATTACGCTCTAATTATCTCCAATTGTTTTTTGATTTCTGATTTTTATGACTTTAAGAGAAGGCTCCTTTTTGCAAGGAGGTAGATATAGGATAAAAAGAGTCCTTGGCCAGGGCGGTTTTGGTATTACATATGAAGCGGAACAACCCTTATTGCGTAGGATAGTCGCAATCAAGGAATTCTTCATGAAAGACTGTTGCGATAGAGACAGCGCTACTAGTAAAGTAACTATAGGTACTGGTAATCAGAAAGATCTGGCTGAGAAATTTCGTGGTAAGTTTATACGAGAAGCGCAAGTGATTGCTGGTATGGAGCATCCTCACATAGTAAGAGTGACAGATGTCTTCGAGGAGAATGGTACTGCATATTACGTTATGGAAAACCTTACCGGAGGCTCTCTTGCTGATAAAGTGAAGAAAGAAGGGCCTTTCTCAGAAGCAAAAGCAGAAAAGTACATTCGTCAAGTTTCAGCTGCTTTAGCGTATATACATTCCCGTAACACGGTTCATCTTGACATAAAGCCTTCGAATATTCTGCTTAATTCAGAAGGCGATGCGGTTCTCATTGACTTTGGAATCTCCAAGCACTATGACGATTCTGGCGAACAGACAAGCAGTACTCCTGTGGGGCAAAGTAAAGGCTATGCTCCTTTAGAACAAAGCCTAGATGGGGATGTGTCACAGTTTAAACCTTCTACTGATATCTACTCTTTAGGTGCTACTTTTTATTATCTGATAACAGGCTTGACCCCTCCTGAGGCAACAATTGTAAATGAAGATGGACTTAAACGCCCTAAAGAGGTTTCGGATAGAATATGGGATGCAATTGAAATTGCAATGAAACCTCGTCGTAAGGAACGGCCACAAAGTGTTGATGCTTTTTTATCATACTTGAACGATAACACATCATTGGATAAGCAAAGGATAAATAATCAAGACGAGGAAAGAACCATTATTAGGAAACTCAATCCCAGTCAGAGCCCTAGCAGGGGTAGTTTTAAAATAAAGCATGACATCGAAATAAAGAATAAAGGCAATATAATTCGTCTGCTCAAGTGGATCGTCCCTGTGTTAGCAATACTAATTGCAAGTATCATTATTCCTTGGAAGGATTTGGTTTCTTCAACTAAACACAATAATGCATTGTTGACTCCGTCGCATGAGGACATCATAACAATTGAGGGAGTAAAGTCTTTTCATTATTATGTAGAAGCAGATGGTGGAACCAAACAGTGTAGTATTAGTCGTAATTTTGAAGAAGGTTGGGAATATTACCAAAAACCAGATTGGTGTACATTATATACGGGATCGTCTTTGTTAACCATAGTTTGCCAAAAGAATACTACAAATCAAGAACGCATTGCAGAAATCATTTTCAAAAAGAAAGGAGAGGCTACTGGTTTAGCTTCAATAGTTGTCACACAAGCAGCAGCTAAAGAAACGAAAAGCCAATCAAATAGTTCTAATACAGATACTATAGTTCAAAGAGAAATGACCCTTTCTCACGCTGAATTATCGATGTTTGTCGGACAATCATTCACCCTTTCTGCAACTAATTATGGGCCATCTATATCCTGGGAATCTGAGTATCCTACAGTAGCATCAGTGTCATCAACTGGGAAAATAACAGCTCTTCGCCCAGGTCGCACTGTAATTACAGCCAAAGGCAGTTCTGAGAAACGTTGTGTTGTAACAGTTTCCGTAAGAAGCACAACTAACCCCTCATCTCCTTCTAACAATGAAATGACCCTTTCTCCTACAAGTTTATCATTAAGAGTAGGACAATCATTTACTCTTTCTGCAACCAATTATGGTGCATCTCTTTCATGGGAATCAGATAATACTAAAGTGGCAACCGTATCATCAACAGGAAAGGTTATAGCGATAGGTCCTGGCAAGACTAATATTTGGGCAAAAGGAAAAGAGTTAAAAAGATGTCTTGTAACTGTAGAATCGGGATCTGCTAGCGTTCAGACAACAAAAGCCACAACGACAAACAAAACTAATGTGGAGCGATCCGATAGTATGACTATTTCTACTGAACGAGCGACTCTGAGAATAGGGGAGAGTATTACTCTTATAGTGACTAATTATGGTCCTTCCTTGAAATGGGAATCAGACAATCCAAAAATAGCAACGGTAGATTCAAATGGTAAAGTAACGGCTATTAGTGCAGGACAAACAAGAATATGGGCAAAAGGTTATATATATAGAAGCTGTTTAATAACTGTAGAAAAGAGGTACTAGACAAGAATATATTATTCAATTGCTCGTTTCAGATTCTATGTTATTATCCCCATCCTAAAAGGAGACCATATAGGGAGAGCGATGAATGGGGGGAATGCCATACTATAAATAACTAAAACTAATTATCAGAATTCCAGCATGAAGTCCTTTTCTTCTTTGAGGGTGTCGTAGCCTTGTTTGTTGAAGCTGTATTGGATGGGGGTCCTTGTGCCGTGGCGGGGGGTGCCGTCGTCAATCTGGTCAAGGATGTGGTAGTGCTTCATCTTGTTGGCGAAGTTGCGTCGGTCAAACTTGACCTGAAGGATGGCTTCGTAGAGGTTCTGGAGCTGGGGGAGGGTGAAGACGTCCGGAAGGAGGTCGAACCCCACGGGGCGGAAGTGGATGTCTTCCTTGATGCGGGCGAGGGCGTCGGAGAGGATGGCGTCATGGTCGAAGGCCAGGGCGGGGACATCGGCAAGGGAGAACCATTCGGCTTTTTCAGCATCGGTGTCGGCCTGTACCTTTTCCAGTTTGACAAGGGCGTAGTGGGCGACGGTGATGACGCGCTCGCGGGGGTCGCGGTCGATGTCGCTGTAGGTGCTGAATTCTACCAGGTTCTGGGGGGCTATCTGGAGGCCGGTTTCCTCTCTGAGCTCGCGTGAGGCGGTGAATGCAACGTTTTTATCGGAGTTGGCATCTAGGAATCCGCCGGGGAGGGCCCACTGGCCAACGTAGGCCGTGGTGCTGGCTTCCTTTTCCTTTCCGCGCTTGATGAGGAGCACCTTGAGTTCCTTTCCATCGTAACCAAAGACCACGCAGTCAGCAGTGACAGCCGGGTGCGGGTACTCGTAAGTATATTGTCCTTTACGTGCCATTTTTGCCGTTTTATTTTGCCAGTTTGTCAGACTTTGTGCAAAAATAACACAAAATTTGGAATAATGAAACTTTTGGTATTATCTTTGCGTATAATTTACACAGAACATTTCTAACCACTTGAAAGAATGAGTAAAATTTTCAACCTGATCATCCTTGATGAAAGCGGCTCTATGGAGCCGATCCGCGAGCAGGCGCTCGTGGGAGCAAACAAAACACTCCAGTCTATCCGCGTGGCCCAGCAGGAGAGCCCGGAAGACAACCAGATGATAACATTCGTGACCTTTGATTCCGGCGGGAGCAGGCCGGACGTGCGCAAATTGATTGACTGCCGGAAGATAGAGGAGGTGCAGGACCTGACCTATGAGCAGTACCGCCCGCACGGATGCACTCCGCTTTACGATGCGATAGGGTTCTCCGTGAAGGACCTGCAGCCCAAGGTGCAGGATGGTGACCACGTGCTGGTCACCATCATCACCGACGGCTACGAGAACGACTCGCGCGTGTACAACGCAGCATCCGTGAAGGAGATGATAGACACGCTCTCTGCGCAGGGGTGGGTGTTCACCTTCATAGGGGCGAACCAGGACTCCGAGCAGGCGGCCAAGGGCCTGGGAATACGCAGCGCTATGGACTTCATGGCATCGGCCGAAGGCGCAGAGATGATGTGGGGCAAGATGAACTCCAGCCGCAGGGCGTACTACAAGAAGGTGCGCGACGCCAAGCTGTCAGGCCTGCCGGTGGACTTCGAGGAGGACTTCTTCTCCATGAAGGATGCGCTGAGGCGCGTGACGCCAAACAACATAGAGAGCCTGCGGCCCGATGAGGTGTTCGTGTTCGGAAGCAACCTCCAGGGGCAGCACATGGGCGGGGCGGCCCGGCTGGCATATGAGCGCTTTGGCGCGATATGGGGCCAGGGCGAAGGCCTGCAGGGGCAGAGCTACGCCCTTCCGACAATGGATCTTTCGCTGGAAGAGATTGCCAAATATGTTGAAGAGTTCATCTGGTTCGCGGACCAGCACCCGGAGCTGACGTTCCTGGTGACGCGGGTCGGATGCGGCATCGCCGGCTTCAGGGACGAGCAAATCGCTCCGCTCTTTGCCAACGCCTTCAGCCTGCGCAACGTCTTCCTTCCCGCCTCCTTCTGGAAGATCCTGTCCTTCAAATACTAAAACAACTTAAACCCAATAACGCCTATGATGAAAACTATCAGATTCTTCAAGATTGCAGAAGGCCCGGAACGCGGCTGGTATGCCGATGTCCCAAACCACACCCTTTCAGAAAATGAAATGGTAGCCGGAAGCGATGCTTTCCTGGAAGCGGTGGACACCCTCAAAGGAGGAAACGGGGAAGTGTCCATAACCGTTTCAGATAACAATCCGAGCAACGGGTTCCTGGCAAAGCTTATCAGGAAGTCCCACAACCAGTGGGGCGCCACCTATACCCTTACCGGTCCGCTGGCGGAGCAGTATGGGGCCTCCGGGTTCGAGCTCTGGATCTGTAATGTAACCCACGATGTGCTGGGGGATCATCCCCGGTCAATCTACATCCACGAAATAAATTGATCGGAGAAAAGTGCTATATTTGTGTGTATGAGATTCAGCAGGTTCATATTGAGGGTGCTGGGATGGAAGACGGAGGGGACTGTGGCGCCGGACAGGAAGTGCGTTATCCTGGAGGCGCCGCATACCAGCGTGTGGGACTTCTTCATAGGGTACTGGTATTACCGGTCGGTGGGGGGAAGGCTCCATATAATGATCAAGAAGGAGTTCTTTGTGTTCCCGCTGGGACTGCTGCTGAGGGCGTTGGGAGGGTTCCCCATTGACAGGGAGCATCCTGCGGCCACGGTCAGGGAGACCATACACAGGCTGACGGAGCAGGACGGGAAGAAGTTCCATATGGTGATGTGTCCGGAGGGGACCCGGAAGGCGGTCCATAAATGGAAGACCGGATACCATACCATTGCGTGGGCGGCGGACATGCCGGTGTACCTTGGATATATAGACTGGGGACACAAGAGAGTGGGCCTGGGGCCCAGGGTGGAACTGACGGACAATGCCCGTGCGGATACTGACCGGATACAGAAAATGTACGAAGACATGGACCTTATTGCACGACATCCGCAAGGATATGCAACAAAGTAAGGTAATTTTTGTATATTTGTACGAATAGTGTTCAATTAAAGAGGTTAAATATGAAAATAGCGGTAATAGGCGCAGGCAATATGGGCGGCGCCACAGCCAGGGGCCTGGTCAAGGCCGGTGCGGTAAGCGCATCCGATGTAACCGTAAGTGACATTTCTCCGGTGGTACTGGCTTCATTCTCTGCATTGGGATTCAACACTACAAAGGACAACGCGCAGGCCGTGAAGGGCGCTGACGTGGTGTTCCTGGTGGTAAAGCCATGGCTGGTTGAGGAACTGATCAGCGAGATTAAGCCGGAACTGGACTATTCATCGCAGATTGTCGTCTGCATCGCTGCGGGCATAAAGCCGGAGCAGTTGGCGGACTGGCTGGGGAGCGATGAGAACGGTACCGAGGCGCAGTGCCTGCTGGCAATACCCAATACCGCTATCGAGATACTTCAGAGCATGACGTTCATCACGCCGGTGGTGGCGAGCACGGAGTCTGTTGAGGCCGTTAAGGGCCTGTTTGACGCTGTGGGATCCTCGCTGGTGATTGATTATGACCATATGCCGGCGGCCACGGCGCTGGCGTCGTGCGGGATAGCGTATGCAATGCGCTATATCCGCGCTTCCGCCCAGGGCGGCGTGGAGATGGGATTCTACCCTAATGATGCCGTGAAGATCGTATGCCAGACAGTGAAGGGCGCGGCCGGGCTTCTGAGCCAGCCGGGCGCGCATCCGGAGGCGGAGATCGACAAGGTCACAACGCCGGGAGGCATCACAATCAAGGGCCTCAATGAAATGGAGCACGCCGGATTCACCAGCGCGGTGATCCGCGGTCTGAAAGCCTCCAAGAAATGAAACGCCTGGTAATAAAGATAGGCACAAACGTCCTGACACGCGCGGACGGCACGCTTGACACCACAAGGATATCGTCCATAGTGGATCAGGTTGAGGCGCTGCGTAGGGAAGGGGCGCAGGTGATACTTGTATCCAGCGGGGCCGTGGCCTGCGGACGCAGCCTTCTGGGCCGCGACGCGCAGGCGGGAGGCCGCAAACTGGACCCCGTGGAGCAGCGCCAGCTGTACTCCGCGGTGGGTCAGGTGCAGCTTATCGGGCTTTACAGCCGCCTGTTCAAGGACTGGGGCACCACCATAGGCCAGGTGCTCACAATGAAGGAAAGTTTCTCCACCCGCAGGGAATATCTGAACCAGAGGGCCTGCATGGAGGTCATGCTGGCCAACAACGTTGTTCCTATCATAAATGAAAACGATACGGTGAGCGTCACCGAGCTGATGTTTACGGATAACGATGAACTGTCCGGCCTGGTGGCTTCTATGATGGACGCCGACACGCTCCTGATCCTCACCAACGTGGACGGAATATACGACGGCCCCGCTTCAGGGAACGTCATTCCAAAGGTTTTCCCGGGCGATGACATAAGCGGCAGCATAGGTTCGCAGAAGAGCGGCTTCGGCCGCGGCGGAATGCTGTCCAAGTATGCCATAGCCGCCCGCGCGGCCGAAGAGGGCATACGCGTGATCATTGCCAACGGCAAGCGCGAAGGCATAATCAAGGACCTGTATCACAATGTTCCCGATACCGTGTGCACGGAGTTCGTGCCGGCGGAAGGCGGCGTATCCAGCGTCAAGAAGTGGA
Organism: Bacteroidales bacterium; assembly: GCA_017619675.1. GTDB lineage: Bacteria > Bacteroidota > Bacteroidia > Bacteroidales > UBA932 > Cryptobacteroides. The sequence continues at coordinate 134,907 of JAFZRX010000004.1, read as the reverse complement.
TAGCGCACAGCAGCGGGTTCGCAAAGGGTACGGTTACGGTGAACGCCAACGCGCGCAAGGCTCTGTGCGGAGAATCCGCGGTGAGCCTGCTTCCCGTGGGCGTGGTGTCCGTCCAGGGAGACTTCGAGGAAGGCGACATAATTGGCATCCTGGACCCTGCAGGGGAACTCTTTGCCGTGGGACGCAGTTCATATTCCTCAGAACAGGCCAGGGAAGTGATAGGGCAGCATGACTGCCGCCCGCTGGTGCATTACGATTATCTTAGTTTGCTATAGAATGTTGGAAGAATACTTCATAAATGCCAGGCAGGCGGGCAAGAGCCTCGCCGCCATGGACGATGCCGCCCGCAACGCCATATTGCTGGCTGTTGCCGATGAGCTGGAGGCCTCCGTGCCGGAACTCCTCCGCGCCAATGAACAGGACCTTGTCAGGATGGACAGGCGCTCTCCGCTCTACGACCGCCTGATGCTCACCGAGGCCCGCATCAAGGCCATCGCCGCGGACATGCGCAACGTGGCCTCGCTGCCTTCGCCGCTCGGCCGAATCCTGCTTGACCGCACGCTGCCCAACGGCCTCCGCCTTCGCAAGGTGGCGGTGCCTTTCGGCGTGATAGGCGTCATTTATGAAGCGCGCCCCAACGTCACGCTGGACGTTTTCTCGCTTTGTTTCAAAAGCGGAAACGCCTGCGTGCTCAAGGGCGGCAAGGATGCGGACTTCTCCAACCAGGCGGCGGTTGCCATAGTGCAGCGCGTGCTGGCGGCAGAGGGGATCCCGCCGGAGGCGGCAACCCTGCTGCCCGCCACCCACGAGGCCACCGCGGAACTCCTTAACGCCGTTGGCTACGTAGACCTGGTAATCCCGCGCGGCGGCCGCAAACTAATTGACTTTGTCCGCGATAACGCCCGCATACCGTGCATAGAGACCGGCGCAGGTGTGGTCAACACCTATTTTGACAAGGCCGGTGACCTTGAGATTGGAAAGAAGATAGTATTCAACGCCAAGACACGCCGCGTAAGCGTCTGCAACGCCCTTGACTGCCTCATAATACACAGTGACAGGCTCAGCGACCTTCCAGCCCTTTGCGGGCCCCTGGCGGCCAAAAACGTGGCAATATACGCCGATGAGCGCGCCCTCGCCGCACTCAAGGACGTCTACCCGGAGGTCTACGCCGCCGGCCCTGACAGTTTCGGCACTGAATACATGGACTACAAGATGGCGATCCGCACCGTAGACAGCCTCCAGGAGGCCCTGGACCATATCTCCAAGTACGGTTCAGGCCACAGCGAGAGCATCGTCACGGACGATGCGGCGGCCGCGCAGGCCTTCCAGGCCGCGGTGGACGCCGCCTGCGTCTACGTGAACGCCCCCACGTCCTTCACCGACGGCGCCCAATTCGGCCTGGGCGCTGAGATTGGCATCAGCACCCAGAAACTGGGCGCCCGCGGCCCCATGGGCCTCGAGGAACTCACCACGTACAAGTGGCTAATAAACGGCAACGGGCAGACGCGCCCGTAATCTTAGATGGCCAGTTACCTTCAAATAGAGAGCATATCCAAGTCTTATGGATTGAAAGTGCTTTTTGACCGCATCAGCTTCAACGTGAACGAAGGTGACAAGATAGCGCTCATCGCGCCTAACGGCGCTGGCAAGACTTCGCTGATGCGCATCCTGGCTGGCAAGGACCGCTCCGATTCAGGGGGCAAGGTGCTGTTCCTCAAGGATATACGCATCGCCTTCCTGGAGCAGGACTACGACTTCGACCCGGAAAATACCATCGCCCAGCAGATAGGGGACAGCCTCAAGACGCGGGAGATACTCACCAGCCTTGGGCTGGGGTCCTCCGGGCGTAAGATGGGGGAACTGAGCGGAGGAGAGGTCAAGCGCGTGGCAATCACCCAGATGCTTGCCTCGGAGGCGGACTTCTTCATAATGGACGAGCCCACCAACCACCTGGACGTGGACGCCATCGAGTTCTTGGAGAATTATCTGAGTCGGAGCCGATGCACCCTCCTGATGGTGACGCATGACCGCTACTTCCTTGACCGCGTCTGCAACATTGTGATGGAACTGGACGGGGGAGACATCTATACCTACAGGGGCGATTACCAGAACTACCTGCAGAAACGGCAGGAGCGCATAAGAAACTATAACGCACAGACGGACAAGGTGCGCAACCTGCTGCGGCGCGAACAGGAGTGGATCCATGCCACTCCGTGTGCGCGCAGCGGCAAGGCCAAGTACCGCAAGGACGCCTTCCGCGAACTGCAGGAGCGGGCATCCCAGGCGCGCGTGGAAACCAACGTCAATATGGATGAGATACGCTACAACGCACGCCTGGGCACAAAGGTCATAAACTGCAAGGACCTTTACTGCGAGTATCCCGGCTGGCCGTGCATAGTGCGTGACTTCACGTACAACTTTGCCAGGGGGGAGAAAGTGGGCATTGTGGGGCGCAACGGCATCGGCAAGAGTACCTTCATCAACCTGCTGATGGGAATAGTGTCACCGCAGGCCATAGTGCGGGGTACCATAGACAGGGGATCGTCCCTGCAGATAGGCTACTACCGCCAGGACGGAATGTCCTTCAAGGAGGACGACACCGTCATTGACCTTGTCCCAGACATGCACCTGCTGGGCCGCTTCCTTTTCACTCCCGATATGTACTCCACGCGCGTGTCTCGCCTCAGCGGAGGGGAGCGAAGGCGCCTTTACCTGCTCACCATCCTGATGAAGCAGCCCAACATGCTCATCCTGGACGAGCCCACCAACGACCTTGACATTGTGACGCTGAACGTCCTGGAAGAGTATCTCCTTGACTTCTCAGGCACCCTGGTGATAGTGTCCCACGACCGTCACTTCATGGACAGGCTGGTAGATCACCTTCTGGTATTCTGCGGGGACGGCGTTGTCAAGGACTTCATAGGCAATTTCAGCGAATACAGGGCTTTCATAAAGGATTACGAGGCCGAAGCGAAACGGGCCGCGGCCAAGCCCGCCGCTCCGCGCGCGGAGCAGCGCAAGGCCGCCCCGGCCAAGCGCAAGCTCTCCTACAAGGAGCAGCGCGAACTGGAGGCCCTGGAGGCGGAGATCGAGGCCCTGAACGCGGAGAAAGCCGCCCTTGAGGGGCAGCTTTCAAGCGGCGTCCTGGCCTACGAGGCCCTCCAGGCCGCATCCGCCCGAGTGGGCGAAATCATTTCCATATTAGACGAAAAAGAGCTCCGTTGGCTGGAGCTCTCTGAAATTGGTCAGTAGGGTATATCCCGTCTAGAACAGGACTGCTACTCCAACGTAGAACTGCTGCCTGTTGATGGTGGCGTTGTCGCGGATGAGCTTGCCTACGTTGAAGCTGGAACTTGAGCTGCTGTCAGACTGGTCCTGAGCGGTTGTGTTGTCCAGGTTAAGACGGTTGAACATTCCAATGTTGTATCCCAGGGTGACGCGGAGCATCTTGCCTATGTCTGCTCCGACACCTCCTCCCAGCATCAGGTCCATGCTCTCGAAGATGTCTTTGTCATACAGGTCAAAGATGTCTCCCTTGAGTTCGAATCCAAGCACCTTGATGTCTCCCTTGAGCTTGGAACTTACACCTATGTTGGCGGTAGGTCCCGCAAATGCGAAGAACTTGTTGCCCTGGTAAGGTATGCTGAACATGAACTTGAAAGGAATGTCAATGTAGTGCTCTTCCAGCCTGCCCTTGAGCAACGCGCTGGCGACGCCAATGTTGAGAAGCTTGTCGGCCGAGCCGTTTGAGAACTCATAGTAGAGACCCGGAACGATGCTTATATTCTCTGAAACAGGGATGCTGTAATCCATTCCGGCATAAAGGCCATGCATGGTGATGTCCTTGTTGATTCCTGAGGCCTTGATCCTCTGGGTTACGTTGGAATAGCCCGCGCCCACGCTTATCTGGGCAAAGGCGTTGGTACCTGCCAGCAGGAGTCCTGCAGCCAGTACAATTGATAATGCTTTCTTCATATTACAAAGATTTAATTGCGTTATTCAGTATTTCTACAGCTTCATCCGTGGTAGCCCAGCTGGTGCAAAGGCGCACGGCGCCGTGGGTTTCATCGGTTTTCTGCCAATATTCGTACCCCACAAACTGTGCCAGACGTTCCTGTTGCTCCAGTGAAAGAACCACGAAAACCTGGTTTGTGGGACTGCTGCCGAACAGTTCCAGCCCTTTCTCCTTTATGGCTTCCCTGATCTTGGCGGCCTGCGCCAGCGCGTGCTCTGACAGGCTGAAATACAGGTTGTCAGTGAAAAGTGCGGCGAACTGCAGTCCCAGCAGCCAGCCCTTTGCCATCATTCCGCCGTTCTGCTTGATGTTGTAGCGGAAATCCTTCTTGTAGGCGTCGTTGCATATTACCAGGGCCTCCCCGAACAGGGCTCCCTGCTTGGTGCCTCCCACGTAGAAGATGTCCGCTATCTTGCCAAGGTCTTCCGGCTCTATGTCGCACTGGTTGCACATGAGGCCATAGCCCAGGCGCGCGCCGTCAATGAACAGGGGGATCTTGCACTCCTTGCAGGCTGCGCTGATTTCAATCAGTTCCTTCTTGGAATAGATGGTTCCCAGTTCGGTGGGGAAGGATATGTATACCATTCCCGGCTGGACAACGTGCTCGTGGTTGGCGTCGGAGTAGTGGCCTACCACCGCATCCAGTATCTGGGCTGCGGAGATCTTGCCGTCAGTGTTCTTCAGTGTCAGGGTCTTGTGGCCTATGTGCTCAATGGCTCCCGTCTCGTGCACGGCAATGTGAGCCGTGTCAGGGCAGAGCACGCCCTGGTAGGGCTTCAGCACGGAGGAGATCACGGTGGCGTTTGTCTGGGTGCCGCCTTCCAGGAAGTGCACGTCGGCGTCGGGGACGCAAAAGGCTTCCTTTATGCGCCGCGCCGCCTCTTTGCAGTAGTCGTCCTCCCCGTAGCCCGGGTTCTGCTCAAGGTTGGCCTCCTGAATGACCTGGAGAAGGTAGGGATGGGCTCCCTCAAGATAGTCGCTGTAGAAAAGTGGTTTCATTAATCTATGTTTTTCTTGTCTGCGGTCCAGCCCTCTCTCTGGGCTACTCCGCAGGGGTTGCCAAGGAACATCGCACCTGCCTTGGGATCGCCCTTGAGCTGCCACTCAAGCCATGCTGTGGCTATAACGGCGAACTCTCCTCCGTGAGGCTGGGCGTATGTTCCGCCGTGGCCCACGGGGTAGTTTGCGGCAAATGCAGGTACGTGGTTGATACGGTTGAAGTCATCCATTCCGTTGGCATAGGCAATGTCCTCGGGACCTCCAAGAAGGTACATCACAGGGGTGTGGATCTGGAGGAGTTTCTCCTTTGCCGGCATAGGCATTCCGGGAACAGCGGTGGAAGGGTCGCTGAAGAGGCCGCTGTTGCAGATCATGATGGCCTTGAGCCTGGGGTCCTGGCAGTTGTCCAGTGTCTGGAGTCCGCCGCAGGACATTCCGGCAAGGGCTATGTTCTTGGTGTCCAGCTTTTGGTAATACGGGCTGGACGGGTCCTCGTTAACCTTGAATACCCAGTCAATTCCCTCAATCTGCTGTTCTGAGGTTGACTGAGGGCCGCGGTAGCGCTCGCCGTTGAGGGGAATGAAACCAGTGGCTACAACAATGAATCCGTGGGAAGCGATCTCGCTGAGGAAGTTGATGTGCTCCCAGGGTGAGTTGGTGCAGGCTCCGTTGCCCCATACAAGTACCGGCAGGGGGTTGTCGGCATTGAAAGGCTTCAGGTCAGCGGGACGCAGTATAGTGTGCGCTTCCAGGGAAGGCTCCTCTAACATGATAGCCTTGTAGGGGCCGGTTCCGCCGTCTTCCACAACTTCAAGTTTAACGTAATTCTGGGCAAAAGCGCAGCTGCAGAGCGCTGCAAGCGCCAGTGTGATGATAGCTTTAATGGATTTCATCTCTCAATTATTTTAGGTTAATGAATTCAAATATAACAACTATTGTTTATATTTACCTTGCTATGAAACGGATAATGATTTTTTTGGCCGCAATTCTTGCGGCGGGATGCGCTAACAAGCCAAAGGACGTGCTCTGGCTGGCCAACGGGCCGGTAGAGCCCCAGGGAGAGCCTTATTATGAATACAGGATCCTGGACCACTGGGACAACCTGGACGATTCCGTAGAACGCGGATACGCCGGAAAGTCCATCTGGGAGTGGACCGCGCCGGAGATTCCGGCGGAGAGGATCCACACCTACGGACGCCTGAACAAGTCCCTGGGAATCAACGGTTCCGTCCTTGACAACGTGAACGCCAATCCAAAGATCCTTGACTCGGAACACATCAGGCGCGTGGCCCAGATTGCCGATATCCTGCGCGAATACGGCATCAGGACATACCTGGCCATCAACTTCGCCACCCCAATGGCCCTTGGAGAACTGCCCACGGCGGACCCTCTTGACCCGGCGGTTGTGCAGTGGTGGAAGGCAAAGGCCGATGAGATCTACACGCTCATACCTGACTTCGGAGGCTTCCTGGTGAAGGCTTCGTCAGAGGGGCAGCCCGGTCCGCAGGACTTCGGGCGCACCCACGTGGACGGCGCCAACATGCTGGCCGACGCCGTAGGCCCCCACGGCGGAATGGTAATGTGGAGGGCGTTCGTATACGCCGCCACCAGTCCTGACCGCGCCAACCAGGCCGTGGAGGAGTTCCAGCACCTTGACGGACAGTTCCGCGACAACGTAATTATCCAGATCAAGAACGGTCCGGTGGACTTCCAGGCCCGCGAGCCTTTCAGCCCGCTCTTCGGCCGTATGGACAAGACCGTCACAATGCCTGAACTCCAGGTAACCCAGGAGTATCTGGGCCAGAGTGTCCACCTGGTTTTCCTGGCTCCGATGTGGGAGGAATTCTTCAACGAAGTGAGGAGTTACGCAAGGCTTGACCGCAAGGCCATCGCCGGCGTAGCAAACACCGGCCAGGAGGACACCTGGTGCGGACATGTGTTCTCACAGGCAAACTGGTATGCCTTCGGCCGCCTGGCCTGGGACCCCACCCTCACCAGCGAGCAGATTGCGGACGAGTGGATCCACCTCTCATTCGTCAAGCCCTGGTGGTGTTCCAAGAAGCGCTGGGAGAAGGAATTCGTAACTCCGGTCAAAGATATGATGCTTTCCTCACGCGAGGCCTGCGTGAACTACACCATGCCGCTGGGATTCCACCATATATTCAACGGCAGCCATTACGGACCGGGCCCCTGGCAGGGCAGCGTCCGTCCTGACTGGTCTCCGCTGTACTATCATAAGGCCGGCCCTGACGGCGTGGGCTTTGACCGCACCGTTGCCACCGGCTCCGGCAACACGGCCCAGTATCACGAACCGTTCGCCTCAATGGTGGACAACCTCTCTACCTGCCCGGACAAGTACCTCCTGTGGTTCCACCATCTTCCGTGGGATTACCGCATGCGCAGCGGCCGCACTCTCTGGGACGAGATATGCCTCCACTACCAGAGCGGAATAGACACCGTTCGAGGCTACCTGGACACCTGGGCTGCTGTAAAGAAATTCGTTGACGAAGACACCTGGAACAAGGTCCAGGAGCGTCTGGTCATCCAGGAGGCAGACGCACGCTGGTGGCGTGACGCCTGCGTCCAGTACTTCCAGACCTTCTCCGGAATGCCCGTGCCTTCCGACGTCGCCGCCCCGGAAATCCCCCTGGATTCCCTGAAGCGCCGTCGCGGCAACCCGCCCATCCTGGCCCCGGACCCCGCAGGGGACTCGTCGCATTAGGATATGAGAAAAGGCCGGAATCCTTCCGGCCTTTTTCGTTATCGGCATTAAATCCTATTTGAAGAGCAGCTGCGCAAAGTTGTACAGCGCGCGCCTCCAGCTCTGCCACTCGTGGGCGGTGTTGGGGGAGACGTAGGTGTGGGCGTTGTAGCCGGCGCTCCTCATTTTCTCAGCGTTGGCCTGGATGTCGCGGCCGCCGTTCAGCTCACGGCTGCCGTAGCTTACAAAAATGAGTTTGCTGTTCTCCTTGAAGCCCTTGAATGAAGCGGCCTCCTCAGGGGAGATCTCGCCGCCGCTGAAGATTCCCAGGGATGAGAATACCTCAGGATACCTGAGACCTATCTCCTTGGTCTCCATTCCTCCCATAGAGAGGCCTGCCATGGCGCGGTGCGCGTTGTCAGGGATGGTCCTGTAGCGGGCGTCGATCATAGGGATGAGGTCCTTTGTGAGCGTGTTGGCGAAGCCCTGGAACCAGTCTGAAGGGAGGCTCATTCCGCCGCCCTGCCTCTGTCCGGGAGCCTGCTGTCCCTCGATTCTCCAGGAGCCGTTCTCCATTACGATGATCATAGGTACGCACTTGCCTTCTGCCAGGAGGTTGTCAATGATCTGGGCTGTCTTGCCCTGGACGGACCAGCCTGTTTCGTCCTCGCCGCCGCCGTGCTGCAGATAGAGCACCGGATAGCGCTTGGTGGGGTTCTTGTCGTACTCCGCGGGAAGATATACATAGCAGTGGCGCATTGCGTTGTTGGTGGGAGACCAGTAGTAGATTTCGCGCACTTCGCCCTGAGGGACGTTCTTCAGGGCATAGAAGTCCTCGTCGTGGGCGGGAACGTCAACGCCGCTGCTCCAGCGGGCTACGCCGTAATAGTAAAGGCTTGACGGGTCCGGAACATAGGCTCCGTCAATGATGATCTGATAGTAGTGGAATCCCTCGTCCAGGGGAGCGGACTCTCCAACCCAGAAGCCGTCAGCCTCTTTGCGGAGGTCATACACGGCGTTGCAGATGTCCAGTTTCACGGACTGGGCTTCCGGGGCGTTGATGCGTACGCGCACGCGTCTTTCAGAGTTTACTTTAGGATACTCCTTGCCCGTCTGGACATTGGGAGCGGTGACAAAGTCTTCTTTCACCTGGGCGCCTGCCGTGAATACTGTCACAGCAAGTGCCAGAATGGTCAATAATCTTTTCATTTTCAATAGTTTATGTGGTTATTACTTGAGATTCTTCAGGGCGGGGAAGAGGTATTTGTATACCAGGTCCTGCTCAGCCTGCAGGTTGTTGGAGTTTGCGGTGATCGCAATTACAGCGTCTGCGTCAGGGTAGACGATGATATATTGTCCGCGGGCTCCGTCGGCGCGGTAAGCGCCCTCCGGGCACATCCACATCTGGTAGCCGTAGCCCAGCATGAAGGTGCTGTTCTCAGGGGTCAGGCCTCTCTCCGCAGCGTTGTCCGGGCGGGTTCCTGAGGGAACGGAAGGAACCTGGTACTTGGAGGCTTCGGCCACCCATTTCTCGCTTATCAGCTGCTCGCCGTTCCACTTTCCTTTCTGGAGGAACAGTTGTCCGAACTTGGCCATGTCCTCTGTCTTGAGGGAAAGGCCCCATCCGCCGGCGTTGATGCCCTGGGGGCTCTCCTCCCACTGGGGAGTCTCAATGTGCAGGGGGTCGAAGAGGCGGGTCTTCAGGAAGTCAAGCACCTTCTCGCCGCTGACCTTCTGGGCGATGGCGGAAAGCATGTATGTCCCCATTGAGTTGTAGCAGTACCATGTGCCGGGAGTCTTGGTGACAGGGTGGGCGAGGAAGGCCTTAACCCAGTTGTCCTGGCCGCGGCGGTTGACCTCGGTCTCGTGGCCGCAGTTCATTGTAAGGAGGTTGTGAACGGTTATGGCCTTGAGATTGTCTGACATCTCCTCAGGGCAGTCCTCAGGGAAGAAGTCGACCAGTTTGTCGTTCACGGAAATCTTGCCCTGGTCAACCAGCATTCCTATTGCGGTTGCGGTGAAGGACTTGCTCACGGAATACATAGCGTGAGGGATATCCGGTGCAGCCTCGCCGTACCAGCCCTCATAGATCACGTTGCCGTGCTTGAGCACCATGAGGCTCTCGAAGGTGACGCTGGGGTCTGCCTCGTCGCCGGCCAGGATAGCGTCAACCGCCGACTGAATGGTAGGCGGAGTGTCAGCCCTTGGCAGGTCTATTATATTCTGCTGTTTCTTGCCGTTGCAGGCACACAAAAGGAGAGATGTCAGCGCCAACGCTGAAAGTAATCTAGTAGTTCTCATATCTTTATGGAAATTAAAATCTCTTCTCTCCGTAAAGATATGAATTAATTGTTAATCTTTTTCACCTAAAAATAAAGACACTTCTGCCTTTAGGCCTTTTCCGCATATGGATTAATATCCATATTTGTGACAAAACCTATTCTATAAACTATGACTTTCTATCTTGTAACAACGGATCATCTTGAGGCGAGTATCTGGTTTAGGAACCAGGATGATTTCAAAGCCGCCATGAATGCCATACCGCTCATCGCATATGCGCATGGAGTGATTGTCCTTGCTTTCATTTTGATGTCCAATCACGTCCACTTTGTCCTTCAATGCACGTATGAACAGGCACTTGCTTTTATAAACGAATTTAAAAGGCATTGTTCTTACTATCTGAGCCGTAAGTATCACATCAGGGAAACCCTTAAGAACAATCATGTCGATATCCAGGAATTGGACTTTTATGAGGAATCTCTGGAACGTGCGATCGCATATGTCCAGATGAACAGCGTTGCCGCTAACATCTGCATTCATCCTAACGGATATCCTTGGGGTACCGGAGACTGTTTCTTTAATGTGAACTCACATAAGGGGATCCCACTTGAAAGCCTGTCAGAAAGGGCTCGTTTCCGCCTTTTGCACAGCAAAATGTCACCACCCGGCGGTTTGCTCATAGGGGAAGAAGGATACATTTTACCGGAATCTTATGTCCGGACTAAGTTCGTTGAATCCCTTTATCGTACCCCAAAACGTATGTTGGTTTTCCTGAACCAGTCATCCAAGGCAAAAACTGTGATTAACTCTTCAGATTCCCTTATCCCCTCGTTCAAGGATCAGGATATCCTGCCTATGGTGGAAGATTTATGCCGGGTACTCTTCAAAAAGAAATCAATAGAAGAACTGAATCCCGAGCAACAGACCGAAATTCTGCGGCAGATGCGATATCGGTTCTCCTCCAATATCAACCAAATGTCACGTGTCACAAGACTCCCTTACGAGACCGTAGCCAAACTCCTCGACAGCCTTTGACTCCTTGAATGCGCCTTGCGTCCAAGAATACAGGACGGAAGGCGCAGTTTGCCCCCTTTTATGCTCCATGCGTCCTCCATTCCAGGACGGAAGGCGCACTCAAGCCCTCCAAACAGGAGCATTAACGCATCAGGCGGCCGGTGGCCAGGTTTAGCTGGTAATTGTAGGTGGTGCGGCCCTTATAGTAGAAGAGGGTGAGGTTGGAGTCGTTGCGGAAGTAGATGTTGTTGAGGAGCGGATCCGTGTTCTTGTTGGCGCAGACGGGCTCCGCCCATGCCAGTACGTATGAACCGCTGGACTTGCGCAGGACAACTATCACGGTATAGCCGCGGATGTTGAACAGGGCGGCGTTGTAGCCGGAGGAAGTCTCCTTCTTGGCCTTCTTGTATGCTTCTACCAGGGAGGATTCAGCGTCTACGGCGCCGTAGGTGACGCTGGACGCGTTTGTCCTGGCCCTGGGGTTGTTCTTGAGCCACCACTGGATGGCCTGGTCAGTCATCTCATCGGCCTTGCTGAGTTCCACCAGGGATCCGTCGGCCATCAGCAGCTGGCGCGCGAACTCAATCTCAGGATTGATTGCGCTGGCCACTGCGTCTATATAAGAAGTACCCTCGATCTTGCCGTCAGCGAGGTATTTCCCGCAGAAAGATACTGCCTGGAGGTTCTCAGAGGCAGGATTGAAGGTTATCACGCTGCGTTGCGCCTTGCCCTCTCCATCTTCCCTGAGGGCCTCCATCACCAGGATATCGCTTTCGCCGATGCGCTCCATCCTGATTCCACCCTTGAACTCCTTGAACTCCGTGCCGTCCGCCTCGAAGCAGGGGTATCCCACGCGGTTCTCAAGTTCCCACTGCCCGTCGCGCGGGGCCAGGGTGACTACGTTCATGTTGTTGGAATTGGCATCGGGATAGAAGTGGAAGACCTTGGGGCCGGAGGCGGTCTCCAGCGGGAGGGTGAGGCCGGGCGCAGGGGCGGCGGCCAGCGCCGCTACCAGCGCCTCCGCCTCTTCCGCTCCCGGCAGGGGAACGGCCTCCGCCACTTCCTCCACCTTGGCGGCAGTGCCGCATGAAACCATCAAAACCATGCCCGCCAGGGCGCTGATATATCGTAGCACTTTCATAGTCGCAATCAAAAATTATACAAATATATGCATTCTTTGTGCCAGTAAATTGGCATAACTTTTGATTTTTAGCGTACCGTACTAAAACTGAACCCCTTATGAAGACTATAAGATTATCTATGTTGGTTGTTGCCGCCGTTCTTGCTGCATCTTGTAATCCAAATGAAGACTGGGACCCCTTCGGGGGGCTGGACCCATCCATATTCGGAGGCATGGGCGGACAGGGCGGACCTGGTGGCGGAACTGTCAGCGTCACACCCGCAGACTGCCCCATTGACACATCCATAGAAGGATACGCCGGCCAGAAGGCCGACGACAAGGACAAAGACGTCGTAGGAGAGAACGAAGACCTTTACTGGGAACTCATTGACGTCAAGGCCAAGAACACCATCTCAATAGTATTCAACGGAAACGCCGTTGAAATTGTAAACCCAAACACCACTGACAATACCGTAGTGGCCGACGGGGCGCACGTGACGGTCACCCTGGGCAAGAAATCCAGGATAAACCTCAGCGGAAGCAGCGATGACGGATCCGTGCGGATCTATCCCAAGGACCCGGAGGACGCTAGCAAGTTCGTCCTGAGCCTCAATGACCTGAGCCTGGCATCCAAGAAAGGCCCCGCCATCAACAGCCAGGTAAAGAAACGCGTCTACGTCATCGTAGAAGGGGAGAACACCCTTTCAGACGCCGCCACCTACACTGACGACGTAGAAGGCGAAGACAGCAAGGGCTGCCTCTTCTCGGAGGGCAACCAGATCTGGAGCGGCTCCGGCAGACTGACTATCACCGGCAACCGCAAGCACGCTATTGCTACTGACGGTTACTTCTACATGCGCCCGGGTCCTACAATAGTAGTACTTGACGCCGCATCCAACGGAATCAAGGTCAAGGGCGACAAGGACCTTGACGAATACGAACTCGCCTACGGCATGTACATCACCGGCGGCCTCATCTGGGCGCACAACTCCGCAATAGCGGGCAAATGCCTCAGCACCGACGCCAATTTCCGCATGACCGGCGGAAAGCTCATCCTTGACACCACCGGCGACGCTGAGTGGGATGAGGAAGAAGAGGACACTTCCTCCTCCGCCTGCATCAAGGCCGACGGCAACATAATCATCCACGACGGCGAAATCATTGCCAAGAGCAACGGCAAGGGAGGCAAGGGCCTCAATTCCGACGGCTCCATCACCATCAAGGGAGGCAAGGTGACCGCCGCCGTATCCGGAGGCCAGTTCGTCCACGGCAAGGAGGATTCCGACCCCAAGGCCATCAAGGCCGAAGGCGACCTCATCATTGAGGGCGGCGAGGTCAAGGCCTGCTCCACAGGCAAGACCGACGGCTCCGAGGGCCTGGAGAGCAAGGCCAAGATCCTCATAAGCGGCGGAGACACATACGTCTACTCTTATGACGATGCGGTGAACAGCGCCGGGGACTTCACCATGAGCGGAGGCAAACTGTACGCCTATGCCGTGAACAACGACGCCATAGACTCCAACGCCAACATCTACATAACCGGAGGCGAAGCCACCGCCATCAGCTGTTCGTGGGAGGCATCCTATGACAACGACAACCCCGGCACACAGAGCACCTTCGCCATTGACGGCGGCACCGTCTGGGGTCTGGGCGGAACCGCGTACAAGCCATCGGCAAACAGCAAGCAGAAAACCTTCGTGATTGGAGGAGTCACCTCCGAATCGGGGAAGACGCTCGCCGTGAAGGACGCTTCGGGCAGCACCATCGGCACGCTGGTGCTCCCCAACGCGCTCAGCGGCTCCAGCCTGATATTCAGCGCCCCCGGCATCAACCAGGGAACTACATACAAACTGTACAGCGATACAACGGAACTCTATTCATTCACCTGTTCCGGACAGATTACCTCCGCCGGGTCCTCCACGGGCATGGGCGGCGGTCCGGGCGGATTCCCGGGCAGACCGTAAGACGGGACCGTCCCCATATGTGTTAATTACTATCAACGTCCTCCCGGAATGTCCGGGGGGACTTTTTGCTTTATTGGGCCATTCTTCCTATTTTTACACAGATAACACTATCCATTACAGAAATGCCTACATACAGAGAACTATTCGAGAAACTCGGAAAACTGACCCAGGAACAGCTGGACTCTGAGATCCGGGTTTTCCCTGTCGGCTATACGGATGCCGACGCCCTAGCCATCCTCAATTACCAGACAATCCCGCAGGTGCTTGAACTCACCACGGCGGTACGTGACCTTTATTACTGCAAGCCGTCGGAAGACGAAGAAGAATGGGTCGCCTCCGGCGTTATGGATTTCTCCGAATCTGAAGTCAAGGAACTTGGTATCGCGGAGGACAGCGACTACACACTTATCTGCAAGAAGGGAGAGGCCATCTTCAAGATCAAGGACAACATCCAAATGGTTCCGGAAATGGCGGCCGACATTGGCCCCGACACAAGCATACTGCCATTATGAGAAAACTGATTGTACTGGTTGCCGCGGTGCTTGCCTTATGCGCGTGCGACCCCAGGAGCGTCAAGATCAAGACGTCACAGGGAGACCTTCTGGTAACTCCAATGACGGACAATTCCGTCCGTGTGCAGATGATGGGAGAGCCCACCCACAACGTGGAGGAACTCATTTTCACTGAGAAGGTTGCAGTCCCTGAATTCAAGAAGACGGAGGATGTTTCCTCCATCACCATCCAGCTGGCGGCAATGAAGGTTGTCTTTGACAAGGCAACCGAAACGCTGGCCTATTACGGCAAGGACGGGAACCTGCTGTTCAAGGAGAAATCCGGCACAAGGGTACTGGACAAGACCACCGTGGGCGGAACGCCGGTTCCTGCCACCAGTACCGGAACGGCAAAGCTGACCCAGCCGGAGCCGATACCGGGAGACCCTACATATTACACCAGCCAGACCTTTGAGATGCAGGCTGACGACCACCAGTTTGGAACAGGCCAGTTCCAGGACGGTTTCCTGGACATAATGGGCCTGAGCCGCCGCCTGGTGCAGCTGAACACCCAGACCGCCATCCCTATGGTCATCTCCAGCAAGGGTTACGGAATCCTCTGGCACAACTACGGCGAGACCTACTTCAACAAGCCGTCGCAGGCCGTCACCCTGAGGCCGGAGCCTCAGGTCCAGCCTGCTGCCGCCCCCGTCCCGGGCATGCGCCCCGTTCAGCCTCCTAAGATATTCGCCGGAGAATTCAACGTCGACAAGGCCGGCAAGTACTGCCTGATGGTTTACGGAGGCGACCACGTAGCCCGTGGAGGCCACAAGATAATAGTTGATGGAGAGACCCTTTTCGAGGACTCTGACGGCTGGGTGACAGCCATTTCCTGCTTCGCGGACCTCACCCCCGGAAGGCATGTGATCCAGGCCCAGGGCTCATCCGAGGATACCGTGGAGTTCATGTGGCGCGCGGTTGACAGCACCACTTCCTTCACGTCTCCCGTATCCCAGAACCTTGATTACGCCGTATTCGCCGGCAATGCTGACGAGGTGATCGGCGCATACAGGACCGTCACCGGCCCCGCTCCGGAGATGCCTGACTGGGCGTTCGGATACGTCCACTGCCGTGAGAGATACGACACCCAGGCGGAACTCCTGGAGAACGCCCGCGAGTTCAAGCGCCGCGGAATCCCCGTAAGCTGCATAGTCCAGGACTGGCAGTGGTGGGGCAAGACCGGCTGGAACTCAATGGTCTTTGACAAGGACAAATATCCCGATCCAAAAGCCATGGTGGACGAAGTCCATGACCTTGGGATGAAACTGATGATTTCCGTATGGTCAAGGGTAGAGACCGGCTCCGTGCTGGGAGACAACCTAACCGAGAAGGGTTACTTCATCCCGGGAACTGAATGGGTCGACTATTACAATCCGGAGGCCGCGGAATACTATTGGGAGAGTTTCAGGGACAGCCTGGTGAAGGTTGGATTCGACGCCTGGTGGTTCGATTCAACGGAGCCGGACAACGACTACGAACTGATGAACCGCCGTGTTGCAAACAACACAATCCCGGGAAACGTTTACCGCAACACATACCCGTTGCTGGTCAACCGAACAATGTATGAGGGCTTCAAGGAGTATGATCCTGACAACATGCCCCTGGTACTTACCAGAAGCGCATTTGCCGGAGCACAGAGATATGGAATCTTCACCTGGTCCGGAGACGTGGGTCATGACTGGACAACCTTCAAGAGGCAGATCATAGGAGGCCTGGGCCAGATGGCCGCAGGCGTTCCCTGGTGGACCTACGATGCCGGCGGATTCTCCCGTCCAAGGGACCAGTACACCAGCGCGGAATACCAGGAGAGGATGCTCCGCTGGATCCAGACCGCAGTATTCCTTCCAATGATGCGCGTGCACGGAAGCGGCAGCCACACGGAACCCTGGAACTACAGCGACGAGACCTACGGGATATTCGTGGACTGCATCAACCTCCGTTACAAACTCCTGCCATACATCAAGGAGCAGGCAAAGAAGGTATCAGAGGAAGGCTACACCCTCATGCGCCCGCTGGTATTTGACTTCGCCGACGATGCGGAGGCCCTGAAGCAGGACTGCGAGTACATGTTCGGCCCTGACTATCTGGTTTGCCCCATAACCGAGCCCGGCGTAACCACCTGGGAGGTCTACCTCCCCAAGAACGAAGCCGGCTGGGAGGAATTCCGCAGCGGAGAACGCTACTCCGGCGGCCAGTACGTGGAATGCCCCGCAGACCTGGAATTCATACCGGTCTTCAAGCGCCTGTAAAAAAGAAAAGCTCCGAGGTCTTCGGAGCTTTTTCTTTTATCTGGCCGGTTCCAGAACCAGGCTGAAATGCCGCGGCACGTTGCCGTCAATGGTGTACTGGGGCTCCGTGCGTCCGCCCCAGGCGTCATTGCCGCCCACTCCGTGGATCAATGCGTCCACATTAACCGTTATCCGGTCGCTCTCCCGGATCTGGTAACGGTGGGTACACTGCTCCAGGGCGGACTCCTCATACGGCCACGCCCTGAAGTTGAACGGGGTTATTGAACTTACCCTGATTGCGTTTCCTATAGTGAACCAGCGGACGTCAGTACGGTTGGCGTTGTCCTGCGGTACTTCGTATCCTTCCGCAAATTCATCGACAGAGGCGGAATACAGGCCTATGTTGTAGCCTGACTTGCGGTCCGGATAGTTTTCCCACGGGCCGCGTCCATACCACTGTATTTGGCTGAAATCGGCCGGAACGTAGAAATGGAAGCCGAACTTTGGCATCAACTGTATTTCCTGGGCGGTGGGGGAGTAATCCGCCGTGGCTGTTATCTGGCCATATCCGTTCACGGTGTAGGTGAGCGAATAATCCGCGCCTACCGGGAGGGCCATGTTGAATGTAACTGAGACTGCGGTGGCTATCTTCTTGATGCTGACTCCCTGCACGGTGCGGCCAGCCGCCGCGTCATGCCAGTCCGCCAGGCGGCTCTCGTAGCTGTTGCGGCGCTGGCTGTCGTTGGCCGGCTTCCAGAAATACGGCTCGAAAGGCCCGCATATAAGGTCCCTGCCCGCCGACTGCCATTTGACTATTGACCCGTCTGCCGCGTTGAATTCAATGCTGAAGTCCTTTCCGCTGACCAGGATGGCGTCTCCCTTGCGGGATACCTTGGGCCTACTTCCTCCGTCAAACAACTGAACGGGGGACTGCTCCTTGACAACGAACTGCTCTTCCGCTACGCGGTAGCCTTTCTTTGCCCAGATGCAGTCTTCCCTGAGTTCAGCCCAGACGTTTAGGAGGAGCTCGCCGGGGGCGTCCGGCGCGGGGCCGACCGTGAGGTGCGAAGCACTCAGGGCGGCCTTGCCGGATGCTGCCGGCTCCCCGTCCGCCAGCCACTGGTAGCCGTAGTCAAAGGCGTCCAGGCCGGTGAAATCGAACCTGTTTGTAAGTACCACGCTGGTGCCTCCCAGGTACTTGAAGGTTATGTTCTGATAGACCTTCTTGGCCTGATAGTAATGCGGATGCGGGGTGCGGTCAGCGTTCATCAGGCCGTTGAAGCAGAACGGTCCGTCATTGGGGAAGTCCCCGAAATCTCCGCCGTAGGCCCAGTATTCACCGGGCTGGAGGCTCCAGGATGTGACGCTTCCGTCATAGGATAGTTTGTTGCTTTGAATTGGCGTGGCGATGCCCTGGTCCGCCCAGTCCCAGATGGCTGCGCCCATGATGGACGGATCGTCGTAAATAACCTCCCAGTATTCGTCCAGGTTGCCCAGGGCGCTGCCCATGGCGTGGGCGTATTCGCGCATTATGAATGGCCTGTCATTGATCCTCTTTGCTTCCGTGCGGAGCCTCTCAGGAGGGAGGTAGCCGTCGTCATAGATATCAGACTGGTCCCTGTCGGTGTCGCAGATTACCGGGCGGGAGCGGTCCAGGGCCTTCACGGTATCGCGCATGGCGGCCATGTTGCGGCCGGCGCCGCCCTCGTTGCCAAGGGACCACATTATGATGCTGGGGTGGTTCTTGTCCCTCTGGACAAGGGCCAGGGCCCTGTCAACGTGGGCGTCGCGCCAGATTTCCTGGTCGCCCATTATAGTGTTGCGGAGCCTGGAGTTGTGGCTTTCCTGGTTGGCTTCGTCCATCACGTACATTCCGTACTCGTCGCAAAGCTGGTACCAGCGCGGGTCGTCGGGGTAGTGGCTGGTGCGAACCAGGTTTATGTTGGCCTGCTTCATCAGTTCCAGGTCCTTGCGCATGAGTTCCTCGGTCACGGTCCTGCCGGTACGTGGGTGGTGTTCGTGGCGGTTGACGCCTTTCAACTGAACCACCTTGCCGTTTATCTTGAAGAATTCGCCGTCAACTTCAACGGTGCGGAATCCGGTCTTGTAATGGAAGGTCTCCGCGCCTTGAAGTGTTATTGCAACGTCGTACAGTGCGGGGTGTTCCGCGGACCAGAGTTCAGGCCTGTTTATGTCAAAAGGAATTGTCACGGTCTGCTCCGTGCGGCCGTCAAGATGCGCCTTTGCGGTCTTGGTCTCCCCGTTGAAGGTCACGGAGAGGGTGGCGTCACCGGTATTGCCGCCCCTGTTGTCCAGGCTGATCTCCACGTCCAGGTGGCCATTTGTAAGGTTCCGGTCCAGGCTGGACTTCAGGAAGTAGTCCCGGATGAACACCTGCGGCCTGGTCCACAGCCTCACGCTGCGGAAGATGCCGCTCATGCGCCACATGTCCTGGTCTTCCAGGTAACTGCCGTCGGACCAGCGGTATACTTCAACCGCCAGTTTATTGGCACCCTGGCGGAGGTATGGCGTGACGTCGAATTCCGCGGGGGCCATGGAGTTCTGGCTGTAGCCCACCATCTGGCCGTTTATCCATACGTACATCGCGGATTTTACTCCGCCGAATTCCAGGAAATAGTGCTTTGCCGGATCTACCTGGGCCAGGTTGAAGGTGGTTACGTAACTGCCCACAGGGTTGCGGTTCTCATAACTGAACCAGGTTTTGTCATCGGGCTCGTCCATGACCCTGGGCCAGGCCATCTTGTAAGGCGAAGTTATATTGGTGTAGATTGCTTTGCCGAAGCCCTGCAACTGCCAGGGGCAGGGGACTACGATGTCGTCCCAGCCGCTGCAGTTGTAGCCTTCCTGCCAGAAATCTGCCGGGCGGCTCTGAGGGTCGGGGGACCAGCGGAACTTCCATTTACCGTCCAGGACCAGCACGTCGCTGCGGCTGTTTATGCCGCAGGGAAGGTCCAAGGTAGCGTGGTATGGCTCCTTGTTTATCCCTATGACATAAGGGTTTTCCCAGTCCGGAGCGTTTTCCGCGACGGTAACCACCGGGTCCGGCCTACGCTGGAACGGCTGTGCAGCCAGCGGGATGGACAGGAGTAAACTGACAGTAATGGATAATCCGGTAAAAAGTCTATTCATATGTATCACTTGTTAATTGCGTGCAAATAGGCCAGGAGGGCCATTTTGCCGCGCATGGTCTCGCGCGGGGTGAATTCTCCGTTCACCCACATATACCTGATATTGAAGAAGGATTCCTGGCGGGGCCATCCTCCGTCGTTCCAGGACGGATAGCACTGGGTCAGGATTATCTGAGCGTCACCGCCGTCGCCCCTGGACCAGGTCTCGGTGCCGTTGAACGGCGTTTGGCCGGGGTGCGAGCCGGGAACTCCGTCATTGCGGCCTGTGGTGTAGCAGTCCGTAATGTGTCTTTCGCCAAGGCCGGTCATCTCCACGATGTTGGCGGGGTTGCGTCCAAGGCCCCATCCGGCCTCACTGTACATGGCCTTTTCAAGCTCCGCCTTCCTGACTGGTGTGCTGGCGGCATAATGGGCCATCATTACCAGCTGGAGGTTCTCCGAGGTCTGCCAGCGCGCGTCGTTGGCCGCGCGGCGCGAAGGCCTCTCCGCCATCGGCTTCATATTGTTCTCGTTGGCGTGCCAGTTCACGCTGGACTTTATGTTGGCGTAGAGTTCGGGGTAGTGGCGCTCGCGCGGGCAGGTGAGGTATGCGGCGCACGCCCAGATCTGGTAGTAGGGGCTTCGGCCTTTGTCAAAGATTGGTGTCTCGGGGCCGATGATCTTGCTCTCTTGGGCGAAGACGTCCTCCCACTCGCGCTCGCCTGTCACGTTATAGAGGAAGGCGGCGGCCATCTGGCGGAAGTCGCGTCCGCGCATCCTGGCGCTGCCAATGTCCTGCGTATCGTCCAATTGCTGGTTTTCCTGGCGCGATGCGAAGCGGAAGGCCTTTATGGCCTCCTGGGTGTAGTAGGTGCAGAGAGAGTCGTTCCCGTTAATGCGGAAGGCATCGGCCAGGATGGCACAGTTGGCGGCATTGGCCCACGCCGCCATTGTGGTGCATCCTGCCTGGAACATAATGCTCCACTCCTTGGAAGGGTTGGTGACGCCCTGGGAATAGGCCTCTCCGTCCCTGATGCTCAGGAAGAAATCGGCCTCGTTGCGGGCTTCGTCAATGAGGTCAGGGATGCCGTTTCCGCTCTCTCGGATGCCCAGGTTGTCTTCCTCCAGGCCCTTTCCGTTCATCAGGACATAGGGGAGGAGCATGTCATATATGTTGCTCACGTGGGCCAGATGGCGGTCCCAGTCAAAGGCGTCGGAATGGCCGCCGCGGACCTCCGTGTTCACGGGGCTCCCCGGCAGGCGGTGCTGCCAGAAGGCGGACTCCAGCGCGGGCTTGAAGTGCGGCTCGTCCCAGACGTCGCCGCGTATGGTGCGCCAGTCCGGATGCCAGGGCTGGAGGTCAGTCTTGTACACGGTGAAGCCCACGGGGTCAACCTCAGGGATGAACATGGGCTGGCGGGGAACCGGGTTAACGTGCTCGGGGTCGATGGGTTCGCCAAGGCGCATATAGTAGTAGCCGCGGACGGAATACCTGAACGGTTCTGAATATACGTCCTCCTTAATGTCAAAGTCCATGCTGCAGCCAACGTCTTCAACTACCAGGCGGTAGCGGCCAGGCTGGGTGTACCTGAAGTCTATGTTCCACACGTCCGAACCTGTCAGGTCCTTGGCTCCGGCTTCGTTCTTTGACTCACCCTGGGCCTTCCAGAAGCGAACGTTGCCTACTTTCCTGGATTTTCCTGTCTCTGTGTCGTAGAGGTATACTTTCTTGCCTTCGAAGGATTTGTAGTCACGCGGACCGCCTTCGCCAAGCCACAGGTAAAGGTCCGCTTCCTTGACCGCCTCATTGGGGACATAACCCAGTATGTTCACGTGTACGGCCTCCGACTGGGTGTTCCAGATGTCGAACTTGACCTGGGCGGAGCGGACGTCAGTGCCCGTACCTCCCGGGATGCTTACGGTGTAGGTGCATCCCTGCTTCATCGCCTTGGGGAGTTTAAGGAATATCCAGTGGTCCAGTTCGCTGGTCAGGGTGTGGTCCGTGTTCATTGGCTTTGACTTTCGGAACGCCTGGAGGGCGGCGCAGGTGCCGAAGGACTTGTCGTCGGGGGAGGAGATGATCCAGTCCCCGGCCTTTGCCGCGGCCTCCGGGTTGAGCCTGGGGGTGAACACCAGCAGGGTGTCATCGCCCTCGGCAAAGGAATGGCCGAGGTAGGCGCTGGGGCCGGTGGCATCGTCCCGGTAATGGACTTCTCCATCCCGGAAGTGGACCATAAGGTATTCTTTGTCAATGACTTTCAGTTCCAGGAACTTGGTGGCTCCCGCGCGCGTCGGCATCAACAGTGCGGCCAGCGTGAGCACAGCTGCAGTGAAGAGATTCTGTTTCATTTATCCAGTATTTTGCGGTATGGGGCTATCATACCTTCGTTCATCTTGTTTCCGGCCTTGGCCTTGAGTTTCTTGTTGCGCATGAGCCAGCCTACAGGGTACATGAGCAGGGAAGTACGCCATTTCTTCTGGGGGAAGTCGTACTGTCCGTGGCTCTTGAAGAACTTGTGGTCCTCGCGCATGAGGCCGCGCATGGTATAGATAAGGTCGCGGAAGATCTTCATTCCGCCGACGCCGTAGAAGTTCTGCGGCGGGGCGTAGGAATGCTCCAGGGCGTAGGCGGTGGTGGCGGCAAGGGCGTCTATCGCGGCGTTAGCGTCGGACTCGTCCGAAGCGACGCCCGCCAGGAAGTTGCCGCCCACCTGGGCGCGGGCCTCCAGCAGCAGGCGGAGGTTTTCCTCCGCGCTGTATTGGCCCGCAACCAGGTATCCCACCGGCGATCCCATGGTCACTGTACGGTGGCCGTTGCAGAACTGCCGGTCGTCATACATCTTGAAGCGGGATCCCATGGAGTGGTCCTTGATGCGGAAGGCGTAGATTATGGCATCGTGCGCATGGATTGTTTCGCGCAGGAAGGTGTCAAATCCGTCCTTGTATATGCATTTTCCGTCAGATGCGCAGTTGAAACAGCTCAAGCAGCCTCCCTGGAATGGGAATTCCTGTATGTTCACTATATCAGTAGAATATGGGAACACGGCTGTAAAACGGTCAATCATGGCCTTCAGTCCGGCATCTTCGGGCAGGAGGTCAGCCACTATCACGGCTTTCCTGCCTTCTTTCTTGGCGGTGGTTTCCTTTATGTCGAACTGGCTCCTTTCATATTTCCAGAGTGTGAATTCCAGCCAGTCTACGGCCTGTTTCTGTCCTTTTTCAGAGAGGATGTCGTCCATGTCGGCAGAGAGGCCGTCCAGGAAACGGATGCCCATATCCGCACAGTTGTCCTCTATGAAACGGTGGGCTGTAACGTCGTAGAAATGCTTCGAGGTGCTGATCTGTGAGGCTGTCTTAGCGGAGAAATCCTCCCCGGATTCCTTCATCAGTTCAATGAACCTGTGCAGCTGTGACGGCACCAGGAAAGTGTATACGGGGTAACTGAAAACCAGCAGGTCCGCGGCCCGGATCGCCTCCAGGGCGGGGGAGAAGTCTTTCTCCAGGGCATTGATCTTCTGCCCTGCGTTCAGGTATGAGAATTTGTGGTATGGGAACTTCTTCTCAAGGAAAAGGCCGGTGTGAAGAGTCACCGAATACTTTCCCTTTGGGCTCCCGTTAATAATCAAGATATTCATTATGCGGCGGTTAATAAATGGATATGAAGTCGCGGACCAGGCGGAAGGTTGGCTCGTAGGAGGTTGTGACGGCGTTCTTCCAGGTGTCGAAGATGGTGTGGTAGTACTGGAAGGCGTCGCCTTCTTCGTTCTCCAGGAAGATGCAGGGGACGTCGCGGACGGCGAAGGGGTAGTGGTCGCTGTTGGCGGCCAGTTCGCCGCGGTTCAGCGACTGGAAGTGGCCCTGCCGGGCGTTGATCTGCTCAAGCAGTTCAAAGCCCCGCATGCCGCGGTCGCTTACCTCGCAGTACTGGACGGGATTGTTGTCGCCAATCATGTCTATGTTGAAGAGATACCTGATCTGCTCCAGCGGGACGATGGGGTGCTCCACGAACCAGGTGGAGCCCCGGAGATTGGCGTCCTCGCCCGAGAAGGCTATGAAGTACATATCGTATTCAGGGCGGTTCTTGGCATAGTATTCCGCCAGCGTCACTATTGTGGCGGTGCCGGAGGCGTTGTCGTTGGCGCCGGCGTAATAGATCTTCCTACCCAGGTTGCCCAGATGGTCGTAATGAGCGGTGAAGACGTAGCAGCTGTCGTGGCGGGCGCCCTCCACCTTGGCAATCACGTTGAAGCACTCGTAATCCTTCAGGAACTTGTTGTCCACGTCCAGGCGGACTCTCTTAACGCCCTCTATGGCTTCCGGAGTCACCCAAACGATGGGCTTGTCAACCACCTTCTCGCCATAGGCCTTGTAGAACTTGATGGGGGACTCCCAGGTATAGATAAGCCCCGCGTTGGGGAACTCGCCCGCATTCTGCAGGCGGGAGAACACCTCGCGGTTCCTGTAGGTGAACCAGAACTCGCACGCCACAAGGCAGTTCGCGTACTCCGGCTTCGCCAGGTCCTGGAACAGCCTTTCGGCGCTGAAGTTCAGGGTATCTACGTGATATACCGGGTACTCCCCGTGCGCGCCGGGGGAGTACTCACGCATGGAGAAGTCCACGCCGGCGCGCAGCTTCTTCCCATCGGCCCACATATTCATCTTGCCGCAGAAAGTGTTGATGTCCAGCGTGAATGGCTGGAGCGTCACTTCGTCCACGCCAGCCTTGCGGAACTCCTTTTCCAGATACTTTCCCGCCTTGTTGGCGCCGTCTCGCGCATAGCCGCGGCCCTGGTACTTTGCGGAACTCAGTTCCTTGACAATCCTTTTGTAATGCGGCAGGTCCTGTGCCCCCAGCCCTATGGCGCAGAACGCCAACAGTATGATAAATAACCTTTTCATCCCTTTTAGTTTATTACAAAGATAACAAGAAACCTTTTTTTTTGTAAATTTGAGCAGATACTAACCCAATCACAGATTACCCATGGCTATCTCCAATCTCTTCAGGAAGGCGGGACTTGTCCTCGGAACCACCGCAATGACATTCCTCTGCCTGGCGCAGAACGCAGAAAACCTCAATCTCCGCACCCCCAGGACCAAACCGTACAACAGTTACGGCCGTCTGGCCGACGGTTGCCCAAATGCCGAGAAACTGGGCATAAGGGTAGGAGTCCAGGCATATACCTTCACCAAATATTCGTTCTTCGAGGCGATAGACTTGACAAAGGCCCTCGGCCTCAAGTACATCGAGGCCTCCACGGGCCTGCGCGTCTCTCCGGACAGCAACGTCCGCATAGGCATGGGACTGTCACAGGAGTGGAAGGACGCCATCAAGCAGCGTCTGGCGGAGAGCGGCGTCAAGTGCGTTTCCATCTACGCCGGCATGGACGGCAGCGGAAACAACTTTGAGGAACTGGTCAAGTTCTGCAAGGAAATGGGTTTCACCACCATAGTAACTGACCCCAAGAGGGCGGTCAATGGCGGAAAGGATGTCAGTTTCTATGAGGACATCCTCAATGAGTACGGGATGACAATGGTATTCACCAACCATCCCAGGGAGGCGGCCTATTGGAATCCGGACTTCACAATTGAAGACGTAACGGGCAGGAGCAAGGCCATAGGTGCGTCCGTGGACTTCGGCCATTATATGCGCGGAGGCTTCGACCCGTGTGAAGTAACAAAAAGATGCGCGGACATTGGAAAGATGTATCATTTCCACATCCGCGACGTCAGCGAGATAGGCCCTCACGGCCTGGACGTCCCCTGCGGAGACGGCGCGGGCCGCCTTGACGAGGTCTTCCAACTCCTTTTTGACAGGAGCATCAAGCCCTTGATGATGATTGAGTATGAGCATGATTTTGACAATCCTCTGCCATACCTCATCAAGACCGTCAACTGGATCAACGACAAGTGCGGACAGATGATAGCCGACAAGCAGAAGGCCGCCCAGACAGGCGCACCTATCTTCCTCTATGCCGATAGCGCGGAACTGTCCGAAGACCTGAGGCTCCAGGGCAGGGGACAGGATGCCACCATCCACGATTGGAACAGCGCCCGCCAAAGCATCAAATGGAAGGCCAACCTCAAGCCCGGCAACTATCAGGTACTCATGAGGTATGCCCAGCCGGCCATTGGCAGTGCCATGACGGTAACCGCTGACAATCAGGAACTTGCATATCTGTTTGAGCCTACCTTCACCTGGTATGACTACAATACCAAGGATGTGGGAGTAATTTCAATTCCCAATGGCGGAGATGTCGAGATAGCCCTCCAGGGCATACAGCTGGCGCTCAAGGCGGACACCACCGCCAGGAGCAAGTTCAGGGCCGTGGAGTCCCTCCCGGATGTAAGTTATCTGGAACTCATTCCAACCTCACTGGAGGCGACATCCCAGCCTGTGGACATCATCAATCAGTTCAAGGGAACGCCCATCTTTGACGGCAAGACCATGAAGGGTTGGGAGTACAACAGCGAGAGTGCAAAGGACCACTTCCGCATCACCCGGAAGTCCATCGTTGGAGGAAACATGAAGGACGACCTTGAGCACAACCAGTTCCTCAGGACGGAGAAGATGTATGGAGATTTCGAACTCCACCTGAAGTACATGATGAAGGCCAACGACAGGAACTACAACGGAGGCGTCCAGTTCCGAAGCGTCCACTGCGAGGAACCCGGACGCGACTTTGAAATGGTTGGCTATCAGGGCGATATCATCTCCTACCGCTTCGGAGCGCTCTACGATGAATCCCGCCGCTGGGAGTTCCTTGGAGAACAGCTCCACAGGCCTGAAAACTACCGCGTGGACAAGTGGAACGACTACGTGATCAGGTGCGAGGGCCCAAGGGTGAGGATATGGCTGAACGGCGTAAAGCAGACTGACTACATAGATCCGTTCTATGACACATACTATCCGGTTCCGGGCATCGGTGAGATCTTCAAGGAAGGATACATAGCCGTACAGATCCACGAAGGACGCGCCTGCGAGGCATGGTACAAGGACATCAGCATCCAGGAACTGAACACTGAAGAATAAATATGGATATGAATTCAAATAAAATTTCACGCAGGTCTGCCATCAAGAAGATGGCGGCGGTGGCGGCAGGAGTCGCAGTAGCAGACAGAATCCCCGCCCTTGCTTCCGTATTGTCTCCTGAACTCCCTCAGGATGATCCTACGGTATCTACTCTCCAGATGGAAGACTTCCCTGAGGTTTTCAGGAATGAGGACGTAGTATTCCATCAGCTTAATGAGCATCTTTGGGTAGGCAACGGCCATCTGATGTATAACGAGTCAGTATACCTTGTGGAAGGCAATGAAAAGGCTTTGCTCATTGATACAGGTACAAGGATTGCCGATTTGGACAAGATAGTGGCCAGACTTACCAAGAAACCCGTTACCATGGCTCTTACCCACACTCATGGAGACCATGCAGGTTCCGTGGGCTGCTTCGACAGCATGTGGATGACCCAGGCAGAAGGCATCCGCGTCCCGCGCGGCTATACCGGCAAGGTGAATTATATGAGCAATCATCAGAAGTTCGATCTTGGTGGCCGCATCCTGGAGGTCTTCTATGCTCCGGGACATACTGCGGATTCGGTACTGTTCATAGATGAAGCCAATCACATAGGTTTCAGCGGAGATGCATTCGGCAGCACAAACCTGCTGATGAACATGAATGTCTCTACATTCATCAAGTCAGCGGAGGAGACTCTCCAGATGATGTACGACAAGCAGATATACTACATGCTTCCAGGGCACTTCGACGGCACAAACGCAGAGACCACCAAGCGTGTCTACGACCTGAGGGAAATCGCCAAGGGCGTGCTTGAAGGAAAACTTGTCGGAGAGAAGACCAGTGATAGCCAGAACGGCACCAACCGCAGGTACACATACCAGGGGGTAAGGTTCAATTACAACGCTGGGAAGGTGCTGTAATCCGAGGCTGTACGACAATAGTATACGAAAATGCCCGCCGGAATTCCAGCGGGCTTTTTGTCTTTCCTACAGGATTAGCCATCGCTGCGCGATGCCTCTTCCTGGGCGTCGTCACGGCAAAGCAGGAAGCGCAGAAAACGCACGTGGTCGCTTCGGCGCTGGCGCTACATTTGAACTGTTTGGAGGCGCAGGGCGCCGACTCAGGGGGTCTGGGGGAAACGGCCCCCAGTGAATATAAGTGGAGTCACAAAAAAGCCACTGGAATTGCTTCCAGTGGCTTTTTTGTGACTCCTACAGGATTCAAACCTGTAACCTTCTGATCCGTAGTCAGATGCTCTATTCAGTTGAGCTAAGGAGCCAATAGATTATTCGGCCTTCTTGGCGACGAATTTCTTCTCCTTGATGCGGGCCTTCTTACCAGAGAGGTCGCGGAGGTAGAATATGCGTGCGCGGCGAACCTTGCCGTATTTGTTGATCTCAATCTTCTCGATGCTGGGGGACTGGTAAGGGAAGATCTTCTCTACTCCGATACCGCCTGAAACCTTGCGCACGGTGAATGTGCGGGTGTAAGGTGTAGCACCGCTGATCTGGATGACGGTTCCCCTGAAGTTCTGGAGGCGGAACTTGTCACCTTCTTTGATTTTTGAGGTAACGGTGATAGTGTCACCGGCCTTGAAATCTGGGTATGAGGCAACTTTCTCGTTTGCGAAAGACTGCTCTACAACTTTAATCAAATCCATAATTGCTCGTTTGCTCTAAAAGTGCAGCGTCATTGACCCGTTCAAAGAGAGGCTGCTGAAATGGACTGCAAAGGTAAAAATAAATTTTTAGCCTGCAAACAATTAGAAGATATTTTTTTCTTTGTCGTACCAGGCCTTGTCCTCCCGTGAGAGATCCGGCTTGAAGGAGTTGCTGGAGCGCATCTCCTCCAGTTTTTCCCGTTCTGAGCGGGAAAGTTTGCGGGGCATCCAGACAAGGATTTTCACGTACTGGTCGCCTTTGCCGTAGCCGTTCAGGGAAGGCATTCCCTTTCCCTTCAGGCGGACAATGGTGCCTGACTGTGTGCCTGCGTCTATCTTGAGGTTCTCGCTGCCGTCAAGGGTAGGAACGCTGATGCTTGTTCCAAGCATGGCGTCCATTGCGGATATGAGGGCTGTGTAGTACAGGTTGTTGCCGTCGCGCTTGAGGTACTGGTGCTCGATGGCCTCCACAATCACCAGGAGGTCTCCGTTGGTGCCGTTGTGAGGGGCTGAATGACCTTCTGAGCGTATCGAGAGCTGCATTCCGTCCTCCACTCCAGCGGGGATGGTTACCTTTACGGTCTCGCGCTTGCGCACAAGTCCCGTTCCGCCGCAGTGGCGGCAGGGGTTGGAGACTATCTTGCCCTCTCCGTTGCACTGGGGGCATGTGGTGTATGTCATTGTGCGCCCGAACAGGGTGTTGGACACGTGCTGTACCTGTCCTGAACCCTTGCAGGTGGGGCATGTCTTTACGTCCGATGCGTTCTTGGTACCTTTGCCTCCGCACTCGGGGCAGGGGCGATTGCGCTCTATGCTCACTTCCTTCTCCGCGCCGCGGGCCATCTCCTCCAGCGTGAGCTTCACGCGGGTGCGGATGTCGCGGCCGCGGTAGGTGCGCTGCGCGCTCCCGCCGTTCCCGCCAAATCCTCCGAATCCGCCAAATCCTCCGAATCCGCCGAAGGCCCCTCCGAACAGGTTGTTGAGGATGTCGTTGAGGTTGCC
Source organism: Bacteroidales bacterium (assembly GCA_017619675.1). Taxonomy (GTDB): domain Bacteria; phylum Bacteroidota; class Bacteroidia; order Bacteroidales; family UBA932; genus Cryptobacteroides. Next base: position 105,233 of record JAFZRX010000004.1, on the reverse strand, counting down.
GAAGCCCTGGCTGAAGTCAAAGCCTCCTCCGGCCCCGTCCACGCCCGCGAATCCGAACTGGTCGTACTTGGCCCTCTTGTCAGGGTCGCTCAATACGGAGTAGGCCTCGGAGGCTTCCTTGAACTTTTCCTCCGCGGTTTTCTTTTCCTGCTCCGTGCCTTCGACCCATTTGTCAGGGTGCCATTTGATGGCGGCCTTGCGGTACGCGCTCTTTATTTCGTCTGCCGAAGCCTGCTTGTTTATGCCAAGGACCTCGTAGTAATCTCTCTTTTCTGCCATTGTTTATGCTCCAACTACCACTTTAGCATATCTTATGACCTTGCCGTTCAGGATGTAACCGGTCTGGACTACTTCCAGCACCATGCCCTTGTCCTTCTCCTCCGGGGCTGGGAACTGAGATACGGCCTCGTGGAAATCCGTGTCGAACTCCTTGCCCTTGGCGTCGATTACCTCCAGGCCTTTGCCTTTGAGGTATGCCATCAACTTGCTGTAGATGAGGGCGGTGCCTTCCTTCGCGGCCTCGTCAGCGGAATTCTCCAGCATTTTCATGGCTCTCTCGCAATCGTCCAGGACAGGGAGGAGTCCCTTGATGACATCGGCCGATGCGGTGCCTATGAGGTTCAGCCTGTCTTCCGCGTTGCGGCGCCTGAAGGTCTCGAACTCCGCAAGGAGCTTGAGGCTGTCTTCCTTGGACTTTGCCAGTTCTTCCTTTGACTTGTCCAGATCCTCTTTAGTCTTCTTAAGTACCTCTTCCAGAGCCTTAATCTTCTTCTGGGCTGCGTTGGGGGCTTTCTTCACTGATTTCTCTTCAGTTATCTCTTCGATTTTCTCTTCGTTATTGGCCATGATATATGTATTTTTCAAATTAACCCGGATAGCAGTTCATCAAAGAATCTGCCATCCGGCATTATATGACAAAGTGGCAGGACGCCGCAGGGCTATGCCCTGAAGAACTTGTCAACCTCCGCGACTGATTCAGGCAGGGTGAATACCGCCACGCGGTCGTACGGCTCTATCTGGGTGTCTCCAACCGCGATCATGGACTCGCTTCCGCGGATCACGCCGCCAATGATGGAGTTAGCCGGGAAGTTGAGTTCCTTGAGCGGCTTCTTGGTGATGGGACTGCCGGGGGATACCGTGTATTCAAGGATCTCAGCGTCAGTTCCTCCCATGTATTTCACGAAGCGGGCCTTGCCGCTGAGGGTGAACTTGAAGATGCGTCCCGCGGTAATGAGTTTCTTGTTGATGACGGTGTCCACGCCCATTTCCTCCGCAAGGTGGATGTACTCTATGTTCTCAACCTCCGCTATCGTCCTGCTGATGCCAAGTTTCTTGGCGATGACGCAGCTGAGGATGTTGGTCTCGTCACTTTCAGTGACTGCCACGAAGGCGTCGTAGTCCTTGATGGACTCGTCGATGAGGAAGTCCGGGTTGCGGCCGTCTCCGTTGGAAACCAGGATGCTCTCCGGAAGCCTTTCCGACATCTCAATGCAGCGGTTCTTGTCCTTGTCGATGATCTTCACCACTGACATCTTGCCATGCAGCGCTTTTGCCAGCAGTTCCCCGATCTCCGATCCGCCGTAAACCATGACCTTGTCAATGTCCACCTTGCGGCAGCCGAAGTACTTCATCAGGGGGGCGATGCCCTCGCGCTTTGCGATGGTGAAGACCAGGTCGTGGTACATGAACTTGGTGTCGAACTTGGGGATGATGGTGCGCTCGTTCCTGGTTATGGCGATAGCGCGGAACTGGATGTCGTTCTCCTGCGCCATGGCGGCGAATTCCGCCAGGGTCATGTCCATCAGCGGGGACTCGTCCTCGAGACGGAAAACGGCAATCTGCAGCTTTCCGTGGGCGAAATCCAGGGATTCCGATCCGGCCGAGTGCTTCAGCTGGTCGACGATCTCGTCGGCGGCGATCTTCTCCGGATAGAACATCAGTTCAATGCCCATTTCCTTGAAGAGGACCTTGTTCTCAGCGTTGAGGTATTCCTCGTCGTTGATGCGCACGGTGACTTTCTTGGCGCCCAGGTTCTTTGCCAGGATGGCGCTCACGATGTTCACTTCCTGGGTGGTGTACGGATACACGGAAACGAACAGGTCAGCCGCGCCCACACCTGCGTCCCTGAGGACGTTGATGGATGTGGGGCTGCCCTGTACCGTGGCTACGTCCGCTACTGTAAGGACCTTTGCAAGGCGCTGTGCGTCATTGTCTATGACGGTTATCTCGCTGCCTTCGCTGGCAAGCATCTTGGCCAGGTGGGAACCGACCTCTCCTGCACCTACGATTACTATTTTCATATCTTTTTCCTTAAATATTCAATGAACATTATCCTGCCGCTTAAGCCGTCTATGCGGCAGCGCCCTGAACGGCCGTCGGCCGGCCTGCGCAGCCGCCTGAACTCCTCGTGCGCCTCGGATACCGCCTTCACATAATCCTTCTGCCCCCTGATCCTGTACACGAACTGCGAGCAGCGGTCCAGGAACATCCTCCAGCGAATCACCGCGGCGGCCCTCGCCTTGCCCTTGCAAAGCGCAAGGTTGTTGTCCAGCATGAGCAGGTTGTTGCGGTAGTTCAGCTTCAGTTTCCAGGGAGAGTTCTGCGGCAGCGTGCCTCCTCCCAGGTGATAAACCACGCTCTGGGGCACTACCTGCACCTTGTATCCCTTCAACTGCAGCCTCCAGCAGAAGTCAATCTCCTCCATATGGGCGAAGAACCTGTCGTCCAGGCCCCCCAGTTCCTTCCAAAGGCTGCTGCGGACCATCAGGCACGCTCCCGTAACCCACATCACGTTGGCGGGGGAGTCATACTGCCCCACGTCCTTCGCCGTGCGGCCCATTATCCTGCCGCGGCAGTAGGTGTAGCCCCAGCGGTCCATCAGGCCGCCGGCGGCGCCTGCGTACTCGAAGCGGTCCCTGTCGTAGAACGACAGCAGCTTGGGGCCGCAGGCGCCGCATTCCGGGTGGCTGTCCATCCACCCCTCCAGCGGGCCAAGCCAGCCCTCGCTGACTTCTATGTCCGAATTGATGAGCACGTAGTAATCCGCTTCCACCTGCGCCAGGGCGCGGTTGTAGCCTCCCGTAAAGCCGTAATTCCTGTCCAGGGATATGCGTCGCACCTGGGGGGACAGTTCCCGGACAAGGTCCAGCGAACAGTCTTCTGATGCGTTGTCCGCCACTATCACCTCAGCGTCCATTCCCTCTACGCTCCCTATGAGCCCGGGAAGGAACTGCTGCAGATACTGCCTGGTATTCCAGTTTAGAATTACGACAGCGGTTTTCATATCATACAAATATATAAATAATTCATAACTTTGCGATATGAAAGCACCCAAGGACCTTGAAAGGTATACGGTATACTACAATGCCGAGAAACTCTGGAAGAAGATAAAGAGACACGCTAAGAAGATTGGCGCCAAGGCTGTCTATTACGCCCTGGTGCTCTACTACGCCCTGCAGAGCCCCAAAATCTCAAAGAAGGACAAGATGATCATCTACGGAGCCCTTGGCTACCTTATCCTGCCCATAGACCTGCTTCCGGATTTCCTGCCCGGCGGTTATACGGATGATGTGGCCGGCCTGGCCATAGCCATATTCAAGATTGCCCGCAACATCACTCCGGAAGTGCGGGCAAAGGCTCAGGACAAGGTCAATGAATGGTTCGGGGAAGTTGATCCCAAAACCTTCGACATCACTGACTATCAGAACAAATCCTAGTTGTGGTGGCATCCGCAACCGCAGTCGTCGCTGCAGTCACACTGGTGACTGGCGTGCTTCAGCTCCTCTTCAGTCGCTTCACGCACTGACACCACCTTGCCCTTGAAATTGAGGGTCTTTCCCGCCATGGGGTGGTTGAAATCCACCGTCACGTCGTTGTCCTTAACTTCAATTATCTGGGCGTGGCATACCTGTCCGGCTGAGTTGAGCATTGGTATTACGCGGCCCACTACAAGCAGGTCTTCGCGTACCACTCCGTCAACCGCGAATGACTCCTTTGGAATGTCGAAGCGCATCCTTGGGTCATGCTCGCCGTAGCCTTCGGCAGGGGAGAGCGTGAACGCGAACTCCTCTCCGGCGGCCTTGCCGTCCACTTCCTCCTCGAAACGAGGTATAAGCATATTGTTGCCGTGGATGTACTCCAGGGGCTGGTTTTCAGGTGCTGAATCTACGATGTTTCCGTCTACTGTAAGCTCGTAGGCGAGGCCTACTACATGGTCTTTCTGGATCTTCATATTGTGTTATGCGCTAAAATCTACGTTTGAGAACGCTAAGGTAGGAATAAGTTTTGACATACAGCTGCGCGCGTCCTCTCCCGCAGCGATAAGGTTGTTCCAAAGGGTCAGGAAATTGCCCGTGATGAGCATCTCCCTTACCGGATGTGTTATCTTTCCATTTTCAAAGGCAAAGCCTTCAATGCCGTAGGAGAAATCCCCGGTGGAACTGTTGGAATTGCCCCCGTTGAAGCCGGTGACAAGTATGCCGTTGCCGCACATCTCAAGGATGTCCTGTCGGGTGAGGCCGGCGCGGGGCCAGGGAACTACCCTGGGCCGGGTGGCGGACTCTATGTTGGGTTCCATTCCCATCTTGCCCGCCATATAGGTATTCACGAAATACTGCTTCACAACGCCGTTCTCTATGATGGGGATGGTGCGGGTGGCCACGCCTTCGGAATCGAAGAGGCGGCTTCCGCTCTGTCCCGGAACACGGCAGTCGTCAATTATGGTCATCCCGTCGGGGAAAACTTTCTGTCCCAGTTTCCCGGTCAGGAACGAATTGTTCTGCTGGATGGAATAGGCGCTGAGCGCTTTGAGCACGGGGCTCAAGACGCGGGACGCCACCTCCGTATCCAGCACCAGGTTTGTCTTCCCGCCCGGGTGGGGCAGAGGGTTTATCTGGGCCCTTGCGCGCTCCAGGGCGGTAGGGCATATCACGCTGGTATCCAGCTTGTTGCGCCATGGGGAAGAATCCCACCAGTAACCGCTGAACTTGTTGCCCTGCCCGTCCATTACGGTCATCTCCACGCCGTAGTCGAAACTGGTTTCCGTATGGCGGCAGTAAAGTCCGTTGGAGTCCAGGATCAGGGTGTCGGAGATGCTCTCCGTATATTCCGTCTCCTCAGAGATCAGTCCCTCCGGGGCGCTCTTGAAGATGGAAGCCTTGAGGGCGGTCTCGATGCGTTTCTGCGCATCGGTATTGGGATATCCCGGATCGTAAAGGCCCAGTTCGGTGCCTTCCACAGCGTCCTTGGCAGTGCGCTCAGGGGCGGGGAGTGTGCGGAACTCATCGGCGGCAAGCATCCTTGCCTTGTCAATGGCCTTGTCCAGGAAACTGTCAGTATCCTCAATGCGGTTGGTGGAGAAACTGCCGTAGCGGCCGTCCACCAGCAGGCTGATAGAGAGGGAACGGTCAAGGCAGTGGCTGGTCTTGTCCAGTTCTCCGTTCAGGGTCCCCACAAGGTCCATTATGCTCTTGTTCAGGGTTACGCGAACCTTCTGCGCCCCTTTCTCCAGGGCGGATTCCAGGCATTTGCGCGTCAATGCTATCTCTTTGCTGTCTATCATCCTATTCTCCTCCCACTGTCAGATTGTCCACAAGTACCGTAGGGATGCCGCAGGAAACCGGCACGCTCTGCTCCTTCCCGCAGGTCCAGGTTCCCGGGTCTATTATCAGGTCGTCCGCCACCATGCGGATGTCCGCAAGAGCGGCCGGGCCGTTGCCAATTATGTTGATATCCTTTACCGGAGCCCCCAGGCGGCCGTTTTCAATCAGGTATCCACTCTTTACGTAGAAGGTGAAGTCGCCTTCTCCTATCTTGACCTGCCCGTTGGAGAACTGGTCCACGAATATGCCTTTCTTCACTGACGCTATAATGTCCTGGGGCTTGGCATTGCCGCTTTCCATATAGGTACAGCGCATGCGGGGGATGGGGTGGTAGCGGAAGGACTCGCGGCGGCCGTTGCCCGTGGGCGGCACGCCGTAATAATTAGCGCTGATGCGGTCGTGAAGGTAGGAGGTGAGCACTCCGTCCTCCACCATCGCAGTGCGCTGTCCGGCCACCAGTTCGTCATCGAAATTGATGGAGCCGCGGTTGCCGCGGATGGTGCCGTCGTCCACTATGGTAATGCCCTTGCCGCAGATGCGCTTGCCCATCTTGTCGCTGAATACGGACTGCCCCTTGCGGTTGAAATCAGCCTCGAAGGCATGTCCCATGGCCTCGTGAAGCAGGATGCCCGAAGCCCCCGCGCCCATCACCACGCTCATCTTCCCGCCCTTTGGGCGAATGGCCTGGAAGCGTGCGTCGATGTCTGCAACTGCCTCATCCGCAATCTCTTCCAGCAGCGCGTCTGTTATCATCTCCGCTCCGGTGCGCCAGCTCCGGGAGGCGGATTTGTTCTCCACTATATCCCCTTGCTTGAAGATGACGGATACCGTGATGCTGCCCATGGGCCTGGTGTCGTACTTCAGTTCCCCAAAGGAGTTGAACATGAGGATGTCGCTTACCTGGGAACTGAGCATTGCTATGACCTTGATAACACGGCTCTCCTTCTGCTCTATCAACTTCTGCAGTTTCTCCAGCATAGGCACGAATGCCGATGCCCTGGCCTCGCGCCAGTCCTGTTCCATGGGGTAGCGGTCCGCCGCGGGGTTGGGCCGGCCGCAGTGGCGTCCCGCGGACGCCTGCGCGCCCGGCGCACCCACGCCCCCCTGAAGCGATATGGTGGCGGCCGCCTTCGCGGCCTGCATCATCGCTTCCGGGTCAGTGCTTTCCGTATACGCATATCCGGTCTTCTCTCCTTTCAGCACCCTTATTCCCACGCCGAAGTCCGTGTGGAGGCCTCCGGAGGCCACCTGGCCGTCCCGGAGAAGGAGGTCTGAATAGACCGTGTTCTCAAAAAAGAGGTCCGCGTAGTCGCCGCCGGAATGCCTCGCGCACTGGATCAGGTTCTCCAGCACCGGCTCGGTCACGCGGAACGTGTCAAGATAGTATCCTTTGTCGTAAATCATTTCAAATCAGTGTGCCTGCCTCCAGATAACATCGTACTTCACAGGGTCATAGATGGTTGTGCCGGAGCGGGATCCCTCCGCCACGGTTGTGAACGGAGACTTTGAATTGTCAGCCAGGAGCCAGTAGTCGCACGCCGGCATGTAATCCTTGAAGAAATACTTCAGTCCCATCACGTAGCGGCGGCGGATAACGTCCTCCGGTATGCTGTGGCCGCCCTCTTCCACCCTTTTCTTTACCCTCTGGACGGCAAGGTCGGGGGAGTCCAGCCAGAAATACAGCAGGGTGATCTCGTAGCCGTGCGACTGGGCCTCCTGTATTGTCTTCAGGAGGGAACGCGTGGCCAGGGTGGTCTCGATGCAGAAATTCTGCCTGCGGTTGAGCAGGTAGCGGCACTTGAGCAGCATGAAACGGCTGGCGGAAACGGATGCCGCGGCCGGATCGAAGGGCGAGAGGCTCTTTGCGAACTCGTCCGAGTTCACAAACTGGTAGCAGTTCAGGATCTCCGGCAGCAGCGTATAGCTGGCCGTGGTCTTTCCCGAACCGTTGCATCCCGATATTATATACAGCTTTGGCATCTTCCTATTTGTTTATCCCGTATCCGAACAGGGCAAAATCCCCAAGGCACGGGTCCTGGGGCCATATTTCCCTGAAGGCGTCCGTAATCTGCACGGCGGTGCGCAGGTCCTTCTGCCTCCGGTCAGTGAGGCCCAGCGCCTCCGCCTCCTGGTAAACGTGTACGTCCAGCGGGATTATCAGCGTGGCGGGATCCGTATCCTTCCAGAGCCCCAGGTCCACCTTCCCGTCCCTGCGTACCATCCAGCGGCGCATCATGTTTATCTTCTTGTTGGCGGCCTTTGGGTCTTCCTTCTGCCCATAGACGTCCGTGCGTATCTGTCCGGCATCCAGGCCTTCCAGCGAGTCATGCCCGGAGTAATACTCCTTGAGCCTGGCGCAGATCGCAGCCACCTCGCTCCAGCGCACCGTGCGGTGGGCGGATGCGGTGTCACATCGCCAGCAGCCCTTCATCACATAGTCATACGGTCGCCATCCCATCTCGTCAAAGAGCCGGGTGCAGTCACGCACGATCATGCTCCGGCGCCCCCAGGCGAAGTGCGCGGCGAATACCGCCGCTATCTCTATGTCCCTGAGGCCGGCGCCCCTGGAAGCGAATTCCCGCGGGAAGGCTATGGGGTCTTCCCGGAAGTATACTGGGTTGTTGTACGTGTCCGCCCACTGGCGGAGACGGTCTTTCAGCAGGGCGTCCATCTTTGCAAAGATAGGAAATAGTTGATTGTCTTTTTTTGCAATAAAGCGTAATAATTCGTATTATTGAAAATAAATTATAACCACTGCAATCAATTATCCTAAGTAAATCCATATGAAAAGACTAACAATCTTCATTGCAGCAATCTTAGTTGCACTGCCGGCTGCCGCCCAGCGCCGCACTGCTGACCTTCCAAAGTTCGAAGGCCTTGCAGACACCCCTCAGATGGGCTGGAATTCCTGGAACTGTTTCATGACGGAAATCAACGAGGACCTTATCAAGGCCACGGCTGACGCCATGGTGGAACTGGGACTGGTGGACGCCGGTTACATCTACCTGAACCTGGACGACGGATGGCATGGAGACAGGGATGAACTGGGATTCATCACCTGCGACCCCGTCAAGTTCCCTTCCGGAATCAAGGCCCTGGCGGACTACGTCCACAGCAAGGGCATGAAACTGGGCATCTACAGCGATGCCGGAGACTTCACCTGCGCAGGCTATTCCGGAAGCCGCGGACATGAGTATCAGGACGCTATCACCTACGCGTCCTGGGGCATAGATTATCTGAAGTATGACTGGTGCGCTACGCAGAACGCGAACCCCAAGGGTTCCTACATCCTCATGCGCAACGCCCTGGCCAAGGCTGGCCGTCCCATCCTCTTCAGTATGTGCGAATGGGGATCCAACAAGCCTTGGGAGTGGGCCGCTGACGTAGGCCACTCATGGCGTACCACCGGTGACATCGGTCCCGCCTTCCTTCCTGTCCCCATCACCTACAACGAGCAGGGAAGGCCCAACTGGAGGCCCCAGAGCATCATTGACATCATCAACCAGAACGAGCCCCTCCGCAAGTACGCGGGCCCCGGCCATTGGAATGACCCTGACATGCTGGAGGTTGGAAACAACATCACCGTGAACGGCATCTACTACGAGATGACGGACAGCGAGGACCGCGCCCACTTCACCATGTGGTGCATGATGGCCGCCCCGCTCATCCTTGGAAACGACCTGACCAAGATTACCCCCGAGGCCCTTGCAACCATCACCAACAAGGAGATGATAGCAATTGACCAGGATCCCCTTGGAGTGCAGGGACTCCGCCTCATCAACGAGGAGACCCTCCAGTACTGGTTCAAGCCTCTCGCAAACGGGGAGTGGGCTTTCTGCGTGATGAATACCGGCGAGGAGCCTGCCAACATTGCCCTCGACTGGTCCAAACTTGAGGTTGATGACCAGGAAGTGAGCGGCCGCAAGACCTCCTTCGACACCATCAACTACACCTCCAAGAACATCTGGAACCCCAAGGAGAAGCCTTTCACCACCCTGGTCAAGGGCAAGGGCAAGCAGCGCGGCCAGATGGTTACAAATGTTGTAAACGTAACCGTTCCGGTTCACGATGTTGTAGCATATCGTCTCACACCTGTCAAATAATTACTTGAACATATGAAAAAAGCTTTATTGTTTCTGTTTTCGGCCGTATTGCTGGCCGGCTGTGCCAAGGAGTACAATCCAGTCCTGACCATAGAGGGAGGACAGGTACAGGGAGTAAAAGGAGAAGTTAAGGGCGTCTATATTTACAAAGGAATCCCTTACGCAGCGCCGCCAATCGGCCAGAACCGTTGGAAAGCGCCGCAGCCCGTGGTTCCATGGGAGGGCGTCAGGGTTTGTGACACATTCGGACATCCCGGATATCAGGTAGTCCACTATCCCGGCGGATATACCACCGAGTGGGGCTACGGAGACGAGCCCGCATATAGCGAGGACTGCCTCTATCTGAACGTCTATACAAAGGCACCCGGCCAGACCGACAAGAAACTGCCGGTTGCGATGTGGATCCACGGCGGAGGCCTCCGCGAAGGCTGGGGCTTCGAGCCTGAGTTCGACGGAGAGGAGTTCGCCGCCAAGGACGTAGTCCTGGTTACCATCAACTACCGTCTTGGAATGTTCGGATTCATGTCCCATCCCGACCTTATCGCAGAGGATCCCCATGGTTCATCCGGCAACTACGGAATCATGGACCAGGTGGAGGCCCTCAAGTGGATCAAGAAGAACATCGCCCAGTTTGGAGGCGATCCTGACAACGTTATGATATTCGGCCAGAGCGGCGGCGGAAGAAGCACCCGCACCCTCAGCGAGTCTCCTATTGCAAGGGGCCTCTTCCACAAGGCTGTCATCATGAGCGCGCAGGGCTTCTCCACAGCCCCCGGATATTCCGCAGCCGGAACTAAGCTTGAAGATGAGGCCCAGAGATATAAGGAAATCTTGGACTGGGCTGGATTCGACACCCTCCAGAAGATGCGTGCCGCTTCCACGGAGCAGATCTTCACGGTGGTTGACCTCTATAACCGCGTCCATGGCCTGAGGGCAAGCGGAATGTTCGCCCCTATCATTGACGGTTATGTTGTAAAGCAGGACTTTGACACCGCCGCCAAGACCGGCAACCTTGCCAATGTTCCTTATATGATTGGATTCACCCTGAACGACAACGGAGACATGGCCCCCGGAATCAAGGAATTCTGCCTTGACCGCGAGGAGAAGGGAAACAAGGCGTTCGCATATCAGTTCGCCCGTCCTCTTCCTGACGACGGCAAGCATCCTGAGGTAACCCAGAGGCTCCGCGGAGCGTTCCACTCTTCAGACCTGTGGTTCGTATTCAAGTCCCTCAAGCACTGCTGGAGGCCTTGGACACAGGGAGACTGGGACCTTTCAGAGAAGATGATCACCGCATGGTCCAATTTCGCAAAGAACAGCGATCCCGGCATCGGCTGGGAGCCTTGCACGGCTGCAAAGCCTGACTTCATGGTATTCCGTCTGGACGAGAATGACGCTGAGGCTTCATTCCTTGGCCAGCCGCTCAAGCCATAATTAAAGGCCCAGCAGCTCTCCAAGGTGGGCGGCGTCCCTGGCTATCATGGCAGGGTCCACGCCTATCTCCAGAAGGGCTGAGACGGGCCTGAGGCCCCAGCTGACCCCTATGCCGGTGACCCCGGCGTTAGCGGCGGCCTGGATATCGGTAACAGCGTCACCAACAAGGGCGGTATGCCTGCGGAGGTCGGCGCTGTTTCCGTATTTTTCAAGGATCAGGTTGACCATTTTGGGGTCCGGTTTCATAGGGACGTCCGGGCGGTCTCCAACAATTGTCTCTATGGTTGGATAGAAATGGTGTATGAGCCTGTCCGCGCCGTCCTGGAATTTGTTGGATGCGATAGCCACTATGACTCCGTTTGCCTGCAGTTTATCTATCAGTTCAGGCATGCCCGGATATGGCTTGGTGTTGACCATGATGTGGTCAGAATAGTATTTCCAGAACTGGGCGAGGCATTCCTGGTGTAAGTCTTCATCTGTCTTGAATTCGTCAGGCATGGCCCTGCGGACAAGTTTCCGCACGCCGTTTCCTACCATATAGCGGAACTCGTCCAGGGTATGGGAAGGGAATCCGTGAAGGGACATAGCGTAGTTGACGGCATCGCCAAGGTCCTGGAGGGTATCCAGCACCGTTCCGTCCAAATCGAATAAGACCAGTTTGAATTTCATAATCGCAAAAATAGTTATATTTGTAGATAATAGAATAATTTATGATGAAAGGCATTGTACTGGCCGGCGGAAGTGGCACCCGTCTGTATCCCATTACAAAGGGGGTTTCTAAGCAGTTGCTCCCTATTTATGACAAGCCAATGGTCTACTATCCGATAAGCGTCCTGATGCTTGCCGGAATCCGTGACATACTCATTATCAGCACTCCGCAGGACCTTCCGGCCTTCCGCCGCCTGCTGGGTGACGGGTCGGATTACGGGGTCAACTTCCAGTATGCGGTGCAGCCGTCCCCGGACGGCCTGGCGCAGGCGTTCATCATTGGGGCGGATTTCATCGGCAAAGATTCCGCCTGCCTGGTGCTTGGAGACAACATTTTCTATGGAAGCGGATTCCGCTCGCTCCTTAAGAAGGCAGTCGCTGATGCGGAGCAGGAGGGCAGGGCATCGGTATTCGGATATAAGGTGAGCGATCCCCAAAGGTACGGCGTGGCTGAGATAGGTCCTGAAGGCGAGTGCCTCTCTATAGAGGAGAAACCTGCCAATCCAAAGAGTGACTACGCGGTGACGGGACTGTATTTCTATCCCAACGAGGTGATTGACATAGCGCGCGGCGTAAAGCCGTCGGCCCGCGGGGAACTTGAGATCACATCCGTGAACCAGGCGTTCCTGGAAAAGAAGAAGCTGCAGGTGCACAGGTTCAGCCGCGGTTTCGCCTGGCTGGATACTGGTACGCATGACTCCCTGGCGGAAGCGTCCATCTTCGTGGAGACCATCGAGAAGAGGACAGGACTCAAGATAGCCTGTCTTGAAAGCATAGCATGGGAAAACGGATGGATTTCTTCCGAGGATCTGAAGCGTCTGGCACAACCTATGATAAAGAACCAATACGGACAGTATCTTATAAAACTTGCGTCTGAATGAGAAGATGTATCCTTATAACCGGCGGAGCGGGTTTCATAGGCAGCCATGTGGTGCGCCTGTTCGTAAACAAATATCCGGAGTACGATATAATAAACCTTGACAAGCTTACCTATGCGGGTAACCTTGCCAATCTCAAGGATATAGAGGACAGGCCCAATTACACCTTCGTAAAGGCGGACATCGCTGATTTCGATACAGTATACGCGCTTATGAAGGAGCGCAAGGTTGACGGAGTGATCCACCTTGCGGCGGAAAGCCACGTGGACCGTTCAATCAAGGATCCCTTCACATTTGCCCGGACCAATGTCATAGGAACCCTTTCCCTGCTCCAGGCGGCGCGCCTGTGCTGGGAAGAGGAGCCTGCCGCCGCAGACGCTCCGCGCCGGCTGTTCTACCACATTTCCACTGACGAAGTGTACGGCTCCCTGCAGATGGATTCCCCGCTTTTCAAGGAGAGCAACAAGTACGAACCGCACAGCCCGTACAGCGCCTCAAAGGCCTCGAGCGACCATTTCGTACGTTCGTTCCATGACACCTACGGACTCCCAACAGTTGTTACCAACTGCAGTAACAATTACGGCCCGTACCAGTTCCCCGAGAAACTTATTCCGCTGTTTATCAATAATATACGCAATCGCAAGCCTTTGCCTGTATATGGAAAGGGACAGAACGTGAGGGACTGGCTATATGTGGAGGACCACGCCCGCGCCATAGACGTCATCTTCCACAAGGGCAGGATAGGGGAGACCTACAACATTGGCGGTTTCAACGAGTGGAAGAACATAGACCTGATAAAGGTCCTCATAGATACGGTTGACCGTCAGCTGGGCCGTCCTGAAGGTGCGGACAGGGACCTCATAACCTTCGTAACCGACCGCGCGGGACACGACCTCCGCTACGCCATAGACTCCACCAAACTGAAGGAAGAACTGGGCTGGGAACCGTCCCTTCAGTTCGAGGAAGGCATAGAGAAGACCGTGAAATGGTACCTTGACAACCAGGCCTGGCTGGACAACGTCACATCCGGTGACTATCAGGCTTATTACGATTCTATGTATAAAGGAAGATAATTTTTATTACATTTGTTAACACTAAAGCTTTACTAACTTTTAATCATTCACAACTATGGCATCACTTGCAGACATCATCGCCAAGCAGGTTCTCGCTTCCACCGGCAATATCCAGATTCCGGCAGAGGTTAAGCAGAACGTCCTTGGAGGACTTTCAGAGTCCATTCTCGGTTCACTGACCCAGACAGCCACCAAACCCGGCGGACTGGATCTGGTAAAGAGCCTCCTTACCGGCAAGACAGCCGCTGAGTCAAGCCCTATCACTGCACTTGCAGGCAAGCTGTTCTCAAACAACATCCTCAGCAAGCTCAATCTCAACAGCGTGCTCAAGGGCTCTCTCCTTGCAGCAATTCCGCTGATCTTCTCCAAGTTGTCCGGAATCCTCAAGGACCAGGACGGTGACGGAGACGTAGACCTCAATGACATCCTTATCACCCTCAAGGGCGGCGGACAGAAACAGCAGCAGACAGCTGCAGGATCAATTCTTGGAAGTGTCGGCAAGAGCATCCTGGGATCAATTCTCGGAAAGAAATAAATGAAACTTATCCTATTATCGGGCGGCTCTGGAAAGAGGCTCTGGCCTCTTTCCAACGAAGCCCGTTCAAAGCAGTTCCTGCCGTTGCTCCAGGGCCCCGGCGGGAACCGTGAGTCTATGGTCCAGAGGGTTCTGCGCCAGGTGTCCGAGGCGGGCCTGGACGGCGAGGTGGTCCTCGCCACCAACGCCTCGCAGAAGGACATCATCCAGAACCAGCTGGGAGACCACATAGAAACGGTCCTGGAACCCCAGCGCAGGGACACTTTCCCTGCCATAGCCCTTGCGGTGAGCTACCTTGCAAAGGAAAAAGGCTGCCCCAGGGACGAGGTTGTAGTGGTAATGCCTTGCGACCCGTACACGGAAGCCGGTTATTTCAACACCGTTTCCCGTATGGTGAAGGCTGTGGAAAACGATGTGGCCAGCCTGGTGCTTATGGGAATAACGCCGGACTGCCCGTCGGAGAAATTCGGCTACGTAGTGCCCCGCAAGGGGGCTGAGCCAATATGCGGAGCCCTTCCGGTGGAGCGCTTCACTGAGAAGCCGGACACCGCCAAGGCGGAGCTCCTGCTCAAGGAAGGCGCCCTGTGGAACGGAGGCGTGTTCGCCTTCAGGCTGGGCTATGTCCTGGACATAGCGGAAAAGTACGTCAAGGAAGACACCTTTGCCGCGGTCAGGAACAGGTATGCGGATTTCCCCAAGATAAGCTTTGACTATGAAGTAGCGGAGAAGGCTCCCAGCGTTGCCGTGGTGCCGTTTACCGGCCAGTGGCAGGACCTGGGTACCTGGAACGCCCTTTGCGGCGAACTCCCTTCCCACGAGATTGGAAATTCACATCTGGGTCCCCAGAATGACAATACCCATATAGTTAACGAACTGTCCCTCCCAATCTTCTGCGACGGCCTCAAGGACATTGTGGTGGCCGCCAGCCCGGACGGTATCCTGGTCTGCTCCAAGGACCGTTCGGAATTCATCAAGAAGCACGTGGACAGCCTTGAGAGCCGCCCCATGTACGAGGAGCGCCGCTGGGGCACATACCGTGTCATTGACGACGTCACCTACGGCGACGGCTACAAGTCCCTCACCAAGTCCATCACGCTCAAGGCGGGGAAGAACATCAGCTATCAGATCCACATGCACCGCTCTGAGGTCTGGACCTTCGTGGACGGAGAAGGAATGGTCATGATAGACGACCATCAGATTCCCGTTTGCAGGGGATCGGTAGTCCATATCCACCAGGGCCAGAAACATGCGGTCAAGGCCATAACGGACCTGACCTTCATTGAGGTCCAGTCCGGAGACCTCCTCACGGAAGAGGATATCATAAGACTTAAAATGGAATGGCCCGGGAACTGATCCGGGCCATTTCTTTATGTTGACAGGATGTCTAGAACGTTGTGCAGTTCGGAGTCGATGGGCTTGTCAATCTTGACCGCCTTGGCTATTGGGATGTAGACTATTGTGTCATCCTTGATTCCGATCATGATGTTGCGCTGGCCTTCCTTGAGGGCCTCGATCGCGGCCACGCCCATGCGGCTTGCCAGGATGCGGTCGAAGGCGGAAGGGGAGCCTCCGCGCTGCAGGTGTCCAAGGATGGACACTCGCACGTCGTACTGCGGGTACTCCGCGCGTACGCGTTCCGCGTAATGCATCGCTCCGCCGTCCTTCTCCGATACCAGCACTATGCTGCTGTTCTTGCTCTTGCGGATGCCGCGCCCGATGAAGGTGGCCAGCTGGTCTATGTCAGTGTTGGCCTCCGGGATGATGGCGGCTTCCGCGCCGGCGGCGATGGCGCTGTTCTGCGCCAGGAAGCCGGCGTCCCTTCCCATCACCTCCACGAAGAAGATGCGGTCATGGCTGGTGGCGGTGTCGCGTATCTTGTCCACGCAGTCCATGATGGTGTTCAGTGCGGTGTCGTATCCAATGGTGTAGTCCGTGCCGTAAAGGTCGTTGTCAATTGTTCCGGGGAGGCCGATTATGGCAATCTCGTGCTCGCGGGCGAGCTGCTGAGCTCCGGAAAGGGAGCCGTTCCCTCCAATGACTATGAGCGCGTCTATCTTGTAGTGGCGCAGGTGCTCGTACGCCTTGTTGCGGCCTTCCTCGGTGCGGAATTCCTCACTCCTGGCGGTCTTGAGGAAAGTTCCGCCCCTCTGGATGGTGTTGCTCACGCTCTCCGTGGTAAGTTCCTTGATATTGCCGTTTATGAGGCCTTCATAGCCCCTGTATATGCCGTAGACCTTCCAGCCGGCAGCGATGGCGGAACGGGTCACGGCCCTGATGGCGGCGTTCATTCCGGGAGAATCCCCGCCGGATGTAAGCACTCCAATGGTCTTTATATCTTTCATTTGAGGGTAAGTTTTTGATTAATAATCAAAATTAGTAACTTAGCACGATTTTTTAACACTTATTTTCAAAAAAATTGTGCTGAATATTTAATTTATGACACAAGCTATAGAACAGGCTATTGACAGTATACAGGTTACTCTCAATGCCGGTGGCATGAATACCATCAACATTGTCCTTGCATTCGTGATGTTCGGAGTGGCTCTTGGAATAAAGCCTAAGATGTTCGTGGAAGTCTTCAAGAATCCAAGGTCCGTCCTTCTGGGAATGCTTTGCCAACTTGTAATCCTCCCATTGTTCACCTTCCTGCTGGCGCTCGCCTTCGGCCCCGCCATATCATGGAGCATGGCGTTGGGAATGATCCTGGTGGCGTCCTGCCCGGGCGGCAACATATCCAATTTCATGAGCTCCCTTTCCAAGGCGAACATAGAGTTGAGCGTATCGCTTACCGCAATCAGTACGGCGCTGGCCATTTTCATGACTCCGTTCAACTTCTGGCTGTACGGAAACCTCTATCTCAAGGTGGCCAACATTGCAGGTGAAGTTCCAACGCTCACCATTCCGCTCTGGGACATATTCAAGACCATTTTCATACTCCTGGGAATTCCACTTACACTAGGAATCCTTACTTCGCATTACCTCCCCAAACTGGCTGAAAAGCTCAAGAAGCCTTTCCAGTGGGGCAGCCTGATCTTCTTCATGGCAATGGTAGTGCTTTCCTTCACGGGCAACATGGACGCCTTCCTCAAGTGCATCAAGTACATATTCCTGGTAGTATTCATACACAATCTCCTTGCGCTGTCCATCGGTTTCAGCGTAGGTTCCATCTTCAAGGTTCCTTTCAAGGACCGCAGGACTATGACAATCGAGACCGGAATCCAGAACAGCGGACTTGGACTTGCGCTCCTGCTTGGAACGGACATCTTCGCAGGCCTCCCGCCTCACGGAGGAATGCTGGTGATCACCGCCTGGTGGGGAATATGGCATATTATCAGCGGTCTTGCCGTAAGTACGGTATTCAACCGCAGGGAATTTAGATTATTGAAGAAAAATGCATAAACTCTGGGAGAAAAGCACCGGGTATAACCTTCTGTGGGCATATTCCTATGCCTGTATCTGGCGCAGCTATAGTTCCATAAAGGTTAAGGGAAGGGAGAATTATCCTAAGGACGGCGCTGTAATCTTCGCCTCCAACCACTGCTGCACCATGATGGACCCTCTGGTCCTGCTGTACGCTTTCAGGGGCGTTTCGGCTTTCGGGGCACGCGCGGACATTTTCCGCAAGCCCAAGGCGAACAAGGCTCTGCGCTGGCTGCGCATAGTTCCACTTGCGCGCGAGCGCGACGGCATGTCCGCCGTAAGCGGCAACCAGCAGATCTTTGAGGAGATAGTAGAATGCCTGGACCATGGCACTCCGTTCTGCCTTTATGTGGAAGGCACGCACAGGCCTCAGCGTGAGATTCAGCGACCCATCAAGAAGGGCGTTTTCCGCCTCGCAGAGCTCGCTGAACAGGAGACAGGCAAGAAGATATACATTGTGCCCGTGGGGCTCACATACGGGGATTTCTTCCGCTATATGAAGCCTGTGAAGGTCCGCTTTGGAGAGCCGCTGCCGCTGGACGACGTGCGCGACATGGATTCCAGGGCCCGGCTCGAGATGCTGGGCGACAGGATCCAGGCACTGGTGGACCTGGAAGTGCCGGAGCGCAATCACGGACTTATCGTCCCGCGCGCGCTTCTCGCCATCCTGACCCTGCCGCTGTTCGCCGCCTGCGCTGTGCTCAGCAGCCCCATCCTCATCCTCACCGCAATCTTCCTCCGCAAGGTCAAGGACAAGGCATGGAACAACACCATCCGCTTTGCCTGCAGCCTCAT
The DNA here is from genome assembly GCA_017619675.1 of Bacteroidales bacterium. Taxonomy (GTDB): domain Bacteria; phylum Bacteroidota; class Bacteroidia; order Bacteroidales; family UBA932; genus Cryptobacteroides. The sequence goes on along the minus strand of JAFZRX010000004.1, from coordinate 86,687 downwards.
ATTCTTTGTATTGTGGCCATTCCACAGCCTTTTCTACATCCTTCTGAATTATTATCAAGACCTTATACAAGACATCAAGAAATGAAACGCCTGATTATCTCAGCCATAGTTTCCCTCGCCTGCCTTACAGCGGCGGCCCAGGACATAGTAAAGACCGGTCTAAGTTTCGGACCCCTTCCGGTTGTGGCATTCGATGCTGACAAGGGACTCCAGTACGGCGCCCTGCTGAACATCTATGACTTTGGTGACGGAAGCAATTATCCCAACTATAACTCCAAGCTTTATGCGGAGGCATCCTTCTTCACCAAAGGATCCTCACTGTTCAACCTGTCATATGACGCAAAGGAATTGATCCCGGGTGTCCGCTGGTCATCCGCCATATCCCTGGCGCTCGACAAGGCCATGGACTTCTACGGCTTCAACGGCTACGAGTCATACTATGATTACGAATCCGTCGCTGACGGAAAAGCGGGCAATGGTTTCATCTACACCCCGTACTACAAGATGGCCCGCAAGCAGTTGCTTGCCAAGACAGACTTCATTGGCGACATCACTGACAACCTCAAGTGGGAGGTAGGTTATCACGCCAGCTGGTTCAAACAGGGAGCGATAGACCGCGAAAGCATCAACAAGGGTAAAGATGATAAGCAGAAGTATCCGGACTATATGCCCACCTTGTATGAGATTTACAGGCAGTACGGTGCAATCTCCGACGAGGAGGCCGAAGGCGGCTTCTCCAGCGGCATCCGTCTGGGCCTTGTATACGATTCACGCGACAAGGAGGGAGCCCCTACCCGCGGAATCTGGGCCGAGGGCCATATCCACGCCGCTCCCAAGTGGCTTGGCACAAAGAACCCGTTCTACCGTTACTCCCTGACTTTCAGGCAGTATCTGCCAATAGTGAAGAACGATGTGCTCACCTTCGCATACCGTCTCAACTATGAGGGAACCTTTGGAAAGAACGCTCCATACTACGTGCTTCCTTACATCACCGTGATGGGAGAGAACTATGACCGTGACGGAATGGGCGGATACCGCAACGTGCGCGGAATGCTCCGCGACAGGGTAGTGGGCCTTGACATGTTCACTTACACTGCGGAACTCCGCTGGCGCTTCCTCAGTTTCAACGCCTTCAACCAGAACATCGCCCTTGGCCTGAGCGCCTTCAGCGACGGATCCACTGTTACAAGGGGAAGGGACCTGAGCAGCCTGCCTGCAGTAGTTTCCGGAGCCAGCGCCCTCCATGGAGCTAATAAGGATTCCATGCATATCACTTTCGGAGCCGGTTTCCGTTTCATCATGAACGAGAACTTCATCGTGGCCTTCGAGTACGGCATGCCTCTGAGCCATTTCCGCAAGGGCAGTATCGAATACAACCAGGACGGAAACGGCGCCATGTATATCAACATAGGCTACTTGTTCTAAATTTCTCAGATTTAATTTGGATTTTTAAGAACTAAGAAGTACCTTTGCAAACCCTAATCGGGAGGAGGACTTGTTAGCTCAGTTGGTAGAGCATCACACTTTTAATGTGGGGGTCTCGGGTTCGAGCCCCGAACAGGTCACAAAGAGTAACCAGCACTCTTAGCTCAGCTGGTAGAGCAGCTGACTCTTAATCAGCGGGTCTAGGGTTCGAGTCCCTAAGAGTGCACAAAGGCAGCCAGTAACCTGGCTGCCTTTTTATTTTTATTCCTATATTAGCGATATGGAGGAGCAAAGAGTATATTTTCTGGATTACCTGAGGGTAATAGCGTTGTTTCTGGTTTTGATAGTACATGCGTCGGAGACGTTCTACGGTTCGGAGATACTGGTGCCGGACCAGGATACACGCCTTTGGCTGGGTATCTGGGACGGCATCGCAAGGGTGTCCGTGCCGTTGTTCATGGTCTGTTCCGCATTCCTGCTGGCCCCTCTTAAAGAGGGTCAGTCCTGGGGAGATTTCTTCCGCCGCAGGGCAAAGAGGATACTTCCACCAATGTTCATATTCTTTGTCCTGTATTCAGTCCTCCCGGTATTCTGGGGCGCATCGACCTGGAAGGAAGCATGGCAGGCGCTGTCATATATCCCTCTCAACTTCCCGATGGCGGCAGGACATCTGTGGTTCATGTATCCGCTCATCGGCCTGTATCTTTTCATTCCTTTCATCTCCCCGTGGCTCAAGGTGGCCACCGAGCGCCAGGAGAGGCTGTTCCTCATCCTATGGGCATTGAGTACCTGCATCCCTTACCTGAACCGCTGGTTTGGGGACGTATGGGGCCAGTGCTGGTGGAACCAGTATGACATGCTGTACAACTTTGCCGGCTATCCGGGATACCTGGTGATGGCCCATTATATCAAGAACCATATCCATTGGGACGACGCCAAGCGCCGCCTGACAGGCCTTATCTGCCTTATTGTAGGAGCAGTGGCCACCATCCTGAGCTTCTATGTCCAGATAGTTCCGGGAACGGCGCAGAGCGTGGTGGAAATGGAGATTGGCTGGTGCTTCTGCACCATAAACTGCGTGGTATATACCTTTGGAGCCTTCCTGCTGTTCACCACGATCCACAAGCCCGGCAAGTGCTACAAGTTGGTGTATGACATATCCAAGGTAAGTTACGGAATGTTCCTGATACATATGTTCTGGCTGTGGCTGCTGGCACCGGTGATCACGCCTCACCTGCACATATCGCTGGCGATCCCGGCCATAGCGCTGGCCACCTATATATGCAGTTATATAAGCTGTAAACTGATTTCCCTGATTCCGGGAAGCAGGTGGGTGATAGGCTAGTTGGAGAAGAAGTCCAGGGCGCCGCGGATGAGCATTTCCATGTCTGAATAATCCGTGACGGTTTCCAGGGGGAAGCCGAAAGATGCTACCTTGTATCCTTTTCCCGTAAACTGTACCGCAGCCGGGACATTGTTTCCTGTGTACCTGAAGGTGGTGACGCCCTTTTCGTCCGCAGGAACTATTCCGTCAGGGTTCTCTACCTGGTAGACTTGGTTGTTGCGCTCCCTGTGGAAGGCTATGTTCTTTCCTCCGCCCGCCGGTGCGACCAGGCCTGTGTATGAACCGTGCCCCGTGTGCCACTTGTAGCCGAGCACTTCCTGGACAAACCTTATGTCCTGTTCCCGCTGTACCTTGTCTATCTCTATGGGGAAGACCCTGTCCCAGACGTCAGTTGCAATGTTGGCTCCGGATATGAGGATGTTGCCTCCGCCGGAGGTGAAACTCCTTATGGCTTTCTGCAGTTCTTCAGGGAATACGGCGTAGCGCACCTTGCCCGGGCCCACGCTGACCTTGACCTGCTTTCCGCAGATGATGTCAGCCGCGCCCGCGCCCTTGGACAGGGAAGGGTCAGCCTCCCAGGCAGCGGCGGAGACGCTGTAGAACGGCCGTCCCGCAGCCATCAGGGCGCGGCCGTGCACCTTCGCGAAGTCGAAGGTGTTGCCCGGGATTATGACGCCAGCGTCTTCCACGCTGCTGCCGCCCCAGCCGGGGTTGTCGTCGTCAATCCATTCCATGTCCCTGCGGAACTCATAGACCTCGCCTATGAAGGCTATGTCGTTCATATAGCCCACTCCTCCGTCTTCGCTGTAGAGGAAGCCGCCGTAGGTCTCTGAATCGAACCAGGTGGGGCCGGATACGCGGTCAAAGTTGTTGACCACCATCACGGTGCTGCCCGATGCGTTGTCCGGAACTCCAAAACTTACCGTCTCTGAAGGGAAACTCTTTCCGCCTTCGTTCAAGGCGACTACCTTGAAACTGTATATATGCCCCTTGGCGTAAGACAATTTGGTCTGGACAAAGCCGCCCTCAGCGTCCTGCACGGTTGCCTGGACGCCGTTGTCAAAGACGCCGTCGTCCAGCCTGGTATAAACCAGGTAGCTCTTTGCGTCAGCGGTGGGCTCCAGTTCGTCCTTGGTGGGCTTCCACCTGAGGATAAGGCTGCCGTCACCGTCAGGGATCACGGCCATGGAGTTGACCGGAAGCGGCTGTACCGCATATTCCCGGTTGTACTCGTTGCTGAGGAATTTCAGGACGCCTTTGTATATGGCCCTGGCCAGGGTGAACTTGAAGTCAGGGTTGAGGCCGTACTGCATGTCGGCCAGGTTCTGGTGGGCCAGGTTCTCTATGATGATTCCGGGGACGGAAGTGGAGCGGGCCTCGCTGTAGGAGCGGTCCCAGAGTTCCCTCCGGCTCCACTCAGGGTTGAATTCCGCACGGATGTCGTTGCATATCTGGCTCTGGACCAGGTCCGCGTATGTTCGTCCCAGGTATCGGCTGCGGCCGTCAGCATAGGTGGCCTTGCCGTCGGAGGACAGCGTGTAGATTGCCAGGGTGCCCACTATTGAATCGTTGGGGGTTACTCCCGCATCGGAATGGATGGCCAGGGACAGGTCCACGGGGATTTTCTTGCCGGGCTTGTCCGGGTTGAACTTGCTGCCTCCGGTAAGGTCGCTGACCCAGGCTCCGCGGCCCGCGAAGTCCTTGGTGTAGTCGTCCGCCCAGTTTATTGTAAGGTCCGGATCGGCTCCGGCCCACTGCATCCAGTAGAGGGCTCCTTCCAGGTAACTGGCCAATCCGGAGGTGGTATAGCTGCTCTGCGGAGCCTTTGCCACGCCGCGCGCCGTCTTGCCCATTCCGCCGCCAATCTTGACGGCGTCTGCAGTGACCACGGCGCCGTACGGCATCTCCTTGCCTGAAGGATAGACGTTGTCCAGGGTAACCCTGGCATCGGAATCGAGCTCGAAGGTTCCAAGATAGATCCAGGTGCTTCCACCCATCTGCTGGTTCACGTAGAACTCAGTGGAGCCGCCGGCGTGCTGCACCGTATAGTGCGCCGCATCAGTGCTGTTACTCAGGGTCTTGTAGGAGACATAGACTGCGTAACTGCCTTTCTCCGGGGGAGTGAAGGACCACCTGGCGAGGCTGCGCCCTTCGCCTGCGGATGCCACGCATCCGCTCTGGCGGGCGCTGCCGTCCTTGAACGGCGTGTCGCCCAGCATATATGTCCGTTTTGTATCCGCAAAGCCCACTCCGGCGTTGCTCCAGTCTCCCACCTCCGTGTATATGCCCACGCGGCGGATGAGGCCGGAACGCTCTCCGGTAAAGGAAGCGTCGTTGTCAATGATTATCTCGTGGGCTTGAATGTCCCTTTCGCGGGGGCTGAGGATATATGCACCTGCGTTCTCCAGCATGGGCATAAGGAACGGGATCACTATGCTCTGTGTGTAAAGGTCCTCCACGGTTCCGTGGGTGGGGGCGCGCTGCCACTCCCAGCGGTCCGTGTCCTCCTCGAAATAGCGCCCGTGGCTCTGCCACAGCGCTATGTGCCTTCCGTCCAGGCCCTTGGGATTGGCCTGCGCGCCCACCCTCCTGACCAGGGGAGTCCCTCCGGGAGCGGTGTAATGATACGTATCCTTGGAAGGCTTTCCGTCAAAGCCCAGGGCGGGGGTTGCGTAATCGTTCAGGTTATGGTTGCGGACATAGATGTTGCCTATGGTAGAGCTTTCATAACTGCTTGGAAACAGGGATTTCAGCGTCCTCTTGAACCAGTCGATGTCCGCCTTGCGCCATGGATAGTCGCCCAGTTCCTGACTGAAATAGAAATCCAGTTGGTTTGACCGGCGCAGCACGCGGTCCAGTTTCAGGTCCGTCTCAACAGTGGTGCGTTTCTCAAGGAGGACTTTCAGGGAGTCGCTCGCCTCCTGGAAATCCTGCTGCAGGGATCCCTGGGCAAAGGCGCTGGCACATGCCAGAAGGAACGCTGTTATGGCTGTCGCTAGTCTGCGTGTCATTTTTGCTTGGACGATTTGTTTATGGCAATTATAAAGTTGATCAGCAGAATGAATACGGATCCCACTATTAGGGCAAGGGCGTCCGCCTCAAAGTCCTTCAGGTCTCCTGTCCTGTAACTCAGCTGTTTCTGGACTATCTCCGTTCCGGCCGCAAGAGCGCATCCAAGGCCAAAGATGATGATAACGTGCGTCAGGGCCTTGAAAAACTTCTTGGTGATGGGGGCGAAAGTCAGGTACATCAGGAAAGGGAAAGGCAGGAACATCACAAAGTGAACCAGCTTGTCCGTGGGGATGCCCCAGATCTTCCTCTGTACGTGGGGCAGGTTCTGCAGGGTTGAGAAGCACAGGTACAACACCGCCGCCAGATAAATCAGCAACAGTATTCCAAAAAATATCCTTGTGCCTTTCTTCATCTCCTACAGTGCCTGCATGTCATAGAGTTTTTTGTAGTAGCCGTCCTTAGCGATCAACTGGTCGTGGTTGCCGCGCTCTACGATGCGGCCTTCGTCCAGGACAATAATCTCGTCCGCGTTCCTGATGGTGGAGAGCCTGTGGGCTATGGCAAGGGTGGTGCGGTTGCTCATGAGCCTTTCCAGGGCCTCCTGAACGGCGCGCTCGGACTCGGTATCCAGGGCGGCGGTGGCCTCGTCAAGGATAAGGATCGGGGGGTTCTTCAGAACCGCCCTGGCGATGCTTATCCTTTGCCTCTGGCCGCCGCTGAGTTTGACGCCGCGGTCTCCTATGTTGGTGTCGTAACCCTCTTCCTTCTCCATTATGAAGTCATGCGCGTTGGCTATCTTGGCGGCGGCTATGACTTCCTCACGAGTGGCGTTCTCCACGCCAAACGCTATGTTGTTGAATATGGTGTCGTTGAACAGGATAGGGTCCTGGTTCACGTTGCCCATCAGGGAGCGAAGCGACGCAATGGTCACCTTCCTGATATCCGTCCCGTCTATGCTCACGCTTCCGTCAGTGACGTCATAGAAACGCGGAATCAGGTCCGCCAGGGTGGATTTTCCCGCTCCGGAGGCGCCCACGATGGCTATGGTCTTGCCCTTGTCAATTTCCAGGTCGATGCCGCTGAGCACGTCGCGGCTGCCGTCAGGATACCTGAAACTGACGGAGTTGAAGCTGATGCCCTTGTCCAGTCCGTGGATCTCCACGGCGTCCGTGGCGTCCTGGATGGGGTTGCCGCTCTCCAATATCTTGTTGATCCTCTCCATTGAGGCCATTCCCTTGGGGATGCTGTAAGCCGCCTTTGAAAGGTCCTTGATGGGGGCGATGATGCTGTACAGGATAACCATGAAGAAAATGAACGTTGGCGCGTCGATGGGGGCGTTGTCCTTGAGGATAAGGCTTCCGCCGAACCAGAGCACCACGGCTATCATGAAGGTGCCCAGGCACTCGCTGACAGGATGCGCGGACGCCTGCCGCGTAGCCACGCGGCTGGTCTTTATGCGCATGCTGTCAATTATGCCCAGGAAGCGCCTGCTCATCTTCTTTTCAGCGAGGAAGGCCTTGATTACGCGCAGGCCGCCCAGTGTCTCTTCCACCTGGCTCATGGTGTCGCTCCACAGGGCCTGCGCCTCAAGCGACTGCTCCTTGAGCTTGCGCCCGATGGCTCCCATCAGCCACAGCATCACCGGGGCGAAGATCACCGTGAACAGCGTCAGCTGCCAGGAGATTATGACCATTGCGGCAAAGTATCCTATTATGAGGATGGGATTCTTGACGAACATGTCCAGCACTCCGGTCACGGAATTCTCCACTTCCTGGACGTCTCCGCTCATTCGGGCTATGATGTCTCCTTTGCGCTCCTGGGAGAAATACCCGATAGGCAGGGAAAGGATCTTGTCGTAGATCTTCTTGCGCATGTCCTTGACCACGCCGGTGCGGATAGGGATCATGACTGCGGATGCGCCAAAGTAGCATGCGGTCTTGAACACCGTCATGATGCAGAGGAAAAGACAAAGGAAAAGGAGCGTCTTGGATGCCCCGTGGCTGCCGGTGAACTGCGCCACATAGTAGTACAAGTTGTTTATCATGGACTGAGTGTCAAGCAGGCTCACCTGATCCCAGGGGATCAGCGAGTACTGCTTGCCGTCCATGTTGAACAGCATCTTGAGGATGGGCATTATCATGCTGAAGGAGAACAGGTTGAATATCACTGAAAGGATATTCAGCAACACGCTCCACCACATGTATTTCCTGTAGGGAGCCACATACTCCCGAAGCATTTTCCAAAAAGCTTTCATCTTTTCCTGTCTATAAGTCGAACAGTTTTGAAGGCAATTGCCGCGGCAGCACCACCAGGCGCACGTCCTGCCTGCCTATCGCGTCCAGCGCCTCCCTGGTGCACTTGTGCGCCTCGGCGGGGGTGTTGTTGTTCTCGCTGAGGTGGCACAGGAACACGTTCCTGAGCCCCGGATGCGAGAACGCCTTCACCGCCTCCGCGCACTTGGCGTTGCTCAGATGCCCGAAGCCGTCCCTGATGCGGTCCCGCAGCACAATGGGGTAGGGACCGTGGTCCAACATGTAATCGTCAAAGTTTGACTCAATTATCACGGTGTCGGCGGAAGTCGCGTATTCCAGCGCCTGGGGAACCGCTTCGCCTGCGTCTGTCATTATCACTACTGTGTAGTCCTCTATCTTTATGCAGTAGCCCACCGTCTGGGTGGCGTCGTGCGGGACTACGAAATACCTGGCCTTTATCTTGCCGGGGACCACTTCCGTCCAATCGTCGTCCTTCAGGACCCTCCGGCAGGAGGCTATGTATCCTTGCGTGAAAAAGTTGCCCGCAAGGGCCTTGTGCAGGGTTCCGGTGGCGTACACCGGCCTCTGCAGATACTTACAGAAGGAACCCAGCGAACGGATGTGGTCCATGTGGTCGTGGGTTATGAGCATGGCCTGGAAACAGTCCGTTCCTAGGCCGTCCGCCGCCATCTCCCTCCTTATCCTGCGCAGGCTGACGCCTGCATCCACTATCACTCCCGCGCTTATGCGGCCCTCTTCCTCATATCCCAGAAAATAACAGTTGCCGCAACTCCCGCTGGAGAATGACTTGAATTTTATTGAACCCATCTATTCTTCTTCACAATATTTCCCTATGACGCTGTACGCATCCGCCACTCCCAGTTCTCCGGCCCTGGAAAGGTCTATGCAGCCTTTCTCCATGTCCTTGAGGTAAATGAGCACCAGTCCCCGGTTGAAGTAGGCGTCGGACATATATGGATACAACTGGATTGCCTTGTTGTAGTCCTCTATGGCCTCCACCATCTGGGAGGACAGGGTGTGCAGGTTGCCCATATTGAAGTAAATATACGGAATATCCTGCACAATCTGCGCTGCGCGCTGCATATCGTTAAGTGCGTCTGTATAGTCGTATGTATGGCTTACCTGGTCCGTGATTCGGGCCCTGGTGGTGCCCTGGTCGTCCATGGTAAGTGTCTGTACGTTGTTCTGGATGGAGTTGATGAAGTCTATCATCTCCGCGCGCAGCACGCCGCGGTTCATGTAGTAGAAGGCGCGGTAGTACTCTGCATAGCGGTCCCTGGCCGCGTCCGTTGGAGCGGCCTGGATGGCGCTGTCAAACCAGGTGAGCGCCGCGTTGTACTGCTTGTTCTGCAGTTCGTAGAGGCCCTTTATGAAATAGACTTCCGATACTGACAGCTGCGCGCTGTCCAGTTTCTCGTACATCCTTGTTTCGAAGTCTTCTCCCAGGATGTCACCCGCCAGCTGCTGGCTGGAAATGGCCAGCGGAACGGGGGACTCCGCCACGAAGCGGTCTATCAGGGAGTGCTCTATCTTGTGCTCAAGCGCGTAGTTGGTGTTGTCCGCCTCCTTTGTCAGGCTGAACTTGTACAGCGGCTTGAGCCTTATGTCTATGTCCCTGTGCTGGAGCAGTTCGTCGTCGAAGTCTTTCTTGGCGAAATCCGCGTCCAGTGCTATCAGGGAACTGTATTTCTTGGTGGTATCCGCGAACGAGCCCTCGTCCGTGATGTTCTTTTCCCTGTACTCGCGCACCTTTGCCTGGGCAGTGTCGTAGTCCCTGCGGGAGGCTGCCGTGCGGCCCATCATTCCCTGCACGTACGAACGGTTCATATAAGCCTTGGCGAAGTCAGGATACAGGTCGATGGCCTTGTCATAGTCTTCCAGGGCGTCCTGCCAGCGCTCCATCTGAACGAAGAACGCAGCCCTGTTGTAATACGCCAGCACGTTGTTGGGGTTGATGTTGATCACCCTGTCCATATCCTGCAGGGCGGAGTTGAAGTCTCCTACCTGCGCGCTTATGAGGCTCCTGTTGTAGAGGGTGAGGGCATTGCCCGGCTCCTGCTCCAGGACCTTGTTGAGGTCGCGGACGGCCTCGTTGTAGCGGTTCTGCTCGTAGTAGATCAGGGCACGGTTGAAGAGGGCCAGGGTGCTGGTGGAGTCCAGGCGGATGGCCGCGTCCATGTCCTTGAGCGCTTCGTCATAGTTCTCCTGCTCCGCGTAGAGGCGGCCGCGGCGGATGTAGCCTTCAGGGTCGAAGCGGTCAAGCTCAATGGCCTTGTTGTAATCGTTCACCGCCTTGAGGGTGTCTCCCAGGAACAGGTATGACGCGCCTCGGTTGAGGTAGGCGCCCGGGTCGCGGGGCTCCTGTCGGATGTATTTGTCAAAGTCCTTGACGGCGTTTTCGAACTGCTGGGCCAGGAAGTAGGTGACTCCGCGGGAGTAGTATATGCCGCTGAGGCCGGGACGGAGGTCCAGGGCCTTCTGGAGGTCCGCAAGGGCCTCGTCATAGCGGCCGAAGCGGCTCAGGGTGATGGCCCTGTAGTGGTAACCGTTTGTGAACACCGGGTTTATCTCAACGGACTGGTTGAAGTCCTGGTGCGCACCGCGCAGGTCCCCGAGGTTGTACTTTGCTATTCCGCGGAAGAAGAAGGTCCAGTAATCGGAAGTGTCAAGCTGCGCCAGGACGTTGAAGTTCTCAATTGCCTGGGCGTATTTGCCGTCTGAAAGGGCGTTGCGGCCCCTGAAATAGAACACGTCCTTGTCGTACTGGGCGAAGACCGCCTGTACGGAACATATTACTATTATCAGAGAAAGGAAGGCCCTCCGCATCTTTCAAGTTTTGACAGAAATATATAAATTTGCCTTAATCATACAAATATAATCATAAATCAAGCCTAAGCGGTGGTTTGCACCAAAAAAATAGTCCTCTTTTTAACGCTTGCGTGTGCACTTTTCCTATGCCCCGACGCATCGGCCCAACGCATCGGCCAGCTGAAGCGCGACGTGGAGTTCCTGAGCAGTGAACTGTGTGCCGGACGCGGTACCGGAACGGCCGGAGCGGGGGAGGCTGCGCAGTTGGTTGCACGCCGCTTCGCCAAGTACGGCCTCCAGCCCTTCACCCCCGGCTACTTCACCTCATTCATCGCAGGCGACAAGATTGGCCGCAACGTCATCGGCTTGCAACCCGGCTGGGGAGACAAATACATCGTAATTGCCGCTCATTATGACAATCTGGGCATTCTGGAAGGCAACATCTACCCGGGAGCGGACTCCAACGCATCCGGTGTAGCAATGCTTCTTGGCCTTGTAGAGGAACTGGCCGGGGAGAATTACCCCCAGAGCATCATATTCGTGGCCCTGGACGCCCACCAGACAATGGGCGGCGCCAGCGACCTCCTTGACAGGATAGAAAGCGGAAGGCTCATCAACCCGCGCACCGGCCGCCCCGTCCTTGCCCGCAACATAACATCCTTCGTGAACCTGGACATGCTGGGCGCCACATCCGCCCCGCTCCACCAGGGCAGGCCGGATTATCTGATCCTCCTTGGTTCTGAAAAGCACCGTGACCTCCTTCTCCGCCTGAACCTGGATTCTTTGGACGTGGGGTTTGACTACTACGGAAGCGCCTCCTTCACCGACATGTTCCTCCACAGGGTGGGGGACCAGACAGTATTCCACAATGCCGGAATCCCCGTAGCCCTCTTCACCTCCGGCATCACCATGCTCACCAACAAGCGCGAAGACACAGCCGACACCCTCGATTACGAAATCATGGAAAAGCGCTTCACCCTCCTCTACCACTTCTTCGACCACTCCATCCCGCTTCTCTAGTGGACCTCGATGAGGTCGTCCCAGGAGGTGGAGAACAGGGGGGAGCAGTGCTCGCGGCGGATGCCTTCGGCGTAGTGGCCGGGGCGCTGGGAGGCAACCCTGAGCATATTGCTGCCGCTGGAATTGAACTTGTCCATCAGTTCGGAAACCTTGTCAGCCTTCTGGCGCTGTTCCTCTTCTGTGTCAAAGAGGTCTCCCTGCACGGCGTCATCGGCAATTATGTTTGCTATGATAACGCCCGCGCGCTTGTACTGGAAACCTTCCTTGTAGATGCTTTCCAGCGCGCGCAGGGCGGCGGCCACGATCTGGGGAGTGTTGCTTGTGGGCATCTCCAGGCGGATTGTGGCGGCGGGGTAGTACTGTTTGAGATCCTTTCGGAAGGGGTTTGTCTGGATGAAGGTGCAGACCTCATAGGCCAGCGAGTGTTCCTTGCGCAGCTTGTGGGCGCAGATGCCGGCGAAGTCTGAGACGCGGAGCGTCAGTTCGTCCTTGTCAGGGATCATTTCCGCGAAGGAGCGGGAGGTGCAGATGGTCTGGCGCCTTTCGTGGTTTTCCTCCTCGATGACGTCTTCTCCCTGCAGTTCCTGCCAGGTGCGAACGCCGGGGACGCCCATATACTTCTGCACCCATACAGATGGCCTGTTCACAAAATCCAGCGCCGTTTTCACGCCCATCTTCTGAAGCTTGGGGGCGGAGCGCCAGCCTATGCCCCAGATGTCATCTATGGGCGTGAGTTCCAGCGCTTTAAGGCGCTTTTGATCCGTGTCGATGACGCAGACTCCGCGGTACCCTGAGTACTTCTTTGCAAAGTGGTTGGCCACCTTTGCCAGCGTCTTGCTGGACGCGATGCCAATGCTCACCGGAATGCCCGTCCAGCGGCGGATCTTCCGCACCAGACCCCGGCACAGATCCCTTGCCTGGTCCAGGGTCATTCCGTCCAGCACCATGAACGCCTCGTCGATGGAATATACCTGCAGCTCCGGGCAGGCCTCGCGCAGGATGCCCATGACGCGGCGGGAGAGGTCCCCGTACAACGTGTAGTTGGACGACCGGACCTCCACGCGCCGCCCGTTGGCGCTTTCACGGAGCTGGTAGTAGGGGACGCCCATCTTCACGCCCAGGGCCTTGGACTCGTTGGATCGGGCCACAACGCAGCCGTCGTTGTTGGATAGTACTACCACGGGACGGCCCTCCAACTGCGGCTGGAAGGCTCTTTCGCAGGACACGAAAAAGTTGTTGCAGTCTACCAGGGCGTACACGGCCTATTTAATCTTCTTTATTACGTAAGTGACTATTCCCCAGACGGTAAAGTCATTCCCTTCCGTGATGTGGATGGGCTTGTACTTGGGATTTCCGGACAGCAGCCAGAGGTCCTTGCAGCCCAGGATATTGTACGACACACCTGGCTTGGGAGCCTCTGAAGCGCCCTTTGCAGGGTCCTTGAACGATATGAACTTGAGGGCGAACTCCCCGTCCACGAAGCAAACGGCCATATCGCCCTCCTGGGGTTCGAGGGACTTGTCTATGACAAGCACGTCCCCCTCGTCCACTCCGGCGTTCACCATAGAGTCCCCCACCACCCTTCCGTAGAAGGTGGCGGCGGGGTGGCGGACCAGCTCCTTGTTCAGGTCCATTATCCCGTCCATATAGTCCTGAGCCGGAGACGGGAATCCTGCGTGGATTCCCGCCTGGGCGATGGGTGCGCCCTGGATATGACTTTCTTCCATCAGATTCTCTTTAGGAGTTCCTCTGTCTGTTTCTCGTAGCCCGGCTTGCGGAGCAGGGCGAACATGTTCTTCTTGTAGGCCTCCACGCCAGGCTGGTTGAACGGGTTGATTCCCAGCACGTAAGCGCTTATGCCACAGGCGAACTCAAAGAAATAGAACAGTTCTCCAAGGTTGTATTCGTCAATCTTCTCTATGCTGACGCCTATCTGCGGGACGCCGCCGTCAATGTGGGCCAGTTTGGTGCCCAGCTGCGCCATTGCGTTGCAGTGCTCCACCCTCTGGCCGGCCAGGTAGTTCAGTTGGTCAAGGTTCTCCTTGTCCTCTCCGATTACCACGCAGCGGCGGCTGTTCTCGATGTTCACTACGGTCTCGAACATAACCCTGTCACCCTCCTGGATGAACTGTCCCATGGAGTGCAGGTCTGTGGTGCATATTACGGCCGCGGGGTAGATTCCCTTGCCTTCCTTGCCCTCTGACTCTCCGTAGAGCTGCTTCCACCATTCTCCAAGGTAGGTGAACTTGGGATTGTAACTAACCAGGATCTCCACCTTCTTGCCCAGTTCCGTGTAGAGGAGGTTGCGCATTGCGGCGTACTGGAGAGCCGGGTTGTCCAGGCTGCGGCTCTGCAGAGCGGCGGCTGTGTCAGCCGCGCCCTTGAGCATCGCGCGCACGTCAAAGCCGGCGAGCACTATTGGCAGCAGTCCCACGGGGGTGAGCACGCTGTAGCGGCCTCCCACGTCGTCGGGAACCACAAAAGTGCGGTATCCCTCCTGCGTGGAGAGGGTCTTGAGCGCGCCCCTGGCCGCATCCGTGATGGCCACGATGCGCCTGGAGGCTTCGCCCGGATATTTCTGCTCGATGAACTGCTTCACTACGCGGAAGGCCACAGCCGGCTCCGTGGTGGTGCCTGACTTGGAGATTACCACGCATGCAACGTTGCGCAGTTCCATCAGGTCAGTCAGTTCGGCGAGATACTCCTCGCTGAGGTTATTGCCTGCGAAGACTATCTGCGGGGCGCTCTTGGAGGGGAGGAAACTGTGTGACAGCGCTTCCAGGGCGCATTTGGCGCCAAGGTAGGAGCCTCCAATTCCAATTACCACCACCAGGTTGGCGCCCAGGGCTTTCCAGTCGTCACGGACGGCCTCGCAGTCCGCTATCAGGCTCTCCGGGGTGTCCGTAGGGAGTGTCTTCCATCCAAGGAAATCGTTGCCTGCGCCGTTCCCGGCAACCAGGGTGTCAAAGGCCTCGAGGGCCTTGGCGGCGTATTTGTCGTAATCCGCCGCTTTCACAAAAGGCTTGCAGCCGTCCAGATTGATCTTTACCATATTGTGTGTCGTTTAATTACAGGGTTGGGTATTTCCAGAGGGGATCCTCCCTCCAGTTCTGGGGGAATCCCATCTTGGCCGGGTCAACTATGGGGTAGTTGTCCAGCAGGGTCTGCAGGCGGACGCTGAAGGTGTTGGTAGGCTTCACGGTATCCTGCAGGAACTTGATCATGCAAAGGGTCGCGTAAACGTGCGCGGTGTCGTCCGCTGAAAGCGGAGGAAAGTATTTGTCCGGCTTGTTGGGAACCATGGGCCTCACGCTCAAAGTCTTGTTCCACAGGCGGTTGTGATGCGCGCAGGTGTTGCGGATGTAAACCAGGTGGTGCAGCCAGGAAATGAATACGGTGTCGGAGACTCCGTAGTATTCCGCTATGCTGCGGCGCAGTTTTCCGGGGTTCAGTTCGGAATAGATGGTGGAGAGGGTTCCCATTGAGAGGGCTTCCAGCGCAAGCCAGCAGGGCGGGTACTCGTTGGAGTATTTCTCCTGGAAGTTCTTTATTCCGTCGTTGTCCGTGCGGTTGATCTCTCCCTTGATTCGGTACATTATGCTCTTGTGCATGGCGTTGTTCTGGAAATACTTCCTGTTGGTATACCAGTAGCCGTGGTCGCTGCCCGCGGACACGAATGCCATCCTGGTGCGGATGGATATCTCCACCTTTTCCATCTCGTGGAATATGAGCTCGCGCAGACGGCGGTCGAATCCGTACAGGGCATAGACCTGCTCGAACGTTGCTCCAAACTTGAACTTGTGGGATTTACGGTCCTCCATGAAGGGCACCATATAACTCTTGAGACGCGTGTAGCTTACGTTCCTGAGTATATGCGTGGCACGCTCGTCGTCTTCTATCAGAAGTCCTTGACGTTTAAGCATTTGGAGAATTTCTTCCGTGGATTGGAACTTCCCCTTGAAAACCTGTTTCATTTTAGTGTTAAAATAATGCTTGCCCTAAGCGCGCTGATCTACGGGAAGCGGGGCAAGCTTGTTAATGCAAATATACAAATATTTTTATTAAATTCGCAGGTTATGAAAATTTCTCAACGTGCCAGCAATATGCCAAGTTCTCCTATCCGGAAACTTGCAAAATATGCCGATGCAGCCAAGCGCAACGGCATTCACGTCTATCATCTGAACATCGGCCAGCCGGACATCAAGACTCCGCAGTGCGCCCTGGAGGCTATCAAGAACCTGGACAAGAGCATCCTTGACTACAGCCCTTCCCAGGGATACCACGCCCTCAGGACCAAGCTTGTGTCCTATTACGCGGAATATGGGATAGACATCAGTCCGGACGAGATCATCATAACGACGGGCGGCTCGGAGGCCGTAATGTTCGCCTATATGGCCTGTATGGACCCCGGTGACGAGATCATCGTCACAGACCCTTCCTACGCCAACTATATGGCCTTCGCCATCAGCTGCGGCGCTGTTGTGAAGCCCGTCAAGACCAGCATTGAGAACGGATTCCGCCTTCCTCCCATTGAGAAGTTCGAGGAGCAGATAACCCCGCGCACAAAGGCCATCCTCATCTGCAACCCCAACAACCCCACGGGATACCTGTACACCAAGCAGGAGATGCGCAAGATACGCGACCTGGTCAAGAAATATGACCTGTACCTGCTCTCGGACGAGGTTTACCGTGAATTCATCTACACCAAGCAGCCGTATATCTCCGCCTGCCACCTTGAAGGCATAGAGAACAACGTCATACTGATCGATTCCGTATCCAAGAGATACTCCGAGTGCGGTATCCGCATAGGCGCCCTCATCACCAAGAACAAGCAGGTGCGCGAGGCCGTGATGAAGTTCTGCCAGGCCCGCCTTAGCCCGCCTCTAGTAGGCCAGGTGATTGCAGAGGCATCCCTGAGCACTCCGCAGGAGTACATGGACGAGGTCTACGAGGAATATCTGGAACGCCGCAACTTCCTCCTGAACGCCCTCAACAAGATTCCGGGCGTGTTCGCGCCAACCCCTATGGGAGCCTTCTACTGTATGGCAAAGCTCCCTGTGGACGATGCGGAGAAATTCTGCGCCTGGTGCCTCACTGACTTCTCGTACGAGGGCCAGACCATAATGATGGCCCCCGCCGCCGGCTTCTATACGGATCCGGAGGACGGCCGCCAGGAAGTGCGCCTCGCCTACGTGCTCAACAAGGATGACCTTGCCAAGGCAATGGAAGTCCTGGCCAAGGCCCTGGAGGAATACAACAAGAAATAACTACTGACTGCGCATAATGGAAATAACACGAATCTTTGACCTGCTGGAAAACCTCAAGTCATATCCTCCAAAGGACGATATGCTTGCCCTTAGAAAGGGACCTGAATGGATCAAGTACAGCATTGACGACTATTACCGCATCTCCCATGACATAGCATACGCTATACTGGATGCGGGAATCGAGAAAGAGACAAAAGTAATCACAATCACCCCCAACCGTCCGGAATGGAACTTCCTGGACATGGGACTGGTAATGGCCGGAATGGTCCATGTACCTGTATATCCCACCTCCAGCGACGAGGAATTCGCCCATATCTTCAGGCACAGCGACGCAAAATACATCTTTGCGGGCACCCAGAACATCTACAAGAAGATCGCTCCCATAGTTGCCGCCATGGACAATCCTCCCGAGATCCTGATGATAGATGACAATTCCTTCAATCCTTCCCTCAGGACCCTGGGCCAGATAATCGAGAAGGGAAGCACCCTCAGGGAGCAATACCACGACCAGCTGGAAGATATGAAGGAAGCCACGGACAAGAACGCCCTGGCCACCATCATATACACCTCCGGAACCACCGGAATCCCCAAGGGCGTGATGCTGTCCCATTACAACCTGGTTTCCAACTCACATGGTCACGCTATCCGCCAGGTGAAGGGCTACCAGCACAGGATGATAAGTTTCCTGCCCCTCTGCCACGTCTACGAGCGCACCATGAACTATGAATTCCAGGAACTGGGAATCAGCATCTGGTATGCCGAAGGCCTCTCCACAATTGCCCGCGACATCAAGGATTCGCACTGCGACGGCTTCTGCGCCGTTCCGCGCGTGCTCGAGATGATGTACGGCAAGCTGGAAGGTGCCGGCAAGAGCCTCAAGGGCGCCGCTGCCTTCATCTACAAGAAGGCCTGGAAATTCGCGAACAATTTCGATTTCTACAACCATAAGCCCCTCTACCTTGCAAAGCTCCGTCTGTTTGACAAGCTGGTCTACAAGAAATGGAGGGACGCCCTTGGCGGCCACGACATGATTGTAGTGAGCGGCGGCTCATCCATCCGTGCGGACATCATCCGCACCTTCAACGCCGCGCAGCTGCGCATATTCGAAGGCTACGGCCTTACGGAGACCTCTCCTGTAATTGCCGTGAACAGTCCTGCGGACGGTGTTAACATGATTGGAACCGTTGGACTCAAGGCATACGGCACAGAACTCTCATTTGCCGAAGACGGAGAGATCCTCACCCGCGGCCCTCACGTGATGCTGGGCTATTACAAGGACCCTGAGGCCACCGCCGCAGCCATTGACAAGGACGGCTGGTTCCACACCGGAGACATAGGCTATCTCGTTGACGGCAAGTACCTTAAGATCACTGACCGCAAGAAGGAGATATTCAAGCTTTCCGCCGGAAAGTACGTTGCGCCCCAGGCGGTTGAGACCAGGCTCAAGGAAAGCCGCTACATTGACAACGCCTTTGTAGTTGGAGCAAACCAGAAGTTCGCCTCTGCCATCATAGTTCCTGACTTCGCGCGCCTCAAGGAGTGGGCCGCCGACAACGGGATCAAGGGCACAAACGAGGAACTTATCAAGAATCCCAAGGTTATCGCCCTGATCCACGACGAGGTTGCCAAGGTCAACAAGGACCTCGCCTTCCACGAGCAGATCAAGCGCGAGCAGCTCGCGGCTGACGACTGGTCCGTTGCAAACGGACTCCTGTCGCAGACGCTTAAGCTCAAGCGCAAGGCCCTCAACGCCAAGTATGCTCCGCTGATCGACATCATCTACGAAACCGAAAAGGCGTAGAGGCCGATGCCGGACAGCAATTTCATAGACTACGTAAAGATATTCTGCGCCTCCGGACACGGGGGCGCGGGTTCTGCGCATCTGCACAGGGCCAAATATATCCCCAAGGGTGGTCCTGACGGGGGAGACGGGGGCAGGGGAGGCCATATCATCCTGCACGCCAATCCCCAGTTCTGGACGCTGATCCACCTGAAGTACCGCAAGCATATTAAGGCCGATAACGGCGGGCCGGGCGGAGCCGCGCTCCAGCACGGCAAGAACGGCGCCGACATTGTCCTGGAAGTGCCCGTGGGCACCGTTGCCAAGGACGCTGAAACGGAGGAGGTCCTCTTCGAACTGGTTGAACCGGGAGAGGAGCGCATCCTGTGCCCGGGCGGGCGCGGCGGCTGGGGCAACGACCACTTCAAGTCCGCCACGCAGCAGACGCCGCGCTACGCCCAGCCGGGCGAGGACGGCGTTGAAGGCTGGTTCATACTTGAATTGAAACTGCTGGCTGACGTGGGTTTGGTTGGATTCCCCAACGCCGGCAAATCGACCTTGCTTTCGGCCTTGACGGCCGCAAGGCCAAAGATCGCATCGTACGCGTTCACTACGCTGGAGCCAAGCCTTGGAATAGTCCGATACAGGGATGAGAAGTCCTTTGTTATGGCGGACATTCCGGGTATCATCGAGGGCGCCCACGAAGGAAAGGGCATCGGCATAAGGTTCCTCAGGCACATAGAGCGCAACTCCGTGCTGCTGTTCATGGTTTCCGCGGAAGAGGATGACATCACCGCGGCATATAAGACGCTTCTTTCAGAGCTGAGGGAGTTCAATCCCGAACTGCTGGTCAAGGAGCGCGTCCTGGCCATAACCAAGTGCGACCTTATTGACAAGGACATAGAGAAAGAAATGCTTCCTTCACTGCCAAAGGACATCCCTCACGTGTTCATCTCCTCTGTTACCCAGGAAGGTCTGAGCACCCTTAAGGATGAACTCTGGAAAGCCCTGAACAAATAATGGACATAGTAAGGCTGGACCAGGACATTACCCTGGCAATCAACGGTTTACATACAAAGTTTACGGATGTCGTATGGCAGGCGTTCTCCAACATGCACGTCTGGATTCCCCTATACCTGATAGTGTTGGCTCTCATAATATGGAAGGCCGGGTGGAAGAAGGGCCTGATATACATAGCCTCGCTGGCGCTCTGCCTGCTTGTATGTGACCAGTTCTCAAGCCTTATCAAGCACTATGTCTGCCGTCCGCGCCCCTGCCATGAGCCGTATATGCTGGACAACGGGCTGAGGCTTCTGGAAGAGGCGGGAGGGCTGTTCGGGTTCTTCTCCTCACATGCGGCCAACTCCTTTGGCTTTGCAGTATGTTCCTCCCAGGCCGTTGGCGCATCGTTCAAGCGCCCGCAGAAATGGTTCTCCTGGATAATATTCATATGGGCCGCGCTGGTTTCCGTCAGCCGGATATTCGTGGGGAAGCACTATCTGGGAGATGTGCTGGTGGGAATCCTGGGAGGTCTGGTGCTTGGTTGTGTCTGCAGTTCGCTAGCCCATCTGGCCAGTTCCAAACTTACTGATAGATAGTAAGATACCTTCCGGCGCGGATGGAGTCGCTCCTGAGGTTGTTCCACTTTTTAAGATTGCTCACCGTCACGTGGTAGCGCCTGGCTATTGCGCCAAGCGTATCGCCGCTCTTGATCTGGTAGCGGATGGAAGTTCCGTCTCCGCCTTCGCCAATGCTGGTCATTACCTTTGCGCTGAGGAGGGAGTCCGCCTTATGGGTATAGACGGTATCTTCTACGCTTATGAAGGCGTTGGTGTACTGGTAGGGAATCTTGAGGACGTAAGGGGCTTCGTTGCCCGGGACAATGTCGTGGGTGTACTGGGGGTTGAGTTCGCGCAGGGTCTCCACGGGGATGCCGGTGAGTTCGTTTATCTGCTGGAAATGCAGGTTCTTGTTCACCATTATGGTGTCAGTGTAGTGGGGAAGTGCCACGGGCTCCGGCACAAGGCCGTATTCCTTGTAATATGTCATGGCATACATCGCACCCACGAATGCGGGTACATAGCCTCTGGTCTCCCTTGGAAGATAGGGGTAAATGGACCAGAAATCCCTCTTTCCGCTGCGCTGGATGGCCTTGTTCACGTTTCCTGAACCGCAGTTGTACGAGCAGATTGCGAGCGCCCAGTCCCCGAAGGTGTTGTATGCGTCCTGGAGGTAGCGGGCGGCGGCGTCGGCCGCTTTCTCTATGTCAAGCCTCTCGTCCACGTAAGAGGTTATCTTGAGGTTGTAGCTCTTGGCCGTGTTGTACATGAACTGCCACATTCCGGTGGCACCGGCCCTGGACTTGGCCAGGGGGTTCATGGCTGATTCGATTATGGCCATGTACTTGAGTTCCAGCGGAAGTCCGTACTTGTCCAGGATCTCCTCGAAGATTGGCATATAGTAATTGCTCACGCCAAGGATGTGCTCCATCTTCTCGCGGGATTTCTCGGAGTACAGGATCATATAGTTCTTCACTGTCTCGTTGAAAGGCAGCGAGATATAGGAGTTCATCTTTTCCAGCCTCTGGACAAAGACGGAATCAGGGACGTTCGAGGTGAACCTGGCGGAGTCCGGGATTTCTTCCGGCAGATAGGATTTGAGCCTGGTGCTTACGTACCAGACGCTCAGCAGGCTGTCTGTAGGATCCGGCATAACGTCGCCGGGAACAATCTCCTGCGCCCTTGAAGGGATGCAGAACGCCAGTATGGAGAGCAGTATCAGAAGTCTCTTCATCTTTGTCAGAAGTTAATGCCCAGTTTGAGCCCGAATCCGTATGGATTGTAGGCGAACTGGGTGTCGGGGGTTAGTACGGTTGGCTCAA
This sequence comes from Bacteroidales bacterium, assembly GCA_017619675.1. GTDB lineage: Bacteria > Bacteroidota > Bacteroidia > Bacteroidales > UBA932 > Cryptobacteroides. Next base: position 64,876 of record JAFZRX010000004.1, on the reverse strand, counting down.
GTTTCACGGACAGGTCCTCTGAAACCTCGAAGTCCCTCATATATGCAAATACGTTGGCGTCCACAACCTGGAGCAGGTAACTGGCCGCGATGGCAAGGATTGAATAGTCCCTCCATTCACGGTACATGTCCCTGTAGTACTTGGCGGTATCCGCGGAGATGCGCCCCGTGTATCCGCTGTCAGGGTCTGAAGCGTCAATGTATAACTGTTTGAAGTGCTTGTATTTGACTGTGTTGTCGCTCAGGTAATGGTAACTTCCTATCAGGAATCCCCAGTAGATAGGGATCTTCCAGGGTTCTCCGTTATAGACCTGTCCAAGGCCCGGCACCAGCAGGGACAGGAAGGCCGCGCGGGTGGGGTGGTGGTCTATGTCCGTCTCGTAGCAGAGCAGTCCGTCCATCAGGGAAGCCCAGTACACGGTTCCCGCGGCTGCGAACATCATGTTGCGCATCTGCTTTGACTTGAGGTCAGGCTCTCCCAGTTCAACGCTCTGCTTGTACGCGTTGTTGTATTTGATTCCCATTCCTACGCCGGCCCCTATTCCACCGTAGATGATGGGAAGTTTCCAGTAGTCACGGTTGTATATCTGCTGGCCGCCCACGAATATCATGGAGCCCAGGAAGGTGTTGCCCATCCTGGAAGTCCTCTTGTGAAGGAGGCCTCCGAAATATTCTGAGAATGAGAATGTGAAGGAAGAATCCCTGAGGGCGCCGTCGGATTCTTCTGCGTCAGGATCGTTGGAGTAGTTCTGAGAGAAGGCTTCTGAGCGGAACTGCGCGGACGCCTTTTGGCCGCAGGCCAAAAAGCAGAGCATCGTGCTGATTATCAGAAGCCATCTTTTTCCCATAGACTATCTTTCCAAGAGCTCCAGAAGACGGTTCATCTCTTCATCGGAGGAGAAACGCAGGGTTATGCTGCCCTTGCCCCCGGCAGACCGTTTGAGCGAAATATTGTCTCCAAATACCTTGCCCAGATACTCCAGGACCTTGTAATACTGCTCCGGCAGGTCAGGGGAGCCGTCCTCTATGAGTTCCATGGGGCGTGTGAGCTTGTGGACCCTTTCCTCCAACTGCCTTACAGAGAGGTCCTTCTGGATTACAAGGTCGCAGAGATGCTGCTGGAGGGAGGCGTTTTCCAGTCCCAAAAGCACTTTTGCGTGTCCTACGCTGATGAGGCCCACCTTCAGGTCATGCTGAACCTTTGCGGGAAGTTTGAGGAGGCGCAAGTAATTGGTCACTGAAGCCCTTTTCTTGCCCACTCTCTGGGCCATCTGCTCCTGTGTGAGGTTGCACTCATCAATGAGCCTCTGATAGCTCATTGCGGTCTCTATGGGGTCCAGGTCCTCCCTCTGGATATTCTCCACGATGGCCATTTCCAGCATGCCCTGCTCGTCCGATTCCCTGACGTATGCGGGAATCATGTCCATTCCGGCAAGCCTGCAGGCGCGCCAGCGGCGCTCTCCGCTTATTATCTGGTAGCGGTTGTTTTCCATCCTGCGGACCGTGATGGGCTGGATGAGGCCAAGTGCCTTGATGGAGTCCGCAAGTTCACGCAGTGATTCTGAATCGAAACTCTGCCTGGGCTGGTAAGGGTTGGGGTCAATCCTGGTGACCGGTATACGCATGATGTCCGCGGATTCACCCTTTGGGGTGTCCGTGTCCCCGGCAATCTCCTTGTTGATGTAGCCGACGGGCTTGCGCAGGCTGTCTACTATTTCAAGGTCATCCCCCAGAAGGGCGCCAAGGCCTTTTCCCAGGCCTCTAGGTGGTTTGTATGCCATAATCAGATGTTTTTCTCCAGTAATTCTTTGGCCAGGCTGAGGTAGTTGGCTGCGCCGTTGCACATGACGTCGTACAGGATGATGGGCACTCCGTGCGACGGGGCCTCGCTCAGTCGGATGTTCCTTTGGATAATGGTGTTGAACACCATGTCTCCAAAGTGCTCCCTTAGCTCCGCCACAACCTGGGCGTGAGCCTTGGTGCGTCCGTCGAACATAGTGACTACGAATCCCTCGATTGTGAGGTCAGGATTGATGCGGTTCTGGACCAGCCTTATGGTCTGAAGCAGTTTTCCAAGGCCTTCGAGCGCGAAATACTCCGGCTGGACGGGTATTATCACGGAATTGGAGGCCGCAAGGCTGTTAACGGTAATGAGACCAAGGGAAGGGGAGCAGTCGATGATAATGTAGTCATAATTGTCCCGTATTTCCTTTAGGGCCTCATTGAGTATGCTCTCCCTTGACGGAGCCTTCACAAGTTCTATTTCCGCTCCTACAAGGTTGATATGGGAAGGAATCAGGTGCAGGTTGGCGATTTCCGTTTGGACAAGGGCGTCGCTCGCCTTGATGGAGCCGATGAGAATCTCGTAGAGAGTCCTGTGGCTCCCGTCGGTAGGCGAGAAGTTCAACCCTGAGGTTGTGTTGGCCTGAGGGTCTGCGTCGATGATCAGCACCTTCTTCTCCAAAACGGCCAGGGAGGCTGCCAGGTTGATGGCTGTGGTGGTTTTTCCAACTCCTCCTTTCTGGTTTGCTATTGCAATGATTTTCCCCATTTCAAAAAGTCGTTATTCAAACAAAGTTACAAAAAGATTTCCATAAAAAGATTGATGGCGGGAGGAATATGGATTCCAACCCGCCATCAATGAATGAATCTTTAAGATTCAATGGCAATTAAACCATGAATGAAGCAACCAGTGCAAGAATTGCGTAGAACTCAGGGAGAGCTGCGTAAATCATTGTGTTGGTCTGAACATCGTGGCCCTGTGACATGCCGATGATACCGTTGGCGCAAACCTGGCCCTGACGGATGGCAGAGATCATGCAGACTACACCAACTGCGATACCTACCCAGAAGAGTTTTACACCGTCTGTAGCGAAGTCCTTGCCAACCCAGGTAAGGAATGCTACGAATCCGTAAAGACCCTGTGTAGCAGGAAGAGCGGAAAGAATCATGTAACCTGACGCTTTCTCAGGATTGAGTTTTAATGCACCTTCGGATGCGTTGCCGGCGATGGTTGTTCCAAGGCTGCTTCCGATTCCGGAGAGACAGAGCATTGCTGCCAGTCCAAGGTAACCGAGAATAATTGTAAGCATAATTGTAATAATTTGTTATTGTTTGTTATTTAATTGGATTTCAATGGATTGTACTTGGCTCCCTTGCCCTCGTATCCGCTATTCTTGAAGAACTCCACGAAGGTGAGTCGCAAAGGATGTACAAATGCTCCCAGGCAGGACATTGCCAGGTTGAGGGCATGTCCCAGAAGGAGTATTAATATAAAGCCGAGCCAGTTGACTCCGGGCACCGGAAGCGCCTTGATCATACCGGCTACGTTGTTGAAAGCTCCTCCGAGCATGCCGCCTGCAAGTCCGAGGGCATACAGACGGATGTAGCTGAGAGCATCTCCAAGGAGACCGCTGGCCATATTGTAGGTTTCCCACAGTCCGGAGCCTATGTTCAGCAGGGGATTGCGTCCCGGAGTGTTGAACACGTAGATGCTGAGGGCCGCAAGGACGCCTACGATTATGATGACGATCTTTGTTACTGAAGAATCCATAACGCCCAGCAGGGCGAGGGCTGCTATGATGATGCCTCCCACTATGACGAGGAGCCATCCCCAACAGCTCACGTTGGCCCTGAAGCCTGTCTGCTTGGTCTTGCAGATGGCCTTGATGGTCATTGCCACGATGAGGTGGAACACACCCACTGCAACGGCAAGTACCATCTGGGCGTCAAAGCCCATTATGGTGCCCTTGACCATGAACTTCTTCATCCATTCCGGAACCCAGGCCTGGTCAGGCAGGGTGATTCCGAAGAATGTACCAAGGATAAGTCCTACGACAAATGTCACCAGACCAAGGAAGAATACCAGTTTGTGGTGCTTGTTGAGTCCCATGTTCAGGATGTCGTGCTTCTTGAGGTAGAGGCTCAGCAGCATCAGTATTATTCCGTATCCGGCATCTCCCATACAGAAGGCGAAGAACAACAGGTAGAAAGGACCCAGGATTGCCGTGAGGTCGAACTCATTGTAGACGGGCATGCCGTACATGCCGGTGAATGTCTCGAACAATGAGGAGAATTTGTTGTTCTTGAGCTTGATAGGAGGGTTGTCCTCCAACTTGGCTTCGTCCTTCATATAGTAGACGTCCATCTTGTCCAGGGCTTCGCAGAGGGCTTCGTCGTTCTCCTGTGGCGCAAAGCCTGAGAAGACGCAGATCTTGTTCTCGGCGGCCGGCTTGCCGGCTACGCCTGCAAGATAGAGGTTGAGCCTGTCCATGAGGGAACTGTACTCTTCCTCCAGTTCGCCCTTGCGCTCCTTGAAGTTGGCAAGGTCTGCCTTGAGCCCGATGATCTCGTTCTTGATCTCATCGATCCTGGCTTCTGACTGCAGGTAATCGTGCTCGGGGGCCTCCAGCTCGTTTGCCGGAATGTCATTGTCCCCCACGCCAACGAAGTAGACTGCGTCTTCGGACTGATGGATAATCTCTATGGGCCACATCTCCAGCCAGGCGGGGTTCCATTTCTTTGCCGTAACGGCGTAGAAATGGAGCGGAATGCCTTTCTCTGCAAGGTCCTTCACGGCCTCGGAATCAAACTGTCCCCAGGGAAGGAGCAGGTTGCGCTCCCTTGTGGCATCGGTCAGTTTGGCCACCAGGGCGTTGATCGAGGACTTTGCTGAAGGGATGAGGGAGACCAGGTCGCCTTCGCGGGCCGGGGCGGCTGCGGCTGCAGCTGCGATGGCCTCCGCGTCGGGATCCGCGCTCCAGTCCACCTTCTCCACGGCGGCCAGGGCGGACTTGATGCGGGAGATTCTCTCCATCATTTCCTCTGACTTGCCGTCAACGGGTTTTACGGAGCGGGTGATGTCGACAACTCCAAGGTCCCGGATCTGCTCCAGGAACTCTTCTTTGCCCGAATTCATCAGGACAAAGTTGTATTTTGTCATTTTTGTAATCATACCTGTTCCTCCTCTTCTTCAGCTTCGTGGCGGGTCTTTACAATCTTGGATGAGGCCTTGCTGAGGTTCTCCTCGTCCTCCATGAAGCGCTTGATCTTTCTGATCGCCTCCTGATATCCCGGGATCTGGACCTTCTCGTAGAGGTTTACCTTCTGGGTGGTCTTCTTGCGCTGATAGTCAAGAAGTTTCCTCTTGTACTCATAAACCTCGGACTCTATTCCAAGCTTTGAGAGTTCCTTGAGGATTGCCACGCCGTCCGCGTACCAGGCCGGTTTCACAAAGGCGTTGAAAGGGCGTATCTCGTAGTGAATGTCCTTGAGCTCCGGAGTCTTCACGCCGGCTACCTTCACGGTAACCAGGTCCACGTCAGTGATGGTGATGAGGTCCGACTCAAATTCATTCCACAGCGAAGCAAGGTAATCGTATTTCTTCAATGAGGCATCAAGATCTTCAATAAGCTTCTCTGCCTTTACCTTGGCTTTCTGCACCTCGCCACGGAGAGCCGCCTCCTTATTCTTCAGAGTAGGGAGCGCATTCTTACGTACCTTAAGCTGCTTGTTAAGGTTGTTCAGAGACGTCTTGTTGTATTGAAACTTAATCGCCATTTGGCCAATATTTATCTATGAATGCCTGTTTAATTCCAGTTTCCGCCTTGGTGAAATACTTGGCGTACAGCTTCCAAGCGGTGTCCAGCATCTCGTCGATTGTAATGTTGACGTCGATGGAAAGGAGCTTGGTTGCGTACTCCTTGGCGTAGTCAAGGCAGCGGTGGTCGTAGTCACTCAGGTCGAAACCGTTCTCCAGCTTTGTCTTTGCGTTCTGCGCGTCGGCATACAGACGTACGCCGGCGTTCATGATCTGGGAATGGTCCGCACGTGTCTTCTTTCCCTGTACGAGCTGTTTGAGTCGGGAAAGTGAACGGAACGGGTCGATGATGACCTTTCCTGAATCAGGATCGGCACGGAGGAAGAGCTGTCCCTCTGTGATGTATCCGGTGTTGTCAGGAATGGCGTGGGTGATGTCTCCGTCGTTCAGGGTAGTAACCGCGATGATGGTGATGGATCCGTCGTCCGGCAGCTGCACGGCCTTCTCGTAGATCTTTGCCAGGTCTGAATACAGGGAACCAGGCATGGAGTCCTTAGAAGGGATCTGGTCCATACGGTTGGACACGATACTCAGCGCGTCGGCGTAGAGGGTCATGTCGGTAAGCAGAACCAGCACTTTCTCGTGCTTGTCAACGGCAAAGTACTCTGCCGCGCAAAGGGCCATGTCCGGGATGAGCAGACGCTCTACAGGCGGGTCCTCGGTGGTGTTTACGAACGAAACGATCTTGTCCAGCACGCCGGCGCTCTCGAATTCGTGGCGGAAGAACAGATAGTCGTCGTTGGAAAGTCCCATGCCTCCCAGGATGATCTTGTCAACGTCGGCGCGGAGCGCAACGTCTGCCATTACCTGGTTGTAAGGCTGGTCAGGGTCAGCGAAGAACGGGATCTTCTGTCCTGACACCAGGGTATTGTTGAGGTCGATACCGGCGATACCGGTAGGGATGAGCTGTGAAGGCTGGCGTCTCTTGTAAGGGTTAACGGACGGACCGCCTACCTGGCGCTCCTCGCCGTCAATCTCCGGACCTCCGTCGATAGGCTGTCCGTAAGCGTTGAAGAAACGGCCGCTGAGCTGCTCGCCCACCTTGAGGGTAGGAGGCGCGCCCAGGAAGGCAACCTCGGCATTGGTAGGGATTCCCTCAGTTCCTGAGAAAACCTGCAGCGTAACTGTGTCACCTTTGGTCTTCACCACCTGGGCCAGTTTGCCGTGAACTACGGCAAGCTCGTCGTTGGTGACTCCCTTTGCGTTGAGGGATACCGTAGCCTTGGTGATGGCGGTGAGTTGGGTGTAAACTCTTTGATATGCTTTATTTGCCATTTTCTTCAAGTTTTTTATTGATTTCTGCCATGTACTTGTTGAACTGTTCGCCCTCGAACTCGCTGAAGTTCATCTGGCGGAGCAGGTTGATCATTTCCTTGAAATAGTCGCGGCACTCCTCGTAGTTGTCAAACTCGAATTCGTGGTCGCAGATATCCAGTACAAGGTTGAGCATGAACCTCTGGCGGTCAAGCGGGCAAAGGCTGTCGATGGGGTCGAACGCATCCTGCTGAAGGATCACGAAGTCAACCAGCTCGCTCTTCCAGAAGGTCTCGTGGTAACTGATAGGAACGCCGTCGTCACCAAGGATGTTGATCTGGTCCATGGTTTCCTTACCCTTGCGGACTATGATCTTGGCCTTGTTCACCTTGTCGCACCAGCCCGGTTCGATCTTCTGGTCCAGGTATTCCTGGATCTCAGGATACTCCAGATACTTGGAGTAAGAGTCGATAGGGTTGACGGCAGGGTAGCGCTTCTGGTCCGCACGGTTCTGCTCAAGCGCGTAGAAGCAGCGGGCAGCCTTCTTTGTGGACTCGGTAACAGGCTCCTTGAGGTTTCCTCCGGCAGGGGATACCGTACCGATGAAGGTAACGGCTCCGGTCTTGCCGTTGTTCAGGACAACCATACCGGCGCGGGCGTAGAAGTTACTGATGATTGCGGAGATATCTACCGGGAAGGCGTCTGCTCCAGGGAGCTCCTCCATACGGTTACTCATCTCACGGAGGGCCTGTGCCCAACGGGAGGTGGAGTCAGCGAGGAGAAGGCAGCGCAGACCCATGGCGCGGTAGTACTCGCAGATTGTCATAGCGGTGTAAACGGAAGCCTCACGGGCTGCAACAGGCATGTTGGAAGTGTTGCAGATGATGGTGGTACGCTCCATGAGGTAGCGTCCCGTGTGGCGGTCGATAAGCTCAGGGAACTCAGTGAAGATTTCCACAACCTCGTTGGCACGCTCTCCGCAGGCCGCCATTACAATGATGTCGGCTTCACCCTGACGGGCGATGGCGTGCTGGAGCACGGTCTTGCCGCAGCCGAAAGGTCCCGGGATGAATCCGGTGCCTCCCTCTGCGAGAGGGTTGAACGTATCGATTGTACGGAGTCCGGTCTCCATGATCTTCTGGGGACGCGGTTTCTCCTTGTATCCCTTGATGGCCACCTTTACAGGCCATTTCTGGGTCATTGTAACGTTGACGTCCTCGCCGTCCTCGTTGGTGAGCACCGCGATTACGGTGTCAACGTTGTATTCTCCCTCTTCCTTTACGGACTTAACGGTGTAAGTGCCCTTGAAAGAGAAAGGAACCATGATCTTGTGAGGAAGCCATCCTTCTTCAACTCCGCCAAGCCAGTCTGCTGCTATAACCTTGTCTCCTGGTTTGGCTATAGGGGTGAACTTCCAGAGTTTCTCCCGGTCCAGAGGTTCTGTGTACTCACCTCTCTTCAGGAAGACGCCTTCCATTGTAGTGAGGTTGTTCTGCAGACCGTCATAGATGCTGGACAGAAGGCCCGGGCCCAGAGTTACCTCCAGCATTTTGCCTTCGAATTCGACGTCGTCTCCGTTCTTGAGTCCTCGGGTGCTTTCGAACACCTGTACAGACGCCCTGTCGCCGTTGACCTTGATGACCTCGGCCAAAAGCTTGGTGCCGCCCAGGTTGATGTAGCAGAGCTCATTCTCCGCAACCGGGCCGTTGGTCTGTACCGTTACAAGGTTGGAAACAATGCCGATAACCTTTCCTGTACTTTTCATATCGTGTTTTTTTGTATTATTCAGAGTATTCTACGCCTTTGAATGTACCTCTTACTTCTCCCACGAGCTTGCGGAACATCTCGCGACCCGTCTGCTCGTCCAGCTTCAGCCACCTGTCAATGATGTGGAGCTTGGCAAGGAAAGAGTAAATTACATCCATATCCAGGTAGTGGAACAGGGTAAGTTCATAGATCTTGTTCCACATGATGTCGTCCAGGCCTTTTTCACGGGCCAGGATGTCCTTGTTCTCCAGGACGGCCTTTACCTTACCCTCTTCTTCAAAAGCGGGATCCTGGCCTTCCAGGACAATCACGTCCTGGTCTGCAGGGCGGTCGAACGCCGCGTTCAGGTACCGGGCTTTCACGTTGCGCACGTTCATGTCGAACTTGTAATAGTCCTTCACGAACTGGCTGTTGCTTTCAGCGGCCTTCTCATAGTATTCCTTGTTCAGGGAATCGTCCTGGAATCCCTGGAGGAAGAAATCGATCTTCTCGTTGTCCTTTGCGGACAGACGCGCCTTGATTTCCGCTATGATGTCCTGGGCGCTGAAGCCGTCGGAACCTTTCCAGTCCTTGGAGAGGGCCGGCAGACTACTGATTATATATATATAATTGTTCATATATATTTGTAGTTGCGGGCTTTATTCCCCGAACAGGAGCTTCTTTGTGACAGGTCTCAGATACTCTCCGATAAGTTCTTTGAATGAGTCGTCGGTCAGACTGATGAAATAGCCTCCGTCCTTGGGGCCGATGGTGAATCCGCCGGCGACCTTCTTTGAGAATTCGGCCTTCACGTCACCTTTCACAACCTTGGCGAGCTCGCTCTTGATGAACGGCTCAAGCTGGGCCTGAAGCGATGCCGGAAGAACCATTTGAAGGTCTGCAGACTCCTGGGCGCTGAATTTCTCAGCCACGGTCTTGATGATTTCCTTCAAGAAATCAGGGGAAGTTAGGGCTTTAGACACCTGCTCGTCGGAGATCTTTGTAACCACAAGGTTCTCGATCTCCTTCTTGGTGAACTGGAGGCTCTGGCCAGCCGCCATCTTGAGGTCTCCCTCGATCTTGGTCTTGTAATCAGCGGCATCGGCTTTGGCCTGTTCAACAATCTCAGCGGCCTGGGCCTTTGCTTTCTCTATGATGGCCTGGGCTTCTGACTGTGCAGTTTCTACAAGTCTGGCTCCTTCTTCTTTACCTTTTGACAATCCTTCCTGGTACAGGCGGTCAGTCAATTCTTGTAATTTGTTCTGCATGTTAATAATTATTTAAAGTTTATATTTTTTGAATATTACTATCCGAGGAATCCCAGGAGGATACCTGCAGCCACGGCGGAGCCGATAACGCCGGCTACGTTAGGAGCCATGGCGTGCATGAGCAGGTGGTTGCCCGGGTCGCACTCAAGTCCTACGGTCTCAGATACACGGGCGCTGTCAGGAACGGCGGATACTCCGGCGTTACCGATAAGAGGGTTTATCTTGTGGCCTTCCTTGAGGAAGAGGTTCATGAACTTCACGAACAGCACACCGCAAGTAGTAGCGATCACGAATGAGAGGAGTCCCAGACCGAATATCTTGAGGGAATTTCCGGTAAGGAACACGTTAGCCTGGGTGGAAGCTCCAACGGTGAGGCCGATGAGGGTTGTAACCACGTCGATGAGCGGTCCGCGGGCGGTCTCCGCAAGACGCCTTGTAACTCCGGATTCCTTGAGCAGGTTTCCAAAGAACAGCATTCCCAGCAACGGCAGTCCGGAAGGAACTATGAACGCGGTGCAGATGAATCCCACGATAGGGAATATGATCTTCTCCTTCTGGCTTACTGAACGCGGCCTTGGCATGCGGATGAGCCTTTCCTGCTTGGTTGTGAGGAGAAGCATGATAGGCTTCTGGATTACCGGCACGAGGGCCATGTAGGAGTAAGCGGATACGGCGATGGCGCCCATCAGGTCCGGAGCCAGCCTTCCGCTGAGGAAGATGGCGGTAGGACCGTCAGCGCCGCCGATGATGCCGATGGCGCCCGCCTCGCTGGGCGTGAAGCCCAGGGCCAGGGCCAGGAGGTACGCACCAAAGATACCGCACTGCGCCGCCGCTCCGATAAGGATGAGGCGCGGCTGCGATATGAGGGCGGAGAAGTCCGTCATGGCGCCGATACCAAGGAAGATGAGCGGCGGGTACCATCCCATGCGCACTCCCTGGTACAGGATGTTCAGAACCGAATTCTGCTCATAGATACTTACCTGGAGGCCAGGGAACAGAGGGATGTTTCCCACGATCATTCCAAAGCCGATAGGTACCAGCAGAAGCGGCTCCCAGTGCTTGACTATTCCCAGGGTGATGAAGATGATACCGATCAGTATCATCACCAGGTGCGCCCCTGTGGCGTTGGCAAAGCCTGTGAACAGCCAGAATTGTCTTAGACTTTCAACTATATTCTCCATTATCCAAGAGTTACAACGTTGGCTCCCTCAAGAACTGAATCTCCCTTCTTGATGAAAATCTCTGTTACTGTGCCGTCGAACTCGGCAAGGATCTCGTTCTCCATCTTCATGGCCTCGAGGACTGCGATCTTCTGGCCCTTCTTAACGGCCTGGCCAACGGTTACGTTGACGTCGATGATCACGCCCGGAAGCGGGGAAGTGATGGTCTTTCCTCCAGCAGGAGCCTTGGGCGCTGCAGCAGGTGCGGGAGCGGCGGCAGCGGGAGCTGCTGCGGCTGCGGGGGCTGCGGGAGCGGCGGCAACCGGAACGGGTGCGTTTTGGATCTCAACATTGTAATTTGCTCCGTTTACTGTAACGGCGGCGTTTGCGCCTTCTACGGAATTGATGACAACGGTATAGTCGTTACCGTTAATCTTGAATTTATATTCTTTCATTATCGTGGTAATTTTCTAAAGTTCTTATTGTTATTCCAGCTGCCGTCAAAGTCTTTGATCGTGATCACGTAAGACTCTGTGTCATGGGTGCTGCTGCCAAGGTAGAGGCTCAGGGCGGTGAGGGCCGCGATCTCGGCCTCGTTGCCCGCGCCCGCGTTGAGCGCCAGCGCAATGGCTGCGGCAACTTCCGGGCTGAGGGCCCCGGCCTTTGCCGGCGCCTTTGCCTTGGCGGCTTTCTTCTTGGACGGATCCTTCTTGTATTTCCCGGTGAAGATGTTTCCTGACAGCGAATAGATGAAGTACAGGATGATCAGGCCCAGGAATACGGTGGACACGGCGATCAGCGTGAGCGTGGTGCCGTGAGGGTCAGTCTGCAGTAAGGCCGCCCCCTTGTCCGTGATGGTATGTCCGTTAGGTAATTCGGTAAAAAGCAGGTTCATCATAACGGCAGATTGTCATGTTTCTTGGCAGGAACGTCCTGTCTCTTGCCCTTGAGGGTCTCGAGGGCCCTGATTACGCGGAAGCGTGTGTTGCGGGGCTCGATAACGTCCTCAATGTAACCTTTCTCTGCTGCGCGGTAAGGATTGGAGAACAGGTCGTTGTACTCGTCAATCTTCTTTTCGCGCTCTTCGCCTGCGTCTTTGAACAGCACGTCAACTGCTCCCTCTGCTCCCATCACTGCGATGGATGCGGTTGGCCAGGCGTAGTTCACGTCGCCGCGGAGCTGCTTGCAGCTCATCACGATGTGGGCTCCGCCGTAGCTCTTGCGGAGGGTTACGGTTACCTTTGGAACGGTGGCCTCGCCATAGGCGTAGAGAAGCTTAGCGCCGTTGGTGATGATGGCACCGTACTCCTGCTGGGTTCCGCAGAGGAATCCGGGCACGTCAACCAGGGTTACCAGAGGAATGTTGAACGCGTCGCAGAAGCGTACGAAGCGGGCCGCCTTGCGGCTGGCGTTGATGTCCAGCACTCCGGCCAGCACGTTTGGCTGGTTTGCAACCACGCCCACGCTCTGTCCGTTCATGTGGGCGAATCCCACTATGATGTTCTTAGCGTAGTTCTTGTGTACCTCGAAGAATTTGCCTTCGTCCACGATGCTTCCAATTACGCCGTACATGTCGTACGCCTTGTTGGGGTTGTCGGGGATGATGTCGTTGAGGGCGTCGTCGGCGCGTCCCGCAGGGTCTGCGGTGGGACGTACCGGAGCGCTCTGCATGTTATTCTGCGGCAGATAGCTCAGAAGCTCTTTGATCATTGCTATGCCTTCCTTGTCGTCAGCCGCGGCGAAGTGTGCCACGCCACTCTTGGAGGAGTGCACGTCGGCGCCTCCAAGTTCTTCCTGGCTGACTTCCTCTCCGGTCACCTGCTTTACCACTGCGGGACCTGTGAGGAACATGTAGGAAGTGTCCTTCACCATTACGGTGAAGTCAGTCAGGGCAGGGGAGTAAACCGCTCCTCCGGCGCAAGGGCCGAATATTCCGCTGATCTGCGGAACAACTCCTGACGCAAGGATGTTCCTTTCGAAAATCTCTCCGTAGCCTGCAAGCGCGTCAATTCCTTCCTGGATGCGTGCGCCGCCGCTGTCGTTGAGGCCGATGCAAGGCGCGCCGTTGCGGGTTGCCATGTCCATGACCTTGCAGATTTTCTCGGACATTGTTTTGCTGAGTGAACCTCCGTTCACCGTGAAATCCTGGGCGAAAACGTAAACGAGGCGTCCGTCGATGGTGCCCTGTCCGGTAACCACTCCGTCACCGTCAATGTGGGACTTGTCCATGTCGAAGTTGGTGCAGCGGTGCTGTACAAACTGGTCGAACTCCTCGAAACTGCCCTCGTCCAAGAGAAGAGCAAGGCGCTCACGGGCTGTGAGCTTGCCTTTCTGATGCTGAGCCTCGATGCGCTTCTCGCCACCGCCCAACTTGGCGGTTGCCCTGCGCTCTACGAGCTCCCGAATCTTATCTGTTTGAATACTCATTAGATATGTTGGTTAATAATTTTTAGGGGTAAAATTAGATCAGGCTTACCAAGCCGCAAATCTCGCACAATATAGTAATTATTGCGAAGAATTACAATATATTAAAAAACAAAAAAGGAAGACAATAGTCTTCCTTTAGTTTAGTGTGCCGTAATATTGAAAATTACTCCTCTGCGGGTTTCATTGTGGTGTAGACGTGGGTGACGTCCTCGTCTTCTTCCAGGAGGTCGGTGAGCTTGTCAAGGGTGGCTCTCTGCTCCGGGGTGACGTCCTTGAGGTCTACGTTGGGAATGCGCTCGAAACCTCCTGAGATGAGTTCGTAGCCGTTCTCCTCAAGATATTTTTGGAGTGTGCCGTAGGAATCGTAGCTGCCGTATATGCATACGGTCTTGGTCTCGTTGTCGTCCTCGTCAACCTCTATTTCCTCGAACACTTCCTCTGCGCCGTAGTCGATGAGCTCAAGCTCGAACTCCTCCAGGTCCATGCCGTCGGTCTCCTTGATGCGGAAGACGCATTTGTGGTCGAACATGAAACTTACGGAGCCGTTGGTTCCAAGGCTGCCGCCGCACTTTGTGAAGTAGCTGCGGACGTTGGCCACGGTCCTGGTGTTGTTGTCAGTGGCGGCCTCTACGAGATAGGCGATGCCGAAAGGTCCGAAGCCTTCGTAAACCAGTTCCTTGAAATCTCCGAGGGATTTGTCGGTGGCCTTCTTGATGGCCCTTTCAATGTTTTCCTTGGGCATCTGTTCCGACTTGGCCTCTGCTATGAGGGCGCGGAGGCGGGGGTTGCCGGTTACGTCAGGACCGCCGTTCTTCACGGCGATGGTGATTTCCTTGCCCAGTTTGGTGAAGACGCGGGCCATGTGGCCCCATCTCTTCAACTTCCTTTCCTTGCGGAATTCAAATGCTCTTCCCATATTACCTGGCGGTTTCTATTCTGGTTATGTACTTGGCAATGTCGTATGCCTCGATTGACTGGGGGTATTTGTCCTCGATCTTCTTGTAGCATTCGAGGGCCTTGTCGCTCTGTCCCATCTCCTCGTAGAGAAGACCCATCTTGAGCAGGGTGCTGGCGTTGAACATCATGGTGTCGTCAACCTTGACGGACTTGCCCCAGGATGAGAGTGCGCTGGAGTAGTCGTCAAGACCTTCGTAGCAGTCACCCAGGGCCAGCAGGGCGCGTGCCTTCATGATGGGATCCTTGCCCTTGTATTTCTTGAGGTACTTGATGGCGTCGTCATATTGCTGGAGGTTGAGGGCGCTGAGTCCTGCGTAGAGGTAAACGGCCTTTCCTGCCTTTGCGCCGTAGTCTGATATGATCTCCTTGAAACCCGGGTTGTTGCCGTCACCTTCAAGTGCGAGCTCGAATTCTCCGTTCATGAAAGAAGCCTCTGCAGGGAACATCTGCGCGGCGGCTTCGGCGGCCTTTGGCTCATAGATGAACTTGCGGTATCCCAAGATTGCGAGTCCTATTACGACAATTCCAATAAGACAGCCCCAAATAAGCTTTTTGTTCTCGTTGTAGAATTGCTCTGATTTGGACACAGTCTCTATTACTTTCTCCTGCTGCTGTGTCCCTTTTGCATTTTTGTTAGCCATTGTTATGTTTATGCTTTATTATTTTTTGTCTAAAACCTGATAGCTGGCAAAAGTACTAAAAAACTACTGAAAAACCAATTTCTTTTGATATATTTGTGTTCTATGCCGGTGCTCAAGAAAATAGTGGTCCAGGATTTCCGGAACATCGCTCTGCAGGAGCTGGAATTCTCTCCCAACGTCAACTGCATATGCGGTAACAACGGGGAGGGGAAGACCAACCTGATAGACGCGGTCTATTATCTGTCAATGACCAAGAGCGCCTTCAGCAACAGCGACAGGTACAATTTCAGATACGGTACTGAAAGTTTCTCGCTTTCAGGCGTCTACGCCATGCAGGGCGGGATTGACTCCCGCTTCAGCATTAGGACAGAAAGCGGCGGCGAGAAGAAGATAAAGCGGGACGACAAGCCCTACACCCGCGCCTCGGAGCACATAGGGGTGCTGCCGGTGGTCATGGTATCGCCGCAGGACTACGCCCTGGTGGCGGAGTCCGGGGAGGAGCGCAGGCGCTTCGTGAACGCGGTGCTCTCGCAGATGGACAGGGAGTACATGAGCGCGCTGCAGCAGTACAACAGGCTGCTGCTCCAGCGCAACCGCCTCCTGAAGGACGGCGGCGCGGACCAGGCCCTGCTGGACGTCTTCGACCAGAGGATGTCCGCGCTGGCCGTCCCGGTATACGAGGCCAGGAAGCAGTTCGCCCAGCAGCTTTATCCGGTGGTGAGGGATTATTACGCTTTCATTTCCGGAGGGGGAGAGCAGGTGGGGATAGAGTACCGCTCGGACCTGGACAAAGGTTCCCTGGAGGAGATCCTCAGGGAACGCAGGGACAGGGACGCCGTCATGCGTTTCACCACCGCAGGCCTCCAGAGGGACGATTTCCTCTTCACCCTGAACGGCTATCCAATACGCAAATGCGGCTCCCAGGGACAGCAGAAATCCTTCCTGGTGGCCCTCAAGTTCGCCCAGTACGAGATTATGAAGCGCAATTACGGCTTCACCCCCATACTCCTTCTGGACGACCTGTTCGACAAACTGGACCTGGGGCGTATCTCCAACCTCCTCAAGATGGTTGCGGGGCAGGAGTTCGGCCAGATATTCCTGAGCGACTGCAATAAGGTGCGCATGAGCGCGATAGTGGACGAAATTACCAAGGACAGGGCTTATTTCGAGGCGGTGGGAGGCGCTTTCAAACGCTTATGAAACAGGCCCGTATAGAGAGGAAAACCGCGCTGGGAATGGACCAGCTGGTCAAGGAATACATAGACTCCATGAAGATAGCCTCCGGCCTGAACACCCGCCGCATATATGCGGCATGGGACCAGGCCTCAGGAGCTGCCGACTATACCATCAAGCGCTATTTCAGGGCGGGGAAACTGTATGTCACCCTCAATTCCTCCGTAGTGCGCAACCAGCTTTACTTCCAGAAGGAGGCGCTGGTGGAAAAAATCAATCTCCTGCTGAGCAGGGACAATCTTTTCACTAAGGAAGACCCCAGGGTCTCATGGGTTCAGGAAATAGTTCTAAAATGAAAATAGTAATAGATAAAGCCATCCCTTTCATAGAGGGAGTGTTTGAACCGTACGTGCAGGAAGTCCTTTACAAGGACGGCCGGGAAATTTGCCGTGAGGACCTGCTTGACGCGGACGCCCTTGTAATCCGCACCAGGACCAGGTGCAACCGCAAGCTGCTTCACGGGACAACCGTGAAAATAATAGCCACGGCCACCATAGGCACGGACCACATAGACTTCAATTACTGCCGGAGGCACGGCATATACGTGCGCAACGCGGCGGGATGCAACGCCGGCGGCGTGATGGACTACGTCTTCTCCGCCCTTTACGGAACGGCCTCCCGCAAGACCATAGACCTGAGCGGGGCCACTTTTGGCGTGATAGGAGTGGGCAACGTGGGCAGCCGCGTGGCTTCAATGGCGCGCTACCTTGGATTCAAGGTGTACCAGTGCGACCCGCCCCGCGCCAAGGCTGAGGGCCCGGAGGGTTTCTGCTCCCAGGAGGAGCTCCTGCAGAACTGCCAGATAGTCACCCTCCACGTGCCCCTGAACCACACCACCCGCCACATGGCCAACAAGGCGTTCTTCCACCATATGCTGCCTGGAGCCTTCTTCATAAACTCCTCCAGGGGAGAGGTGGTGGACGAGAAGGCCCTCCTCAAGGCCATTCCCAAACTGGGCCCTGTGATCATAGACACCTGGAACAACGAGCCCAAGGTGAACAAGAAACTCATGGATGCCGTGGATATAGCCACGCCGCATATCGCGGGATACTCCTACCAGGGCAAGCAGAACGGTACCGCCGCTGCAGTAAGGGCGGTGGCCCGTTTCTTTGGGATAGAGGAACTGTACGACTTCTTCCCGCCCACCACGGTCAAGGAACTGGAGGCCGTGCGCCTGGACGTGAAGGGCATGAACCAGGGCCAGATAGCATCTGTGTTCCAGTACAACTATCCCGTTTTCACGGACGACTTCATGTTCCGCCTCCGCCCGGACGACTTTGAGGACCTCCGCACCAATTACAGTTACCGCAAAGAATTTTACGTAGAATAAGATATGGACAGACAGGAAAAGATTCTCAGTGAGATACAGAGGTTCAAGGACGGTTTTCCTTGGATGGATATAGTTGCGCCCGCAACCCCTTCAAAGGGCATTTCGGTGCTGGATCCAAAGGAACAGGAAGAGGCGGTGGCTTATGCCGCCGGCGCAAAGGTGGACGGGAGATGCAAGTTCGTCCCTGCGTCCGGGGCGGCCTCCAGGATGTTCAAGGACATCTTTGCCGGCCTTAAGGAGCCCAACGACGCCGTGCGCACCCTTGCGGAGAACATCAAGCGCTTCGCCTTCTATGACCCTGCCCTCTTTGACGGGAAGAACGCCGCGGAAGTGGTGCTGATGCCGGAGGGGCTGGGGTACGGATCAAAGCCCAAGGGCGTGATCCGCTTCCACCGCTATCCTGACGGCGAATGCCGCACCGCTTTTGCGGAGCACCTGGTGGAGGGCCAGGACTACATGCGCGGCCCTGACGGAGACGTCCATCTCACCGTGACCATCTCCCCTGAGCACCGCCCCCTGTTCGAGGCTGCCCTGGAGGAAGTGAAGGCCAAGTACGAGAAGCAGTTCGGCGTAAAGTATGACGTGCGCTTTACCTACCAGGACCCCGCCACTGACACGGTGGCCGTGGACAAGGACAACAATCCTTTCCTGAAGGACGACGGCACCATGCTTTTCCGCCCCGCCGGCCACGGCGCGCTCATCTACAACCTGAACGACGTGGCGGAGGAACTCGTGTCCATAAAGAACATTGACAACGTTGCGCACCAGAGGCTGCTGCCGCTCACCGCAAGGTACAAGAAGGTCCTTATGGGCCGATGCCTCATGCTCAGGGACAGCGTCTTCGCCCTGCTGCGCGAGTTTGACAAAGGCGTGACGCCGGAGCTGTGCGACAGGGCGGAAGCCTTCCTTCGCGACGCGCTGTGCGTGGAGCTCCCGTCCGTTCCGGACCTTGACGCCCGCGCCGCGTTCCTGCGCTCCAAGCTGAACCGCCCCATCCGCGTATGCGGAATGGTCAAGAACCAGGGCGAACCCGGCGGCGGTCCCTTCATAATCCGCGGCAAGGACGGCAGCACGTCGCTGCAGATCCTTGAGAGCGTCCAGATTGACAAGAACAACCGGAAGGCCTGCCAGGCGCTGGCATCCGCAACACACTTCAATCCTGTGGACCTGGTTTGCTGCCTCAAGGACTACAAGGGAAACAAGTTCGACCTTCTCCGGTATGTCGACCACGACGCCGGATTCATCAGTTCCAAGAGTTTCCAGGGCAGGGAACTCAAGGCGCTCGAGCTGCCGGGCCTCTGGAACGGATCCATGAGCGACTGGAACACCGCCTTCGTGGAGGTTCCAGTGGAGACATTCAACCCCGTAAAGGTGGTGCTGGACCTGTTGAGGCCTGCACACCAGTAGAAAGAGTATGTTCCGCACCGGACGGCGTCTTTCCAAGGAAGAGGCCGCAATCAGCGAAAAGATACTGGACGCCCTGTACCGATGGACTGCAGGGCGTAAGTATTGTCTGGACTATCCCTCATATGACAGTATAGCCCAAGAACTGGGAATTACGCGCGAACAGCTGGTATGGTTCTGCGCGGAAATCCTCCATGTCAGATTCCTGACCATGCGAAAGCGGCAGAGGGTGGCCTACGCCGCCTCCCTGCTGCGCATGGACCCGACGATGCCCGCCACTGCCGCGGGGCAGAAGGCGGGCATCGCTGACAAGTCCCGTTTCATGCGCCAGTTCATAGAGGTCATGGGGATGACCACCGAACGGTGGCGCGCCTTGTCCGGGTAGTTATTTCTTTACAGTTACTATTCCGCTCTTGCGGACGGTCTGTCTCCCGCTGTTTTCCAGCCTGGAAATGTCTACTGAACCGGTTCCGTTGACCTCTACGGTAACATCCTTGCATTTTCCTCCAAGGTCTATCTCGCCTGCTCCGTTTATCTCTACGTCAACGTCTCCGCAGTCCATATCCTGGGCGTCAACCTCTCCCGCACCGTTGATTTCAATTGAGAAGTCTCCGCATTTGATATGGTTCACGTCAACATTGCCTGCACCGTTTATCTCAAATTTGAGGTCTCCCAGTTCCATCTTCTCCATCTCCACTTCCGCTGCTCCGTTGATGACCAGTTTCTCCAGGTCTGAGGTTCCCAGGACTATGTCAAACTTGGCGTTGGTGTATTTGTAGTCCTTGTCAAGGTATATCTTGCAGGCGCTTGCGGCATATTCTACCTTAAGGTATTCTTCAAGGTTCTCAGGTAGTTCCAGAGTCATTTCTGTGGTCTCTGACTGCCTGATGGTAATGTCCGTGCTGCCGTCTATGCTCAGGAGCACAATCTTGTCAAAGTCATTGAATTCCAGCCTGGTCTCTTTGTTGGAACCCTTTATGGTCCCCTTGGATCCGTTGCCGCTCTGTATTGTGATACCTTCGGAATCGAATTTGCTTTCGTCAATCTTGATGAACCTGCAGCTTGTGGCGCTGAACATTGCGAGCATTGCAGCCGCGCTTATTATGATGAGTCTTTTCATTTGAATATGTCTTTAGGGTCAATTTCCAATAATGTCATTTTTTTGATGAATGCGGGGACTTCTTCTTCCAGGAAGCGCTTCTTCTGGATCTTCAGCACGTTCTCCTTGGCATCAGGGGTTACAAAGTAGCCCAGTCCGCGTTTGGTGTAGATGATACCGGTGTCGGTAAGTTTCTCGTAGGAACGGGCCACGGTGTTGGGGTTCACCCCAATGTCCGCTCCGTATTCCCTCACGGAAGGAATCCGGTCTTCCGGAGCCAGCCTTCCGTCCAGTATCTGCTCGCAGATGGCGTCGCAGATCTGCAGATAGATGGGTTTATTCTGATCGAATTCCATAATTCTCTAATGTTTTATTGTCTTGAGTCTCCAGAAGATTCCTACGGCCAGGGCGACTATCCAGCCAATCCAGGAGATGTTGAGGAACCAGTTGATCCTTGACTGGAAGCTTGACATATCCACTATGGACGCTTCCCTGATGAAGTTCTCCGTCAGGTCTGTCACGCCGATGAGCTTGGTCATGAAGACTCCCGCGAAAGTGGAGATGATGAACATCCACAGGATGGTCTTTGCCACCTTTGCCTTCTTGAAGATGATGGCTCCCAGAAGGAAAGCCAGGGCGTATTGGCCCCACATCAGCCATATCATTGCAGGGAAATTGACCTTGAAGCCTGATTCTGCCATGCCGGACACCACGGTCTTGGCCCACTCTGTTATGGAGGTGTACCCGGGAAGCAGGCTGAGGAGCAGGTCGCTGACAACGAGAAGGGCTCCTATGCATACAGGGGCTATCACGAATACTATCAGGAACATTGAGAGGAATTTCTCAAAGGTGGAGGCGGGAATCATTATCCAGTTGCTGCCGGCTTTCTTGTCGGTGAGGGAACCGTACAGCTTTAAGCCCAGAATTATGCTTGAGATGACATAGGAGGCGCCCACTGCCACTGCGCTGAACGCTGTTCCCGCTTCTTTGATGGCCCATTCTCCCGTGAATACCAGGCAGAACAGGTTGCCCACTATGTATGCCATCAAAGGAAGGAATCCCAGGATGATGGTTGAAAGGCCAAAGTTGCTCTTGGCGTTTACCAGATCGTACTTGAAGTACTTGGCGAATCTGTCAAATGAAAATATCTTGTTCATGGCTCTACTGGTTCAGAAGGTTTTTGATTAAGTCTTTGTGCTTGTGCACGGCGTTGAAGAGGGCCTCAATGTTGACCTTGGTCTCTTCTCCGTCCGTGTTGGGAAGTACCTGGATGAATCCGCCGGGCAGCTGCTCGCTGTACAGGCTTTCCGGGTGGAGTGTGGTGCCGTAGTCGAAGGTGAGCTTGGATGCTATCTTCTCAAGTGAGGCGTTCACCAGCACGTCCTGCTTGTCAAGGATGATGATGGGGTCTATGATGTTCTCAAGGTCCCTTACCTGATGGGTTGAAATGATGATGGTGGAATCTTCCGAGGTGTACTTGGTGATGGCGGCGCGGAACTGTGACTTTGAAGGGATGTCAAGTCCGTTGGTGGGCTCGTCCATAAAGATATAGCGGGGCTTGCAGGCTATTGCAAAGCTCAGGTAGGTCTTCTTGAGCTGTCCGGCGGACATTGCGTCCATCCTCTGGTCAAGGGAAACTTCCATCTCTTTCATGATGGTCTTGAACAGGTCAAGGCTGAAGTTTGCCCAGAACACGCCGGTGTTCTTTGCAAAGAGGAGAGCGGTCTGGTGAAGGGGCATTACCTCGTCAGGGACGTAGTACAGTTCCTTGTAAAGCTCGGGGTCCCTTGAATACGGGTCTGTTCCGTCAATCTCAATGCTTCCGTACTGGGGCTTCTTGAGACCGCAGAGGAGGGTGAGGAGGGTGGTCTTGCCCACGCCGTTCTCTCCAAGAAGGCCGTAGATCTTGCCTTCTTCAAGTTTCATTGTGATGTTTTTCAGGACGGGGGAGGACCCGTAACTGAATTGAAGGTTGTTGATGCTGATCATATCTTTATAGTGTATTAGTTCATTAGTACACTGCAAAGGTACAACAAAAAAAATAACCTCCAAATTTTTTTTGAAAAAAATGAAGGTTTTTTTTGAAAAAAGTTTTTGGCGCTTACCGGCGGAAGTTTTTCAGCTGTTGCTGAAGGGCTCCTGTGGCTGCCATCTTCATCATCTTGCGGGAGCCTTCGAACTGTTTTATCAGTTTGTTCACGTCCGCCAGGGTGGTGCCGCTTCCGGCGGCAATCCTGCGCCTGCGCGACCCGTTGAGGCATTCGGGGTGCTCCTTCTCGTAAGGAGTCATGCTCAGGATTATGGCTTCCGTCATCTTGAATGCGTCATCTGGTATATCGACATCCTTGATGGCCTTGCCCACGCCCGGGATCATGGATGCCAGGTCCTTGACGTTGCCCATCTTCTTGACCTGCTGTATCTGCTTGTAGAAATCGTTCAGGGTGAACTGGTCCTTGGCAAGTTTCTTCTTGAGTTCGCGGGCCTCCTTCTCGTCAAACTGCTCCTGGGCCTTCTCGACAAAGGAAACCACGTCTCCCATTCCCAGGATACGGTCTGCGATTCGGGCAGGGTAGAATATGTCCAGGGCCTCCATCTTCTCTCCGGTGGAGACGAACTTGATGGGCTTGCCCACGACTGCCTTTATGGAAAGGGCCGCACCTCCGCGGGTGTCGCCGTCCATCTTGGTGAGTACCACTCCGTCAAAGTCCAGCCTGTCGTTGAAGGCCCTGGCGGTCTCCACGGCGTCCTGGCCGGTCATTGCATCCACTACGAACAGGGTTTCCGTGGGGGAGGTGGCCTCCTTCATTGCGGAGATCTCGTCCATCAGTTCCTGGTCAACGGCAAGGCGTCCTGCGGTATCCACTATCACTACGCTTATGCCGTCCTTCTTAGCCTGGGCTATTGCGGCGGTGGCAATCTTCACGGGGTCCGATTCGCCTTCTATGGAGAACACGGGAACGCCCACCTGGGCTCCCAGGGTCTTCAACTGCTCTATGGCCGCGGGGCGGAAGGCGTCGCACGCTGCGAGCAGCACCTTCATGCCGCGCTTGCTCTTGATGTTCAAGGCAAGCTTTGCGCTGAAGGTTGTCTTACCGGAACCGTTGAGGCCGGCTACCAGCACCACTGCGGGATTTCCTTTTATGTTGATATCGGTGTGCTCGCTGCCCATGAACTCGGCAAGTTCGTCGTGGACTATCTTGACCATCATCTGCTGGGGCTTCACTGCCGTGAGCACGTTCTGGCCTATGGCTTTCTGCTTCACGCGGTCGCAGAAGTCCTTGGCCACCTTGTAGCTGACGTCTGCGTCAAGCAGCGCCCTGCGGATGTCCTTGAGGGTTTCGGATATATTTATGTCTGTGATCTTTCCTTCGCCTTTGAGTATCTTGAAGGAACGTTCCAGTCTCTCAGTTAAATTTTCAAACATATGTCGGGATTTGGGACTGCAAAAATATTCAATATTTCTCTATTTTCAATGCATGGGCCTGTGCTGGCTGCGCCGCCAGGCCTTCAGGTTCTCCGCAATCCGTTCCCTCTGGTCCTCAGGCACTGCAAACGAAATGAAATTCTCCCAGATGTATTCCTCCGCCACGTGGCTGGGGTGGGAGAGGTCTTCCGCGTAGAAGCGGTAGTCCCTCAGTTCGTCCATCAGTATCTCATAGGCGGGGAAGTACTCGCGGCCGGGGCCAAGCACCTGCTGCACGGCCAGCAGCAGCGTGGCCTTGCTCAGCTGGTTGGCGTGGGCCCCGTCCGCCAGGTGGCGTATGGGGCTTACGGTGAAGATGAACTGCTTGCCGGGGTTTTCCTCCACGATGCCCCGCAGGGCGGCGGTGGTCTGCTCAAGGCTTAGCGCCTTGCGCTCGAACTCCACCTGCGGCCTCTTGAGGCAGTTGGACACCACCTCTCCGTCATGGAAATAGCACCATACGGTTCCCAGGGAGATGATCACCTTGTTGCATTTCTTCCATCTTACCGATGCGTCCATCAGCGAGAAGTTGGCGTCCGCCAGGAAGGTCTCCGCGTCCGCGCGGGCGAAGGACGTGTGGTGGGAGAAGGAGCAGTACAGGTCCGCGCCCGCGCCCATGTGCACGCATTCTTCTATGGAGAAGGGCTCGCCGCTTTCCAGGCGCCTGATGGCCTTTGCTATCGAAAGGGGATTGTACAGGGTCCCGAAAGGGTTTACGCAGACATTGAATTCCGCGTTGTCCAGCCTTGCTCCCACGGAATCCGCAAAGCAGCTTCCAAGCACAAAGATGCTGTCATCGTATGATATTGAAACCGATGAGGTTCCCGGTTCCACGCGCGTGTAGAGTTTCATTTTTTCTTATATTTGCTTCAAATTTACTGATTTTTATGAAAAGGGTTTCTCTTGTCCTTGCGTTTATGATTTCCTGCCTGTTCGCTTCCGCCCAGGAATTCGTGTATGATGTGAAATTCGACTATTTATTCCATAATTCCGAATTCGACCGCAGCAACAATGTTTTCGAACAGTCCGGAACGCTGCACGCGGCCAGGTTCACTCCGCTCATCGGAGCGGACTGGTACCCCGGCCGCGGCGTGCGCCATTCCGTCCGCCTTGGCGTTGACGTCTTCAAGAACATGGGGGAGGACATGCTGGCCAAAGACCTTTTCCAGGAAATGCTGCTGTATTATCAGGCCGAAGTCCCCGTCCGTGAGGGCACGTTCAGCGCAGTTGCGGGAGTCTTTCCCCGCGCCTTCAGCGAAGGTTACTACAGCGACGCGTTCTTCAGCGATGAAATGATTTACCTGGACAACAATTACGAAGGGATGTTCCTCAAGTACAAGGCCCCTCATTTCTATGCGGACCTTGGCCTGGACTGGTGCGGCATGAAAGGACCTGCAAAGCGTGAAGCCTTCAGGATAATGTCAACCGGTACGGTGGACTTCTTTGGAACAGACCTTTTCGGCCTTGGGTGGACCGCGTCGGTATTCCATTATGCCGGATCCGAAACCATAAGAGGGGTCGTTGACAACACCCTGGTGAATCCATATCTGATTGCGAACCTTTCATCTGCGGTTGGTATGCAGGCGCTTTCCCTGAGAGCCGGCCCTATGGTGGGCTACCAGTGGGACAGGGTTTATGATGAGGAAACCCATATGCCCTGGGGTGTGGAAACGGTATTCACCATCCAGAACTGGAACTTTGGCATAGAGGACGTGTTCTACAGGGGCGACGACCTCTATTACTACAACGACAAGTACGGAAGCCAGATCTATTACGGGGAGCCTTTCTATTCATGGCCGGAAGAAGGAAAGTCCTGGATAGACAAGCTTACGGTTTATTACATGCCCGATATTGCGGACTGCATCAAGCTGAGAGTTGCCGTGGAACTTTTCTTTGGAAAGGCAATGGAAAGCTGTCCGGTCGTCTATAGGGGCACGAATCAGATTCTCAGCCTTATCTTTGACCTGGATAAACTTACAAGATAGGATCCGCAATATGAAAAACACCATAGTTTCAGTAATGGCCGCAGTTTCACTTCTTGCCGCCTGCAGCGGCCCTAAGGACGGACAGCATGTCCTGCACCTGCTTTCCACCAATGACGTCCACGGCGCCTGGTTCGATTCCACCTACGTTGGCGGAGGTACCCAGAGGTCCCTTTTCGCCGTCAATCATTACATTGACAGCATACGCAACGCAGTGGGCAGGGAAAACGTGATCCTGCTGGATGCCGGAGACTGTCTCCAAGGAGACAACGCCAGCTATTACTTCAATTTTGTGGATACTGAAACGCCGCACCTTTTCCCGCGCCTGGTATCCTATATGGGATACGATGCCGTAACCGTGGGAAACCATGACATAGAGGCCGGCCATCCGGTATATGACAGGGTGGCTGCGGATCTGGCGGCCGCCGGAATTCCATTCCTTGGCGGAAACGCCATCCGCACGGACAACGGCGAACCCTATTTTCCCCTGTACAAGACATTCAACCGCGCAGGCCTGAAGGTGCTGGTGCTGGGCTATACCAACGCCAACAACAAGGCCTGGATGAACGAGAACCTCTGGAGCGGAATGACCTTCGAGTCACTTATCCCGCTGGTACAACAGGACGTAGACCGCCTCGTGGCCCAGGAAAAGCCCCACGTGGTAATAGTAAGCGTACACTCCGGAACCGGTGAGGGTGACGGCAGCATACTGGAAGACCAGGGTTTGGACCTGTTCAATTCCCTGAAGGGTGTGGACGCCCTTCTGTGCTCCCATGACCACAGCCCGTATGTGGCTGAGAATGACCATATCCTGCTTCTCAATACCGGCAGCAAGGCGAACAACCTTGGGCACGGAGAGATTGTGGTGAACATAGAGAAGGGAAAGGTTGTCTCCAAGAGTTACAAGGCCTCCCTCATACCAGTTGACAGGCAGCAGACGGACCCCGTGATGTGTGATTATTTCCACAAGGATTATGAGGCCGTCAAGGCCTTCACCATGAAGGAAGTAGGCGAACTGTCAAGGGACATGGTATTCAGCGACGCCTTCCTTGGGATGAGCGACTACACAAACCTGCTGCACACGGTCTGCCTTGGCTGCAGCCCCGCCCAGATCTCCATAGCAGCACCTCTCACCCAGAACGCCACCGTCAAGGCCGGCAAGCTCATCTATAACGATATGTTCACCCTGTACCGCTATGAGAACCAGCTCTTTGTGGTGAAGATGACAGGCCAGGAAGTAAAGGATTTCCTGGAGTTCTCCTACGACCTCTGGATCAATACCTATGAGAAGCCAGGAGACCATATCCTGAACATCCGTCCAAGGTCCGATGCCAGGACCGGCACTGACCGCTGGTCCTTCGCGGAGGCGTCATACAACTTCGATTCAGCCGCCGGCATCAACTACACCGTGGACGTGACCAAGCCTTACGGTTCCAGGGTAGCCATCAGCAGCATGGCGGACGGATCCGCCTTCAGCCTTGACGCTTCCTACAACGTGGCAATGACCTCCTACCGCGCGAGCGGTGGCGGCGGTGCCATGGTCAGGGGAGCAGGCGTGAACACTGAGAAGATTGACGAGAGGGTAGTTGCCAAGTACCCTGAGATCAGGGACCTCATATACCAGTATATAGAAAAGCAGGGTGTCGTTGACCCTGCCGTAATTGGTAATAAAGCCGTGCTTGGTGAGTGGAAGTTCATCCCCGAGCGCATCGCCAGGCCTATCCTGGAGGCTGACCGCAACCTTCTGTTCGGAAACTAATCCAGCCCCTGCCTCAGGAATTCCACGAATCCCGGGATGCTGAGGTCGTATCCGCGCACCGGCGCAAGCAGCTGTCCCTCCGGGGACAGCAGCGCGTAGTTGGGCTGCGCGTTAACGCCGAAACGCTCCCTCACAATGTAGGAATTCACCCTTCCGCGGTCCTTCAGGACCTTTCCGCTCTCAGTGGTAAGCCATTCGCTTTCAGGAAGTTTGGTCTTGTCGTCCGTATGGAGCGCCACTATTACGTAGTCATCGTTCAGTATGCTCCTGACCTGGGGATCGCTCCAGACGCGGGCTTCCATTTCCCTGCAGTTCACGCAGCCGTATCCGGTTATGTCAACGAATACGGGCTTGCCGGCGGCCTTGGCCGCGGCCAGGCCCTCTTCAAGCGTGGCGTAGCCCTTGAGCCCCTGCGCCAGGTCCAGCGTTGCTCCCTGGTGGGAGGTTCCGCTTGCGGGATACATGGCATCGGGATTATATTTCCCAAGGACGAAGTCCTGAGTCTCAATGGGCGGCAGATATCCGGAAATGGCCTTGAGCGGCGCTCCCCACATTCCGGGGATAAGGTAAACCACGAAGGCGAAGTCTATGATGGCCAGCACAAGCCTTCCAAGGGAGATGTGCTTGAGTTCCGAATCGTATTTGAAACGCAGTTTTCCAAGCAGGTAGAAGCCCAGGAGCGTGAATATGACTATCCACAGGGCCAGGTAAACCTCCCTGTCAAGTATGCCCCAGTGGTAGGTCTGGTCTGCCGTGCTGAGGAACTTGAGGCCCAGCGCCAGTTCTATGAATCCAAGTGTGACCTTGACGCTGTTCAGCCATCCGCCGCTCTTTGGAAGGTTCTCCAGCAGGCTGGGGAACAGCGCAAGGAGCGTGAACGGAAGGGCGAAGGCTATGGAGAAGGCCAGCATGGTGACCATGGGGGTCCAGAATTCTCCCTGGGTGGACTTTATGAGTACCGTACCCACGATTGGTCCGGTGCAGGAGAATGATACCAGCACCAGCGTGAGGGCCATGAAGAACACGCCCGCAAGGCCTCCCTTGTCAGAATTCTTGTCGCTCTTGTTGACCAGCGATGACGGCAGCTGCAGTTCAAAGGCTCCGAAGAACGACGCCGCGAACAGCATGAATATCACAAAGAACAGCAGGTTTGGCAGCCAGTGCGTTGACAGCCAGTTGAATATGTCCGCCGTGACGCTCTGTCCTCCAACCAGGTATGTGATAAGTATTATCAGCGAAATCGGGACCGTGTACAGTAGCACTATGAAAAGGCCGTACATTGCCGCCTTGAACTTGCCCTGCGCCTTGTTCTTGCTGCCCTTCATGAAGAAGGATATGGTCATGGGGACCATGGGGAACACGCAAGGGGTCAGGAGCATGGCAAAGCCCCAGAGGATGGCTTCCAGTATCAGCGCCCAGATGCTTCCGGGAATCTTTGATTTCTTTGCCGATGCCGGAGCCTCCGATGCGGAAACTGACTCCTTTGCGGGGGCGTTGATCGTCAGGTCAAAGTCGTAGTCTTCCGGGGAGCGGCAGTCAGTGCCCTGGCAGCTGCGCCATGTAATGGTGCCGCTGACCCGGGCCGGGCCGCTCACCTTGAGCGCCTGGCGGATAATGAAAAGGCTTTCCGAAAGCACTTCCGTGGGTTCTCCGTCAAGGGTCGCCCCTTCCACGGTCTCAAATTCCAGATATGATGGAGTGTCCGGATCCTTGAGTGAATAGGTATGCCATCCGCTGAGGATGCGCCCGGTGAATGTCACCACGGCGTTGTCCCCGTCCTGCGATACGGTGCTGCTCCACTTTATGGTGTCGGGAAACAACTGGCCCCTGACAGCCAGGCAGGCCGCCAGGGACAGTACCATAAGCAGGAATCTGCGGAGGAATTTACTTGGCATAGGCTACGGACCTGGTCTCCCTGATGACGGTAATCTTTACCTGTCCCGGATAGGTCATCTCTTCCTGGATCTTCTGGGCTATGTCCGTGGAGAGTTTTGCGGCCTGGTCGTCGCTGACTTCCTCAGCACCTACTATAACCCTGAGTTCGCGGCCTGCCTGGATGGCGTAGGTCTTAGTTACGCCCTGGTAAGCCTTGGCAAGGTCTTCCATATCCTTGAGCCTCTTGATGTAGGACTCGATAACCTCACGGCGTGCGCCCGGACGTGCTCCTGAAATGGCGTCTCCCACAAGCACCAGAGGCGCTATGATGGAGGTCATCTCGGTCTCCTCGTGGTGGGCTCCGATGGCATTGCAGATCTCAGGACGCTCCTTGTACTGCTCCGCCAGTTTCATACCCAGGAGGGCGTGCGGGAGTTCGGGATCCTCCTCAGATACCTTGCCGATATCGTGCAGGAGGCCGGCCCTCTTTGCCAGTTTGGGGTTGAGGCCCAGTTCGGAAGCCATGATGGCGCTGATGTTCGCAACCTCGCGCGAGTGCTGAAGCAGGTTCTGGCCGTATGAACTGCGGTATTTCATCCTTCCGATGAGTTTCACCAGCTCTATGTTCATGCCGTGGATGCCCAGGTCTATGCAGGTGCGCTTTCCGGTCTCGAGGATTTCTTCCTCGAGCTGTTTGCGCACCTTGCCCACTACCTCCTCGATGCGGGCGGGGTGGATTCGGCCGTCCACCACCAGCTGGTGAAGGGCCAGGCGGGCAACCTCCCTGCGTACAGGGTCGAATGCTGAAAGAAGGATTGCGTCAGGGGTGTCGTCAACCACTATCTCGACGCCGGTTGCGGCCTCCAGGGCCCTGATGTTGCGGCCCTCTCGGCCGATTATGCGGCCTTTGATCTCGTCGTTCTCAATTGGGAAGGTGGTTACGGAATTCTCGATTGCCGTTTCCGTTGCGGTACGCTGTATAGTGTTGATAACTATTCTCTTAGCCTCTTTGGCCGCGTTCAGGCGGGCCTCGTCTATGGTCTCGTTGATGTAGGCCTGGGCCTCAGTGCGGGCCTCCGCCTTCATGTTCTCCACGAGCATTGCCTTTGCCTCCGCCGCGGTCATTCCGGCTACAGTTTCAAGCTGTTTGTTCACCTGTGCGGACAGTTTGTTGTACTCTTCCGCTTTCTTCTCAAGGATTTCGCGCTGTACCTGGAGGGATTTCTTGGCGTTTTCCGCGTCGGACAGGCGCTTGTTAAGTTCGTTGGTCTGCTGGTTGAGGGTGTTTTCCTTCTGTTTGAGGCGCTGCTCTGTCTCGCGTATCTGAGCGTTCTTTTCGTTTACGTGTTTCTCGTGGTCCGCCTTCAACTGGAGGAATTTCTCCTTGGCCTGGAAGATTTTCTCGTTCTTGATGTTTTCCGCTTCCATGCGGGCCTTCTCTATTATGGCCTCGCTCTGACCCTTGAGGGTGCTTTTCTTTATGAGTATATAGATAGCCAGGGCTAGCACTGCTGCCACGATGGCGGTAAGGATATAGTACAGCATTGTATTATGTAGTATATATATAATTGTTTAACAGTATCTTGGCTGCGAAAGCCGGTACTGCTTAAAGGAGGAGTAAAAGCCGCCAGTAACTACGTCGGAAATCTTAATGATAAGATTTGGGCTCCACCGCATTTCAGGTATCCGGTCAATGCCGGCCCGCCATCGGGCAGTGAGTCACCCGGTTCCTTGGAACGTGTTGTTTCGGCGGTAGGGAACTGACGGCTAGTCTAATTTCTCCAAATAATCTGAAGTCTGGGCGGAGAGTTTCTTGAGCTGCTCTTCCAGGGAAGAGAGCTTTTTCTGGAGGGAGATGCGGCTTATGGCCTCGTTGAGGGTAACGAAAGCCAGTTTGTCAACCAGTTCACGGCCGACGAATTTTGCATCGTACGCCGCCAGTTTCTGGTTTATGGCATCCGATGCCAACCGCATATATTGCTCCATCTCAGGGGAAGATGCCTTGAGCGGATATGTCTTGCCCGCAATCTTGATATTTATGCTTTGGTCTTTACTATCTGCCATAACTATTTTTCAAGAAACGAGATGCACTTGTCAATCTCCCTGATCAATTTGTCAATTTTCTCCTTGGCAACGGCGGAACTGCCGCCCTTGCCTGTAAAAGCCCCGGCCAGTTTCAGATTCTCTATCTGTTTCTTTAAGTCAGTAATCTGCTGTTCGCCGGACTGTACGGCCGCACGGTATTCCTCCAACTGGGAGGCAAGCTGGGCATTCTTTTGCTTCTCACCCTCATAAAGGGCAATGAGACGTTCAAAATTTAGCTTGATACTTTCTACCATTTTGACCGATAATCCTTATTTTTGCAAATATACTAAACTGTTGGCAAAAAAACAATTGACTTTATTCATCTATGGTAAAAATGAAATTGGCTGCGGCAACGCCCAGGGTATGGCTTGCAGACGTCCGTAAAAACTATCAGGAGGCCGTTGGACTGCTTGAGAAAGCGGCCGCCCATGGTGCTGAAATGATAGTGTTCCCGCCCCATTTCCTGACGGGAGCGACCTGCGGGGTCCTCGCCAAGCAGAAACTGCTTGCGGAGGCTGAGCAGAAGGCTCTCGAGGACCTGAAGAGGCTTGCCTCTGACAAGGGAATCGAACTGGTTTCCGAGTCCTGCTCCCTTGAAGGCCTGGAAGTGATATGCCTGGCCGTACCTGAGATGGTGACCCGCTACCGCAAGGTCAAGGAGCAGCTGGCACTCAAGTCAGCGCAGGAGCGCCTTGCGTACGTCTATTGCCCAAGCGGCTACGGTGAATCCACTGCCGACGGCGTCTACGCCGGAGGCTCCCTGATTTACTGTAACGGCCGCCTCCTGGCCGCAGGGGAGCGCTTCAAGCGCGGTAGCACAATTGTCTTTGCCGATATCGACACCTCCGTGGAGCCTGCGGAAACCCCTGTCCTGCAGCAAGATTCTGTTCCGCGCCCGCATCCCTTCATCCCCGCCGACAAGGTGGAACTTGCCCACAGGTGCGACGACATCCTCCAGATCCAGACCGCAGGTCTGGTGTCCAGGATGGAGTTCATCAAGGCCAAGTCCGCCGTTTTAGGAATATCCGGAGGCCTTGACAGCACCCTGGCCCTGCTGGTCACCTGCCTGGCCTTTGACCAACTTGAAATACCGCGTTCCAACATAATCGCTGTCACCATGCCGGGCATGGGCACCTCCAACCGCACCAAGGGCAACGCCCTTGCGCTTATGGAGGCCCTTGGCGTTACCTCCAGGGAAATCTCCATCGTGGCGGCGGTGGAGCAGCATTTCAAGGATATCGGGCATGACCCTTCGGTCCGAAACGTGACTTACGAGAACGCGCAGGCGCGCGAAAGGACGCAGATCCTGCTGGACCTGGCCAACGAGCACGGCGCCTTTGTGGTGGGAACCGGAGACCTGTCGGAGATAGCCCTGGGATGGTGTACCTTCAACGGGGACCACATTTCCAATTACGGGGTTAACTGCGGCGTTCCAAAGACCTTGATGAGGGAGATAGTCAGCCATGCGGCACGCACCCGCTTTGCGGGCGCCTGCGGCGACATCCTCCTGGACATAGTCGACACTCCTGTAAGTCCGGAACTCATCCCCGGAACGGACGGGGAGATTGGCCAGAAGACGGAGGAAGTGGTAGGCCCGTACGAACTCCACGACTTCTTCCTGTACCACATGGTACGTCAGGGAAGGACTCCTAAGGAAATATACGACCAGGCGCTCAAGGCCTTCGACGGCCTTTATGAGGCGGCCGCCATCAAGGCCTGCCTGCGTACTTTCATCCGCCGTTTCTTTGGGCAGCAGTTCAAGCGTTCCTGCAGTCCGGAAGGCCCATGCGTAGGTTCTGTCAGCCTTTCTCCAAGGAGTTCATGGCCTATGCCTTCGGACGCCTCCAGCGCCCTTTGGCTTGAAGAGTTGGATAATTTATAAAATATTAACATACAATAAGATGCGTCAGATCATCACCCATTTTACAGACAACGACCTGTATACTTTCACCTGCCAGTATTACATACTTGAGAAGTATCCCCGCGCAGAGGTTGAATATACCTTCTTTGACCGCAACCACCAGGTTTACCCGGAGGGCTTCGCGGCGTTGCTGCAGGAGCAGGTAAACAATATGAAAGACGTGGTATTCACGGACGAGGAAGCTGAATTCATGAAGCGCAGATGCATATATCTGCCTCTCTGGTACTTCACATACCTCAAGGGTTACCGCTTCAATCCCGCCGAGGTTAACATCAGCCAGGATGAGGAAGGTCACCTTCAGATAACCGTGCGCGGAAAGTGGTTCAGCACAATCATGTGGGAGATGCCGCTGCTTTCCACCATATCGGAACTGATGCATATGCTCCGCGGAGATTTCGAGAAGTACGATGCCGCCCTGGAGGAGGAGCGCGCCCGCGCCAAGACGGAGAAGATACTTTCCGGCGGCCTTGTACTTGGAGACATGGGCACCCGCAGGCGCTTCAGTTTCGAGCATCAGGACATGGTGATAAGGGTGATGGACCAGGTGGCCAAGGCCCGTACCGACTGGCCGGGCAAGTTCACCGGCACATCGAATGTATGGCTGGCCATGAAATACAACCTCGTTCCCCTGGGAACCATGTCCCACCAGCTGATCAGCTTTGAGGAGAACGTGAGCGGCCTGTTCGAGTGCAACTACAACGTAATGCGCAAGTTCTCAGACGTTTACGACGGGGATAACGGTATCTACCTTTATGACTGCTTCGGGGACAAGGTATTCTTCTCCAACCTCTCAAAGCGCATGGCCATGATGTACAAGGGCCTCAGGGTTGACAGCGGCGACGAGTTCGAGCAGACGGAAAAGATCATAGCCAAGTACAAGGACCTTGGAATAGACCCGGCATCAAAGCAGGTTGTATACTCCAACGGCCTTGACATTGACAAGGCCATAGAGATCCATAAGTACTGCGCCGGCCGCGTCCAGGACTCATACGGTGTGGGAACGTTCCTTACATGCGACGTCACAGGGGCGGATCCGATGAACATCGTGATCAAACTCACCCGCGGCCGTATTACGGAGAGCCGGGTATGGCACCCCTGCATCAAGCTCTCCTGCAACACTACAAAAGCGTTGGGAGACGAGGCCAAGCGTAATTACCTCATCTCCCAACTCCAATAGGGTATTTTTCAATCCTCTCAGTTCATCAGCCTGAATATGCTGGATAGCGTACCCAGGGCTGACTGCACTTCCGGCGACGCAGTCAGCGACGCCGCGGCCGCTTGTGTGGCCTCTTGCGTCGCGTTGCTTGCCAGGGATTTGGCCGTAGTGGATACTTTGCTCAGGTCAATGTTGGAAAGCTGGCCCAGCAGGCCTACTATAGATTCGGCATTGCTCTGGCTGATGGTGTTCTGCGCACCTTCCATCAGGCCCTCTATGAATTCAGTGTTGTCTCCGTCAAGGGCGTTGCCCTTGAGGATGTTGATGATGCTTGCAAGGTTGACGATGTTGCCCAGGTTGCTGAGGTCAATCTTTCCCGCAAGCTTGTAGCCTGCGTAAAGGGCGAGAAGAGCGGCGCCAATGGATGCGCCTTTCGATTTCTTGGTGGAGCCCAGTCCAAGCACACCACAGGAAGTGGTGAGCATTACCGCCGTCATTGTGGCGGCAACAACTTTAACGAGTCTCATTTTTATGGTGTATTAGTATTAACGTCTGCGTGCGATGCTTATGTAATATAAAAGTGTTGCCAGCGAGCCTAGCGCCGCAATCACATATGTGTAGGCGGCCCATCTGAGGGCGTCGTGGGCATACGCGGTGGTGGTTGAGTCCGTGATGTTGGCCGTGTTGAGCCATGCTACGGCCCTCTGGCTTGCATTTACCTCCACAGGGAGGGTGATGAAGCTGAAGGCGGTGGTGACTGCAAAGAGGGCTATGCCAAGCCAGAGCATGACGGGGGTGAACTGCCAGAGGATAACTCCCAGGAGAAGGACCCACTGTACGCTCTTGCCCGCGAAGTTCACCAGCGGGACGGCTGCGGTGCGCAGCTTGAGGGGCGCGTATCCGGAAGCGTGCTGGAGGACGTGCCCGCATTCGTGCGCCGCAATGGCGGCCGCCGCCAGGTTGTTGCCGTTATAGATATCCTCGCTGAGGTTCACGGTATGCGTCTGGGGGTTGTAGTGGTCAGTAAGGGTGCCGCTGACGCAGGTGATGGTCACGTCATGTATGCCGTTCTCTTCCAGCATCATCCGGGCTATCTGGGCCCCGGTTATGTTTGTCTGGACGCGGGAATACCTGTCCAGCCTGCTCTTGAGGGTGGTCTGGACAATGAAACTGGCAATCATTACCAGTATGAATATCGCCCAAATAGGTTCCATAGCCTATAGTTTCTTGATAAGTTCAGTGAAAAGCTTGCACATCTTGTCCGTGATTAGGCCGGCCTGGGTTACTACGTCGTCCGCGTCGTTGTAGGTCTGCTGCTCGTTGGCCACGTTTGCCACGTTGGTGATTACCGATACGCCGAATACACGCAGGCCGCAATGCCTTGCGGTTATCACTTCAGGAACCGTTGACATTCCAAGCATGTCCGCTCCCACGGTGCGGTAGAAGCGTACCTCGGCAGGAGTCTCGTAGGTAGGACCCGAACTGGCAAAATAGACGCCTCTCTTGAGGTCCAGCTTCAGTTTCTTTCCTATTTCAAGGGCCTTTTCCTGGAGTTCAAGATCATAGGCGCAGGTGAGGTCCGGGAACCTTGGGCCGAACTCATCCAGGTTGGGGCCTATGAGAGGGTTGGGCAGGTTGTTGATATGGTCCTTGATGATCACCATGTCGCCTACCTTGAAGTCAGGGTTGGCTGCGCCGGCGGCGTTGGATACGAACAGGTATTTGATTCCCAGGAGTTTCATGACCCTGATGGGAAGGGCCAGCAGCTCCATTGGGTAGCCTTCGTAGTAGTGGAAGCGTCCCTGCATTGCAATGACGCATTTCCCGGCAAGTTTGCCGGCGATGAAATTGCCCTTGTGGCCCACGGCAGTGGAAACAGGGAAACCCTGGATTGTGTTATACGGGATCACTACGGGGTCCTTGATCCTGTCCGCCAGGTCGCCCAGGCCGCTTCCCAGTACTATTCCCACTTCAGGGACCCTTCCGTCCAGCCTTTCCGCAACGGACTGCGCGGCGGAACGGATCCATTCCATTCTTGTAATATTGTTATCCATATCTTAATGTCTTATTGCAGTTCTGACAAAACTTGTGAGGCGCCTTCCAGTATCTCGTCCTCACCGGGAACGACCCTGTCCTTCATGACAACCTTTCCGCCGGCAATGACAGTCTTTATGCAGTCTGAATGCGCGGAATAAACCAAGTTGGAAAGGAAAGGCGCGGGGGAGAGGAAGAAGCTGCTGTGCGTGTCCACCAGCGAGATATCCGCGCGCCAGCCTTCCTCTATGCGGCCGGTCCTGAGGCCAAGGGCGCGGGCTCCGTTCACCGTGGCCATGTCCATGAGTTCCGGCAGCTGCATGGCGGAAGGGTCGTCCCTCCAGGCCTTCTGGACTATTGCGGAGGTCTTCATGGCCTCCAGCATGTCAAGGTTGTTGGACGATGCGCATCCGTCGGTGCCCAGGCACACGTTTGCGCCATGGTCCTTGAGTTCCGCGTACCTGAACCTGTAACCCGAAGCCAGCTTGAGGTTGGAGTTGATGTTGTGGACGCAGCTCACGCCGCGCTCTCCCAGGATGGTGACATCCCTGTCATCCAGCCAGAGGGTGTGCGCGGCTATCACATCCGGCCCCAGGAATCCCAGGGAATCCAGATATTCAACGGGGGAGAGGCCTCCCTGGACCTTCTTGCAGTCATTGACCTCCTTGAGGGTCTCGCTGATGTGGACGTGCAGCCTGATTCCGTGGCTGCGGGCGAAATCCGCCGCCCAGACTATGTTCTCCCTGCATACGGAGTAGACGGAATGGACGCTTACCGTGAAGATGGCGCTGTCACCCCATTCCAGGGACTCCTGATACAGTTCCTTGCATTCTTCCCTCTGCCTCATGGCCTTTTCCATGTCCCCGTTGTCCAGGAAGATATAGGAGATGGCGGGCAGTATGCCCATCTCCGCGGCGGCCTTGCGGGCGGTTGAAGGGAACCAGTACTGGTCATTGAACACTGTGGTGCCCGTGCGTATCATTTCCAGGCATGCCGCCTTTGTGCCCCAGTATACGAAGTCCTTGTCAATGCCTTTCTCTATCTCCCAGATTCGCTTGATCCAGTCCTCGAAAAGGATGTCCTCGCCCACGCCGCGCATGAGGGACATTGCGGAGTGTGTGTGGCTGTTCACGAAACCCGGTATGGCTGTGAGCCCGGTACAGTCCATGACCTCATAACCGCAAGTCGGGAAAGACTCATCGAGTTCCCCGGCTTTGGCTATGCGGCGTATGGTTGCGCCGTCTATGGCGATATCCCTTGGACAGCCGTCCAGAGTGACGTTTTTCAATAGTATTCCAGGCATTGGAACAGGATTAGAAATCTTCTTCTTTGTACTCGCGCTGAGGAATTACGCCGTCAAAGCACTTGTCCTTGATGTAGTTGACCGCATCCTGCAGGCCTTCGGCGAATTTCTCGAAATCTTCTTTGTAAAGGAAAATCTTATGCTTGTCATAGGAGAAGCTTCCGTCGCGCTCCTGCTTGCGCTTGCTTTCGGTAATGGTAATGTAAAAGTCATCGTTCCCGCGGGTGGATTTCACGTCAAAGAAATACGTGCGCTTTCCGGCCCTGACAGGCTTTGAATATACATCTTCCGAACCCCCTTCCGGAACGAAGTTCCGGTCATAATCCTCTCTGTACATATGCTAAAGATTTACATTTATTCACAAAAATATAATTTTTCCCCGATTCTCTTATTATATTTGCGTAAATATTTTCGTTGAAAATTATGCTCAATAGAAGAATCCTCAGGATCAAGGCGTTCAAGACCCTTTACAGTTTTGCGGAGAATCCAGCAATGACAATTAAAGAGGCCGGAAAGCAGCTTGAGGTCTCATGCGAGGCTGCCAGGGACCTGTATCTCATGATGATGGCCCTTATTCCCGCCCTTACGGCGGAAGCATTTTCGCGCATAGACGCAGCCAGGAAAAAGTTCAACCCCACGGAAGAGGAAAAGTTCCCCAACATGAAGTTCGTGTCCAACGGCCCCGCGCAGATGCTGGGCGCGGATCCGGATTTCCAGAAACTGACCGCAAAGAAGAAGATCAGCTGGGAGCAGTATGACGTCTTCCTGCGCCAGTTGTACGAGAACGTAAGGGACACGGATTATTTCAGGAGATACATGGACAATCCTGGCAACTCCTTCAAGGAGGACGCGGACCTGTTCGTCACCATATTCGAGAGGGAACTGGTGGACGACCCCGCCCTTGAGGAGATCCTGGAAGACCTCTCCATCTACTGGAACGACGACCTGGCGTACGCGCTTACCTGCTGCTGCCGCTCCCTGGCGCAGATGACAACGGAGAGCCGCTGGTCCTATCCGCCGCTGTATATGAGCGACATGAACCCCGGCGCCCCGGCGAAGGTATCGGACTCAAAGTTCGTCCATGGAATCCTGGAGGCCGCCGTGGCGGGCTTCCCGCGTTACTTCCAGATGGTTTCGGACTGCGTCCCGCAGTGGGACAAGGACAGGCTATTCGTCCCTGACGTGTGCCTCATAGCCCTGGGCCTGGCGGAGCAGGAGAAGTTCGGTTCCGACATAGACCCCCGCGTCACCATCAACGAATACGTGGAGATATCGAAGTATTACTGTACCCGCAAGAGCAGTTCCTTTGTGAACAGCCTGCTGGACAAATTGCTCAAGGAAAACATTATTAACGTCAAATGAATATGATTACATTGTTACAGGCCGCCAACCCCATGGCCGGCGGCGCATCCATCTGGATTATGTTCCTCCTGCTTTTCGTCATCATGTGGCTCTTCATGATCAGGCCGCAGCGCAAGCAGCAGAAGGAACTTGAGGCTTTCCGCGCAGGCCTCAAGAACGGCGACAAGGTTGTCACCAACGGCGGTATCTATGGAACCATCGCGGAGGTTCAGGAAAGGACAGTCCTCCTGAAGGTTGACGGAGACGTCAAGATCAAGGTGGACAAGAGCTGCATCCAGAAAGATTATTCCGCAAATGCCCAATAAGATCCGGTTCAGGCTCCTGGACAGACTGCAAATCAGCGGGAGGGACCTCGCAGGTTTCCTGATGTGCCTCCTGCTGGCTTTCAGCATATGGCTGGTACACAACCTTACGTTGAGGTACTCGGCCATCATGAACGTGGAAGTCATTGCACTGAGCGATATCCAGGGAAGGTCTGCCGAATCTTCCAACACGGCGGTCATCACCGCCCGGTGCCGCGCATCCGGTTTCCGGGTGCTCCGCAACGGGCGTGACGCCGACAAGGGCATCAAGGTGTTCTTCCAGTCGGAAGAATTCACCCATGGCGAGGACGACGCCTTCTATCTTTCGCCCAACGCGCTGGCTTCCCACGTCACGGAGATATTCGGCGAGGAAGTCCAGCTGGAGTCCTTCATCACCAACACCGTTGTCTTCCGCTTCCCGGCGGAGGATTACCGCAAGGTGCCGGTTACGCCGCGCCTCATAGCAACCTACCGGCCGCAATATACGGCGGTGGGGAGCATGGTGTTCTCTCCTGACTCGGTATTGGTGTACGGGGATCCCAACTATCTTGACAATGTGGAAAGGGTTTTCACCAAGCCCCTGGAACTCAAGAACCTGAGGAACGACGCGCACGGGGAAGTTGACCTGGACGTGCCTTCAGGGCTCAGGGCTTCGGCCACCAGGGTGGGGTATTCCCTTGAGGTGAGCCGATACGTGGAGATCAGCAGGGAGGTGCGCCTTGAAGTGCGCGGCCTGCCTGCGGGGAAGACGCTTTCGGTTTACCCATCCACCGCGCAGGTGGTGTTCAAATGCATATTCCCTATGAATTCGGACCCCATGCGCACGGCCAGTTTTTACATAGACTATGAAGAATTCGCGAATTCGATAAACGGGCGCTGCGTAGCCCGGAGTTCAGGCCTGCCGGCTACCGTGATAGATTATGACATGGAGCCGCAGATCTTTGAGTGCATCGAAGAATAATTAAAGCAGTTAGTAGTGAAGACATTGGTTATTACAGGCGGAATAGGCAGCGGAAAGACCGTGGTTGCAAGGTACCTTGCTTCAAAGGGCATTCCGGTCTATGACTGCGACAGCCGCACCAAGGCTCTCTATTTTGAGAACCCTTTGGTTGTAATGGATATAGAGGAGGCCCTGGGAGAGTCCGTATGCGACTCGGAGGGCGCGCTGGACCGCGGGAAACTGGGGTCCATCATCTTCTCTGACAAATCCAAGTTAGCCCTGGTGGAAGAGATCGTCCATCCGATGGTGTATGACGACTTTGTCCGCTGGAGGGACGACCGCGAAGGGGAGACTCCTTTCGTGATAATGGAAACGGCCATATTCCTTGAAAAACCGCTGTTCCACGACCTGGCGGACGCGGTGCTTTTCCTGGAGGCCCCGGATGAGCTGAGGCTCAGCCGCGCCATGCACCGCGACAACTCGTCGCGTGACACGGTGCGCCAGCGCATGAAGGCGCAGCATTTTGACATGGACATAGTGGATGCCGTGATCATAAACGATTCGGACATCCCGTCTCTCTTTGCCAAGGTTGACGCCGCATTGGAAGAATTGAAAGATAAACTATCATAAAAATGAAAACAGACTTGTCAAAAATCCTTTCCGTTTCCGGAAAAAGCGGATTGTTCCAATATCTGGCCCAGGCCCGCAACGGCGTCATAGCCGAGGCCCTGGCCGACAAGAAGAGGTGCATGATCGACATCAAGAGCCGCATCACCACACTTGCAGACATCTCCATCTTTGCCGATTCCGGCGAGATAAAGCTCAAGGAAGTGTTCCAGAGCCTGGACAAGATATACAAAGGCAAACCGGGCCCTGAGAAACTGCCTGACAACGATCTGAAGGCCCTCTTTGCTAAGGCGGTCCCTGACTACGACCAGAACCGTTTCTATCCTTCCCACATGAAGAAGGTACTTGACTGGTACAACCAGCTGGCAAAGTACGCCTCCCTTGACTTTGTAGAAGAAGAGACCCAGCAGCTGGCGGATGAATAAGAAGTCAGTTCGGATAATCACCCTGGGCTGTTCCAAGAACACGGTGGATACCGAGCATCTCCTGTGCCTGTTGCAGAATGACCTGGAGGTGTTCCCGGAGGACGCCGATCCGCCCTATGTGGATTATCTGCTGCTGAACACCTGCGGCTTCATTGGCGACGCCAAGGAGGAGTCCGTGCAGGCTGTGCTGCAGGCCGCTGCGCTAAAGGCGCAGGGCCGCGCCGGCAGCCTGATGGTCTTCGGCTGCCTTTCGCAGCGCTACGGCGCCGAACTCCCGGCGCTGATTCCGGAGGTGGACGCCTGGTTCGGCGCGCGGGACCTTGAGCCCGTGGCACGGGCGCTGGGCGTAGAGCCCAAAGCCGGCGCTGAAGCGCCTCGCTGGCTCCCGCCCCGCGGCAAGGGCTACTCCTTCCTCAAGATATCGGAAGGCTGCGACCGCCGCTGCTCATACTGCGCCATCCCCTTCATCAGGGGAGCGCATCGCAGCGTACCAATTGAAACTTTGGTGCAGGAAGCCTCCTTCCTGGCCTCCCGCGGCGTCAGGGAACTTATCCTCATAGCCCAGGATACAACATATTACGGCCTTGACCTCTACGGCAGGCGTGCTTTGGCAGACTTGTTGCAATCGCTTTCCGCAGTTCAGGGAATTGAATGGCTGCGGGTGCACTATTCCTACCCGGCGGATTTCCCCCAGGACGTGCTGGAACAGATGGCCACGAACCCCAAGGTTTGCAAGTATCTGGACATACCGCTCCAGCATATCTCAGACAAGGTGCTTGACAATATGCACCGGCATATAGATTCTGAGAGGACGCGCCGCCTGATAAAGACCTTCAGGGAGAAGGTTCCGGGAATAGTGTTGCGTACCACCTTGATAGTGGGCCATCCGGGGGAAGGGGAGAAGGAATTTGAGGAACTGCTTGACTTTGTGCGGGAAAGCCGCTTCGAACGCCTTGGCGCGTTCACCTATTCCGAGGAGGAAGGCACCTACGGCGCCCAGCATTTCAATGACGATGTGCCCCAGGAAGAGAAGCAGCGCCGCCTGGAAAGGCTGATGCTCACCCAGAGGGACATTTCGCTTGAATTCAACCGCAGCCGCGTGGGTTCCCTGCAGACCGTGATGGTTGACGATTTTGTAAATGGTGCGTATATTTGCAGAAGCCCCTATGAGAGCCCGGAGGTGGACGGAGAGATAATAGTGACAAGCGACAGGCCCCTCGAAGTGGGAGAAATGGTCAGGGTGCGCATCACCGCGGCCGATGAATATGATTTGACAGCAGAAACAATATGAAACGCTTTTTAGTTATCCTTCTGACACTCGCAGCCCTGTGCGCCTGTACCCCGCAGGCCTACACTCTTCTCTACGATATGCATTATCCGGGCGAGGCTGGTTTTGTCTTGGAGAACAAGACTATGAGTGTCGTTTATCTGAATGACGGGAACAGGCAGGATTCCATATATGTGAGCAGCCTGGCTAACGGTTTGGTGAAAGGCCTGGAGAAAGAGTATTTCCAGTCCGATGAAGCCATCCCGGTATTCAGCGTCCCCAAGAACCGCTCCGGCGTTTACCATGCCAAGGATTCGCTGGTAAGCCTCATGGTCAAGACGGACGCCGATGTACTCTTCCTGTTCGACAGCCCAACTTTGAGAACTTCACAGGGAACCGTCACGGCCACTTCCAACCTCTATGTATATGACGGCCTTGACAAGAAAAGGGATTCAGTGATAGTAGTTCCTCTCACCAGGCAATACCCGTCCCGCGACAACATCCAGACGGCAGCCGCCAGTTACGGAGCCTCCATCGCCGGCCTTTTCACCAATGACGTCCGCAGGGAGTACTACTCCATAATCTACTATGACACCTCAGAGAGTTGGGTCAGGGCCCTTATGAAAGCTGCCGATACAGACTGGGAGGGAGCCATGGAAATATGGATGGAAATCCTCTCCG
Organism: Bacteroidales bacterium; assembly: GCA_017619675.1. Taxonomy (GTDB): domain Bacteria; phylum Bacteroidota; class Bacteroidia; order Bacteroidales; family UBA932; genus Cryptobacteroides. Next base: position 21,577 of record JAFZRX010000004.1, on the reverse strand, counting down.
GCAAGGCGTCCGACGAGCAGAAAGCCTGCGCCGCATACAATATGGCGCTGGGATGCTATATGCTTGAGGATTACGGACTTGCGCTTGAATGGCTGGACAGGAGCGACAAGTATCAGCCAATCTCGCTGAACTCCTACCTGCGAACCAAGGCCAAAGCCCTTCTATAGTTTGAGCGACAGGGCCTTGATGGCCTTGCGCGCGTTGGCGTTCTGGTAAAGGACCTTGTACACCATATCTGCGACCGGCAGCTCCAGGCTGTTCCTGTCGCAGATTTGTTTTATTCCTGCCGAAGCGAAGTACCCCTCCGCCACCTGAGTCAGTTCGTTGAGGGCGCCCCTCACCGTGCAGCCGCGCCCGATAAGGTTTCCAAGGCGCCTGTTGCGGCTGTATGAGGAATAGCAGGTGACCAGGAGGTCCGACACGTACCTGCGGTCCGAACTGGACCTCTGGGCGGGGAACATTGCGTCCAGGAACTGGAACATCTCCTTTGAACACTGCGCCACCAGCACTGCCAGGAAATTGTCCCCGTAACCCAGTCCGCTGGCTATTCCCGCCGCCACGCCGTAAATGTTCTTCATGACGGCGGCATATTCGATTCCGCGTATGTCAGGGCTGTAGCTGATGTTCATGCTGTCGCATCGGAACAGGTCCGCGGCGGCTTCAGTGCGTGCCTGATCCGCCCCTGCGGCGGTCAGGTAGCACAGCCTCCCGCGGGACACCTCCTCCGCGTGTGAAGGCCCGGAAATAATGCATATATCCTTGGGGTCGAGGTTATATGCGGAAATGAGATATTCGCTTACGCTCTTGTATTCTCCGGGCAGCAGGCCCTTGGTGGCGGATATGATCAATTTCCCTTCAAGGGAGGCCTTCAGTGGCTCCAGGAAGCCCTTCAGATACGCTGCCGGAACGGCAACGAGTATCGTGTCCGAACTCTCCACCACGGTGTTGATATCGGCCGACACCTCTATTAGCCTGGTGTTCAGTTCAAGTTCGGAAAGGTACTTTGGGTTGCGCCCTTCGTTCCGTACGGTTTCCAGGATCTCAAGGTTGCGCACATGCCAGCACACGCTCTTGCCCTTCTTGGTAAGCAGCCCTATGAGCGCCGTGGCCCAGCTTCCGTAGCCTATCACAGCCACGTCCGATTTCCTCCCGAACAATTTCATCGTTGTAAGAATGATGGTGTGCAAATATAACTTTTTTCCTATATTTGTAAAAGTAACTAAAGCTAAACCCATGTCTGAGAACCAGTCCATGGCTATCGACCTTGAAGCGATAGTCAAATCCAAGGCAGGGAAAAAGAAAATTCCCTCGTTCGCCATCAAGCTGCTCGGGAAAATCATACACATTGACCTGATCAACAAATACCTCGTACAAGGCTACGAGGGAGTTGAGTTCTGTGAGAAATGCCTTGACTACCTTGACGTAAGGGTTAGGGTAGAGGGCCTGGAAAACCTTGACACCAGCGGCAACACCCTGTATACATTCGCCTCCAACCACCCTCTGGGCGGCATTGACGGCATAACCCTGGGCATGGTTCTGGGCAAGGCTTATGACGGAAAGATCAAATACCTGGTAAACGACATCCTCATGAACCTCAAGGGCCTCGCCCCAATATGCGTGCCCATAAACAAGGTCGGCGGCCAGAGCAGGAACCTCCCCAAACTAATTGCGGAAGCCTACGATTCTGACAACCAGATGATCATATTCCCGGCAGGGAAGTGCTCCCGCAAGATTGACGGCGTAATCCAGGATGTGGCCTGGTCCAAGTCATTCATTACCAAGAGCGTAGAGACCAAGAGGGACATTGTCCCCGTGCATTTCATCGGCCAGAACTCCAAGAAGTTCTACAACCGAGACCTGTTCTTCAAGAAGATAGGCATCAAGGCCAACCTCACCATGCTCTTCCTCCCTGACGAAATGTTCAAGGGCAGGCACAGCACCTTCAAGGTCATTTTTGGAAAACCTATACCTTACACCCAGTTCGACTCATCCAAGACCCCTCAGCAGTGGGCCCAGTGGGTGAGGGAAGAGGTATATAAAATATAACTCCATGGAAAAGATAATCGATCCCGTAAGCAAGGAACTCCTCAAGGCCGAACTGACCCCCGACAAGAAACTCCGGGACACAAACAAGGGCGGCAATGAGATCTATGTGGTAACCTGGCACGACTCTCCCAACGTTGTCACGGAGATAGGGCGCCTGCGCGAGGAAGCCTTCCGCCAGGCGGGCGGCTCCACCGGCTTCGCCCTTGACCTTGACGAATACGACAAGATGGAGAACCCCTACAAGCAGATAGTGGTCTGGGACCCTGACGCCGAGGCCATCCTGGGCGGCTACCGCTACATATTCGGAACCGACGTGAAGTTCAACGAGGCCGGCCAGCCGGACATGACTTCCACCCATCTTTTCCATTACTCCGACGAGTTCATCGATCACTACCTGCCCCACGTGATGGAACTTGGCCGCTCCTTCGTGGCCCCGGAATACCAGAGTTCAAAGGCCGGCCCCAAAGCCATCTTCTCCCTTGACAACCTCTGGGACGGAATCACCGCCGTCATCCTCCAGCACCCCAACATCATGTACTTCATCGGCAAGATGACCATGTACCCGTCCTACGACGCCACCGCCCGCAACCTCATCCTGCACTTCCTCTGGAAGCACTTCGGGGACAAGGAAGAACTGGCCCGCCCGTACGATCTCCTCATGCCCGAGGGAGACCCGCGCCTGATGGACCTCATCCTCAAGGACAATGACTTCAAGCAGGACTACCGCAACCTCAAGGACGCAGTCCACAAGCTTGGCACAGCCATCCCTCCTCTGGTAAACTCATACATGAGCCTGTCTCCCACAATGAAGATGTTCGGCACCTGCCGCAACGACGAGCTCGCGGAAGTCTACGAGACCGGCATCATGGTATGCTTTGACGAAATGTTCGAAGACAAGAAGGAACGCCACGTCCGCTCTTTCATCCGCGACAACGTCCGCGCCATGCGCGAGCGCTTCCCTGACCTCGAGGAAGACCTGGAAGAGAAACTCATGGAAAGGTGGTACTCCCGCCGCCAGAAAGTCCACGGCCGCTGGAAACTCCGCCTCCCCAAACTCCGCCGCAACAAGAAAGACGACGCAGAAAAGACAGAATAAAAAAAACCGGCTCAAGGGCCGGTTTTTTTATTCTGCCAAGATCTGCTATTCAGCGTCCTTCTTGCAGCATTTGCAGCAAGCGGCGCACTTCCAGAGGCCGGCTGCGCAAGCGCCGCCGATGAGAGGTGCTACGATGAATACCCATACGTTCTTGAGGGCGTCGCCACCTGCGAAGAGGGCGGGACCGAAGCTGCGTGCAGGGTTAACAGATGTACCTGTGAGGTTGATGCAAACAAGGTGAACGAGGATAAGGGTGAGACCGATTGCAAGGCCTGCAGGCTTGCCTGCGCCCAGTTTGGCGTCAGTTGCTCCAAGGACAACGAATACGAATACGCAGGTTGCGATGATCTCAACGAGGCAGGCGCCCCATGCTCCACCGGCATTCGCTACGCCGTTGGCACCCATTCCTGCGGGATCGCCCATTGCGCCCGGTGCTCCGGTAGCGGCGATGATGGCCCACAGAAGGAATGCTCCTACAATACCGCCAAGGAACTGGCCGATCCAGTATCCGCAAGCGTCTTTCCAGGTCATGCGTCCTGACAGCGCTACAGCGAATGTGATTGCAGGGTTGATGTGGCATCCGGAGATCTCACCGATTGAGTAAGCCATTGCTACGACGGAAAGACCGAAAGCGATGGCTGTTCCTACTACGCCTGCGGAGGTTCCGCAGCCCAGGAATACTGCCGTTCCGCAGCCCATGAGGGTCAGAACTAGCGTTCCGATGAATTCTGCAAAATACTTTTTCATAATAATAGTGTTTAAATGTGGTTGTTATTTGGTTTCTTTCAGTTCAATCTCAAACATCTTCGGCCAGTATTTGCCGGTCAGGTATATCTTTCCGTCAGCCGGGTTGTACGCGATTCCGTTGAGCACGTCAGTGCGCGGGGTGCGCAGGGAACGGTCCAGCAGGCCGCTGCAGTTGATGGTGGCCTCCACCTCTCCGGACTTGGGATTGATTATCATTATTGAGTCAGTGGTGTAGACGTTGGCCCAGATTTTTCCGTCAATCCATTCCAGTTCATTCAGGAGCCTTACCGGGCGTCCGTCCAGGGTTACCTTTACGGTCTTCTCAACCTGGAAGCGATTGTCCATGAAATACAGGTTGGAACTGCCGTCGGAGGCTATGAGGGACTTGCCGTCTGTGGTGAGGCCCCAGCCTTCGCGCGGGTAGGAGTAAGTCTGCTTGTATTCAAGGGTAGCGGCATCGTAGATGAAAGCCACCTTGTTGGTCCAGGTGAGGATGAAGAGTTCGCCGTCAAGGATGACGGAACCTTCCGCAAAGTATTTGGCTTCGAAATTAAGCCTGCGCAGGGCCTTGCCGGTTTCCAGGTCAACTATGCGCATGGTAGATTCTCCCAGTTGGCCGGTGCTTTCGTAGAGCTGGCCGTCATGCCAGAACAGGCCCTGGGTGTAGGAGGAGGTATCGTGAGGATACTCCCTGACCACGTTCAGGCGGTAGTTCTTGACCTTTCCCTGGCAGGAAATCAGAGTTGCCAGGGCAAAGGCCGCTATGATCAATCTCTTGGCTAGCATAGGCCGGAATCAGTACATCTGTCTAACAAATTTAGGTATATTTTTCTTTTTTTGCGATATTTGCGCACAATCTTTTAAGGAGGAGCGGTCTGTCGCCCGCAAGGGAGGAAAGTCCGGACAGGGAAGGGCAATCCGCTGCGGAAAGCGCAGAAGGGGGTAACTTCTTGTTTGCCGTAACAGAAAAGAACCGGCCTTACGGCCAAGGGTGAAAACGCGAGGCAAGAGCTCACGACGCAGACGCGGCGACGCGCTGCGGGTACGGCACCGGGACCTGCAAAACCAAATATACTGGCAGATGAGGGCGGCCCGTCCGATGCCAGGGGGTAGGTTGCGAAGATAAATGACAGGCTTAAAAACAGAAACCGGCTTACGGCTCCTCCTTTCTTTTTTTATATCAAAGTGTCGTTGTCCTTGGTGAGATGGCCCCTGATGCTGTTGCGGCCCATCTTCTGAAGCTGGACAAAACCAAAGAGGAATACAAGTGAAAGGATGCCGGATACCAGCGGGTGTTCGGTTGCGTCGGATACCATCAGGATCCAGTCGAACACGGCGTGGGCGGTGATTGGCGCTGCCAGGATAAGGATGCGGTGCAGGTCGCGCTGGTCCTTGTCAAAGTGGGCGTAGGAATAATGGTAACCCATGAGCACGGCGAATGCGTAGTGCCCGGGCACGCTTATTATGCTTCGCGCGATGCCCGCGTGCACCCACATCTCGCCCGCGTTCATCAGGTAGCCCACGTTCTCCACAAAGGCGAAGCCCATTCCCACGCATACGGCGTAGACTATTCCGTCAAAGTGCTCGTCAAAATAGGGATTGTTGCGGAGTATCAGCCACAGCATGAACAACTTGGCGCATTCTTCAGGGATAGCAGCGCCGAAGAGGGCCAGGCGCAGGTTCCCGACAACTCCTTCCGGAGTACAGGAAAATGCCCCTATAGATGCCAGCGGCCCGGAAATGAACGTTGACAGCAGGGTGGAGACCATGCCGAAGATAAAGGCCCTGAGGAGGAGCCTGGGAGGCTCCGGCCTCACCCTGTCCTTGTACAGGACATAGCCGGTGAGGATGAGGCTTGGCATCAATGCCGCTAAAATCAGGCTGATATTCATAGCATTGCAAAAATAATATATATTTGCATCATATGGATAAAAACAAGACTATATATCTGGCAGGAGGATGCTTCTGGGGAACTGAGCATTACCTCAAGATGATCAACGGCGTAGTGGACACCTGCACCGGCTTTGCCAACGGCAACGGTGAAAACCCTTCGTACAAGGAAGTATATACGGACAGGACCGGCTTCGCGGAAACCGTGCGCGTGGTCTTCGACCCGCAGACGCTTCCGCTCCGCCTCCTTGTGGAACTGTATTTCAAAGCAATAGACCCGCTTAGCCTTAACAAGCAGGGAGAAGATGAAGGCACCCGTTACCGTACGGGTATCTATTACTCCGATCCAGAGGACCTTCCGGTCATCAAGGAAGTCTTTTCCCAGGTCCAGGAAGCCCTGGGCGCTCCGCTAGCCGTAGAGGTGGAACCCCTTCGCAATTTCTACAGCGCGGAAGATTATCACCAGGACTATCTTGAGAAGAACCCAGACGGATACTGCCACCTTCCCCTTGCCCTGTTTGAGTTTGCAAAAAAGGCAAATCTTAAGTAAGATTGAGTATATTTGTCAACGATGGATATACTTGGAAAAGTATTCAAGGAAAAGTCCTCATATAAGGCGCTGCTGCTCTCTCTTCTTCTGTCTGCCATAGGATATGGCCTTTACAAGGGAGTCCTGGACAACTATCTTGCGGAGGTGGTGCACATGGGGGAGATGGACAGGGGAGTCACTGAATTCTTCAGGGAACTTCCTGGCTTGCTGCTTGTACTCCTGCTGGCGGTGTTCTACCGTTTCTCAGCGGAGAAGATGTACAAGTTTGGAACGGTGATAATGCTGGCCGGAATGACCATGCAGGCTTTGATAAACCCCCAGAGGTCCCTGGTTGTGGCCGCTATCTTCATCTATTCCCTGGGAGAACATATCCAACTGGGAATGAGAAGCACCCTGTCGCTGGAGTATGCAAAAGAGAATCGGGGAGGACAGGCACTGGGTTATCAGGGATCGGTATACCAGATAGGCAACCTGGCCGGTTACATAGCCGTGATAGTGGCGCTGGCCATAGTGGCAGGACGCAATATCTTCAAGCCGGTCTTCATGGCCGCGGCGGCATTCATGCTCCTTGCCCTGTGCGTGGCCCTGAGCATGAAGGGCAACAGCAAGACGGACGAGAACCGCAGGCGCTTCTACTTCCGCCGCAAGTTCCGGAAGTATTATATGCTGGAAGTGTTTTATGGAGCGCGCAAGCAGGTCTTCTTTACTTTTGGCCCGTATGTGCTCATCCTGTTCTACGGGGCCAGCACCCAGGTGATAAGCCTGCTGTTCGCAGTGTCCGCCATCGCCTGTTTTGTTCTATCGCCTTTGGTGGGCAGGCTGATTGACAAGGTAGGATACAAGGTTGTGATGATCGCCGATACGCTCATCCTGATAATAGTGTGCTTTTTTTACGGCTTTGCGCATCACCTTTTCAGCATGCACACGGCATTCATCATCTGCTGCGTGAATTACGTGCTTGATTCGGTGATTTCGCTGGCTTCAATGGCTTCCAACGTCTATGTCCAGGATATATCGGACAGCGTACAGGAGATGCGGGCCACCATATCCACCGGGATATCGGTAAACCATCTCATAACCGTGCTCATCGCCCTGCTTGGCGGGTGGATATGGAAGACTTTGGGAGTGGAGACACTGTTCATGCTTTCGGCGTTCCTGGGCCTTTGCAACAGCATCTACGCCGCTACCATCAAGACGCGTAAACAATTGGAAAACAAATAACCCTGAAGGCGTCAAGTAGCCTCCAGCGCAGCCCCATAGATTTCCCGCCGGGTCTCAAGCGAAATGTCGTAGCTTGAGACCCGGTAGGTGTCTGATATCCTCTCGCTGAGGTTGCATACGTGCAGGCAGTTGACCTCTGAGAGGAAAAGGTAGTTGTACCTGAGCTCGCTGTAGCGCTGGAGCGCCATCACGCGGCGGTATGCGCCAATGATGTCGGCAATGCCTATGTCGTCCTTGCAGAAGACGTAAAGCCCGCTGCGGTCAAAGTCCCCGTAGAAGCCGTCAACCATCTTGGAAACCTTGCTCTCAAGGATACGCTTCATTGGAAGGGCCATGGACCAGTAGCGGGACTCGCGCGGGCTCAGGAACCTGCCAAGGTCCAGGCCGTAGGAGTAGCCGCTAAGGATGAAACGCTCGAAGTCGTCCTCCTGGCTTGGCATGTGGGTGAAGCCGGACATGTTGTCCAGGAGCTGCTCGGCCGCGGCCTGGGTCTCCTCCATGGCGCGGGTCACCTCGATACCCAGCGAGCGGCCGTCCGGCGACTGGAGATCCGGACGGTCACGGTTGACAAGGTCGTCATACTCGTGCCCCAGGAACCTGCGCAGGGTCTGGTGGGCGTACCGCTCAAAGAAACAGGTATCGTAGCAGCTCATGACCGGTTACTTGATGGATTCCATCTTGGCGATGAGGTTGTCGCACCAGGCGTCGAACCGGGGGTCGGGGCGCTTGAGCTGCGGGTGCTCGTGGATGTAATCCACAGTCCTCTTTATGCCCTGGGCGAATGGCACTTCTGGCTTGAAGTCCGGAACAAGGCTCTTCAATTTGGAGTTGTCGAACACCACGCTGCAGGCCTTGTCGCCAAGGAGCCCTCCCTTGAAGTCATACTCCTGGCCGACATCCGCAAGGAACCAGGATGAGATGTAGTAAGGGTGGAGTTCCACGCCCAGCGCATCGGCCACGCACTGGTATATCTGGGTCCAGGTCAGGGTCTCGTCCGATGTGATCTGCACGGCCTGGCCTATGGCCTTCTCATTGCCCATCAGGCCTACGAATCCCTTTGCGAAATCGCTGTTGTGGGTCATTGTCCACAGCGACGTGCCGTCGCCCTGGATGATGACCTGCTTGCCTTTGAGCATGCGGTCCAGCACCTGCCAGGAGCCGCTGTTTCCCGTCACGCTCAGGGGGACGCTGCGCTCGTCATAGGTATATGTGGGCCTGATTATGGTAACGGGGAAGCCCTCGCTGCGGTATTTCTCCATCAGGAAAGCCTCGCAGGCGATCTTGTCGCGGGAGTACTGCCAGAAGGGATTGACCAGGGGAGTCTCCTCTCTTATGATATAATTGCTTGCAGGCTTCTCATAGGCGGAAGCGGAACTGATGTACATGTACTGTTTGGTGATGTCCTTGAACAGCCTATAGTCGCGTTCCACCTGGGAAGGCACGAAGCCTATGAAGTCGCAAACGCAGTCAAACTGTAGGCCTTCCAGCTTGAGGCGGACGTCTTCCTCGTCGTTGATGTCGGCAACGATCAGTTTCACGTTTGGCGGAATCACCCTGCTGCGGTTGCCGCGGTTGATCAGGTACAGCTCCCAACCGGGCATTGAGGCTATTCTCTGGGTGATGGCGGTGCTTATGGTCCCGGTGCCGCCAATGAACAGGGCTTTCATATTATCTTCCAATGTTTTCAATTAGGGCGCGGCACTCGCGGTCAGGGTCGTTCATGACCTGGGGCACGTCGTCCAGTACCATTACTTCTCCGTTTTCAGCGGTATATTTTGGCCAGAAAGGCAGGCTCTTGGTGTTGGGGTCTCCGGTACGCATGAAGGCTACCAGCGCGTCGGACATCTTGTCAGAAAGTGCGCGCGGACGCTTGCCGCCTCCGGTGTGGGTGAGCATCACGTCAGTGTTGTGCAGCCAGAAGCAGATGTCAAGGCAGTGGAAGGAGCGCATGCGGCCGTCGAACAGGGGCGGCTGCCAGCCGAACCAGGCCATGTAGACAGGGGATTTCTGCTGTAGTTTTGTGTTGGCTGAGCGGACTACGTTGGTGCGTACTCCGGTGAGGAGGGCCCAGATCTCGATGGGCCTGCGTCCCGGGAAGGTCTTGTTGTATGCTTCCACAATGGCGCGTGTGTCGTCTCCGTAGCGGGAGGAAAGCCTTTCTATCACTCCGTCAAGGGTGATGTCCTCAAGGGAGGCGTCCTCGCGGTTGGGGTTCTGCTCGTTGAATACGGTGCAGTACAGCAGCGGGATGTCCGGGAGGGACGGGTCGCTGGCGTCAAAGAAGTGGAAAGGAAGGTCTATTCCGTCCGAAACGGGGGAGAAGTTCGCGCGGATGCCCTTCTCCCGCTGGAGGGTGCGGCTGGCGCGGTTCGCCAGCGCGTAGTACTCTTCCCAAGGCATCTGCTGCAGTTTGTCGATTTCCGAAGGCTTGAGCCCCGCCTCTTTGAGTATCTGCTCTCCGAGGGCTTCCGCCGATGCCTTGTCCGCTCCCTGGAGGGAGTTGCCCGAGAGGGCCACTCCCTTGTGCACCAGTCCCTTTGCGGCCGGCATGGTGGCAATCATGCTCACCTTGGAGCCGCCGCCGGACTGGCCTATCACGGTCACGTTGCCGGGGTCTCCTCCAAACTGGGTTATATTGTCGTGTATCCACTGCAGGGCCGCCACTATGTCCAGCATTCCAACGTTGCCGGAGTGCTTGTATTTTTCTCCTCCGACTGAGGCGAAGTCACTATAGCCGAAGCAGTTGAGGCGGTGGTTGACTGAGCAGAAGACAACGTCCCCGTAGCGGGCCAGGTTCTCTCCGCCGTAGCCGTCCTGCTCGATGGCGTTTCCGCTGGAGAATCCGCCGCCGTGCAGCCATACTATCACGGGCCTCTTCTTGCCGTCCAGTCCGGGTGTCCAGACGTTCAGGCGGAGGCAGTCTTCGCTGATCACGTCATAGTTCCAGGCGTCAGTGAAGAATCCAGCCGCTTCCGGCGTACGCGGGTAACTTATGACCTGAGGGGCGGAATCGCCGTAGTTGAGGGCGTTGCGTATGCCTTCCCATGGCTCCGGAGGTACCGGGGGCATGAAGCGGTTCTCTCCCGAAGTGGGTGCGCCGTAGGGGATTCCCTTGAAGGTGTAGATGTCCTGGATGATGTAACCGCGTACCTTGCCGTAAGTGGTCTGGGCAACCGCGATGTCATCTCCGATGAACAGGATCTGGCCGTCGCTTTCAGCATTCTTGCCGCTGTTTGAAGCGCAGGAAACAAGCAGTGACGCTGCGGTGAGGATTCCCGCAATCAGTGGAATGTATCTTCTCATTGGTTCAGTGTTATTAGTTCTTTGCTAATATAATCATTTACTCTCTTGGATTTATTCTTTCTTTCGCTTATTTTTAAAAAAATAATCAACTTCAAGCCATGAAAATTAAAACATTGCTTATCTCAATGGCCGCTCTGTTCCTCTGCCTCACGGCCGGGGCCCAGCGCTATTGCAATCCACTGCCTATGCCCATCGGCCCGGGCGGAGTGGCATCCGGAGACGTATCCATCTTCCAGGACGATGACGGAACCTATTACATGTATTGTACGGGCGGCGGCGCCTGGATGTCCAAGGATCTCCTGAACTGGGAGTTCCACCCCGTGGACAATGTCCCAATCGCGCCTGACGTTCACAAATACAACGGAAAGTACTACCTGACCGGAAACGACATCACTATCTGGGAAGGCGACACCCCGCTGGGACCTTTCCACGACCTGGGACCCTTCAAGAATACGGGAGGCCCCGAACTGGGATGGAAAGTGCCTTTTGACTCCATGCTGTTCGTAGATGACGACAACACCCCGTACCTGTTCTGGCCCGGACGCGGCCGTACCGGTATATACGGAGTCGAACTGGACAAGAACGATCTCACAAGGTTCGTATCCGCTCCAACCCACCTGTTCAGTTACAGCCCGCTGCATTGGTTCGAGCACATGGGAGAGCACAACGAATACCAGAACGTGGCCTGGATAGAGGGACCGTGGATCATTAAGAGGAACGGCATCTACTACTGCGCCTATTCTTGCTCCGGAACGGAATGGAAGAGCTATGCCGCAGGTTATTACACCGCTACATCTCCTCTTGGACCTTATACCTACGGAGGCAACAATCCTCTCCTGCGCAAGACCGACGGCGTCGTTACCGGCCCTTCACACGGTTCAATGATCAAGGGACCTGATGGAGAATACTGGGCGTTCTATACAATTGTCCTTGGAGGACAGTTCGGAGGCCGTAAGATAGGAATGGACAAGATAGAGTTCGACGAACTTGGCAACATGTCCGTGAAGGTAACCGAGACCCCACAGCCCGCGCCGTTAGGCAAGCCTGATACCGGAAGGAAGTCCGTGCAGCTGTCAATGAACAAGTCTTCCCGCGGAGGATTCTCTTCCGAGCAACCTGGCTTCTACGCCTCTTACGCGGTGGACGAATTTGCGGGAACTTGCTGGCGTCCAAAACCGGACGACAAGGCCCCTTACCTTATGCTTGACCTGTCACCTGCAGTGGATATCAACGTGATCGACCTGTTTGACGTGGACGGCCTCAGGATCCTGTTCGCAGGCGGAAGCCGCGGCATCATGGGCGGAAGCCGTATCCAGCCCGTCTACAAGTATAAACTTGAGGGATCCATGGACGGAAACACCTGGTATATGCTGGTGGACCAGACCAACAACACCAAGATTGCCGATACCACATTCGATGACATAGAACATCCAAGGCAGTGCCGCTATGTCCGCCTTACGATCACTGATTGGCCAAAGGAGATTGAACTGGGCATAATAGAGGCCACCGTATTCGGCAAATACTCCGGATACATGAACCCTACCAACCCTCAGGAGAACGACCGTTACCTGTTCAAATATTAGGGTATATACAAATAATTGATAATTATTCAGGCGGTGAAGTAATTCACCGCTTGTTTTTTTGTTTTATACCATTTATATTTGCAAAGAAATCCTGTATATATACAATTGAAAAGTAATTCTATACTTTACATTTGTTGCAGGTACTGAATCTGGCTATTTAATGGTTTCCACCCCTGGAATCGTTCTGAAACCGGGTTGGTAATTATTTAGATAGAGTTGAAAATATAGGTTATTCACAAATGGCCGGCGCAGAAGTGATTCTCCGCCGGTTCATTTTTTATCCTTTCTTTCGGAACATATATTTGCGGGCCAGCGCTATGCCAATGCGGTAGGGCAGAGGCCTCAATGCCCGGTCCGCTTCCTTAAGTTCCTCCCGTATGTGGATGCCCTGCGGGCAATGCTTCTCGCATTTGCCGCATTCTATGCACTGGGAAGCGAATGCAGGCTTCTGGGTCATCACTACTGTCTGGGCGTACTGGAAACGGCCAGATGTCCTGGAATCGGAATACATTGCGTTGTAGCAGCGGAACGCGCCGGGTATGTCCACGCCCTGGGGGCAGGGCATGCAGTAGCGGCAGCCTGTGCAGCCAACTTTCTCCGTCTTGCGTATCTCCGTGCGTATCTGCTCTATCAGGGCGAAATCGTCTTCCGTGAAAGCGCCCGCTTCAGCCTCGGAGGCGGTGCGGATGTTTTCGGTCACCATCTGGTCAGAGTTCATGCCTGAAAGGACCACGGTGACTTCCGGCTGGTTGTAGAGCCATCGGAGGCCCCAGCCGGCGGGGCTCCAGCCCCGCGGATTGGCCTCGATGGCTTTCCTGGCCGCGGCGGGGAGGGAATTCACCAGCTTTCCGCCGCGCAGCGGCTCCATTATCACCACCGGAATCCCCTTAGCCGCCGCGGCCTTGAGGCCGGCAGCGCCGGCCTGGGTGGTCTCGTCCACGTAATTGTACTGTATCTGGCAGAAATCCCAGTCGTAATCATCCAGAATCTTGAGGAACTGGTCAGTGCTCCCATGGTAAGAAAAGCCGACATTGCGGATGGCCCCTGACAGTTTTTTCTCCGCTATCCATTCCCGGATGCCAAGGGATTTCAACTCCTCCCACTGGGCAAAGTCCGTAATCATATGCATCAGGTAGTAGTCGATGTAGTCCGTACGGAGTCGCTTCAACTGTTCCTGGAAATACCTCTCTATGGCCGCGCTGCGGTGAATCATGTACTGAGGCAGTTTGGTGGCCACGAACACTTTTTCCCTGAGGCCGTTGCGCTGGAGGATCTCCCCAAGGGCGGATTCGCTGCCCGGGTATATATATGCCGTGTCAAAATAATTGACTCCGGCCTGATAAGCCGCCAGTATCTGCTTCTCCGTCTTGTCTATGTCAATGGAGGCGCCTGACCTGGCAAAACGCATGCAACCGAATCCCAGGACGGACAGGGGCACTCCGTTTTTGTCTTTTCTATACTGCATGGTGCTAAGTTAGCAAATAATAACTATATTAGATTTCAAATAACAGTTGTATCATGGTACCAACTTCCACTATAACAGTCATCATAATAGACATCATCCTGGGCTTTGCCGTTCCCGTGGCCTTGTCCTGGTGGTTGATAAAGAAGTATAAGATAAGCCTGTCCACAGTCCTGATTGGTGCGGCCACATTCATAGTCTTCGCCCTGGTGCTGGAGTCAATAATGCACAACATCGTGCTCACCGGCGCAAGGGGAGAGGCCATAAGGGGCAATACCTGGTATTATGCCCTTTATGGCGGTCTTGCGGCCGGCATCTTCGAGGAGGTGGGCCGGTACATAGCCATGAAGTTCCTCCTGATCAAGGAGCCTACCAAGGTTTCACCAGCCATTGCGTATGGCGTGGGACACGGCGGAGTTGAGATGCTCATCATATTTGGAATAGGCATGATCTCCACCCTTATGATGGCCCTGATGATCAACAACGGCCAGATAAACGAGATCATGTCCCAGGTCCCCGCCAATGCCGTGGACCAGCTCCAGTCCCAGATAGATCAGGTCCAGACCGCGTCTTCCGCTTCATACCTGCTTGGATTGTGGGAGAGGGCTTCGGCCATGATAATGCAGATTTCGCTTTCTGTGCTCGTGTGGACCGCAGTCCGCAAGGGAGGCAAGTGGAGCTGGCTTTTCCCGGCCGCAATCCTGATTCACGCCGTTGTGGACGGGTCGCTTGTCGTCATGCAGAAATCAATGAGTACGGCAGCGCTTGAGGCAGTCTGCTTTGCCATGGCAATCATTCTCGCCGTATTTGCTTACTGGGTAGCGCGAAATGCCTTCAACGAATCCTCTTCGGAAGCAATAACAGAATGACATGATTCATTTCAGCCTCAATAAAAAGCCTGCCGCATCATTCAAGGAAGCCTGCAAGGACGGCGTATATCCCATTGCGGGATTGCTGCTCATTACTGGAATCCTGGTAGCCATGTTCGCGCTTTTCATCAATGGAGGCCACGGCATGACCCCCGTGGTGCCTCCCCATATCGATGATGGAGAGTCAGCGGCATTTAATAATTAGATATCAATTAACAGAGTATGAAAAGAATAATCACACTGGCGCTGTTTGCTTTCATTGCAATAGCCGCATCCGCCCAGACAAAGAAAGTCTCCGTACTGGGAGATTCGTATTCCACTTTCCGCGGTATCATCCCGGAGGGCTACGCCAACTATTACCCCGCACGCGGCAACGACGTCACTTCCGCAGACCAGACCTGGTGGAACCTTTACATCAAGGCCAAAGGCTATCAGCTGGAGAAGAACAATTCTTTCAGCGGCAGCACCGTATGCGGCACCGGATACGGCCGTGCGGATTCCTCGGCTTCCGCCTTTACCACCCGCGTGGACCTGCTGGGAAACCCTGACATCATATTTGTCTTTGGAGGCACCAACGACGCCTGGGCCGGTTCGCCGGTAGGGGAGTTCCAGTATTCCGGATGGACCAAGGAGGACTGCAAGACCTTCAGGCCGGCACTGGCATACCTTTTCGACTCCCTGATCAAGCGCTATCCCAACGCCCAGATCATCTCAATCCTCAATTCCGAACTCCGTGAGGAGATCAACCAGTCAATGAGGGAGATCTGCAGGCATTACAATATCCTTCTCATACAGCTTCACGACATAGAGAAACTGAGCGGCCATCCTTCCATCAAAGGCATGCAGGCTATCTGTGAGCAGTTGGTAGAGGCCACCTACTAGGCTTTTTCTATACAGGCATTAGAATTGCATTAGAATTGCATTAGAATAGAAATAGATAAGTTATATAGATATGAAAAGAATCTTAATCACTCTAGCGGCAGCATGCATCACACTCTGTGCATTTGCCCAGAATTTTCCCGCCGGAATGCGCTCTGAACTTGTAGAAATAGAACAGGACGAGAACGAGTATTCCGTCTTCTCCTATAAAGATAATGACGGTACAACCGGATATTACATGAGCCTTGGAACCGTCATCCCAATCCTTGAAGTCATAGGAGACAATTCCAGCTCATCATTGTCCCACATAGACGAGACCTGCCTTTATATGGGCGAGACAGAGGAAGACGCACTGGCTTTCCTTGATTCCCTCCTTGAACTGGTAGACCAGGAAGCGGGCGCAGTTGCAAAGTTCCCCTGCAGGATGACCTTTGGCGCTGAAAGCCTTGGCGAATCAAGCACGGCAACCTGCATGGTGGTAAGCCGTTTCCTCCAGACCAAGCGTCTTTCCTTCATCTTCTCCAGCGGAGGCCATACAGCCCAGGCTGACCTTACAAAATCAGCCATCAGGTCCCTTCGCGCCGGCGTAGTGACCTACCAGAGGCTTCACCCTAAGAGATAGAATAAATCTATAAGATAATTGTGCTGACACTGTTTGCGGGAATGTTCACGCAGACAGTGTTTTTTCCTGCCGTTACGGTCAGTTTCCTTGGTTTTCCGGTCTTTTCCGCCGTCAGGATTACAATACTTCCATCAGGGTTACGGAACGCCATGGCCTCTTCCATGCTTCCGCTTGTACCCAGGTATACGGCGCCAGGATGGACATACTGGCTTATGTGCTTCATCTCGTAGAACTCGTAATTGTACTTCAATGCGCCTGTTTCGTAATCTACGCTGATCAGGGAGTTCTGCTGCCATCCCCAGGTGCTCACCTCGCCGTCAAAGAGGGCCAGGTTCCAGTAGTCATAGATGCTCACGCCGTTGTCCATGTTGTGCTTGAGCAGGTCCCAAGCGGACATGAAATCATCCCAACTGTTGGCTCCGTTGAAGCACTGTTGCTCACTCTGGACCATGGTGAGTTCAGGATAACTCTCGTGGATCAGGGGCAGGGCGTCCTTGCCGGCCCACTGGAAGGCCACGCCCTTGATGTACTTCCCAATCTGAGGGTCAGTAAGTATGGTGTCAACCAAGGCCCTGTTGGCCCTTTCCACAGTACCGAAATACACCTCCACGCCTTCTTCGTTCATTGCCGGGACAAGATAATGCAGGAAATTGGCCAGGCCCTGCGCTGTCCAGGTACATGAAGGGAAGTTCTGTGCTGAGTTGAACTCGTTCTGCGGCATGACCATGAAAATGTCTATGCCCTGATCGCGGTATGCCTGTACATACTTCTTGAAATACAGCGCGTATGCCTGGAAATAGTCATCGTCCTGGATGAAAGAATCCTGCCCTTCACGCATCATGTGTTCCATGTCCAGCCCGTTGTCCGTAACCAGGTTGTCCAGTTCCAGACGTTTCCGGGTTGATGCGGAGCCCAGTGAGAGGCTTGCCAGGAAGGACGGCTCTGAAGCCGTCGTTGCAGGCAAGCCGGGAGGGACGGGGCCACCGGGGCCACCAGGACCTCCCATTGGAGGCCTGCGCATGAAGCCGTTCATGGGACGGCTGGCGTAGTTCTGGTTTACCTTCATCCAATATGGCGGACTCCATGGCGATCCCCAGACCTTCAGGTCCGGATTCTTGGCCAGGGCATCCTTGATGAGCGGTATGAGCGTTTCCTTGTCGTTGTCTATTGAGAAATGCTCCATTGCAAGGTCCCCAGGGGTGTCGTTGAAGGAATAGTACTTCAACGCAAAATCGCTGGAGCCTATGGGCATTCGGCAGATGGTGAAGTTGGCCCCTTCTTTTCCGGGGGCGAACAGATCCGTCATGACCTTGTCATAGTCCTCCTTTGACAGTTTGGACAAAGCGCGGTGAGACAGTTCGCTGAAGCATGTGCCAAAACCTTGGATGGTCTGTCCTACGTCTTCAAGGTTAACCACTATGTCAGCCTCGGCTCCTTCAGCGGAGTCATCATAGACAGAAGTTTCCACCCAGGGATTGTCTTCTGTTGTGGTAACCATAGTGAATTTGTTCTTTGGACCGCAGGAGACTATCACTGCGAGAGCGGCAAGGAAAAGGAAACGTTTCATAGTTAGTAAAGAATGATAATCATTCAAATTTAGTTATAATTCTCAATAAAAATGGTAACTTTACTGAAGTATGAAAAGGATAGTTATAATTATGCTGATGCTTGCAACAGTTGTTACGGCATCTGCCCAGACAAAGAAAGTCTCCGTACTTGGAGACTCTTATTCAACTTTCATCGGAATCATTCCTGACAATTATGCTACCTTCTACCCTGACAGCAGGAACGATGTGAAAGAAGTGGGACAGACATGGTGGGACCTTTACATCAAGGCCAACGGCTATGAACTGGAGAAAAACGATTCCTGGGGTGGAACCACAATCTGCGGAACCGGATACTTTGGGATGAATTCCACCGCCACCTCCTTCTTCTCCCGCGCCGACCTTCTGGGAGATCCGGACATCATCTTTGTCTTTGGCGGCACAAACGACGCCTGGGCAAATTCACCCGTAGGGGAGTACAAGTACTCTGACTGGACTGTCGATGACTGCAAGAACTTCAGGCCGGCCCTTGCATTCCTTCTCCAGACCCTCAAGACATTCTATCCTAAGGCAAAGATATACTCCATCCTCAATTCTGAACTGAGGGAAGAGATCAACCAGTCAATGCGTACCGTCTGCAAGCACTACAATGTCCAGCTCATTGAACTTTACGACATTGAAAAGCAAAATGGCCATCCTTCCATTGCCGGAATGAAGGCCATATGCGAACAGCTCCAGGCTGCTATCAAATAGCAGGACCGGTCAGATCCTCGGTTTCTGTATGATACGGATAACCAGGGAGACGCAATAGACAATCAGCGCATATATTGGCGCTATGGTGAGACATTTGACCCCGCCCCAAATCAGCATAGGGGAAATGTCTCCCGCCTCCATGACCGCCTTGGCTGCGTGATGGATGGGAATCAGGGTCATGATACCGGCAAAGGCCAGGGCCAGATGCCCTATTTCCCGCACCCAGCGCGGAGCCTTCCAGGCTGCAAACAGCAGTGCTACAAAAAGGAGGGTGATAACCGTCATGGCAAAAATGCCGCCGTCGTAGAATAATGTGAACATAACGGATTAGTTGTGTTAAAGGTTGTATTTCAATAGAATAAATTCAGTTTCTTTAGGGAGGGTGACAGACCCTGGGGGCAAATAATTATCCAACTGTCGCGCCGGAGAGCAGAAGAAATTGACGCCCTTATGGATGATACCGAGAGGGAATACCAAGCCTTCGGAGGTCGTTTTAATGAGCCTATGCTGTTCCCCAGACCGGTCATAAACCAGCAGGGCCTCCTCTCCAAGGGAGTCGAGTTGAAGGTATAGACGGTCACTGGTCATCTGAGCCTGCTTGACCACGGGACTATGCTTTCCAAAGTCCAATATAAGCATGGGATAGATAAAATCGTCGGAAGTATAAGCCATGACAACGCCGGGCCGGTAGGAGAAAAAGGTGGAATCATTACAACGGAAGAATCGTTGGTCTTGGTAATCCGCCGCTTTATGGACCGGATTCTTTACGGCCGAAAAATAGTCCCGCCCGACATAGTACGCGCAATCGTATGCCCATTCTCCTTGGAATCCTGCAAACCAGAGCACATCGTCATCCCGTCGCTGCATTTCAGTCAGGGTAACTCCGTCGGCAGGTAAGGATATCTCACGTATAAGGGAGAAATCATCCAGATTATACTCTTTGACTTCTGATCCATACAGGATGTCCAGAATCTGATTCTTATAAGTTGAGAAATCCGTGACGGGCATTCCTCCTCCAATCAATCTCACGAATGAACCGTTTGTGTCCAGCACCACAATCTGCTCTCCGTATGCATCCAGGAGGAACACCAGACTGTCGGAAACCTCTATGTGCGGAGTGTCAGGAAGGATGACACCGTCCGGAAGGCATATGGGGAGAACTTCAGCGCTGACATACAAATCCTGAGTGGAGGTTTTTTGCCGAAGGGCCTTGTCCAGATTGACCTTCACCTCACCATAATTATGGGATGTGCAGGCAATCAGAAGAAGGCAACTCAAGATGAATACAATTCTTTTCATGTCGTCGGGACTGGTCTAGGGCAAATGTATGGATACGTGGGTGAATAAGCAAATCATTATCCCCTCCTGGAGGCGTCAAATCCCCTTGGAGGGGTTTTTAACGGATGAGAGGGGTTCATGTCTCGCGAATTCTGCCTATATTTGTTATAGATGAAGACCTTCTTTTCAGTCATATGGTGGGTTGTTTTCACCCTGGTGCTGGCCTGCCTTTTCCTGAGCCTTTCGTATCGTTTCGATGAGGCTGTCTTCATCACTACCCTCTATCTCCCCGGTATATTCGCGCTTAGGCACTGGATTCCGCAATTGCCTGTAAGGACGTCACAGGAATCCGAGTGGGATGAGGATGAAGGACCCCTGACTGCAAGGAAGTGGATGTCCTATGCCGGCTTGTTCCTGTCCGTCATTCTCCTGGAGATGCTCCTTGTGCTGCTAGCCCACCTGATTGTCCTCTCTCCGCCTGATAATCCGGTTGACGTAGAAACTCCGGTACTTCTGTTCAATCCGGTCCTGGCCATAGTCATACTGGGCGCAGGTTATGCGTGGGGCTTTCTGGGGGAGCGGGCGGGGAAGCGCTGGCTGCCTAAGGAAGAAGAGACCATTGAGTTTGTATCTGACCGGCAGAAAGTGTCAGTCCTTGTCAGCGATATATTGTTTGTCGAGTCCAGGGACAGGGATGTCTATGTCCATCTCGCAGGCGGAACGGCATATAGGAACAAGACGCCCATAACGCACTGGGAATCCATCCTGGGGCAGGGATTCATCAGGGTCCATAGGGCATTTCTTGTCAATGAAAGCCATATTGAACAGTCTACCCAGGATACGGTAACCGTTGAAGGCAACCGTATCCCCGTATCCCGTAAATACAGGGGAAATCTTACGGAAAGAAAGCTCTGACGGAATCCTTGTACTTGCGTGAGATGGGAATCTCCTGGCCGCCTATAGTAAGGACATCCAGAGCGGTCAAGACGGCGTGGGCCGTGTTTACAAGGAAGGCGCGATGGACACGGAGGAAGCCGTCGCCCAGCGCATCCTCCCATTGGCCAATGCCCGTCCTGTTGCGGAATTGCCGGCCGTCCTGTGTATAGATCAAGACTTCAGAATCACGGGATTCAATGTAAAGGATTTCTTCCTTCTTCAGGGAGATTTTTTTGTAGCCGGAATTGAAGGAGACAAGTTGTTCCGATGGGTATTTCCTGTCCAGCCACTTCACCAACAAGTAGTGGCCGTATGCTAGGATGGCCAGAATCGCGGCTACAAATACTGGATTCCATAGCATGGAAGGCATATTGTATCTTGTGTCGCTGCGCCGGTCGTGGAGTGTAAATGGTTATGAATCAAAGAGATATACATTTCGAGGGTATCAGAAATCGTTACCATTTAAATAGTTAACTTACTGAGTATCAGTATGGTATACTCCACGATGATTTGGAGACGAAGGCGACTCAGGGGAGTTTGAGGGGGTACGCCCCCTCAATGAATAAAGGTCGCGGACGTCCGCACCAATGCGAAAAGAGGAACTGCAACTGCAGTTCCTCTTTTGCGGTGCGGACGAGGCTCGAAAATCTACAACAACATGCCGCAGAGAGCTGTAGAAAACATTATTCTACGTTGATATATTGCAGATGCAGGTATTGGAATTCTCGGAAAAATGTCACATTTTTGTAACACGAAACAACTAAAACGTGTGACAAAATGACGCTCAAATACCAGATC
>JAFZRX010000003.1 GCA_017619675.1 Bacteroidales bacterium | reverse complement strand
GTCTTCAGAACGTCCGTATAGGTTCGTTTTTCCCCTCTGATTGAACCTTCCATGGAAAAATCTGACCAAAATCTCCTGTTTTTCGGTAGTTTTGTCCTTCTTACTGGACAACGAATATTCAATAGTCGCCATAAATCAACCATTTAGCTCGCCACAAAGGTAATAAATTTTTGGCGACATTTTGGCGACTTAGCTGAAAAATATTGATTATTCGTGGTCCCGTACTAGAATCGAAACGGGCTCAAAAACGCATATAAATTATTGAATATCAATGGATAGAAAGCACTCGCCACTTTCAAATCCGTTCATCTCATTTCAGACCCGTTCATCTCTTCGATTCCCGCCCGAGGCACAGAAAGAGCGACGCGATGCGCCGCTCTTTCTGTATTTAATATATTAGATAGACTGGGGGCCTATACCATTGACGAAACAATCATCAAAACACCAGGAATATTGATGATACAGTGCAGTAGAACGCCCCACCAGAAGCCAAGGTTGACTCTTGCGTAAGTGATGGCACAGCCGCCGGCCATTGGAACCATTATGGTAGCAAGGGCAAAGGGGAACACCTGCCAGTTCAGGACGGAGAATGCCCTAAAATGCAACAGGCCGAAACCGACAGCCGAAATCCACATTGCGGGAATGATGTACCTCCTGCGCCATTCTTTCCATTGTTCGTCGCTAGTGAAGTGGCAAATCAGCCAATAGATGACCACACCCACGGCAGCCAGCCCCAACAAGATGTACCAGACATGGCATCTGTGCATGTAATAGGCGCAGACAATAGGAAGAAGTCCCAGCCAAAGAGCTACCGTCTGCCGCTTAAAGGACAGTCCCAGACGGAACATGATTTCTTCCGCCAGCGGGGCGACAATCATCAGCCTCAGCAGAGTCTTCCACGTGGCATGGCCGACATAATTAGTGGGATCTCCACCGAACTTAGTCAACTCCATCGGGTTCACGCCCATTGACATATAAATTGCGATGCAGACAATTCTCAGCAGAACCGCTCCCGCCATCAGTATCACGAACCATTTAAGTGTGTTGCCGATAATCCTCTTTTTTGAAAGAGACAGATAATCATCCGGCCTATTCAGTATAAACTTTGCCATAATTGAATTCGGGAAATGCTTCATATCACTTCAATGTAGAAACTCACCGGCCTGAAGCCGTCGTTACAGCTGATCATGGCGCTCTTAGGATTCTTCATCCATCCGTCATAGAAGTTGCCCTCACCCCGGGCAAGCGCCTCGACGAATTCCCGCATGGAACCCCAGGCAGAAGGACACATCCCTTCAGGGCATTTACCGTCAATTGAAATCCACTCCTGCCCCTCCTGCACATCGCAAGTGTGCTCGATAGGGTTCTCATATTTGGCCATCAAATCCGGATACGAAGCCTTCCTGACGGCAGTGATTCTGATTTTCATATTAATTAATCCTAATTATACCGCAATTCAAAGGAATACTCCTTCAGGGTCACGGGAGAATATTCCGGTGTAAAATGGTCTGCCGGAACATCCCGGGACAAGCGGTAGACAAATTTCACGTGAAAGGATGATCCTTCGTGAACTTCAAGTTCCTCTATCTCTTTCCTGTACTGGGCTTCGTATCTTTTAACTGTCTCCAGGGTAATTAGGAACCGGGTCACGGCTTTCTCGTCCTCCGGACCATATTTGCGGTTGTCCACGTAGATCTGCCACAAGTCATTGGCATTAATCTTTGAGAAACCCTCCCACAAACCCGTGTAAAACTTGCGGATTTCCGAATCTGCGATTTCACTAGGCTGTGTATAATCCTCTTCGGAAAAGTAAAATGAGTAATTGACCAGCGTAGTCTCTTTCTCACACGAAGCGAAGAGAATTACAGCTAAAAAGAGCCCCCAAAAACACTTCCATCCTTTCATTTTTATGGCGATTTTATTCTTGGTCGCTAAGATACGTATTATAATTGATTTTGACGATTGATTTTATGATATTCATATAATTATTATATGTTTTTCATAAAAATGGTATTATCTTTGTCTGTCGTTACCGCAAAACAAAAGTGACATCGATATGAACAATCCAACACAAAAGAGTATCCAGAAGCTCTCCATCGCCATCATCCGCTGTACAGCGCTTGTAGGAGCTCTCCTCGCATTTGTAAACACCAATTACGACTCCGTGGTGAAAGGAGAATCTGTATTGTCGGTGGATTCTAACACAATCCTAATTCCTTTCATTGTCCTCCTGTTTGCAGGACTCTACAAAATGGCATACTTGGCAGCAAAAGACAGCAAACTCGCGATATGATTACCGTCAACCTTGACAAGATGCTCTGGGAACGCCATATGAAACTCTCCGAGCTGTCCGAAAGAATAGGCATCTCCATGACCAACCTTTCCCTGCTCAAGACGGGGAAAGGCCGGGCCATCCGATTCACAACGCTCAACAAACTCTGCAAGGTACTCGACTGTCTGCCTGGCGATATCCTGGACTACCAACCCGATCCGGAAGGGACGGAGATGGAAGATAATATCTATGAGGAGAAATGATTATCTTTGAGAAAAGAATCAACCACATTCCTATGAAAACACTGAACAGAATTCTATGCTGTATGGCAGCCCTGGTCTGCGTCAGCCTGTCTGCGCAGACTATATCCGGCTACGCCGATGGCCTTCCCCGCAGCACGCCTGAGGCTGAAGGCATCCCTTCCGAAACAATCGCGGACTTCTTCAAGGCCCTGGACGAGGGCGGATACGAGGTCCACGGCCTGATGATCCTCCGGCATGACAAAGTCGTGGCGGAGCACTGGTGGGCACCGTACGGACCGCAGTATACGCACGCGATGTATTCAGCCACCAAGTCCTTCACAGGCGCTGCCGTAGGCTTCGCAGTGCAGGAAGGGCTCCTGAAAATCAGCGACAAAGTGCAGTCATTCTTCCCCGAATTGATGCCCGAGCATCCCGCTCCGGAACTTGAACGCCTCACGGTGGAGCACCTGCTTACCATGTCAGCCGGCCACGCCCGTACGTCGTATCCGGGCTCCGGCCTCGACCAGGTAAGGTCATTCCTGGCCATGGACTATGCCCACGAACCGGGAACTTCCTTCGCATACAACATCACCTGCTCGCATATGCTCTCCAATATCATCACACGCGTCACGGGTCTCTCACTGTACGAGTACCTCAAGCCACGCCTGCTTGACCCCCTGGGCATAACGGACATTGTCTGGGAAATGGACATGGACGGTCACAACATGGGTAATGGCGGAATGCACTCCAAGACTTCAGACCTTGCCAAGTTCGGTATCTTCCTGAAAAACAAGGGCATGTGGAACGGCAAGCAGCTGCTGAACCGCGAATGGGTGGAGGCCATGACCACCCCGCATATCTTCCAGCGCCCCGGCGTGTCCGAGGAGGAGAACAACAAGGATGACGGCGGTCAGGGTTACGGCTACCAGGTATGGATGGGAAGGCGCAACTCCTACCGCGCCATAGGCGGCCAGAACCAGTTGATTATGGTTATTCCTGATTATGACCTGGTGGTGGCCTCTAACGGTATGATAGGTGACGAAGCAGGCTTCAACAGCCTGATATACAAGATGCTGGACAGCATGAGCGACAAAAAGCTCAAGCCCAACAAGAACTTTGACCTGAACGCCGCTATCAAGGATTATGCGTTCAAACTCCCCTATCCCGCTCCCGGTCTGGAGCCTTCGGTAGTTTCCCGCACCCTTCGCTACAAGATGCATCAGAATGCATACGGCATAACCGGCATCGCCTTCCGCTTTGACGCCGCAGGCGACATGTACCTGACCCTGGAGACGGAGTCCGCCATCCACAATATCCCCTTCGGCCTTGACAACTGGAAGATGGGATCTACGGACAGGACCCTGATGTTCCCAGGTACCGGATACGCCAATACAATGGGCGTAACCCCGATGACAACCGCAGGATATTGCTCCTGGACCGCTCCCGACGAGCTTTCTGCATACTACCTGTCACTGTTCAACAACGGTGCCCAGGAAAGCTTCCGCTTTGGCTTTGGGGAAGATTTCGACGAACTGACAATCACCATCGTGGGCCCTCAGCCGCGCACGCGGCCAGGCGCGGCGCCTGCCGCACCCGCGGCCTCGCGCGACATTGTCATGACCGCCTCCCGCATCAAATCCACCTATTGAAACTAATACCAATCATTATATGCTGAAACACTTGACCAAACTCTTTATTGCAGCTTTGATGCTGGTGCCATGGACTTTGTCCGCACAGCATCCAAGCGACTACAATGTGGGCAGGAACGCATACCCGCGCATCAATGCCGACAACTCCGTCACATTCCGCATCCAGGCACCCAAGGCAGAGTCAATCATCGTTGACTGCGGCGGAAGGTACCAGATGGAAAAGGATGCTGATGGATTCTGGACGGCCACCACAAAACCCATGGTGGAAGGCTTCCACTACTACTCTTACATCATTGGAGGTTGCTCCGTAGCCGATCCCGCCACCTACACCTTCTTTGGCATGAGCCGATACGCCAGCGCCATCGAGGTCAACGAGGAACCTGACGAGGCCGCGTTCTACACGCCCCGCACAGACGTTCCTCACGGCGCCGTGCGCTCCGTCAAGTTCTACTCCAAGGCTTGCGACCAATACCGCACCCTGTTTGTCTACACTCCGCCGGAGTACGAAATTAACCGCGACAAGCGCTTCCCCGTCCTCTACCTCCAGCACGGAGGAGGCGAGGATGAGACAGGCTGGGTATATCAAGGCTTCGCCGATGTCATCCTGAACAACCTCATTGCCGAGGGCAAGGCAGTACCCATGATAATAGTCATGGCCAGCGGCGTCGCCCACAGCGCAAAGGACGGCTCCGACGCCTATGAGGAGGTGATGACAAAAGAGGTCGTGCCTTTCATCGACGCCCGCTACCGCACCATCGCCGACCGCGACCACAGGGCCACCGCGGGACTTTCCTGGGGTGCCAAGCAGGCCTATGACCTGGGCTTCGGCTATCCTGACCTCTTCTCCTGGGTGTCCGGCTTCAGCGGCATCATAGTTATCGGAGAGTTCCGCTCGCGGCCGGCAGGCTTCGAGGACCCGGAGAAGTTTGCCGCAGCGTACAACGGCATCTTCAGCGATCCCAAGGCGTTCAACGAGAAATATCACCTCGTATTCATGGCCAACGGCGGAGCCGAAGGCAACAACATAGAGCACATGCACGAAGTGCTCCTGGGCCACGGCATAGAGAACACCTTCTACCAGTCACCTCTCACGGCCCACGAATGGCTCACCTGGCGCCGCTGCCTCTATCAGTATGCACAGAAACTCTTCAAATAGGAATGCCTTATGAAAAAGATACTACTCATTACTTTTGCGTTGTTCTCCTTCGCGGGCATTTCTTTCGCTCAGCTCACGAAACCTACCCCGGCCACTACAAATCTCGACGGCAAGCAATACCCCATGGTCAATCCTGACCTCAGCGCAACCTTCCAGGTAGTAGCACCAGATGCCAAGACAGTGGAACTTGATCTGGGCAAACTGTATCCCATGACCAAGAACGCCGACGGCGTATGGGAAGTCACATGTGACCCCCAGGTTCCAGGATTCCACTATTATTTCATCCATATTGACGGAGTCAAGGTCGCTGACCCTTCCAGCAAGTTGTTTTACGGCTGCAGCATGATGTCCAGCGGCATAGAGATTCCCGAGGCAGGAGTTGACTTCTACCTTGAGAAGGAAGTCCCTCACGGCGAGATCCGCATGGAGCGCTACTACTCAGACCTGACAAAGTCCTGGAGAATCTGCTACGTCTATGTTCCCGCAGAGTATGAAAGCAATCCGGCCAAGCGCTACCCTGTCCTCTATCTCTTCCACGGAGGCGGCGAAAATGAGACCAGCTGGCCCATCCAGGGCAAGGTGGACAACATCATGGACAACCTGATCGCCGCCGGCGAGTGCAAGCAGATGCTGGTGGTCATGGACCGTGGCGAAGCCACGCTGGCGGACCAGCCCAATTTCCAGCCCAGAAGGGCCGGCGGCATGATAATGGACTTCACGCCGCTTGACAGGGTTGTCACCGAGGAGATAGTCCCCATGATTGACTCACGCTACCGCACACTCCCGGACCGCATGCACAGGGCCATTACGGGCCTTTCCATGGGCGGATTCCAGAGTTGGGCCATAGGACTTAACCATAAGGACAAGTTCGCCTATATTGGCGGATTCAGCGGCTCCGGACTCGCCCCTACGGAGGAGCGCTATCCCGCGACCCTCAACAATGAAGTCGAACTCCTTTATGTGGGTACAGGTACCGAGGAGCCCGGCCAGATGTACACCGGAGTCCGTGACTTCCACCTCTTCCTGGAGAAGACTGGCGTGAAGCACGTTTACTTCGAGTCCCAGGGTACAGCGCACGAGTGGCTCACATGGCGCCGCGCCCTCAAGGACTTCGCTCCAAGGCTTTTCGTCAAATAAATCCCACCCGGACACAACAAAAAAAAGACAGCCTTTCCGCTGTCTTTTTTATGATTTGTCATTCTACTAGAATCCTCCGGGGAAACCGCCGCCGAAGCCGCCGCCTCCAAAGCCACCGCCGCCGGGGAAACCGCCGCCGCCCATCCTGCCGAAGCCGGCGGACATCTCCTGCTCCATACGCATGCGCTGCTCATTATTGTAACGTGACTTTGCTCTCTTCCAGGTTCTCATCTGTTTCTTGGTGAAAATGGACTTGAGGCCGTTCTCATATTCGAGCTGATTATCTTCCATCTGAGCCATCATATCTTGCATCTCATTCATTGAAGACATCATTTTCTCACGGTCTTCGGCGGTCATGTTGTTGAATCTCTCGGCGATAGCAGCCATATCTGTTGGCCCATTTGGTGCCTCATTGACCGCCTCATCCATTGGCTTTTCCGGTACAGGAGGAAGAACTACCGGATACTCTATCTTGCCAAGATACTTCTTGTTGAGTTCAAGCAACTGGGCTCTCTGATTCTCATCGAGTTTCAATTCGGCCACCATCTTGTCTGTATGCTCAACAATGGTCTCCTCGGGAAGATCCTGCATTATGGCTCCCATACCCATGCCCATGCCCATTCCCATTGGAGGCATACCACCACCCATAGGCATGCCACCCATAGGCATCTGTGCTTTCATCAAGAACGGAATCAATGCCAATGCGATAATCAAAATACTCTTCTTCATAGTAATGTGTGTTTAATAATAGTCATACCAAATGCCCGGAGAATCACTCTCCAGACATATATAAAGACAACTCCCCGCCTTAAAGGTTTAATCTTTCACGCTATTTGTTTAAATTTGTAACATAAATCAAATGACAGTATGAAAAAGATAGGACTTCTATTGGCAGTATTCTGCAGCATTCTTGCAAGTGCCCAGACCAAGGCGCCCGCTCTTCTGGACAAATCAGACTTTGAAACGGAGATTGACGGCAAAAAGGTTTCCCTCTACACCATCACCAACGGCAGGATTACCGCACAGGTTACCAATTATGCAGGTTACATAGTAGGTATCTACACTCCTGACAGGAACGGTAACTACACCAATGTAGTGGGCCACAATGACAATATCCAGCAATACCAGGGATTCAGCAGGAATCCTGTGGGAGCGTCCCTCGGCCGCTATGCAAACCGTATCGGCAACGCCTCCTTCACATTGGACGGAAAGAAATACGAATTGACCAAGAACAACGGCGCCCACACCCTCCACGGAGGATCCAAGGGCTTTGACCACACCGTCTGGGACGTTGAAGAGGTAACAGACAATTCCGTTGTCATGAGCTGCGTCCTGGAGGACGGTACCGACGGATTCCCCGGAACAATGAAGACCTACCTGACCTTCACCGTCACGGATGACGACGCCGTGTCAATAGACTACAAGGCCACCACGGACAAGCCCACGGTTTGCAACCTGTCCCACCACGTATATTTCAACCTGAACGGATTCCCCGCAGAGAACGTCCTTGACCACGTTTTCTGCATCTATGCGGATTCCATCACCGAGGTGGACAACTCCCTCATCCCTACAGGCAAGATCCTTCCGGTGGGTGGCACCGCATTCGATTTCCGCAAGCCCGTCCTGCTCAGCCAGCGCCAGGTTGCGACTCCTGCAGGTCGTCCGGCACCCGGCGCCCCCGCCCAGGTCATCCCTGAAGGAATGGTCCGCAGCTATGACCAGAACTTCTGCCTGAACCATACCAAGGCAGGCGAACTGGACCTTGTAGCTTACGTTTACTCTCCGGCCTCCGGAAGGTTGCTTGAAGTATTCAGCAACCAGCCCGGCCTCCAGTTCTTCACCGGAAACCGCGTGGCATTCGCCATGGAATCCCAGCTGTACCCGGACACTCCCAACCAGCCCACATTCCCCGGCAATTCCGCAATCCTGCGCCCCGGCGAGACTTACCACCACACCGTAATTTACAGATTCCCCAAATAACAAAAAATGACCGCGAGCGCGGTCATTTTTTTTGTCATTTCAGTATCTCTTATCTTACCACCTGGGTGAAGACGGGGTCTCCGTTGTCCGGATCAACCACATAGACCTGAATGGTGCCGCCCATGGCCTCGCGCGCGGTGAAGAAGTATTCCTTTCCGCCGGGGATGGCACGCTCGCATACGGACTCTGCTTCGGCCCTGATCATGCCGTAGCTGTCAACTGCTGCGTGGAAGAGGGCTTTCATCTCATCGGAGGCGGGTGCCTGGGCTGAGAAATCCGGCAGAGGGTTGTAGTCTCCACCGAGGAAGCCGTTGGACTTGAGGAAGTAGTCAACCTCTGTGGGGATGGCGTCCAGGCGTGCAGCCCTTACGCCGTAACCGGGAAGGATTTCGCTCTCAGGAAGTGCCTTCTTAAGGTCGTTTACGCTGGTGTTGAGGCCGCCGCTTCCAAAGGTGCAGAAAGGAACTATCTTCTTGCCTTTGAGATCCGCGTTCTTGAGGAAGGTCATCATTGGCGTGGCGTAAGTTCCGAACCATATAGGATATCCCAGGAATATGACGTCATAGTCTTCCAGTTTCACGTCAAGGGGCTTGATTTCAGGGAGTTCCCCGTTCATTTCCTTCTGACCGCGCTGGATGGTGGCGTTAAAGTCATCGTCATAGGGAACAACCGGCTGGATGGCAACTATGGGGATGTCAAGTTTGTTTGCTATCTGCTCCGCCACAGCCTTGGTGGAATTGAGCTGAGAATAATAGATTACGATTGATTTTGAGGCCGCTTCCTTCTTGCCTGCACAGGAAGCGAGGGCAAGGACAGCAACCATGGCGATAAACAATTTTTTCATAGTGATTATACTTTTTTCTTTTGTAAAAATAATCAATAAAAACAAATAATAATATATAACTATATTACTTTGTGTATTACTTTGTGGATTCAAAGGTTTTGAGTATCTTTGAGGCTCGATAAACGACGCCCTCGTTTACGTCATAGATCATTAGTTTATTTTTATTTATACATCTCAAAAACATTGGAGGAAACCCATGAATAAAATCAAGAATCTCGCGGAACTCCGCAAGGTCAAAGAGGGTATGCAGAGCAGGATGTCGATGCGCGAAAAGGCCGACTCCTCCGAAGCTATCATTCAGATCAAGGTCGGAATGGCCACCAGCGGTATTGCCTCGGGTGCTAAGGAGACCATGAACTATCTGATCACCGAACTTGACAAGCGTAACATCAAGGCTTTGGTGATGCAGGTTGGCGACATGGGCTACAGCTATGCTGAGCCTACTGTAGAGGTCACCATCCCGGGTAAGGACCCCGTCGTTTTCGGCGAAGTTAAAATCCCACGTGCACAGGAAATCATCGAGAAGTACATCATTGGCGGTGAACTGATCGAGGGCATCCTGCCGGCGAATTACAGATCAATCTAACCCCCCAGACACACGAGTATGGCAGTTAAGATGCATATTTTGGTTTGCGGCGGTACAGGTTGCTCCGCATCCGCAAGTCACGAGGTTGTAACCGAACTCAACAAGGAGCTCGTGGCTCACGACCTGACTGATTTCGCAAAGGTAGTCGTTACCGGCTGCTTTGGTTTCTGCGAAAGAGGTCCTATCGTTAAAATCATTCCTGACAACACTTTCTACACCAGGGTACAGCCCTCGGACGCAAAGGAAATCATCGAGGAGCACATCATCAAGGGCCGCAAGGTTCAGCGCCTCCTCTATGTAGCCCCCGACACCAACGAGAGCGTATCTGACTCCAAGCACATGGAGTTCTACAAGAAGCAGCTCCGCATCGCTCTCCGCAACTGCGGTTTCATCGATCCTGAGAACATCGAGGAATCCATTGCACGCGACGGCTATGCAGCCCTTGGAAAGTGCCTTACAGAGATGACCCCGGCACAGGTTATCGATGAGATCAAAAAGTCCGGCCTCCGCGGACGCGGCGGCGCAGGATTCCCCACCGGACTCAAGTGGGAGATCGCATCAAAGAGCCGCGTAGGCGAGCAGAAGTACGTTGTCTGCAACGCCGACGAAGGCGACCCGGGTGCATTCATGGACCGTTCCCTCCTGGAGGGAGACCCTCACTCAATCCTTGAGGCCATGGCCATCTGCGGCTACTGCATCGGAGCGAACAAGGGACTTATCTATATCCGCGCAGAGTATCCTCTGGCAATCCACCGTCTCCAGGTAGCCATCAAGCAGGCTGAGGAGTACGGCCTCCTTGGCAAGGATATCCTTGGAACAGGCTTTGACTTTGAAATCGAGCTCCGCTACGGCGCAGGCGCATTCGTCTGCGGAGAGGAGACCGCCCTCATCCACTCAATGGAAGGAAAGCGCGGCGAGCCTACATTCAAGCCGCCGTTCCCCGCCCAGTCCGGTTATCTTGAGAAGCCTACCAACGTGAACAACGTTGAGACTTACGCCAACATCCCCGTTATCATCAACAAGGGTGCTGACTGGTTCTCAAGCATCGGAACTGAGAAGTCAAAGGGTACAAAGGTATTCGCCCTCGCCGGAAAGATCAACAACGTGGGACTCATCGAGGTTCCTATGGGAATCACCCTGCGTGAGATCATCTACGAGATTGGCGGCGGAATCAAGGGTGGCAAGAAGTTCAAGGCCGTCCAGACCGGAGGTCCTTCCGGCGGATGCCTTACTGAAAAGCACCTGGACACCCCTATCGACTACGACAGCCTCGTTGCTGCCGGTTCAATGATGGGATCCGGCGGTATGATCGTAATGGACGAGGACGACTGCATGGTTGCAATCGCCAAGTTCTACCTGGGATTCACCGTTGACGAGTCCTGCGGAAAGTGCACCCCGTGCCGCGTAGGAAACAAGCGTCTCCACGAGATCCTCACCAAGATCACCGACGGTAAGGGCACAATGCAGGATCTTGAGGAGCTCAAGAACCTCTCAGCCGTTATCAAGGACACCGCCCTCTGCGGACTTGGCCAGACCTCACCCAACCCGGTTCTCTCCACCATCACCAACTTCTGGGACGAGTACGTGGAGCACGTAACCGAGAAGAAGTGCCGTGCCGGCCAGTGCAAGGCCCTCAAGAAATACTACATCGATCCTGAGAAGTGTAAGGGCTGTACAGCCTGTGCACGCGCGTGCCCTGTGGGAGCCATCACCGGAACCCTCAAGAACCCTCACGTCATCGACCAGGACAAGTGTATCAAGTGCGGCACCTGCTACGAGAAGTGCCGTTTCGGAGCTATCAGCATTAAATAAGGGAGGAATAATATATGGATACTATCAAATTGACTATAGACAACAGAGCAGTAGAAGTGCCAAAGGGTACTACTATCTTGAAAGCTGCCGAACAGATGGGTATCAAAATTCCTACCCTCTGTAATTTCGAACTCGACGGCCTTGCCCTCAAGAACCATCCGGGCGGATGCCGTATATGCGTAGTCGAGGTTGCGGGCCGCAGGAACCTTGCTCCAGCCTGTATCACAGAGTGTATGCAGGACATGGTAGTTAAGACCAACTCTCCACGCGCCATCAACGCACGCAAGACCGTCCTTGAGCTCATGCTCAGCGACCATCCGAATGACTGTCTCCAGTGCCCCAAGAACGGCAAGTGCGAGCTTCAGTCCCTTTCTGCCGACATGGGCATCCGTGAGATCCCCTACAAGGGCGAGCAGTCACAATACCCCATCGAGCTTTCTCCTTCAATCGTACGCGACGCCAACAAGTGTATCATGTGCCGCCGCTGCGAGTCCGTCTGCCACGAGTATCAGAGCGTAGGCGCGATCGGAGCAGTTGAAAGAGGCTTCCCGGCAGTGGTTTCCACCGCATTCGGCAAACCGCTCATCGACACCAACTGCGTATTCTGCGGACAGTGTATCGCAGTCTGCCCTGTAGGCGCCCTCTCAGAGGTTGACCACACCGGCAAGGTTCTCCGTGACATTGCAAATCCTGATGTCAAGACCGCCGTCCAGGTTGCTCCTGCAGTGCGCGTCGCCCTTGGCGAGGAGTTCGGCATGCCTGCCGGAAGCATCGTTACCGGCAAGATCGCAGCCGCCCTCAAGGCAATCGGCTTCGACTATGTATTTGACACTGACTGGTCAGCCGACCTCACCATCATGGAGGAAGGCACCGAGGCTATCGGCCGTTTCAAGGCATTCCTCGCCGGCGACAAGAACGTCAAGTTACCTATCATGACTTCCTGCTGCCCTGCATGGGTTAACTTCTACGAGAAGTTCTATCCTGAGCTCCGCGAGTATCCTTCAACAGCCAAGTCCCCTCAGGGAATGTTCGGTGCTACCGTCAAGACATACTTCGCTGACAAGGTGGGCATTCCACGCGAGAAACTCATCTCCGTATCAGTAATGCCTTGCGTTGCCAAGAAGTACGAGTGCGAGCGCGAGGAACTGGGAGCCAACGGCAATCCTGACGTTGACTACTCAATCACCACCCGCGAGCTTGCACGCCTCATCAAGATGTGCAACATTGACTTCAAGAACCTTCCTGAGGCCAAATTCGATTCTCCTCTTGGCGAGTCTACCGGCGCAGCCGTCATCTTTGGTGCAACCGGCGGTGTTATGGAGGCAGCTCTCCGTACCGCATATGAGGTCATCACAGGCCAGACACTTCCCAAGATCGACTTCGAGGAAGTCCGTGGTCTTGACGGAATCCGTGAGGCTACCATCCCTATCCCGGGTGTAATTGACCTGAAGGTTGCTGTCGCTTACGGACTGAAGAACGCCCGCTCTATCATGGAGCAGATCAAGGCCGGCAACTGCCCTTATCACTTCGTAGAGGTTATGGCCTGCCCTGGCGGATGTATCGACGGCGCCGGACAGCCTTACCACCACGGCGACGCTTCCATCATCAAGGCGCGTCACGCCGCCATCTACAAGGCTGACAGGGAGATGCCTCTCCGCAAGTCTCACGAAAACCCTGAGATCCAGGCTATCTACAAGGAGTTCTACGGTGAGCCCGGCTCAGAGAAGGCACATCACCTGCTTCACACTCACTACTTCGACAAGAAAAAACAGTTTGACCTTGAAAAATAATTGAACCATGTGTGGACCCAAGATAAAAATCAGTGAAGCCAATTACCTTAAGATCAAGGAGATTTGCGCTTCCTTCAACAACAACCCAGGTGAGCTGATCAATGTACTGCACAAGACGCAGGAGCACTTCGGCTATCTTCCGGAGGAAGTCCAGCAGGTTGTGGCAGACTGCCTCGGAATCCCTGTCGGAAAAGTGTACGGCGTTGTATCCTTCTACAGCTTCTTCACAATGAAGCCTAAAGGAAAGTACGCTATCTCCGTCTGCCTCGGAACCGCTTGCTACGTCAAGGGAGCCGAGAAGATCCTGGACGCTCTCAAGAGCGAGCTCAAGATCTCCGAAGGCGGCGTAACGGAGGACGGCAAGTTCTCACTTGACGTGCTGCGCTGCGTTGGCGCCTGCGGCCTTGCCCCGGTTATGACCATCAACGGCAAGACCTATGGACGTCTCGTTCCGGAAGAGGTTAAGAAGATCCTCGCCGAGTACGCAGACTAAGACATACTTCTGTTAACGCTTCGGGCCGGCTTCTGTCAGAGGCCGGCCCGAAACCAATTTAAGTGCATTATGACTATCAAGGAAATTGCCAGACTGGTGGACGGGGTGATAGTAGGAGCCCCGGCCGACGACAGTTACGATGTGGAGAAGGCTTTCGCCTCCGACCTCATGAGCGACGTGCTCCGTTTCTCCATGGACGAGACGGT
Organism: Bacteroidales bacterium; assembly: GCA_017619675.1. Taxonomy (GTDB): domain Bacteria; phylum Bacteroidota; class Bacteroidia; order Bacteroidales; family UBA932; genus Cryptobacteroides. The sequence continues at coordinate 118,643 of JAFZRX010000003.1, read as the reverse complement.
GCTTATCTCCGGGTTGTGCAACAACCAGACTATGCGTACCAGCGAGATGGCTGACCTGCGCGTGGTGGTGATAGGGCGCGACAAACAGCCTGACGCCGAGATGCTTGAACTGGCAGAGGAACTGGACATAACGCTGATAAAGTCCAAGTTCAGTGTTTTCAAAATCAGCGGAATCCTGTACGAGGCCGGAATACAACCACTTTATTGACAATGCATTACACATTTGACATAGAGCGCGGTAATTTTGCCGATGCGGGCCAGGCGTCCAGCAGCGTGAAGCGTACGCTCAAGCAGCTTGGCGTGGCTCCGGCCAATATCAGGCGCGCCGTAGTGGCGCTGTTCGAGGCCGAGATCAACGCCGTGGCGCACGCATACGGCGGGACCATTGACGTTGACATCGACGGCAGCAAGATAGTGATGGTGGTGGCCGACCAGGGCCCCGGCATCCCGGACCTTGACGCCGCCATGCAGGAAGGCTGGTCCACAGCTTCCGCCAAGGTCCGCGAGATGGGATACGGCGCCGGGATGGGCCTCCCCAACATCAAGAAAAATACCGACGACTTAAAGATTGACACTAAGGTGGGCGTTGGAACCACCGTAACTATGACCATTTACCTAGCCTGACGATATGGCTTATACAGAACCAGCTTTCAAACATTCCCTAAAGATAAACGACTACCTGTGCCAGGGCTGCACCACCTGCATGCGCTCCTGCCCAACAGGCGCCATCCGCATCCGTAACGGAAAGGCGCATGTCAACGACAACAAGTGCGTTGACTGCGGCGAGTGCATGAAAGTCTGTCCCCACAAGGCCATCTACATCAAGCAGGATGACTTTGCGCTGATAGAGAACTACCGCTACAGGGTATGTCTGGTGCCTACCACGTTCATAGGACAGTTCGAACAGAAATATAAGACCAAGGCGATATACGCATGTCTCAAGAGGATAGGTTTCACCCATATCTATGAGGTGGAGCACGAGGTCGAGTACATTGTGGAACTCTACAACAAGTACATTGACCAGCATCCTGAGATCAATACGTTCATCTCTCCGTACTGCCCGGCCGTGATACGCCTGATCCAGGTCAGGTTCCCTTCACTGGTGGACAACATAATCAAGGTGCGCGCCCCATCAGAGCTTGCCGCCCTGATCATGTCCAACCGCCTGATTGACGAAGGCGCCAGCCCGGAATCCATAGGAATCTTCTATGTAACGCCTTGCGCCGCCAAGATCGCCGCGGTGAAGTATCCCGTCAGCCATAAGGACACCCGCATCGCGGGAGTCATCAACATGGACTTCCTTTATAATAAGGTAAAGTTGATGCTCCGCGATTCAGACAATGACGCGGAACCGGTTAACCACTCACTCTCCACAAAAGACGTGTTGTGGCCGCTTCCGGGAGGCGAAGCATCCCTCTTCAACGGCTCACATTACGCGGTGGACGGCCTCCAGAACGTCCTCAACTTCCTTGAGAGACTGGAGGATGAAGCTGTTGACGCACAGGGACTTGTGGAGATGCGAATCTGCGACCAGGGATGTGTTGGCGGCGTCCTTGCCATCAACAACCGCTTTGTGGCCCGCAAGAGGCTGGAGGACCGCGCGCGCCTGTTTGACGATCCTTCCCGCAACACCAGCCGCTATACCCGCTACAACAATCCGGAATTCTGCAAGTGGATTGACGAACAGATGGAAATCCCCGAGATAAAGCCGCGCTCAATCTACAAGTTGGATGACGACTTCCAGGAGGCCTTCAAGATGGCTGAGAGGATGAAGAAGATTGAGAAGGCCCTTCCGGGCGTGAACTGTTCCGCCTGCGGCGCGCCTTCATGCGCCGCCCTGGCAGAAGACATCGTCCGCGGAGATGCAAACATCAACTCCTGCATCTTCCTGAACCGCCACTCTCCGGACTCTGAGGAGATAATCCGAAGCATCTGGGGAGACCACGTAAAGACAAGGAAAACCGACAACGAAAAGAACAACCAATAAAATGACAGTCAAGGAAATCATTGAAAAACTCCAGCTGCAGTGCCTCAACGAGGCCAATCTGGATGCCGAGGTGACCGGAGCGTACGCATCCGACCTCCTCAGCGACGTCATGGGCAACGCCCGCAGCGGCCAGGTCTGGATTACCATGCAGACCCACAAGAACGTCACTGCCATCGCTTCCCTGCGCGACCTGGCGGCCGTAGTCATCGTACGCGGCGGCATGCCTGACCAGGATATGCTGGACCACGCCAAGGACGAGGACGTATGCATCCTGGTGAGCCAGGACCCCACTTTCCAGGTTTGCGGAAAGCTCTACGAAATCCTCAAGTAGCGCCCGGTGAAATTCAAGGCCGACATGCACATCCACTCGGTGCTGTCCCCCTGCGGCGACATCGAGATGAGCCCCTCCGCCATCGTTGCGACGGCGAAGGAGCGCGGGATGGACATAATTGGCCTGACGGACCACAACTCCACCCTGAACGCCGACGTTACGAGGCGTCTTGGGGAGAAAGTGGGCCTCCACGTGCTCATGGGGGCGGAGGTGACAACCAAGGAAGAGGTGCATTGCCTCAGTTTCATGCCCACGGTGGAGAAACTGGCGGAGTTCCAGGCCTTCCTGGACTCCCGCGTGATCTTCTTTGAGAACGACGTGGACAAATTCGGATACCAGTTCGTGGTTGACGAGGACGAGAATGTCCTGGACGAAGTCCCGCACCTGCTGATCAACGCCCTGGACCTTCCAATGCTGGAACTCCAGCAGAAGGTCTATGAAATGGGCGGGATCTTCATCCCCGCCCACATAGACCGGCCCACGTTCAGCCTCTCCTCCCAGTTGGGATTCGTGCCCGACAAACTGAAGTTTCACGCCATGGAACTCAGCTACTACTGCAAGCGGGACAATTACAAATTCCTGGACGACTGCCCCTGGTTCAGCGACTTCAACTTCATCCAGAGCAGCGACGCCCATTTTGTAGAAGACGTAGCCAAGATATACAGCGTCCTGGAGATGCCTTATTTCAGTTTTGACAATTTCAAGGAAGCCCTCCGCCCCGGAGAGCCTGTAATCCTGTAGTATGAAAAGTCTTGACCTTCACATCATTGACATCACCCATAATTCCATCAGGGCGGGTGCCACGCAGATAACCATAGAGATGGAGGACAGCGCCGCACGCGACCTGCTCTCAATAAAGATCATAGACAACGGCTGCGGCATGCCGGAGGAAATGATAGAGGCGATCAACGACCGCTTCTACTCCTGCCGCAAGGAACGCAAGATTGGAATGGGCATAGCCCTCCTGAAGTTCCGCTCGGAGATGTGCAACGGCAATTTCTACCTCAAGTCAAAGGTGGGAGAGGGTACGGAAATCTATGCTTCCTACCAGCGCTCGCACATTGACCTGCAGCCCAAGGGAGACCTGTCCGGATGCTTCGCCAATTTTATCTGCCAGTACCAGGATATCAACTTCATAATCCGTTACATCACGGACGAAGACACCTTTGAACTGAGCACTGCGGATGTCAAGGAAGTGTTCGAGGGTATGAGTCTCAATGACTATGAAATCATCAAGAGCCTTACCGAATTAATACACGAGAATATCGGGGATTAGGGCAAAGAAATGCGGGACAGGATTCCCTGCAGATATGCTATTGCAAGGCCGTAGTTGGTAATGGGGACGCCCGCCGCTGCGGCCTTCCTTATGCGCGAGCGCACCAGTCGGGCGTTGGCCACGCAGGCGCCGCAGTGTATGATAAGGCTGTAAGGCGACAGGTCCTCCGGGAAGTTGTTCCCCGCCGCAATGTCCACCTCCAGTTCCCCTACTCTCTTGCGGAGCATGGCGGGAATCTTCACACGGCCGATGTCCTCCGTGTCCGGGACGTGGGTGCAGGCCTCGGCAATGAGGACGCGGGCGCCGGGGCGCAGCGCGTCAATTGCCTTGGCACCTACCACGAACGCGCGCAGGTCGCCCTTGGCTGCGGCGAGCAGCACTGAGAACGACGTCAGGGCCCAATCCTGCGGGATGGTCCTGTTAACCAGGCCGAAGACCTGGGAATCCGTGATGACCAGGTCCGGCTTGTGCGCCAGGCTGGCCATTGCCGCGGGCAGGGACTCGTGCGTGCAGCTGTGCGGAACGCATCCGCGGTCCAGCAACTCACGCAGGATCTGCACCTGCGGCAGAATCAGGCGGCCTTTTGGCGCCTCCTTGTCCTGCGGCATAACCAGGAGCACGTTGCTCCCGGGGCCCACAAGGTCCCCGGTGAGGTACTTGCTCTCCTCCTTTGGCGCCACGGCCGCAATACTTTTTATCAGGGAATCGATGCTCTGACCCCACTGGTATTGCACTGTGGGAATGCCGTTTTCTTTCAGCGTGGAAAGCAGGTCTTCTATCTTGTCCGTTCCAGGTTCGGCGCCATTCAACACTACGGCCACGTCAGTCTCGTCCATGATAGCGCGGGTGAGCCTCTGGCGCTCCTGGCCCAGTATGCTCTCGTCGTCGCTTCCGGCGGTGTCTATAAGCACGCAAGGGCCAAGGTCAGGCAATTCCGCAATCTTGCGGACAGGGTCGGTGGTGGTGCCCGGAACCGGGCTCACCAGCGACACTTCCTGGCCGCAGATCGCGTTCACCAGAGTGGACTTGCCGCTGTTGGTGGGACCGAAGAATGCTATGTGAAGGCGCTCCATAACCTAGAACCTGAAATCGCGGGCGCCGCCCTCGATTGCCTTGAGGCGCTCCTGGGCTATCTCGCGGGTTCGGCCTTCAGGGATATCCGTGATGCTGCGCGCTATGAGGGCCTCACCTATCTCGCGCGTCTCAGGAGATGCGTAGTCCATCAGATACTCCTTCAGGGTCATAAGGGCGTTAGGGGTGCAGCAGAGGCTGATCTTTCCGCTCTTGCAAAGGCTCATGAAGCGGTCTCCGGTGCGTCCCTCGCGGTAGCAGGCGGTGCAGAAACTTGGGATGTGGTCGTTCTGAAGGAGCCAGCGTACAACCTCGTCAAGGGTTCGGGTGTCGGAGACGTCAAACTGTGAAGTCTCGTCGTGCCTTTCCACCGTGGTGTAGCCGCCCACGCTTGTGCGGGATCCTCCGCTTATCTGGGAGATTCCGCAGTGCAGGAGCTGCTCCCTCATTCGGGCGGACTCTCTGGTGGAGATGATCATTCCGGTGTAAGGCACCGCTACGCGGAGCACGGCCACAAGCTTGCGGAAGATGGCATCGGGCAGCGCGTCGGGGAAATCCTCCGTGGAGATGTCCTCCGCAGGGCAGATGCGCGGAACGCTTATGGTGTGCGGGCCTACGCCCCAGCGCGCCTCGAGGTGCTCGGCGTGCATGAGCATACCAACCAGCTCGTACATGTAATTGTTAAGGCCGAAGAGCACTCCTATGCCCACGTCGTCACAGCCGCCTTCCTGGGCACGGTCCATTGCCTCCGTGTGCCAGTCATAATTGCTCTTGGGGCCAGTGGGATGGAGGGCCTGGTACTGCTTCTTGTTGTAGGTCTCCTGGAAGAGGATGTAGGTTCCTATTCCGGCAGCCTTGAGCTTGCGGTAAGACTCCACGTCAGTGGCTGCGATATTCACGTTCACCCTGCGGATGGAGTTGCCTCCTTCTTTAACTGAGTATATGGTCTTGATAGAATCCAGTATGTACTCCAGAGGGTTGTAGACCGGATGTTCACCAGACTCGACGGCAAGGCGCTTGTGGCCCATGCGGATAAGCGCGCGGACCTCCTCCTCTATCTCTTCCTGCGAAAGTTTCTTGCGCGGGATGGTCTTGTTCTTGAGGTGATACGGGCAGTAAACGCAGCCGTTCACGCAGTAATTTGAAAGGTAAAGCGGTGCAAAAAGCACTATCCTGTTGCCGTAGAACTTATGTTTGATCTCTCCGGCAAGCTTATATACGCGTTCCTCGATCTCGGGGTCGTTGCAAGCCATAAGGATTGCAGCCTCCCTATGGGAAATGCCTTTACATTTGGCAGCCTTCTCCAGAATTTCCAGCACACGGGCGCGATTGCCGCTTTCGCGGGAAGCTTCTTCAATGCTTTCCAGTATTTCGTCGTGATTTATGAAATCATCGGCATGGACAGATGATGGGTTGTACATGGTCAATTTACTAAAGTCTCCCCCTTAAGGGGCTTTCATTTTTTGCAACCTGCAAGTTACGCTTTTCCCCCAACAATAACAATCTTTTGTCAAGCTATTGTTATATTTACAATACACACTGAAGCTATGCCAGACAGGGACACCATACTCCGCAGACAGCGTATCGTCATTCTTGTGAACGACTGCTTCTGGTACGGGCATCCGGGCTGCGGCCAAGCGGCCGCGTCCGTCCCGGACGCAGGCCCCTGGCCGCGCCGTATCGGGCGGATCCGCAGGATGAACCGCAACCTGTGGGGAAGGCTTACCGCAAAGGGATGGACCGTTATAATAAACTGGAAATGCGAGATGCCCGGGCATGTTCAAAATAACCCCGGCAGGATGCAATTACCACCTTTTTTGATTATCTTGCTGAAAGAAACCGCAAGACTAAGACTATTACTTCTGAAATGAAAAGATACTTACTGACTGCCCTGGCGGCGTTCCTGACCCTGACCAGCCTGGACGCCCAGCCCCCGCGCGTTCCCCAAAGCATCACCTTCGCAGGCCAGACCATAAGGTTTGACCGCCCCGACATGTTCGAGAGGATGGACCGCGAGCTCATCACCTTCACGTACATGCACACAAACTCCACCCTCATGCTCAAGCGCTCAAGGCGCATCTTCGAGGAAGTGGAACCCATATTGAAGGAATACGGGATTCCTGACGATCTCAAGTACCTGATGGCCATCGAAAGCAACCTGGACCCCACCAGCCTCTCCCCGGCCGGAGCGGCGGGCCTGTGGCAGTTCATGGCTGCCACCGGCCGCCAGTACGGCCTGGAGGTCAACTCCAACATTGACGAAAGGTACAACACCAAGAAGGCCACGGAGGCCGCCTGCAAATACCTGCAGGACGCCTACAAGCGCTTTGGGGACTGGATGACGGTGGCCGCAAGCTACAATGCCGGAATGGGCGGAATCAGCGCCAAGCTGGAAGCCCAGCGGGAAGAAAGCGCCCTGGACCTCTGGCTCGTGACGGAAACCAGCAGGTACATGTTCCGCATCCTGGCGGCCAAGATGATGTTCGAAAACCCCCAGAGTTTCGGCTTTGACCTGCAGGACTATGATATCTACCCATATTATCCCCCTCAGGAGATAGTCACCGTCACGGACCCTATCCCTGACCTGGTGCTTTTCGCCGGCCAGCACAAGGTAAGTTACGCCCGCCTGAAGGAAGCGAACCTTTGGCTGCGTGAAGACAAACTCAACAATTCTTCCCACCGCACCTATTACGTAACAATTCCTTAAAATTTTTGATATAAATATTTTTTATTATCTTTGAATATTGAATATTCAAAATAAGACATAACTACTTATGAAAAAATTTTTCTTTCTATCCTTGCTGATGCTCCTCAGCTTTAACGTCTTTGCACAGGAAGAGGCGCTGAGGCTCATCACAGAGAACCCAGACAGGGCCGCCAACAACATGCATTCCTACGAGTTCGATCCAATCCAGGACACTCCGGCCCCAAAGGGATTCAAGCCATTCTACATTTCACATTACGGACGTCACGGCTCAAGATACGAGCAGAACTCAACCTTCGCCCGTGCCGCACAGCAGGGCTTCGCATATCTTGACAGGATGGGGCTTCTTACCCAGGAAGGAAAAGACCTGTACGAAATGGTGAATGCCGTAGTTGACGCGCACAAGGGCATGGAAGGTTCCCTGACCCCTCGCGGAGCACGCGAGCACAAGACACTGGCCGCCAGGATGTTCCAGAGGTTCCCCGACGTATTCAAGAACAAGGACCGTCTGGAGGTTGACAGTTTCTCCAGCACAAACTTCCGCTGCATTGTGAGCATGTGCAACTTCACCAACAGTCTCAAGGAGAAATTCCCCAAGGGAGACTTCACCTTCACCAGCACTGAGAAGTACATGTCCTACATCAACCCCAGCCTCAACGTGCGCAGGCCTACCGATCCGCCGGCAGCACCAAGGGTCCCGTCATCATCCTCTTATTCAAGGTCCTCCTCATCCAGCGGTGTGGTTACCCCATATGTGGCCGCCACAGGAACTCCCGGATATGACTTCACCCGTTTCCTCACCCCGCTGTTCACTGATTATGACAGGGCCCTGAAGATCTTGGGTAATCCGGAAAACTTCGTAAAGGCAATCTATACCACCGGCAGCTATTGCCAGGACGTAGACTTCCTTGGAATAGACATCTTCAGAAAATACTTCACCCCTGAGGAACTGGTTTATTTCTGGGCTCCAGGCAATGACTCCATCTACCGCATGTGGGCTGGTTCCACAGAGCAGGGAGACGTAATCCGCTATGCCATCATCCCTCTCATGAACGACTTCATAGAGAAGGCTGACGCGGCCATCCAGCCGGGCAGCCACAGGGCCGTTGACCTCAGGTTCGGACACGACACCTCAATCCTGCCGCTCTTCGCCCTTATGGGTGTTGACGACCTCCAGCACCGCCGTTTCCCTTACCGCGAAGCCCACAACAATGGCTGGTATGCGTTCTTCCAGGTACCTATGGCAACCAACTGCCAGATGATATTCTACAAGAACAAGAAGAACGAGGTGCTCACAAAGGTTCTCTACAACGAGAAAGAAGTGACCTTTGAAGACATCCAGCCGGTATCCGGACCTTATTACAGGTGGGAGGACCTCAAGGCATATTTCCGCGGCCTCTGCGACAAGGCTGCAAGGCCATGGGTTTCCCGCCGTGTATTCTAGTGGTACGCTAATTGATTGACAACCTAAAAAACCATTATAACATGAAAACTTTAATCACAGCTGTAACCGCTTTACTGTTCGGCTGCGCCACATTGTTCGCAGCGCCCATCGAGCCTCTTGAAGACGGCCAGTACAAACTGACCGTAGGAGATGTCTCAATGGTAGTGGATGCCGCCCATGGCGGAAAGATCCTTTCCTTCAAATACGGCGATATGGAGGCAATCTCCCAGATTGAGATGCCCAACGCTTTTGGAAGCACATTCTGGACCAGCCCCCAGAAAGAGTGGAACTGGCCTCCGGTACCGGAGTATGACACCATGCCATACACAGTAGTGGAGAGCGGCAACGTGCTCAGGCTCCAGGGCCCTGTTTCAGAAAGGTTCAAATACAGGATCAACAAGGAGTTCGCTACGGATCCTTCTGACAACTCCATCCTTGTAACCTACACCATCACCAATGAAGCAGACACCGAGCGCAGCGTGGCTCCTTGGGAGATCACCCGCGTTCCCAACGCAGGTATGGTTATTTTCCAGGCGCCTTTCGAGTCGATCACCCCTGCCGGACTGCTTCCTTTCAAGGAGGTGAACGGAATTGCCATCTACGAGGCTGACGCCGCCCCGCAGAACCGTAAGGTAAACGCCAATGGAAAGGGATGGTACACCTTCGTCAACCACGGCCTCATGCTCATGAAGCGCTTCCAGGACCTTGAAGAAGGCGAGGAGGCTCCGGGCGAGGCGGAGATCCAGGTATACGTCAACGTTGGAAAGACCTTCATGGAACTGGAGTGCCAGGGACCTTACACCACCCTCAAGCCGGGCGAGTCCCTCCACTGGACGGTTAAATGGAACCTTGTTCCCCAGGCAGGTCCGGGTCCCGGAATGCCGGGCATGGGCGCACCGGGTCAGAGACCGCAGGGCGCGCCGGGTCAGAGACCCCAGGGCGCACCGGGCGGATTCCCAGGAGGTTTCCCGGGAATGGGCCAGGGAAGGCAGCAATAAGCCTCTTGAAATAATTACCGCTTAGAAGCGCGGGCCACGTTTACAAATTCAACCATCTCGGAAAGCCAAGGCTGCACGAACAGGTTGATTCCGTGGCCCGCGCCTTCTACTAGGTTGAGCATACAGGGGATTCCCTGATTCTTCCAGGCGTCATACAGTTCTACGCCCTGGCAGTGAGGAACCACGTTATCCTTTGTTCCGTGGAACATGATTGCCGGAGGATCGGCAGGATCAAGGTAGGTGATAGGGCTGATGGTGCGGAACAGGTCGTCCTGGCCATTGTATTCTACGCCAAGCAGAGCCTCTTCAGGGGTGCCGCCCCAGGGGCGCTCCCACTCGCATTCCATGTTCAGCAGGTCGATAGGACCTGACCAGTCGCAAACGCAGTCCACAGCGCTGCTGTAGGAAAGGTACGGGCCAACCGAGCCTTCCAGGTCTACGTCATACTCCCCTACCTTGGCTTTCTTTATATTGCTGGTGGCTCCGGCAAGGCTGGACAGGTGTCCGCCGGAAGAGAAGCCGGAGATGGCAATGAATGAAGTGTCAAACTTATACTCCGCCGCCTTGGCCCTGACAAAGCGTATTACGGCCTTTATGTCATTGATCTGGGCCGGGAACTTGGCGTCCCCGCTGGAACGGTGATTTGGCGCAACCACGGCATAGCCTGCATCCAGAAGGGCCTGGCCTATGCTGTCAAGGTTGGCCATACCCTTGGAATTGTTGGAGAACCAGGCGCTTCCATAGATATGGATAACGACCGGATATGACGCCTTCACTTCTTTGGGAAGATAGATGTCAAGGTTGTGGTAAACCTCTCCGTCCCCGGCATAGTTGATGTCCTTGAACTGCTGTCCGCACTGGATTTCAGGCATACGGAAAGAGAATCCCGCCAACTGGGCGGATGTCATTCCTTCGGGGGCCTGTGCCACCGCCGTGCATGCAGCGGACAAAAACAGGATAAGAGCAATTGTTAATGAAGTCTTTTTCATAATTATTTGATTTATCTGAATGTTACGCAATATACTACCGCCTCCGGAGAAGGAATCTCCTGAGGCTTGTTGATTGTAAGCCTGTCCTTTTCCTGGTTCCACTGAACCAGTTCATTGCTTCCAAGCATGGAGATGGAGCGGATACGCTTCCTGTTCTGCGCAGTCTGGGTTCCCAGGCTCTTCACCACTATATCCTCTTCCGGCTTGCCGCAGACGGTAACGTAGAGCACCTTGTCACCCTTCTTGTTGAAACGGATGTCCTTGGAGGACATCTCCACCTTGCCCTCGTTGAAACCCTGGGCGCTGAGGGGGTTAGCGGCCTCTGCCACCGGACCTTCACCGTAGATCACCCACGGGCGGGTGTCATAGATGCTCTCAGAGTTGATCTTCATCCAATGGCCAATCTCCTGGACTATCCTGTACTCCGTAGGATCCATTGTGCCGTCTCCCTTGAGAGGGATGTTCAGCAGGAGGTTGCCGTTCTTGGAAACGATGTCCACGAGCATCGTGACCACCTGGGCCGCCGTCTTGTATGTGTCGTTGTAATAGACGTGCTTGTCATAATGCCAGCTGCCTATGCAGGTGCAGGTCTGCCAGGGATACTCCTGGATTGCGTCCGGTGCTCCCCTCTCCACATCCCACACTGCTGTCTTCTTCTGCCAGTCAGTGAATACCTTTCCGGTAACCACGGCCTCGTTCTTGCCTCCGTTCTCCGCCATGCTCTTGTTGTACATGTGGGCAAGGATCTTCAGGCCCACGTCCGATACCGGCCACAGAGGCATATAGGTGTCGTCAAAGTAGACCATCTTGGGATTGTAGTCGTTGATCAGCTGTATGGTGCGGTTGTAGAACTTGTCCACATAGGCCTGGTCCGGAGTGACAACCCTGTCCTCCTCCCAGTCCCAGGCGCGGTTATTACGGCTCAGCGGGTGATTCTGTGCATACAGGTCCTGAGGGTCGTATCCTTCCCACCATTTCCCATCGCCGTCCTCCTTTGTGAGCCATCCGTCATAAGGCACTCCGGCAAGCGGGCCGGTGGAGTCGCTGCCGCGGGAGGTCTCGTACCAGCACCACGCGTGCGAGGCGTGGACGCTCACGCACAGCGGGAGCCCGTACTTCTCGCACGCCGCGGCCCATCCGCCTATGATATCCTTCTTGGGACCCATGTTCACGGAGTTCCATGGCTGGTAGCGGCTGTCGTACAGGTCCATGTTGTCGTGGTGGTTGGCAAGCGCCATGAAATATCTCGCGCCGGTCTCCTTATATAATTGGATGAGGTATTCCGGATCCCATTTCTCCGCGTGCCACTCATTGATCCAGTCCTTGAATCCGTACTCCGAAGGGTGACCCATGACATCTATCTGATATCTGTACTGTCCGTTCCTCTGGGTGTACATGTTGCGGGCGTACCAGTCTCCGTCCTCCGGCTGGCACTGCGGCCCCCAGTGGGCCCAGATACCGAATTTGGCGTCCCTGAACCACTCGGGGCACTCGTACTGGGAAAGGCTTTCCACGTTTGGCTGGAACTGGCCCGGGGCTATGGGTTCCTGGTCGGTATTCGCCAATACCTTGAACTTTGGAATATCCTGAGCGCTCATTGCAGTGCAGGCGCAAAAAAGGAGAATGGCGGCAAGTCGTTTCATTTTTTGTGGGATTTAATGCTTAAATGTAAATATTATTTTTGTCAAATTGCTATATTAGAGGTCACAACGCTAAGAATTTCAAGTCAATAATCAATAATAGCGCATATTCATTATGAAAAAACTGATGATCACATTGGGCGCCTTTCTCTGCGCCCTGCCCCTCCTGGCACAGCCAATCCTGACCAAGGACAACATCGAGCAGGTCCTCAAGGCCATGACCCTGGAGGAGAAAGCCACCCTCTGCGTGGGCGGCGCCCGCGCCGCCGTAGTGGAGGGCGTAACCTCCGGACAGGCGGTTGGCCCCGTACAGGGAGCCGCCGGAAACACCCGCCCGCTTGAGAGGTTCGGAATCCCTACGACCTACCTGGCCGACGGCCCCGCCGGCCTCCGCATCAACCCTACCCGCCAGGGAACATCCGATACATTCTACTGCACCGGATTCCCTATCGGAACCCTCCTGGCCTCTTCCTGGGACGTCGACCTTGTCCAGAAAGTGACCACCGCAATGGGCAACGAAGTGCTGGAGTACGGAGTTGACGTCCTCCTTGCACCGGGCGTGAACCTTCACAGGAATCCCCTCAACGGCCGTAACTTCGAGTATTTCTCAGAGGATCCCGTCCTCTCAGGAAACATGGCCGCAGCCTACATCAAGGGCGTGCAGTCTAACAACGTAGGTACTTCCATCAAGCACTACGCCGCCAACAACCAGGAGACCAACCGCAACGAGGACGACGCAATCATCAGCACCCGCGCCCTCCGCGAGCTCTATCTCAAGAACTTCGAGATCGCAATCAAGCAGGCAAAGCCCTGGACGGTGATGTCTTCCTACAACAAACTGAACGGCAAATACACCCAGCAGAGCGAAGACCTCCTCACCAAGGTTCTCCGCGACGACTGGGGCTACCAGGGAATAGTAATGACAGACTGGGGCAGCAAGGCCGCCACGGCCGATGCCTCCGCAGCCGGAAACGACCTCATGGAGCCGGGTAACGAGACTGAGATACAGCGTATTGTTGACGCCGTGCGCAACGGCACCCTCTCAGAGGCCGACCTCGACAGGAACGTGCGCAACATGCTTAACTATATTGTCAAGACCCCCGCTTTCCGCAAATACAAATATTCCAACAAGCCGGACCTTAAGGCCCACGCACAGATTGCGCGCGACGCCGCGGCGGAGGCCATAGTGCTTCTGCGCAACGAGCAGAACACGCTGCCTCTGAAGGGCGGCGAGAGCGTGGCCCTGTTTGGAATAGGCGCCCTTGACTTCGTGGCCGGAGGAACCGGATCGGGAAATGTGAACAAGGCATACGTCGTAAATATGGTAGAAGGCCTGCAGAACGCAGGATTCAGGGTTGACCAGAGCCTTGTAAACTACTACCAGGCTTATATCAACTTCTCCAACGCGCAGAGGCAGCTCACCGCCACCAACAACCGCGGATTCGCGGGCCTTGGCGGCTCCATCCTGGCAAACATCGACGTTCCCGCGGCGGCGGTGAACATCCAGGCTGGCCGCAACGACGTTGCCGTGATTGTGATTTCACGTAACGCGGGAGAAGGCGCGGACCGCAAGGTGGCCGACGACTTCGACCTCTCCCAGAACGAGCGCGAACTCATCACCAACGTGTCCACCGCATTCCACCAGGCCGGCAAGAAAGTCATCGTGGTGCTGAACGTGGGCGGCGTTATCGAGACCAATTCCTGGAAGTACCTCGTAGACGCCATCATCCTTCCATGGTCTCCGGGCCAGGAGGGTGCGAACGCCGTTGGCGACATCATCGCAGGCAAGGTCAACCCTTCAGGAAAACTCCCTATGACCTTCCCTCTGTCATACTTCGACCATCCTTCCTCAATGAACTTCCCTTACGACTATGTCCGCGGCAACCAGGGCAACAACCGCAACCCTGTCAAGAACGTGGACTACACCAACTATGAGGAGGGGATCTGGGTTGGATACCGTTACTTCGAGAAAGCGAACCGTCCGGTATCCTATCCATTCGGATTCGGTCTCAGTTACACCACCTTCTCCTACAGCAAGCCAAAAGTGGTGGCCGGCAAGGACGGGTTCATCGCTTCCATCACCGTTACCAACACCGGAAAGGTTGCAGGAAAAGAGGCAGTTGAACTTTATGTAAGCGCGCCTGCGGGAGGAATGCTCAAGCCTGAGAAGGAACTCAAGTCATTCGGCAAGACCAGACTGCTGCAGCCCGGTGAGAGCCAGACCCTTACCTTCTCCGTATCCAACTATGAACTGGCTTCGTTCAACGAGAACGCTAACCGCTGGGAGGCCGCAGCAGGCACCTATACCGTCAAGTTCGGCGCAAGCTCAGTGGACATCCCTGCAACAGCCACCTACAAGCTGGGCAAGCTGCAGACTTGGAACGTCAGCGATGCCTTCCTCAACGTTGCCATAAAGGATATGGTTCCTTAGCGGTTCCGCACGAACGCCAGGGTGGCCGCGCTGATGCGCACGTCCCCCGGGACGCATTGGCGCAGCGCGGCATGACACGCCGCAAGCGTGGAGCCCGTAGTGAAAGTGTCATCGACAAGCAGGATGTGCCGGATGCCCTCCGGCACATCCGCTTTGAATGCCCCGGAGATTCCGGCGCGCGCCTGCGCGTTGGAGCGGACCTGGGAAGACCTGCGGCGGGGCTTGGACAGGATGTCCGTGCGCAGGGGCGCGCCCAGGGCCTCCGCCACCTCCCTGGCAATCACTTCTGCCTGGTTGTATCCCCTCTTCCAGCGACGGGTCCAGTGGAGCGGCACCGGCACCACGGCGTCCACATCGGCAAAATGCTCAGCGCCCGCCAGCGCATCGCCCAGCCTCCGGGCAAAGACCTTCCCCTGGGCGATCCGGAAATTGTATTTCAGTTCGCGCGCTATGTTGCGGTAGTTGGACTGTGAATTATAGAAGAACAGCGCCGCCGCGTAGCAATAACGCTCGCGAACGCCCTCCGGCACCACGATTCGGGAATTGAATTCGTCCGCCATGGCGTTGTGGGTGCTCTCCCAAAAACGGGTGTAGGGGAAATCCATCTCGCAGCCAAGGCAGATATGCTCTTCGCGCATGTTCAGCGGGCGGCCGCAGACTATACACAAACGGGGCATCAGCAAATCTGCCAATGCCCTGCAAGTAGTTTTCAAGTCAAGTTTAGCAAACAGGGGGTCCATCAGCACGCCATGGCTCCGCAACAGTTGATTACCTGGCCGCTGACATAGGAAGACAGGTCGCTGGCCAGGAAAAGCGCCACGTTTGCCACGTCTTCCGGGGTGCCTCCGCGCCTGAGCGGGATTGTCTTGACCCACTGGTCACGCACCTCCTGCGGCAGCGCCGCCGTCATTTCCGTGACGATGAATCCCGGCGCGATGGCGTTAGCCCTGATCCCGCGCGGTCCCATCTCCTTGGCTATCGACTTTGTAAGGCCGATGAGTCCCGCCTTGGAGGCGGAGTAATTGCACTGTCCGGCGTTGCCCGACACGCCCACCACTGAGGACATGTTGATGATGCTGCCGCCGCGCTGCCTTGCCATGATTGGCGTAAGCGCGTGGATGAAGTTGAACGCCGATTTGAGGTTCACGGTGAGGACCGCATCCCACTGCTTCTCCTCCATGCGCAGCATGAGGCCGTCGCGCGTGATGCCGGCGTTGTTCACCAGGATGTCAATGCGGCCGAACTCCTTCTGGATTTCCTCCACCACCTGATGCGTCTGCTCAAAGTCAGCGGCGTTAGACGCGTATGCCTTTACCTTGTGGCCAAAGGCCTCCAGTTCCGCTATGGTCTCCTTTGCAACATCGTTTATTTCAAGATCCGTGAAGGCTATGTCAGCGCCTTCCGAGGCGAACTTGAGGGCTATCGCCTTCCCTATTCCTCTGGCGGCGCCCGTTATGAGGGCAACCTTTCCGTCTAAAAGTCCCATGATTATTCCTGGCTCATTACTGTTTCAATATCGTCCGGTGCTATTGGAAGCCTGTTGGGGCCAAGCCTGCGGGCTCCGTCAGGGGTTACAAGCACGTCGTCTTCAAGGCGGATTCCGCCAAAGTTATAGTATGACTCCAGCTTGGCGTAGTTCACTATGTCCTTTGCCTTGCCTTCGTTCTTCCATTTCTCAATAAGGGCGGGGATGAAGTAGATTCCCGGCTCGTCGGTGACCACGTTGCCCGGAACCAGGCGCCTTGCCATGCGAAGGCTGCCCAGGCCGAGCTGCTTGGAGCGCTTCTGGTCGTTGTCGTATCCTACCAGGTCCTCTCCAAGGTCTTCCATGTCATGCACGTCCATTCCCATGTTGTGGCCCAGGCCGTGAGGCATGAAGAGGCCGGCAATGCCGTCGGCTACCATCTGGGGAACGTCTCCGCGCACCAGGTCGAGTGCCTTGAGGCACTCCAGCATGTGCGCGGCCATTGCCAGGTGGACATCCCTGTATGCGGTTCCCGGCTTGGTGAGGGAGAATGCGAGTTCGTTGCACTCGTAAACTATCTGGTATATCTCCCTCTGCTTTGTGGTGAACTTGCCGCCGGTAGGATATGTCCTGGTGAAATCAGAAGCGTAATGGTTGTTGTTTTCGACTCCCGCGTCAATTACCAGGAGTTTGCCCGGCTCTATGACATTCTCGTGGGAGTGGCAGTGGAAGATCTCTCCGTGCTGGGTGAGGATTGTAGGGAAAGAAACGCCCCAGCCCTTGCATAGGGCCATTCCTTCCATGTTGCCCACAATTTCCTGCTCGATGACGCCCGGCTTTATGCACTTGCGCCCTATTGTGTGCATCTGCTGTCCAAGGTCGCAGGCATCGTCCAGTTCCGCAATCTCAAAGTCTTCCTTCACAAGCCTCATTGAGACGATGGCGCGTACCAGGGCCTCGGAAGTCTCCGTAATGCCCAGCTGCTGCATCTTGAGCTTGTTGTAGTAGCGATACTGCGGGATGATATGAATCTTGCGGCCCTTGACTATTGCCTCAGACACTACCCAGTCCAGCTTGGAATACGGGGCGCTGTTCTCGACGCCTACGCCTGCTGCCAGGCTGGCGACGGAGGGCATGGGGCCCATCCATATGATGTCGTCTACCTCAAAGTCATCAGCAAAGATGGTTTCCTTGCCGCTGTCAAGGTCGATGACTGCGGCAAAGCGCGGCTCGTCAATGCCGAAATAATACAGCCAGGTGCTGTTCTGGCGCCATTTGTAGCAGTTGTCCCCGTACTGCGCCGGAGCCTCTACATTGCCCAGAAATACTGCTATTCCGCCTTCTTCCGCCATTTTTGCGGCCAGTTCGCGGCGTCTCTTGAGGTAAATTTCCTTGGAAAACATATCCCTTTTCTTTATTCTTTGGTTATCTTTACAAATATACTAAGAAATTGGGATTATGATAGTTTTGGCAATTCTTGCTGTGGTCGCCGGAGTGATAGGCATTATAGGCAGCCTGTTTCCGGGAATACCGGGACCTCCGGTAAGTTGGCTTGGCATGTTGCTGATGTTCTTCTACGGACGCGCGGGCAAAGGCGACCCCATCACCACAAAGGCGCTGATCATCTGGCTGGTGGTGGTGATAATAGCGTCTATTGTCGCGTATGTAATTCCCGCTTACACCACCAAGTTGACGGGCGGCAGCAAGTACGCCTCCAGGGGTGCCATCATAGGCCTTTTCGCCGGCATGTTCATCCCTCCCATCGGAATGATAGTGGGAAGCCTCCTGGGAGCCTTCCTGGCGGATTTCATCTTTGACGACAAAGGCGTATGGAAGTCTTTCAAGGCATCCATCGGGGCCTTTGCTGGTTTTATGTGCACCACCGGAATAAACATTATCTGTTCCGGTTTGATGATGTATTACATTATAGCGGCATTCTGATTTTTATACCACTCATATTATGAAAAAACTGATTTTCTTAGCCTTAGCGCTTGGCGCCCTTTGCTCCTGCGCCAAATCCCAGCCGGGACTGGTGAAAGTGGAAGGAGGTATGATACAGGGCGTAGTAAATGAAGAAATGGCAATTTACAAGGGCATTCCGTTTGCCGCACCGCCTGTGGGAGACCTCAGGTGGAAGGCTCCGCAGCCGGTTATCCCATGGGACGGCGTGCGTGACGCGTCGGAATTCAGCAAGGGCCCTATCCAGGGCGCCCGCAACATGGACGCTTTCAGCGAGGACTGCCTTTACCTGAACATCTGGAGCCCCGCAAAGTCTCCAAAGGACAAGATGCCTGTAATGGTATGGATTTACGGAGGCGGATTCAGCGGAGGAAACGCAGCACAGTTTGACGGAGCCCCGCTGGCTCGCAAGGGCGTGATCCTTGTGACCATCAACTACCGCGTGGGCTGGCTCGGATACCTGGCCCATCCTGAACTGAGCAAGGAGAACCCGGAGGGTGTTTCCGGAAACTATGGAATCCTGGACCAGATTGCGGCCCTCAAGTGGGTGCAGAACAACATCGCCAAGTTTGGCGGAGACCCTGGCAACGTGACAATCTTTGGAGAGTCAGCAGGAGGCATCTCTGTAAGCATGCTGTGCGCATCGCCGCTGGCAAAGGGACTGTTCCGCAGCGCGATATCTCAGAGCGGCGGATCCTTTGGGCCTTATAGGCCCACTTCCTATCCGGGAGAGAACATGAAACTTTTGAGCGTGGCTGAGAAGGACGGCGAGGCTTTCGCAGCCGCAATGGGCGCAAGCTCCATTGCTGACCTGCGCGCCATTGACGCCGCCAAGTTCGTGGGCGGCCCCGTTACGGGCGGCGCATGGCCTTGCGTGGACGGCTACGTTATTCCTGACGACCAGTACCGCATGTACGAGAGCGGAAACTTCAACGACGTGAACATCCTGGTGGGATACAACTCTGACGAGGGCGCAAGCTTCTCACGCGAGAGGGATCCAAAACTGCACAGGGCATCAATCGAGGAGAGGTTCGGACCTTTCACTGACAAACTTTTGGAGGCTTATCCCGTTACTGAAACCACAGTTCCTAAGAGCGGACGCGACCTTATGAGGGACGCCGCCTTTGGATGGCATACCTGGATCTGGTGCCGCCTGCAGAAAGAGAAAGGCAAGGCGAACGTGTTCCTGTATTACTTTGACCAGCATCCGGATTATCCGGAGGATTCTCCAAGGTACGGCCAGGCATCGCCTCACGGCCAGGACGTAGCGTTCGTATTCCAGAATCCTGACGAGTCAATGGCCACCAACAAGGCCCTTTCTGACATAATGGGAGACTACTGGACCAACTTCGCCAAATACGGAGATCCTAACGGCGAAGGCCTGCCTCAGTGGCCTGAGTTCACCCTGGAGGATTCCAAGGCAATGTACCTTACCGGCGACAAGCCGTTCGCAGGCCCTGTCCCGGATGAGAAATCACTATGGGTAATGGATTCATATTTCGCCTGGAGAAGGACTCCGGAGGGAGCCGCCTGGGCCAAATAGACTGATTACGGCGGCACGGATGTTGGCCGCGGCCACATCCGGACGCATCGCTTCTGACAATGACTGTCCTCCCGGCTTCACCGGGAGGATTTTTTTGAAGCCGGCGGAGCCAAGGCGGGCTGAGTCTTTGACGATGCCGCACAGGGCGACGGCCGGAACGGCCAGCCTGCGGCAGTGCTCCAGCACTGCAAAGCAGGCCTTGCCGTGAAGGCTCTGGGCGTCCATGCAGCCCTCGCCGGTGATGACCAGGTCAGCGTCGGCGGCCTGGGCGTCAAAGCCCAGCGCATCCAGGACCAGGTGGGCGCCCGGGAGGAGCGGCGCGGCCAGGAAGGCGTTCAGTGCTCCTCCGACTCCCCCGGCCGCGCCGCTTCCCGGCACCGCCTGGAGGTCAACGCATGCGCCCTCGCGCACCAGGCGCGCGAAATTGCGCAGCCCCCGGTCAAGGGCCTCCACCTGCTGCGGGTCCGCCCCTTTCTGAGGGGCGAAGACCGCCGCGGCGCCATCAGGCCCATAGAACGGGTTGTCCACGTCGCACGCAACGCGGAAGCGCGCTTCGCGCAGGCGCCCGTCGGCTGCGGATCCGTCTATCCGCGCCATGCGCTCCAGACTGCCGCCTCCCGGCCGCAGTTCCACGCCATCGGCGTCAAAGAACTTCCAACCCAACGCGTGCAGCATTCCCGTTCCCGCGTCATTGGTGGCGCTTCCGCCTATGCCTATAAGGAAATCCTTGCATCCGCGGCCCAGCGCATCGGCAATCAACTCTCCCAACCCGCGGCTGTCCGCGGCCATTATGTCCCGCTCCTCTTCGCGGACCAGGCAGAGGCCGCTGGCCTCAGCCATTTCAATGACTGCGGTCTCCCCCGCCACCGCGTACGAAGGGTATATCATCCTTCCCAAAGGGTCATGCACCCTGGCTGAAACCAGGGAAGCGCCCAGCGCCGGCGCAAGTGCCTGCACCAACCCCTCCCCACCGTCGGAAATAGGCAGGCATCGCGCCTCGCACCCAGGCATAGCCTGGGCCAGGGCGGCGCTCACCGCCTCCGCCACCTCCGCCGCAGAAAGCGAGCCCTTAAATGAATCTGGAGCTACTACAATTTTCACGACTGAAATTTAGCAATTATTCTTATCTTTGAGTAGCCACTAACCACATTCTATATGCTAAAAAGATCCTTCCCCCTTGCGGCCGCGCTGGCCCTGCTGCTTTCAGGCGTCTGCCAGCAGTCTTACTCCAAGGGCATTCCGGTAGTGAACCTGGAGAACCAGGTGGTCCGGAAATTCATGTCCATGGGGCCGTACAGCGGCTTCGGCACCCAGTCCAGCCACTTTGACAACAGGCAGGCATTCCCTGAAAGGTTCGCCTGGGACAAACCCGTGACAGTTGAGATAAACTGGAAGGGGACCTCTGACGGGACCTACACCGTCACCCTGTTCGAAAGCCGCAAGGCCGGCAAGAAAGGCAAAGCCGTGCTCTCTGAAACCGTCAGGGGCACCAAGTTCCAGATGACCAACCTGATACCCCAAAGGTACTACACATATCGGGTCAAGAGTGGCTCAAAGACCGTCCTCAAGGGCCAGTTCCGCACGGAAGGCCTTGTACGCATGCTCAACATCAGGGACTGCGTCAACGCCCGCGACCTTGGCGGATGGTCCACAATAGACGGCCGCAAGGTCCGCTACGGCCTGCTCTTCCGCACCGGAAGCATTGACGGCGAATACCATGGCGCCTACGGTGACAACTGCGGCGGAGACCGATGCCGCAACCCCCTCCACCAGGCAGCCCAGACCCAGATTGGCGATCCCGCCCGATACACCCTCCACAACGAGTCCGTAAAAGCTCTCCAGTTCGTGGGCATCGATGCCGACATGGACCTCCGCGGTGTCACTAACGAAGGCCTCTGGGGCAACCAGTGCATGACCCACACCCGCTCCCTTGGCCTCACCAAGATCCCCGGCGCTGACTACTGCCAGATAATGACCGACCTGGCCCTCCACAACCCCTTCGACGACCCCGCCATAGTGCGTGACGTGGCCTGGATCATCCAGGAACTCAGGAAGGGCCGCCACGTGGCATTCCACTGCCGCTCCGGCGCTGACCGCACCGGCGCCGTGGCAATGATAATAGAGGCCCTCCTGGGAATGAAAGGCGGAGACATAGCCCTGGACTATGAACTCACCTCCCTTTCTTCCGAAGGCACCGGCCAGACCCGCAGCGCCAAGAATGTCCTCACCTCCGGTTACGGATTCTACGGCCGCGGCTTCACCACAATGGAAGTAAATGAGCCGGATCCGGACAAACGCCTCCAGAAACAGGCCTACACATACCTCAACACGGCCTTCCCGGAATACGCCATCAGCAAGGCGGACCTGGACTGGTTCATCAATTTCATGCTCGAATAACTTAATCATCAATCACTATAACTATGAACGTAAAGAAAATGCTTGTAATGGCAGCCGTTGCGTTGCTTGCAATCCCTTCATTCGCCCAGCAGCCCCGTCAGGTTCCCCGGGTTCAGCCATCTCCCCAGAACGCCCTTCAGTTCTCCTTCGGAGGCCCCAACCGTTCTGTAGTGGACAGGATCATGTACACCGGCTACGCGGAAGCCAACACCCATGTAGATGAGACCGACGTCATATTCATCGGCGACTCCATCACCCAGAACTGGTACACTTTCCATCGCGATTTCTTTGACAACAACGGCTTCATAGCCCGCGGCATTGGCGGCCAGACCTCCATCTCCGTGCTCTGCCGCTTCCGCCAGGACGTCATCAAGAACAACCCCAAGCTGGTCCTCATAATGATCGGCACCAACGACGTGGCCCAGAACGACGGTATCATCTCTGACGAGAACTTCCTGGACAACGTGGCCGCCATGT
This sequence comes from Bacteroidales bacterium, assembly GCA_017619675.1. GTDB lineage: Bacteria > Bacteroidota > Bacteroidia > Bacteroidales > UBA932 > Cryptobacteroides. The sequence goes on along the minus strand of JAFZRX010000003.1, from coordinate 95,931 downwards.
GTGACATGGCCAAAGCCAACGGCATCAAAGTACTCCTCTGCTCCATCACTCCGTGCGACATCTTGTCCTGGAATCAGGAAGTGACCCCTGCAACCGACATCCCCAGGCTAAACGCAAAACTTCAGGAATACGCCGCCGCGGAAGGCATCCAGTATGTAGACTATTTCTCCATCCTTGACAACGGACAAGGCGGAATGAAGGACGAATACACCTCCGACCGCTGCCATCCAACCCCTCTGGGATACACTTTGATGGAGCAGGTGGCTGTAGCGGAAATCAAAAAAGCCCTCAATACAGATAAAGAATACTTCGTAACCCCCGAACAAACAGATACGCCATGAAAAAAGTAATTCTTTCCACCATATGCCTTGCCATTGCATCCCTAGCCTTCGGCCAGGGCCCGCGCATGGCCAGGATAGACACCGTAAAGCTATGGCCCGACGGCGCGCCCAACGCATTTGAGATTCCCGGGCCGGATTCAGGCTTCGTCACTTTCAGGACAAAAGATTACGAAGAAGCCATGATGGAAGTGTACCCCGCCAGGAACCCCAACGGACTTTGCGTGATCATGTGCCCCGGCGGCGCCTACATCATGGAGTCCCAGACATACGAGGGCCGCGACATGAAAGACTGGTTCAACTCCCGCGGCATCACCTACTGCATGCTGCAGTACCGCCTACCCTGCGGCCATCATGACGTTCCCCTCTCAGACGTAATGCAGGCCATACGCATAATGCGCGGCAAGGCCAAGGAACTGGGCATCACCAAGATAGGCATTGCCGGCAACTCCGCCGGAGGCCACCTAGCCGCCTGCGCCGCCACCATGTACGACAGTCCTGAGACCCGTCCGGACTTCCAGTTCCTGATGTACCCCGTAATCACAATGGAAGCCAGTTTCACCAACACAATGTCCCGCGACGCCCTGCTGGGGCAGAACCCGCCGCAGGAACTGGTGGACAAGTACAGCTGCGAGAAGAACGTCACAAAGGACACCCCTCCCGCCTTCATCTTCCTTTGCTCGGACGATGGCGCCGTCCCTCCGGCAAACAGCCTCCGCTACTACGAGGCTCTCATCGCCAACGGCGTCTCCGCATCGATGCACATCTACCCCTATGGCGGCCACGGCTTCGGCTGGCAGGACTCCATGCGCTTCAAGGCCAACTGGGTGGACGAACTGGAGACCTGGCTTGACACCGTAATCCTCAAATAATGATAACATGAAAAAGCTGATCCTTATTATTTCTAACCTTTGCCTCTTTCTCCTGGGGCCGATGCTCCACGCCCAGAACGAAGCGCTGCCGTACAGGACAGGACAGTTTGACTCTTCCGAAGAGTCCTTGCAGCAGTATCAGGTTCCTGAGTGGTTCCGTGACGCCAAGTTCGGCATCTGGTCCCACTGGGGGCCGCAGGCGGTTCCCCGCGAGGGAGACTGGTACGCAAAGAACATGTACGTGGAGGGTTCCAGGCAGAACAAATACCACGTACAGACATACGGCCATCCGTCCGAGTTCGGCTACAAGGACATCGTGAATCTCTGGAAGGCCGAACGCTGGGATCCGGAAGCACTGATGAAACTCTACAAGAGAGTTGGTGCCAAGTATTTCGTGAGCATGGGCTCCCATCATGACAACTTCTTCCTATGGGATTCCAAGCTCAACCAGTGGAACTCAGTGAACAAGGGACCTGAAAAGGACGTAGTAGGCCTCTGGCAACAGGCTGCCAAGAAAGAGGGACTATACTTTGGAGTTTCCGAGCACCTTGGCGCGAGCTACACCTGGTTCCAGTCAGCCCATAAGGCCGATACCGCCGGCGTGTATGCAGGCGTTCCCTACGACGGCAACGACCCCGTCTACGCAGACCTGTATCACCAGAAGGCCGACAAGGCGGACACAGGATGGCTGACCACCAATCCCGCCTGGCAGGTTGACTGGTATTACAAGGTTAAGGAACTGGTGGACATGTACCATCCTGACCTGCTCTATTCAGACAGCGGACTCCCGTTCGACTATGTGGGAAGATGCCAGATCGCCAACCTGTACAATTCAGTGACCGACCTGAACGGTAACACACAGGCCGTATATACCTGCAAGCACGATTCCCAGGGCATGGGCGTCCTGGACGTGGAGAGAGGCGCCGTGGCCGACATCAGCCCTGACCCATGGCAGACCGATACCTCAATAGGTGACTGGTATTACCGCCGCGGACAGAGGTACATGACCTCCGACCAGGTCATCCAGATGCTCATTGACGTTGTCAGCAAGAACGGCAACCTCCTGCTGAACATTGTCCAGACCCCTGAAGGAGACCTGGAAGACGATGTGCTGCAAATCCTCGAAGGCATAGGCCAGTGGATTGACGTCAACGGAGACGCCATCTACGGCTCCCGTCCCTGGAAAATCTACGGGGAAGGCCCGTCGATGGAGAACCAGGCCAGGGGCAACTTTGGCGGCGTGAGGGACGTACGCGCCTACCAGGCAGGCGACGTCCGCTTCACCACAAAGAACGGAAAACTCTATGTATTCTGCATGGAACCCACAGACCAGTTTGACGTGAAGGCGTTGGGTAAGAACTCTCAGTACTATCAGCAGATTTCTTCAATCCGTATGCTTGGCAGCAAGGAGAAGGTTAAATGGACACAGGGAGCCGATGCCCTGGCAATCAAATGTCCCGCAAACCACCCGGCCTACGCTGCAACCGTTTATGAAGTTCAGTTCAAGTAATCTATAACTACCATGAAAAAATTAATCATTCTGGCGGCTGCCATATTGTTCTCGGCAAGCCTGCTCAACGCCCAGACCCTGGGCAAAGATGCACGCTACTGCAATCCTCTCCCTATGGAGATGGGCCAGGCAAGCGCATCCGGAGACGTAAGTGTCTTCCAGTGGGAAGGCAAGTACTACATGTTCTGCACCGGCGGCGGATGCTGGGTGTCAGAAGACATGCTCAACTGGGAACTGCATTATGTGCAGGGTGTTCCCGTTGCTCCTGACGTATGCCCGTATAACGGCAAGTTCTACATGACTGGAAACAGTTCCAACGTATGGGTTGCAGACAACCCTCTTGGTCCTTACACCGTCCTTGGACAGTGGAAGGGCACTCCTGACCGCGAACACGGCTGGAGCCAGGGCTTCGACCCGCACATCTACGTGGATGAGGACAACCAGCCCTACCTGTTCTGGCCCGGAATGGCCATCAGCGGTATCTATTCCGTAAAACTTGACCCCAACGACATCACCCAGTTCGTAGGCCCTATCACCCATCATTTCAGTTTCAATCCAGACCATATCTGGGAGCGCCAGGGAGAGCAGAATGAGTTCCCCGACGTAGCATGGATCGAGGGTCCGTGGATCTACAAGCACAACGGAACATACTATCTCCAGTATTCAGCCTCAGGAACCCAGTGGAGGACATACGCCGAAGGTTACTACAAGGCGAACAGCGTCCAGGGACCGTATGTTTACGCATCCAACAACCCCCTGCTCCGCCGCACTGAAGGCATTGTTACCGGCCCTGCACACGGAAGTATGGTAACTGGTCCTGACGGCAATATCTGGCAGTTCTACACGGTGGTTCTCCGCAGCGGCGGACGCCGCATCGGTATGGACCGCGTGACAGTTGACAAGGACGGCAACCTGGTCTGCAACGTTACCGACACCCCTCAGTGGGCTCCCGGCGTAGTTAAGGATCCTACCAAGGGTGATTCAGGCTCACTCATCGTATCCATCGGAAAGACAACCATGAGTACCGGCGGCGGATCCCCTGGCGCGGCAAAGGTCGCTTCCAGCGAAAAACCCGGAAGGGGCGCAGAGTACGCCCTGGACAATTCAACCGCTACATGGTGGGAGCCTTCGGATGGAGATGTCAATCCCACACTTACCATCAGTCTTTCCCCCGCTGTTGACCGCGACAGGGTACAGACATTCCAGATTGACGGATCACGCATCCTGTTCGGAGGCGGCGGAAGAGGTTTCGGCCGTGGCGCCGGAGCCGCATCCCAGGTTTATAAATACATGATCGAGACCTCCATGGACGGAAAGGACTACAAGATTGTCCTTGACAGGTCCGGCGACAACATCCCCAGGAACGTGGTATTTGACGAAATCCCTCCGGTTGAATGCCGCTATGTCCGGCTTACCATCCTCGACTGGCCAAAGGGCTCACCCCTGAGCGTCCTTGACTTCTCAGTATTCGGAAAGGCCACAGGTTACTCACCTTCACAGATACCTGTTCCTACTCCGCTGAAAATGAATTAATTAATACATCAAAAAGAGGGATGGCCTTTCGGTCATCCCTCTTTTTTTGTATAACGCAGCTTCCTATTTGTTCTTCTTGAAGTCGCGTACAGTGTAATATACAGGCTTACGCTGATACTCGCTGTCGAAAAGAAGCGGATAGTTGTTCGCGCCGAGCCATGAATCACGGTCGCTGACGTTCCAGAAGGTTACGCTGGAGATATTCTTCTTGTACTTGCGCATGATGGCGAACAGGTCTTTGTACTTCTGCTCCTGCTGCTGCTGGATCTCCTCGGTATATTGCTGGCCTTCGCCGCGGCTGAACTGAAGACCGCCGCCGGCTTCCTCGTTGATGCGGATGTCGAACTCTGTGATCTGGATGTCGTCAACAAGTTCGAGATACATGTTGATGGCCTTCTCGAAATCCTCCAGGGTAGGATTGTCAAAGATATTGTAGTGGCCCTGCATTCCGATACCGGTGATAGGAGCGCCCTCTGACTGGAGTTTCTTGACCATATTGTAGATATAGGTCCTCTTTGCGGGAGTCCAGGCGCTGTAGTCGTTGTAGAACAGGCCGGCGTTAGGATCAGCCTCGTGAGCCCAGATGAAAGCGTTCTTGATGAACTCGTCGCCGCAGAGCTGATATGCCTGTGACTTGCGGAATGAATCCTCGTAGGAGGCATCCAGGTTATTGGCGTCGCTCATAGCCTCGTTAACTACGTCCCAGCAGTATACAACGTCCTTGTAACGGTTAACTACGGTGTAGATGTGAACCTTGAGGGAATCGTAGAATTCCTCCTTGCTGGCTGCCACGTACTTTGGAACCTTGGTCATCTCCATTGCGGGCATACCAGGTGCTCCGGCGGGAGCTCCGCCAGGCGCTGCGCCAGGCGCACCGCCCTGAGGGCGAGGTCCGCCCGGACGGAAACGTCCGAATGAAGGCCTCTCTACCCATACGGTATCACCCTTCTCGTCAAGTTCCACTACGGGATTGCCGTTCTCGTCATGCTTGGTGAACATCCAAGTACAGAACTGGCTGTGCCATACAAGGTTGTGGCCACGCATCTTGATGCCGTGCTCGCGGCAGAAGTTTGCGATGATATCGGCCTTCTCGAAGTTCCATACGCCTGCTTCAGGATGGAGCTCGCCCGGCTTCATGCAGTTCTCAGCGGTGATGCTGTTGTACTCCTTGAGGATGATCTCAGAAATGACAGGGTCCGTTACGTTACGCTCCGTAACGGCGACACCTATTTTGAAATAGTTCTTGTAAGCGTCCTTCAGGCCTGGGTCCTTGGGGCCGCATGCACTCATCAATACGACAGATGCGATGAGTGCGAAAATAGAAAGTCTTTTCATTGATATAAAATAATGGTGAATTCTACTTGGAAGTGCAATCACTTGAGCACCAAAGTTAGATATTTATCAATAATAATCCAACGGGGTCCTATCGCTTGGGCTTGATATTCAGGTTTACACCCAGAACGTCCTCGGCATCCACTATGGTCCAGCTGCTGCCAGGGTAAACGCCTATCGTGCGGTCAACATCATAACCCATATCCTTCAGGAACTGGATCACCTGGTCGCGGGCGTCACCCACTTCAAAGCCCAGGTGGTGTACTCCATAGCCATGTTCGCCCACAAATTCGCTGAACGTGCTTGGGGTCTTGTCAACCTGGTGGAGTTCCAGCACCCAGCCGCCCATATCTATGGCGCACATCTCCAAGTCGCACGGGATATCCTGGCCCCTGTAGGTATACGGGTAACCCGGGTTGCTCTTCAGATGTTGCCCCACTGAAAGCAAAAGCCATCTTGCAGCCCTGGAACTCGTCATATGCGCCGCCTACGTACCCAAGTTCTCCATTGATTTTCTTATGGTTAGGATTACCGCTGTCCGCCTCGGTGGCGATTACCTCTCCGCACTTGGACCATGCGATGGCTACCAGATTCCAACCTTCCTTCATCTTGTACGGTGTTCCCACAACCTTCATCTCGCCAATCCAGTCCACCGTTTCACCCTTGTTCAGGACAGAGGCGGTTGCCACGCCTTCAATGCCCATTTCTTCAGCCTTGGCCTTCATGTCCTCCAAGGCCTTGGCAATAAAACCCTTTAATTGCTCGTTTGTCATATCACAATCATTGATTACCTGATTTGCTTGTCCAAAAGCGCTGAACGACACCGCCAGACAGGCACTTATTACTAATAATATAAACCTTTTCATGACAACAAAGGTAATTAATTCTGACCAATGACAAAAAAACGTGCAGGACGGTACATAGGCCGTACCGTCCTGCACAAATAAAAGAGAAGGCTATATACTAATTGCCAACAGCCCAACCGTTGAGCTGATGGAGAGCAGGATTGATTGCGCAGACATCAGCAGGGAACGGGAAGTATTCGTGTTTGCCTTTGATGAACTGGTGAGGAATGCCGTCGTAAGGCTTCCTTTCCACGTAGTACCATCTGTGCTCAGGCTCATGATCCTTGGACATTGCATCGAATGCCTCAGGATACCTGTCGAGATCCTTACCGCATACCTGGTCAGCAATTCCCCAGCGTACAACATCGTGGAACCTGCAGCTTTCGAACCAGAGCTCGTACTGTTTCTCTTCCTGGACATTGGGGAGAGTAAGTTCGGTCTCAGGAACTTCAGCACGGCGCTGAATCTGGTTGAGAGCTTCTTTACCCTTTGCCGCGTCACTGCTTCCGATGCAAGCCTCAGCATAAAGAAGAAGGGCTTCCGCATAGCGCGCGCACTTGGCATTTGACTGATTTGACGCACCGGAGGAAACCTCAGGGACAACATCGATGCCGTTGAGGGACATGAACTTCCAGTTCATATAGTATGTGCGGCCAAAGAATCCATTGGCATTCATACCTCTCGTCGCATCTTTCTTCTTGTCTTCAAGAGTCCATTCAGAAGCCGGCTTCAGCTGACCGGAAGTATGGTTATTGCCCACATAGTCTGAATCCCAGCGCATCCAAGGGAATTTGTCAAAGATTTCATTGCCTTCACTGTCAATGCCGTAAAGCCATTCGTCAGCAGTGAAGAAGGTACCCATACGGCGGGGACCGTTACCGTCGTGCTCAAGGAACTTATCAGCGAAATAGCCGTTGATGGCTCCGCCGTTCCAGCCTGTGGTTGCCTGGCATACCGGCCAGGAATTCATGTTCTTGCCACGCCAGTTGAGAGTGTTATTCTGATTATAACCAGAACGGGCACGGTTATCTCCTGATGAGTTATTGGCGTCATATACCCAGTTGGGCTCGAAGATCTTTTCCTCGTTGCCATCTCCAGGGGTATGGAAATTCTCCCACCAGCGGTCTCCGGGGACAAGTTCATAGTTGCCGGAGTTGATAAGGTCGCCGAGATATTTGCGGGCTACATCCATTTCGTTTGCAAATACGGCAGACTTTCCTGCTACAAACTGGGCAAAGCCCTTTGTCACATATGTGGTACCGTCCTTGTCATACTTGCCGTTTCTTGCCCTCAGGTTAGGAAGAGCGGTTTCGCATTCGTTGATACACCAGTCAAGAAGGAACTTCTGGGACTCTACGTTCGTAGGATCCTCATCGGTCAGACAGTGATCTACAAGCGGGGGGCACTGCCAATTAAGCGCCGCCATCATATGACACCATGCACGGACAACCCTCGCCTCGGCAACGCAGCGGTCTACCACACTGCTTGAATATGCCCCTTCCTTGGTGAAGTTGTCAATAAGGAGGTTGCAGGCGTAGATTGTTTGATAAAGACTTGTGTAAACATTCTTTATGATATCATAAGACGCGTCATAACGATACTCATTGAACAGACGTACATCAAGATGGTCGTCTTTGTTCTTTCCCGCAGCGAAAACATCATCTGCCGAATAGTTCAACATAAAGAAATATGGATTCCAGTTTCCGATAGAACCGTAAACATTCTGAATCATTTTGGCATATACATTTACCAGTGCGGCTTCTGCAGCTTCATCGGAAGTGTAATATGTCTCGTAGGCAACGACTCCCTTCTGCGGGATATCCAACTGCTGAGAGCAGGCAGAGAAAAATAATGCACAAATTGCCGTAAAGGCTACTATATACTTTTTCATAATTATCATCTCCTGTAAATTAGAAAGAAACATTTACACCGAACATTACTTTACGCATGCTTGGATATGCTCCGATATCCACACCGCGACCGGACGCCGAACCTGAGGTTGCAGTTTCAGGATCCATACCAGGATAGCTGGTGAAAGTAAAGAAATCATCAAGAGAAACGAATGCACGAAGCTGATTGATGAGAACCTTCTTCGTCAACTTCTGAGGAACAGTGTAACCGAGCTGAATCTGCTTGATCTTGAAGAAGGATCCGTCAAATATGGAAGCGGTTGAGCCCCAGAAATTCATGTCTCCTGACACTTTTGCCGGTTCAGGGAACTTGGCATTCGGGTTCTTCTCACTCCTTGAATTCAGATAGAAGTAGTTGAGAGAATTGTGATAACCCGGACGGTAGAGAGTATTAAGTATCTCGCAGCCACCCTGTCCTGATCCGAACAGTGTGAAGTCCAAGCCTTTCCAATCAAGACTGAGAGTGATACCGTATGTATAATCAGGAAGACCCTTACCGATATTTGTCATATCAGCATCGCTGACCTGACCGTCACCGTTGACATCTCTGAGGTTAGGGGTTCCGTCTGCATTTACGCCGTCATATATATATCCGCGGATATACCAGATCGGCTGTCCCACTTCAAATACCGTTTCGATAGGGTAGTTGCTGCCTGAGGCCGGACTCTGAGGGATTCTAGGAAGAGATGGAAGAAGGTAGGTAACCTTGTTCTTCAAATAAGAGAAGTTTGCATTGATGCTGTAACTGAAGTCACCTATTACATCCTTCCAGCCGATTTCGGCCTCAAGACCGGTATTGAGCACATTTCCGGCATTGTTGGTAACAGTTGACACACCGTATTCAGGAGTAGGAGAATAAGACACAAGCAAATCCCTGGTTTCTTTGCGGAACCAGTCGAAGGCGAAAGAAAGCTTGTTGTTGAAGAAACGGGCATCCAAACCTGCGTCAACCTGATTGGAAGTTTCCCAGGTGAGGTTAGGGTTTGCAAGTCCGTCAGGGGCGGATCCATATGAGTTTCCAACCTCATCGACATGATATTGATACCACTGGCCGTTGAGAATGATGGATGTAGAGTATGGATAATCCCTAAGCACGTTGACGTTACCATTGATACCCCATGATCCACGCAGTTTCAAGAATGAAAGGGTGCTGGCAGAGATTTTATCCTTGAACCAAGGCTCATTGCTTATTGTCCAACCAGCTGAAACTGAAGGGAAGTAACCCCAGCGGTTCTCTGCTGAGAGCTTCGAAGAGTCAAAGGCATCTGCGCGGAAGTTTGCCTGGATGCTGTAGCGGTTATCATAGGTATATCCCAGACGACCGAAATATGAAAGGCTTGCAGATTCACTTGGAGAGTTGCTGAATTTCTTTGTCGCATCATCCTTCACATAGTCCAGGTAACGGAAGTTTGGTTCGTATCCCTTAAGGATATCTGAACCGGTAGCCGTACCGCTTACATTATCCGATTTATTCTTGATGAAGGACATACCGGCCATCACGTTAAGATTGTGCTTGTTCGCAATGGTCGTGGTATAGTTGGCAAAATTCTCCCACTGATAGTAGAGTCCTGTGTTGGCAACAGCCCTGAGGGTGTAGGTCTTGGTATCTGCTTTACCATTTGAGAAATAAGGAGCCTGATAACTGTGTGTGTTGCTCTGGGTGATACGGAAACCGAAGCGGCTGGTGATAACCAGACCCTTGATCGGCTTGAGATTCCCGAACAGTACTCCATTGATATTGATGCCTTCGCTTGTGCCGTCGGTGGCGTCCCTCTGTACGAACGGGCTGCCTCCTCTGGTTTCGTCGATTGCAGAAGTGGCAAACCAGCCATTCTCGTCACCAAGGAAACTGTATTGGTACTCGGAAGTACCGGCCATAACCGCATTGTATTTATTTCTGTAATCCTGGTTGAACTGACTTGGATCGGTCCAATATACAGGTGTGCAAGGGTCAATTGTCATGAGGGACTCGAAGGCAGAGCCATAACCCTGCTGGGAAACAGATTTGGTTGCATATTTTTCTATAGATATGTTGTTTCCTACCTCAAGCCAGTCAGTGAGATTGTAATCGGCATTCAACTGTGCGGAAAGTCTCTGGTAAAGATCCTTGTCACCCTTGATGATACCATCCTCGTTGATATAATTGAGCGCTGCGAAATAATGGCCCATATTGTTACCACCCTGGAAGGTGAGTGTGTGCTGGAGATTCCATGAAGGTCCGAAGTATTCATTGAACCAATCTGTTTCAGTTCCATTGTAATGGGCGTTGTTAAGCATATCATCAATTGCATAGCCTTGCAGTCTTTTGTAGTCGATAAACTGCTGGGCGTTCAGCATTTCTGGCTTATGCGCAAGCGACTGATTGATGAATTTGCCGGAATAAGTAATTGACGCCTGTCCTTTTCCTCCCTGCTTTGTGGTAATGAGAACCACACCATTACCTGCTTCTGCACCATAGATTGCCGCGGAAGCCGCATCCTTGAGAACCTCCATTGACTCGATCAATGAAGGATCGAGATACTGGATGCTCTTGACCTTTAGGCCGTCGACAATCAAAAGCGGTCCAATGTTGCCACTGTTGGAGGATACACCACGGACTTGGATTGTATTGCCGCTTCCAGGAGCTCCGGAGTTTGCGACAATCTGAACGCCGGCAGCCTTTCCCTGGAGGGCGAGTGCGGCATCTGATGTTGAACGGTTCTTGAGGTCATCCTCGCGCACTGAAGCGACGGCGCCGGTGAGGTCGGATTTCTTCTGAACGCCGTAACCGATGACCACAGTCTCCTCAAGGAGTTCGTTGTCCTCCTGAAGAGTGATGTTGAAGTTAGTCTGGTTTCCTACAGGAACGGTTACTGTTGTATAACCGATGCTGGAAACACTGAGAGTTGCTCCTGCCGGAACAGAAAGGGAGAAGTTACCGTCCAGGTCAGTTACCGTTCCAATTGTGGTGCCTTCTGCGATAACAGAAGCACCGATAACGGCGAGACCGTTCTGGTCAACAACTTTTCCCCTGATAGCGCGGTTCTGTGCAAAAGCATTGACAGAACACAGCGCGAATGCCGCTGCCACCATGATGGCGGCAGCAACCTTTAGAAAATGTTTTGACATAGGTATAATAGGTATAAAATGAATTAAATGGTTCGAAGTCCAAAGTTAATTAAAAATTTTTCATTTGACTCTTACCCTGAGAATCGTGAATGAATTGGGCTCGAAAGCCATATCGAATGATTTTGAGAACTTATCGTAGACGCTTTCAACAGGATGGATCTTGTCCGGATTGTCGAAATCGTTTTCATCGTACAGTGAATCAGCGGACAAGGTGATGACTTTACCCTTGGGCTCGACGGAAGCGACGTTGGAGAGGTTGATGGCTGTCTTGAAAGGCTCGTTGAGGGCGTTGACAACTTTTATGATCATTTCTCCGCTCTCACGGTCATAGCCTGCGAGAGCATATCTCTTCTGCAGGGGCTTGTATTCTATCTTGCCTATCTCCTGGCCGTCGATGAAGCAAGTGATTTCCGCGCCGCTCACAGCGACCTTCACATCGTGCCATTCATCTTCAGAGAGGTCTATCTCGCTGCTGAGGGTACCAAGCGAGATGTTGGTGTTACCTTCGACCATGGCAAGGGATGCGGTATATTTGGGCGCAGTTGCAGAAACAGCGGCCGGGCCTCTGAACCTGGGAGCGCTTACGTTGAAAGTGAGGTAGTTCCTGTCATCCTTTACGGCGAAGCGTATTCCAAAACTGCTGAGGCTGTTCTGGAACTTGACCTTTGCCGCAACTTCAAAATTGCCGGAAGCCTCTGAAGCGGAAGTGATCCATCCGCCTGATGACAGCCTTGGAGGTGCATTCTTGTCTGTTCCCGGTATATAGAGATTTGGCTCGACCAGGTAATTGAGGTCCTTGAATTCTCCGGTGGCGTATCCTTCTGCCGTCTTGTCCCAGGAACCCTGCTCATCCCAGCCTTCCGCCGTTGCCTTGCCGTTAATGGAGAAATCTTTCATCTCCACCTTTGAACCCTGGGTGTTCACGGTAGCCGCAAATCCGGTCTTGCCTTCAAGTTTCGGAGCGGTCTGCTCCAGCGCGAGTCTTGTGCCCAGGATGACATCAGGACGGTTGTGGCTGAACATGCACTGCACGTGGTATGAGGTGCGGGGCACCACGATGTTATTTTTGAAACGGATGAGATTGGTGGGCCACATCTGGAAATCAGTGTTTTCCAGGATAGGAGCATAGGAGGCCATTTTCACAAGATCGGAGTTCTTTTCCATGCCGAGCATAAATGAAGCTTCAGCGAGAGCGCCTTCGAGAGTGCCCGGGCCCACACCGCTGTTGACGGCATATTCGCCTACATATACTTCGTAGAGACCGCGTGGAGCGTCGTCAAAAATATCAGTGGTGTTGAAAAAGTTCTCAGGGCGGACATAATAGTGAGGATCTATCATTTCCACAGTCCCAGCTTCGTAAGTGTCAGGAACCGGCGTGAGACGGTCGTGAGTGCTTATGTATTTGATCTGGGGGTATTTCTCCTTGAGCCGCTTGTAGATGTAGCTGTAGTGCTTTGCATACATCTCGCCTGAATTCTCGTTTCCAATCTCAATGTATTTGAGGTGGAACGGTTCAGGGTGTCCGTTCCTGGCCCTGACGGCGCCCCATTTTGTATTGGCGTCCCCGATAGCATATTCGATGGCGTCAAGATGGTCCTGGATGAGCTGGTCCATCTCGTCCAGCTCCCAATAGTCACCGTTGCGCACTACGCAGGACAGACCGGCGTTGACCACGAACATAGGCTCTGCTCCGATGTCTTCGCAGAACTGGAGGAAATCGTGGTAGCCGATGCTGCAACTGTTGTGATAACCCCACAAGTCCATCTTGCCGACGCGTTCGATACGGTCTCCGATGGTCTCCTTCCACTTGATGCGGTCTTCCATTGAGAGTCCTTCAACGATGCAGCCGCCCGGCCAGCGTATGAATGAAGGCTTGATGTCTGCGAGAGTCTGGGCAATATCCTTCCTGAGACCGTGTCCCATGAAGGTTTCCTGAGGAAGCAGTGAGATGTAGTCTACGAACAGCTGGCCCTGGCCGTCGAATTCCATCACGAGCTTGGCCTTGTTGTCAGTGACACCGCTCTCTACAACAGCGTCATACTTGTTCCATGCACCGTTCTTCTTGAGGTCGAAGGTCTTTGAGAAAATCTCCTTGCCGTCCTTGCCGATGATGGAGGTTTTCACGTTTCCACTATAAGCGGCCGTAGCGCGGGCATAGAAAGAGAAGTTGTATTTGTCTCCGCTGACCATATTGAGGCCGGCGTATCCTTCGTTGGTGAGTTTCGCGCCGCTGCCCTTGATGTCAAGCCTGAGGTTGTTGGCGTTGCCCTTGCTGACAGGGTTGGTGCTGACAACGCTCATCGCAGCCGTGGATGAAGCCAACGGTTCAAGGCTCCAGCCTTCTGTCTTGTTCTGAGGGTCGAAATGATGGAAGATGTACCCCTTCACCTGGCCAGACTGATAGTTGGGCTTAGCGGGTCCGTGGATTTCATCACCTATGACAACACAGTCATCAGGGACGTCCTTCTCCTCGAAGCCCATATTGTATATCATCTCAGGCCAGAGGCCACCGTCTCCGGAACGGCTGATCTCTTCAATGAAAATACCCCAGAGATCTTGAGGGTATTCTGTTATTTCATCTGCCAGATCGATATCAATGACAGATTCAGGCGTGCCGGAGCAGTTGCACAGAAGCAGGCAGAGACACAAAGGTGCGAAGAATTTGAAGAACTTATTCATAATGTTTAGCGTGATTTCTAATTGCAAGTGCATCGCACTTCAGCGACCAAAGTTAATTAATAGTATACACTATTCCTATGAAAAGCCTTGCTACTATTATAATACCTCACCCCAAAATACTATTTTCGGAGGCGCGGAGCGCCGACCGAAGGGGGACGGCGAAGCAGAGCGAAGCCGTGCGGGGGAATCCTTTCCCCCGTCCCCCTGGGGGGTGCAGGGGGGTGTATATGCCCTGCTGGGCGCAAAAAGGCCGGCGCTGTTGCGTCGGCCTTTTTGTGGTCCCAGCAGGGCATGATCCTGCGACCCCCTGATTATGAGTCAGATGCTCTAACCAACTGAGCTATGGGACCCGGTTGATCAAAGTCTGATATCAGACTTTGATCTCTACTTCAACACCTGAAGGCAGCTCGAGCTTCATGAGAGCGTCAACGGTCTTTGCGTTGGACTCTTCGATGTCGAGAAGCCTGCGGTAAGAATCCAGTTCAAACTGCTCGCGGGCCTTCTTGTTAACGAAGGTAGAGCGGTTCACAGTGAAGATCTTCTTGTTGGTAGGCAGCGGAATAGGTCCGTTAACCTTCGCATTGGTGGCTTTCACTGTCTCAACGATCTTAGCGGCTGACTTGTCAACCAGCATATGGTCGAATGATTTGAGTTTAATTCTGATCTTTTGGCTCATTCTGTTATTTTTTACTTTTTAATCTTCTTCATTATACTCAACGTACCTGTAACCATTCCTTTCTACGATACTCTTGGCGAGTACTGCAGGAACTTCTGCATAATGGTCAAAGGACATTGTACTTGTTGCGCGGCCGGAAGACAGCGTCCTGAGGACGGTGACATATCCGAATTGCTCTGCGAGCGGCACAAAGGCCTTGATGATCCTTGCACCCGTTGAGGTGGAATCCATGTTGGATATCTGTCCCCTGCGGCGGTTCAGGTCCCCTACGATGTCGCCCATGTACTCTTCAGGTGTCTCCACCTCAAGGTTCATGATGGGCTCCAGCAGGACAGGCCTGGCCTTTACGCAGGCGTGACGGAATGCCATGCGGGCGGCAAGCTCAAAGGAAAGCGAGTCTGAATCTACCGGATGGAAAGATCCGTCAAGCAGCGTCACTTTCAGGGATTGAACCTCATAGCCTGCCAGTACCCCGTTGGCCATTGCCATCTCAAATCCTTTCTGCACGCAAGGTATGAATTCTTTTGGAATATTGCCACCTTTGACTTCATTTTCGAACTGCAAACCGTTCACTCCCGGGTCCGCGGGGCCCACTTCCACCAGGATGTCAGCGAATTTGCCGCGGCCTCCCGTCTGCTTGCGGAAGATCTCGTGCTGCTGGCAGGTGCCTGTGATGGCCTCCTTGTAGTTGACGTGCGGGGTTCCCTGGTTGATCTCTACGTCGAATTCACGGCGCAGGCGGTCTATGATGATGTCAAGGTGAAGCTCTCCCATTCCGCTGATGATGGTCTGTCCGGTTTCCTGGTCAGCCTTCACGCTGAAGGTCGGGTCTTCCTCGGAAAGTTTTCCAAGGGCGATTCCAAGTTTGTCCAGGTCCTGCTGGGTCTTTGGCTCCACGGCGATTCCGATAACCGGTTCCGGGAATTCCATAGACTCCAGGGCGATCTGATGGCTCTCTGCGCAAACGGTGTCACCTGTGCGCAGGTCCTTGAAGCCGACCGCCGCACAGATGTCTCCCGCCTCCACGAAATCTATGGGATTCTGGTGGTTGGAGTGCATCTGATACAGCCTTGACAGCCTTTCCTTGCGTCCGGAGCGTACGTTGAAGACATAAGAACCGGAGTCCAGATGTCCCGAATACGCCCTCATGAATGCCAGGCGTCCTACAAACGGATCCGTGGCGATCTTGAACACCAGGCCGCAGAACGGTTCGTCCGCACTGGGCTGGCGCTCAACCTCCTGTCCGTTGCGCGGGTTGATTCCCTTGACCGAACCCTTGTCCAGAGGAGAAGGGAGATAATTTGCGATGCAGTCAAGCAGGAACTGTACGCCCTTGTTCTTGAAGGACGATCCGCAGCACGCAGGAACAATCTTCATGCTGATGGTGCCTTTGCGCAAAGCGCCGATGATCTCCTCCTCCGTGAGAGACTCCGGATTCTCGAAGTACTTCTCCATGAGGTCGTCATCGCACTCCGCGGCGGCGTCCACCAGTTTGTCGCGCCATACGGCAACCTCCCCGAGCATATCCTCAGGGATTTCTCCGTATTTGAAGTTTACAAGTTCTTCGGAAGAATTGTAGTAGATGGCCTTGCGGGAAATGAGGTCCACTATTCCTTCGAACGTGTCCTCTGAACCGATAGGCAGGCAGACTGGAACGGCCGTAGCCCCAAGCTTGTTGTGGATGTCCTCCACACAGGCCAGGAAGTCCGCTCCAACCCTGTCCATCTTGTTTATGTACGCAAGCTTGGGCACATTGTACTTGTCTGCCTGGCGCCATACGGTCTCGCTCTGAGGCTGTACGCGTCCAACCGCGCAGAAAGTGGCCACAGCACCGTCAAGAACCCTCAGTGAGCGCTCAACCTCCACGGTAAAGTCTACGTGACCGGGAGTGTCTATCAGGTTGATCTGATAGACGCTTCCGCCGTAGTGCCAGAAGGCGGTGGTAGCGGCGGAGGTAATGGTGATACCCCTCTCCTGCTCCTGCGCCATCCAGTCCATGGTGGCCGCTCCCTCGTGAACCTCTCCTATCTTATGGGTCTTGCCCGTATAGTACAGGATACGCTCTGAGGTTGTGGTCTTGCCGGCATCAATGTGGGCCATGATGCCGATGTTCCTTGTGTACTTGAGATCCCTTGCCATCTAACTAACCGGAGATACTAGAAACGGAAGTGGGCGAATGCCTTGTTGGCCTCCGCCATTCTGTGCATATCCTCTTTTCTCTTGAATGCACCACCCTCGTTGTTGTAAGCTGCAACTATCTCAGCGCAGAGTTTTTCTGCCATTGAGTGGCCGGAACGCTTGCGGGCGAACTGTATCATATTCTTCATGGAAAGAGAAACTTTCCTCTCCGGTCTCAACTCAGTAGGCACCTGGAAGTTAGCTCCACCGATACGGCGTGACTTCACCTCGATCTGAGGGGTCACGTTCTCGAGAGCCTGCCTCCAAATATCTAGAGGAGCCTTGTCAGAATCTTTCATCTTCTCGCCTACCATGTCAATGGCATCGTAAAAAATAGAATACGCGATACTCTTCTTACCCTGCAGCATAAGATTGTTCACGAACTGTGTTACACTTGTGTCGTGATACTTAGGATCAGGAAGTAGAATCCTCTTTTTAGGCTTCGATTTTCTCATTTTAAATAAAGATAAATAGGTGATAAAAATTACTTCTTAGATTTCTTGGGCCTCTTGGCTCCGTAGAGTGAACGTGACTGAAGACGTCCTTCTACACCAGCGGTATCCAAAGCTCCTCTAAGGATGTGGTAACGTACACCCGGAAGGTCCTTTACACGACCGCCCCTTACAAGCACGATTGAGTGCTCCTGGAGGTTGTGGCCTTCTCCCGGAATGTAAGCGTTCACCTCTTTAGCGTTTGACAGACGTACACGTGCAACCTTACGCATTGCTGAGTTAGGTTTCTTAGGTGTGGTTGTGTACACACGCAAGCATACGCCACGCTTCTGAGGGCAAGCATCAAGGGCACGTGACTTGCTCTTAAGCTCGATTGTCTCGCGTCCTTTGCGAACTAATTGTTGAATTGTTGGCATAAATGATTGTTAGTAAATAATTTATGTTTCTTTACCCCATATTTTAGGGGGTGCAAATATACGAATAATCTGACAAAATGCAAAAAGGGGCGCAACAAATTGCACCCCTTACACTTATATAATGGAATTGCTTACCTTCTGAAGGCTGCGAATTCCACGTCTTTCTTGGCCCTTGCGGCAAGGTCAGCGTTGGCGTTGGCCAGTGCAAGGTTGGTGTTCATTTCACCCACGTCTCCCTGACGGGCGGCGATGATGGCTGCGAGATACTTGACCTTGGGATCCTGGCAGTGGATGGCCGCCTTGGCCTTGTCCAGCTGGTTGGTGAGGATGTATGCCAGAACGGTGTTGTGGCAGCATCCCGGAACGTTTGCCAGTTCCTGTGCGGCCTTTGCGTAGTTGCCGTTCAGGATGTCGATGATACCCATGTTGGCGTTGCCGATCTCATCGCCTGCGGAGGCGAAGCAATTGGCGGCGGTGACAAAGTCACCGTTGCGCATTGCGATGACTCCGGTGGCGTTCTTGAGGTCAGCGTCCTGGGTCTTTACCTTTGCGAACTCGCGGGCGGCCCTGGTGAGGTCTCCGGCCTGGAGATATGCGGCGCCTAGGTTGAACTGGGCCCTGTCGCTTCCAAAGCGGTCGATTGCCTGGTTGTAGATCTGGACCTTCTTGTTGAGGTCGTCAACGAGGGTGGCCACGTGGAGGAGGGCTTCCTCGTCAAGGACGTTGATGTTGTCGTTCAGGAGGGCCTTGAGCTCGTCGGCAGTGTAGTTCTTGAACTCTACGTTTGCGATGAAGCGGGCGCGGCGGAGTTCAGGAAGCACTTCGCCCTTGAGCTCCTTGTAAACCTCTGACATGTTCTTGATCTCGTTCTCGCGTACGGCAGGGTCGCTGTACATGGAGAGGACGCGGAGGATGAGGTCCTTGTCCTCTATGTCGGACTTGGAAACCAGCTCCTGGAAGCCTTCCCAGTCCTGTCCTATGCTGGATACGGTAGGATCTCCGGCATCGCGCTTTCCGGTAACTGAAGACCAGGCCTTCTCCGCTGAGCTGGCCCTCTTCTCTGAAAGGGTGTTGTTGAGTTTCTGTCCTCCGTCAGGTGAAGCGTATGCTACGATCTCAGTTCCGGCGAGGGTCTTGCGCTCGTTGGCGGCAATCTCGTCCAGGGCGGCCTGGAAGTCCTTGATGGACTGGCTGGACAACTGGGATGAACGTACGTCTGAGGAATTGATGGTATAGAGGATCTGACCTTCTTCCGTCATGCTGATGATCTCCTGGTAGTTGTCCTCCTTGAGGGGAACCAGGCCGTCTTTCTTGACCAGCATGTAGGTGGTGTTGGCTCCGTCAGCCACCTTGCGGGTGGGAAGGAATACATAGCGGTTCTTGTAGCCTACCCTTCCGCGGAGCTCGAGATAGCAGTCTTCCATGCCTTCCTGATATGCGAAGCGTACCCTTTCGTTCACGGTACCTCCGTCGCTTGGAACAACCTTGAAGTTGTCCTTTACCTTCTCTCCCTGATAGTACAGGGTTGTGCCTTCTACCTCATGGTCTCCGTAAACGATTACCGGAGTAACCTCAAGGACAGCCTTGGGATGGAAGTAGCCGTCAGGATAGGTGACGCTGAGGTCAGCGTTGATCTGGCCGGCAACGACCTCCAGGACTGAAGGGTTGCATTCAACGATTACATTCTCCGCCAGCTTGGCCATCTGCTTTGCAGGTGCGCAGGCGACGGTGGCAATGCCCAGGAATGCCAATGTCAATAATTTAAGAGTCTTTTTCATTTTGATGTTATGTTGTTTTAATATTGTCGACAGCATACAAATATAGCCATAAAAATGCTATTTTTGCACAGAATTGGTATTTTGACTTGAGTATTACATGGATTCTCAGGAATTACAAAAGCTGAAGAACAAGTTCGATATAATCGGCAACGATCCGGCGCTCAACAGGGCGCTGGAAACCGCCGTGGCCATAGCCCCCACAAACCTTACGGTCCTCATTACCGGAGAGAGCGGAGTGGGAAAGGAAAACATACCCAAGATCATACATCAGAACAGTCTCCGCAAAAGCGGCAAATACCTTGCCGTCAACTGTGGCGCAATCCCCGAGGGAACCATCAACGCGGAGCTTTTCGGACATGAGAAAGGCTCCTTCACCGGCGCCATCGCAGAACGCAAGGGCTACTTTGAAGTGGCGGACGGCGGCACCCTTTTCCTGGACGAGATCGGGGAACTCCCAAAGGACACCCAGGCAATGCTGCTGCGCGTGCTGCAGGACGGAGAATTCATCAAGGTGGGATCCTCAAAGGTGGAGAAGACGGATGTGAGGGTGATAGCCGCAACCAACATAAACCTCATGCACGCTGTGAGCACCGGCAAGTTCAGGGAGGACCTGTTCTACAGGCTCAACGCCATCCAGATAAACATGCCGTCCCTGCGTGACCGCAAGGACGACATCTACCTCCTGTTCCGCAAGTTCTCCTCCGATTTCTCCGAGCGTTACGGCATGCGCAAGGTAAACCTGACGCACGATGCCATTGCAATGCTGCGGGACTACAGGTGGCCGGGCAACATCCGCCAGCTGAAGAACGCCGCGGAGTCCCTCACCGCACTGGAGTCCACCAGCATATCGGGCGACGAGCACAGGATTGAGATAGACACGGAAACCCTTTCCAAATACATCCCCAAGGACGATCCAAACGCCCTCCCGGCCCTTGTGACCGCTCCCCAGGGCAGCATGAGCTCCGACGACAAGCAGATGATAGTGAAGGCCATCCTGGACCTCAAGCAGGAGGTTGACCGCCTCAAGACCATAGTGGCTTCAGGCGCCGTCAAGCCGGTGGAGCCCCAGATCCAGGAGCCGGAGGAAGTGGAATGGCAGGAACCTGAGCAAAAGGAAGAGCCCCAGGAAATCCGCACGCTGTCCATCCAGGAGATAGAGAAAGAGAACATTGCCAAGGCCCTGGAGAAATTCGGGGGCAACCGCAAGCTTGCCGCCGAGGCCCTGGGCATATCGGAAAGAACCCTTTACAGAAGACTGAAGAATGAGTAAAGCGCCCGTCATAGCCTTCCTGGCCGCCTGCGCCCTTTGCGTGAGCGCCTGCGGCATATATTCCTTCTCCGGAACATCCATCCAGCCGGACGTGGAAACCATTGCCATAGATTTCTTCGAGTACACCGCCACCAAGGTGAACCCAAGCCTGAGCAATGACATCACGGAAGCCCTGCGCGAGCAGTTCCGCAAGATGACCAAGCTGGAGCAGGTGGAAATTGACGGAGACCTCCACATAGAAGGCACCATAACCGGATACGACGTGAGCGCAACCGCCATAACGGCAAACGAAGTGGCCTCACAGAACCGCCTCACCGTATCCTGCAAGATAGTGTTCACGAACCGCCTGCACGAGGAGGATAACCTTGAGAAAAGTTTCTCCCAATACGCGGACTTCCCTTCCACCCAATCCCTTGACGCGGTGGAGAGCACCCTCTGCAAGGAAATCATAGACAAACTGGTAGAAGACATCTTCAATTCCACCGTAGCGCAATGGTAGACCTTCACAAAATGCCCCTGGACGAACTCTCCGCCCTGGTTACCCGGTATCCGTGGTTCGGCGCGGCGCGCAAGGCCCTGTGCTGCCGCACGGGCCAGTTCGCGGACGCCGCCCTCTACGTCTTTGACAGGAGCATCCTGGCAAAGGCGGCGGCGGAAGCGGGCGCGGGCGCGGAAAGCGTAAAGGAATACGTGCGCAAGGCCCCCATGGAGCAGAAAGTGGTGGTTCTGGGCGGGGACTACTTCTCGCAGGACGCCTACGATTCCGTGCGCTCAGCGCAGGAATCCCCGGCGCCCAAGAATCCCGCACCGCCAAAGAAGGCAACACCCGTGGAGGACCTTACGGACGACGTCTACATCACGGAGACACTGGCGGAAATATATGCCTCACAGGGGTATTTGGAGCAGGCAAAGAATATTTATTCCAAACTAATCTTGCGTTATCCAGAAAAAAGTGCTTACTTTGCAACCCTTATCGAAAAACTGAATAATATTAATAATCAATAACTATGAACGCTGTATTCACAATTCTTGTCGTTCTCATTATAATCGCGGCAGTATTGCTGACTCTTGTGGTTCTTCTCCAGAACGGTAAAGGAGAGGGCATGGCTTCCAACTTCGTAGCCGGCAACCAGGCTTTCGGTGTAAGGCAGACAGCCGACATCCTTGAGAAAGTTACCTGGATCCTGGTATCCTTCATCCTTGTAGTATCCGTCATCTCTTCCTTCACCCTGGGAACAAGCGGAAAGGACGTGGACGTTACCAACAAGATCGAGAACACCACCACTCAGGAAGCTCCCGCATTCCCTTCACCTACTGACGGTCAGGCTCCTACCACAAGCGCCCCCGCTTCTGAGGCTCCTGTAGGCGAGTAATCTGCCATATTGTCAGTCCGGCAAGGGTCGGAATATAATTTGAGGCTTTATCACCTGTCCGAATTTTCGGGCGGGTGATTTTTAATTGTATTGTATTATGGAGAACAAATACGAATTTTTAAGCAAATACGCCATCAACCTCAACGATATGGCTGCAAAGGGTAAGCTTGACCCTGTGATAGGCCGTGACGATGAAATACGACGGGTCCTCCAGATACTTAGCCGAAGGACCAAGAACAACCCTATCCTGGTGGGCGAACCGGGTGTGGGAAAGACTGCGATTTCAGAAGGCATAGCCTTGAAGATAGTGGACGGCAACGTCCCGGAGAACCTGAAGTCCCGCAAGGTGTACTCCCTTGACATGGGAGCCCTCATCGCGGGTGCGAAATATCAGGGAGAATTTGAAGAGAGACTCAAGGGAGTGGTAAAGGAAGTTGTGGACAGCGACGGAGAGATAATCCTGTTCATAGACGAGATCCACACCCTGGTGGGAGCCGGAAGGAGTTCCGGCGCCATGGACGCTTCCAACATCCTGAAGCCGGCACTGGCCAGGGGCGAACTGCGCACCATAGGTTCCACCACCCTGGACGAGTTCCAGAAATACTTCGAGACCGACAAGGCCCTGGAGAGGCGTTTCCAGAAGGTGATGGTGGACGAGCCGTCGCCGGCGGAGTCCATCGCCATCCTGAGGGGACTGAAGGAGAAATACGAGAACCATCACCGCGTAAAGATAGAGGACGACGCCCTCATCGCTGCGGTGAACCTCTCCCACAGGTACATCAACAACCGTTTCCTGCCGGACAAGGCAATAGACCTTGTGGACGAGGCCGCTTCCAAACTGCGCCTTGAGATGAACTCCGTTCCGGAGCCAATCGACGACCTCAACGCCCGTATCCGCCAGTTGGAGATAGAGAAGGAGGCCATCAAGCGCGAAGGCGTCTCCCTGAAGATGGAGAAGATAGAGAGCGAACTGACGGAACTGAGCGCAAAGCGCGAGGAACTGATGAAGCGCTGGACGGAAGAGAAGGCGGTGGTAACGGAAATGAACAACCTGCGCCAGCAGATTGACGACTACAAGCGCGACGCGGCCATCGCGGAGCGCGCGGGGGACTACGGCAAGGTGGCCGAGCTTCGCTACGGCAAGCTTGCCGGCGCCCAGGCGCGCCTCCAGGAACTCGCCGCCAAGCAGGCGGAGATCAAGGATCCCATCATCACGGAAGCCGTCACCCCGGAAGACATAGCCGAGGTCGTGGCCCGCTGGACCGGCATCCCCGTAAGCCGTATGCTTGAAAGCGAGAAGGAAAAACTTCTGCGCATGGAGAGCGCCCTGCACAAGAGGGTGGTCGGCCAGGACAAGGCCATAGAGGCCGTGTCCAACGCCGTGCGCCGCTCCAGGGCGGGACTTTCCAACGAGAAGAGGCCTATCGGCTCGTTCCTGTTCCTCGGTTCCACCGGCGTGGGCAAGACGGAACTGGCAAAGGCCCTGGCGGAGTTCCTGTTCAACGACGAGAACCTCATAACCAGGATAGACATGAGCGAGTACCAGGAGCGCCACACCGTGAGCAGGCTCGTGGGAGCGCCTCCGGGATACGTGGGATATGACGAGGGAGGCCAGCTGACTGAGGCCGTAAGGCGCAAGCCTTACTCCGTAGTCCTGCTGGACGAGATAGAGAAAGCCCATCCTGACGTGTTCAACGTGCTGCTCCAGGTCCTGGACGACGGACGTCTGACGGACAACAAGGGCCGTACGGTGGACTTCAAGAATACCATACTCATTATGACCTCCAACCTCAAGGAAGAGGAGTTGAAGGCCGCCATGAGGCCGGAATTCCTGAACAGGATTGACGAGATCGTGGTCTTTGACCAGCTGAGCAAGGACGACATCAGGGAGATCGTGCACATCCAGATGGACATCCTGCAGAAGAAATTGCAGGACGACAACGTGGAACTGGCATACACCAAGGACTTCGAGGACTATATGGTGGAGGAAGGCTACAGCCCCGAATACGGAGCACGTCCGGTCAAGCGTCTCATCCAGCGCGAACTGGTCAACAAACTGGCGAGCGAGATCCTGCAGGGAAGCATCCGCAAGGATTCCAAGATCACGGCTGACGCCAGGGACGGCAAGGTAATCCTCACTAACGCATAATTGCAGGACTTTGCTTATATTTGTTATTCAGTAGCAGATATGGGCCGATGAGCATTGCAAGTTTCTATACATTTCTGACAATCATGGCCATATGCGCCGTGATTGTCTTTGTTTGTCTATACTTCGTGGACGCCGGCTACGGCAAGTTCTACAACAGTAAATGGGGTCCGTCCGTGAACAACCGGCTTGGCTGGGTGCTCATGGAATGCCCCGTTTTCTTTGCAATGCTGGCGCTGTGGTTCTTCTCCGACCGCAGATCAGACGTGACCCGCCTGGCCTTCCTGCTGCTGTTTGAGATGCACTATTTCCAGCGCTCCTTCATCTTCCCCATGCTCATACGCGGGGAGAGCCGGATGCCCCTTTCCATCATAGCCATGGGTGTGCTGTTCAACACCCTGAACGCCCTGATGCAGGGCGGCTGGATATTCTATGTCTCCCCTGCCGATATGTACCCTCCGGAGTGGCTGCACAGTTTCCCCTTCTTCGCGGGAACCCTGGTGTTCTTTGCCGGAATGTTCATCAACATACAGTCCGATTCCATAATCCGTCACCTGCGCCAGCCCGGCGACACGGCCCATTACCTGCCAACCGCGGGGATGTTCCGCTACGTAAGTTCCGCCAACTACTTTGGCGAAGTGCTGGAATGGACCGGATTCGCCATACTCACCTGGTCCTGGGCGGGCGCGGTGTTCGCCCTGTGGACCTTCGCCAACCTGGCGCCCCGCGCCGCCCGGATCCACAAAAGGTTCTCCGAGGAGTTCCCGGAGCAGTTCGACGCCAAGAAAGTCAAACGCATCATACCCCTTATATACTGATGTCCCAATCCAAGATATTCACCCCGGCCCACATAGGGCCCGTCACCCTTAAGAACCGCGTAATCCGCTCCGCGGCGTTCGAGAACATGGCCTACGGCAACCGTCCTTCCAAGGACCTTTTCGACTACCACACGGCCGTGGCCCGCGGAGGAGTGGGAATGACCACCGTGGCCTATGCCGCCGTCTGCCAGTCAGGCCTGTCCTTTGACGGCCAGCTATGGATGCGGGAGGAGATAGTCCCCGAACTCAAGGAGCTCACGGACGCCATCCACTCCTACGGCGCAAAGGCATCCATCCAGCTGGGGCACTGCGGCAACATGACGCACCGTGCCACCTGCGGATGCATGCCCGTGGGCGCCTCCGGAGGCTTCAACCTGTACTCCCCCACTTTTGCCCGCACGCTGCGCAAGGACGAGATCATGCAGATAGTGGCTGATTTCGGCAACGCCGTGAACCTGGCGCGCAAGGCCGGCTTCGACTGCGTGGAGATCCACGCCGGGCACGGCTACCTCATCAGCCAGTTCCTTTCGCCATATACCAACAGGCGAAAGGATGAATTCGGCGGCTCGCTGGATAACAGGATGCGCTTCATGCGCCTGGTCATCAACGAAGTGATGAAGCAGGCGGGGGACGACATGGGCGTAGTGGTAAAGGTGAACATGCACGACGGCTTCCGCCGCGGAATGCAGACGGAGGAGTGCCTGGAGGTGGCAAAGGAACTGGAGAGGCTGGGCGTGCACGCGCTGGTGCTCACCGCCGGATTCGTGAGCAAGGCCCCCATGGAGGTGATGCGCGGAGCAATGCCTCTGAAGACGCTTCGGCATTACATGGACTTCAGGAAGTTCTGGTGGCTGAAGGCGGGACTGGCTCTGGGCGGACGCATAGTAATCCCCACGGTTCCTTTCAAGGAAGGCTATTTCCTGGAGGACGCCAAACTGTTCCGCGCCAACCTGTCGCTGCCGCTGATCTATGTGGGAGGTTTGATCTCAAAGGAAATAATGGAGGAAGTGCTGGACGCGGGCTTCGAAGGCCTGCAGATGGCGCGCGCCCTCATCCACGACACTGACTTCGTGAACAAGCTGCAGAGCGGAGAGGTCACCTGCAGCGGCTGCAAGCATTCAAACTACTGCATCGGACGCATGTACACCCTTGAGATGAAGTGCCACTGCAAGGTGGATGACCTTCCTGCGTCGCTTCAAAGGGAAATAGATAAAGCCGAACGGACCCTATGACAGCTTTGGTTACAGGCGGCAGCTCCGGAATGGGGCTGGAATACGCCAGGCAGCTGGCCGCGAGGGGTTGCGAACTGGTAATAGTGAGCAACCGCCAGGACGAGCTGCAGGCCGCGGCGGAGCGGCTGCGCGCCGACTACGGCGTTAGTGTGACGCCGCATTTCCAGGACCTTAGCGCCGCGGACGCCGCGGATGAACTCCTGGCCTTCTGCAAGGAGCAGGGCAAAGTGCCCGATACCGTGGTCATCAACGCCGGGATGTTCTTCTTCAAGGAACTCACCGCGGAGGATGCCGGCCGCGTCAGCGCCATGATAGGGCTGCACGTGGCAACGCCTACACGCATGTGCCTCCTCTTTGGAGAAGAAATGAAGAAGGCCGGTGGCGGCCATATAATAATCATGTCCTCCATGGCGGCGGACATCCCCGCCCCGGGAATCACGGTGTATTCAGCCACCAAAGCCTACCTGAAAAGCTTTGGCAAATCACTCTATTACGAAATGAAGCCCTACGGCGTGAGCGTCACAACCGTAATGCCCGCCGCAATAGCCACCCCACTCTACCGCCTGAAGGAGAACCTGATGAGCCTTGGCGTGAAAGTGGGCCTGATCCGCACGCCCAAATGGCTGGTCCGCAGGGCCCTGCGCGGCATGGACAAAGGCCGCAAGAGGGTCAAGCCGGGATTCATGAACGTCTATCTTCCGGCGTTGATTTCAATCCTGCCGGACGGCCTCATAAGCAGACTCTGGAAAAAATGGAAGAGGTAATCCCCGGAAGCATAATAGTGACCGGCGCCAGCGGAAGCATGGGAAAGGCGGCCGTGGAAGCGCTTGCGGCGGGTGGCCGAAGCGTAATCATGGCCTGCCGCAACCTGGAGAAAGGCGAGGCGGTGCGCCGGGAGGTGCTCGCCCGGGTGCCTGGCGCAGCACTGCAGGTGCTGCCCCTTGACCTGGGCTCGCTGCGCTCCGTGCGCGACTTTGCCGCCGCCGTCGCCCCCAGCGCCCCTGCGGGGCTGCTGAACAACGCCGGCACCATGCCACCGCGTTACTCGCTCACGGAAGACGGTCTTGAACAGACCGTGGCCGTGAACTACGTTGGCCCCTACCTCCTCACCCGCCTCCTGCTAGACAGTTTCTCCCCTGACGCAAGCATCGTCAACGTCATCTCCCTCACCGCCAAGTATGCCCACATAGACGAAAACCTGCTGGAGAAAGGCCCTGAGGACTTCCATCAGCTGCGCACATACGCCGCCTCCAAACTGGCCCTGATGCTCTTCAGCATAGAACTGGCAAAACGCACCTCCCTGCGGGTGAACATGTCGGATCCCGGGGTGGTCGCATCCAACATGATAGACCTGGGCCGCTGGTTCGATCCGCTGGCGGACGCCCTTTTCAAGCCGCTCTGCAAGCGGCCGGAGCAGGGCGCCGCCCCCGCAATTTCCGCCCTGCAATCCCCCCAGACCATGAAAATCTTCAAGGGCCACCGCTGTCTTGACGTGCAGGAACGCTTTTTGGATAATCCCCTGTCCGGCCTCCTATGGCAAAAAACGGCTCAAAGAACAGGTTTAAAATAAATTACTATCTTTGTCATTCGATAATAGCATTGACTATGAAACGATTCTACTATATCTTACTCGCTTTTGCGTTAGTCTTTTCCTCTTGCGAAAAGCAGCCGGAGCCGAACAACGGCAACAACAACAATAACAATAATAATAACAATACGGAGCAGCCGGGCGGCAACACAACCCCTCAGGAGCCGGAGACAAACTGGACATACTACTATGTCAACAACTTCGCCTACGACCTGATGGACACCTACTATCTCTGGAAGAAAGAGATCAAGTCCCAGCTGATGGCCTGGAAAACTGACGAAGAACCTATCGCCAAGGTGAAGGCCATCCGCTACAAAGACAGCAGCGGCAACGACATAGACAAATGGACCCAGGTTACGGACGACTACAACGCCTTTATGGGAAGCGTAACCGGTGTAACCACAACCTACGGCTATGACTTCTTCGATTTCGCACAGGATAAGCAGAACACCAACAGGGTGCTTGCCACAGTCCGCTATGTCTATCCCAACAGCCCCGCCTCAGAGGCCGGCCTCAAGCGTGGAGACGTCATAGAACAGGTAAACGGCAAGGACATCCTCATCATATGGCAGGGAACTTCAGGATATCTTGATACTGATTTCATCTACGATCAAATGGTATACAGCAGCAGCTGTACTTTGACCCTTTCGGACGGCCGCAAGGTTTCCATGACCGCCAGGGAAATGATTGAGGATCCCGTCACTATCTACACTGTCCTGGACAATGGAGAGAAAAAGATCGGATATATGCACTATACATCCTTCACCGCCGAATCCTGCTACACCCTCATTGAAGCCTGCAAGGAATTCAAGGCTGCAGGCATCAAGGAACTGATCCTGGACCTCAGGTACAACGGAGGAGGTGCGGTAGTTACTGAGGAAGTATTGATGTCAATGCTTGCCCCAAGGGCCAACGTAGAGGCCGGGGACATCTTTGAAAAGGAGATCTACAATTCTGAATATGCCGCCCAGATGGTCAAGTGGTACGGCGAGGATGCCGGTGTTTCAAGGCTGGCTTTCCAGCATGACTTCCGCTTTGACGGCAAGGACTATCACTTCAACACCGAGGACGCAAACATAGGACTCGAAAAGGTCTATGCCATCATTACAGATGACAGCGCTTCCGCTTCAGAAGCCCTCATCTGCTGCCTCAAGCCGTTCCTCCCTGTAGTGACGATAGGAAAACAGTCCCATGGAAAGTATTGCGGAGGCTATATCATCGGCTCTGACGACTACTTCCAGGATATAATCGACTACTACACTGAGAATACTACTTCCCAGAGCGCTGAAGCCATTGAATTCGGCAAGGGCGGACTTAAGTACGCCAAGAACTGGGGCCTGTACGTGATGTTCTCCCGCTATGCGGACAAGGACGGCGTCACCCTCTGTATGCCCAACGGAATCAAGCCGGACTACAGCGCCGTGGACAACCTCAAGGACGGATATCAGCTTGGCGACCCTAACGAATCCATGCTCAAGATAGCCCTCAGGCGTGCGGACTTCAAGGTTCCGGATCAGTCTTCAACCCAGCAGCAGGCTCCGGCAAGGTATGAGCAGGAGGTTAAGATCAACTTCCAGCGCCGTGAGAAACCGGGAATGGTAAGGCAGTTTACCTTACCTCAAGGATATCTCCGTGATCGCGAGCTACAACGGATTTCCAATGATCAGTATACCCCGGCTGAGTAAGCCCGTCAGGTATACCCTCTGAATATTGTGAATGCCTGAAACTCCCGTCGGAGTTTTGGGCTTTTACATTTCCGTCTATGAACTTCACCAGCAGGGTCTCCTCAAGGTTCACCCAATCCTGGAACTGCTGCTGTGCGGTGGAGATACTGTACTCCGTGACTATCCTGTTTGCCGAAGCCTTGTCCCCCTTGGCCAGGTAGTCCAGGGCCACAAGGTCGTTCTGCTGCACTGCGCCGAACATCTGCGCGTTCTCGAACGCGTCAATCTTCTCGCGCACGTACGCGGCCATATAGTTGTACATCTTGTAGCAGGCGTTGGCCACGCGGTTGCACATCCAGAATGCGGAGGTAGGAGAGTAGTGCAGGAGATCTCCGTTACCTTCGCGGAAGCACTCGGGCACATCGGAAGATGCGGTGTAAATTGGTGTCACATAGGAAGTTGCGGCATCGTCGCAGCCAAACCAGATGATGCCTCCAATCTCGTCAGGAAGGTATCCGCGGGCCTGGCCAACGAACCAGAATCCCGTCTGCTGGGTGGCTATCGCCCTCTCGTTCACATAGGTCTTTCCGCCGGTCTCGAACTCCATTGGCCTCCAGCGGTACGGCAGGGCATTTCCGCCGGCGCCTATGTCCGTGGTCATGTCCATGGGAGTGCCCTCGAAGTGATCGCGCATCACATCGGCAACGTCTTTCACCGTGATCTTGCGGGAAGGCTTCACAAAGAGGGGCATCTCGCCCTTGAGGTCATATCCCATGGCGTAGTCAAGCCAGTCGGACGCGGGGCGGGAGACTTCCCTGCCCGAAGCGTCCATATAGGTGAAGACGCCGTCGCACAGGATGTTGAAGGCGGCCCAGGCGCGGGCGTCGCAGCCGCGCACCGTGCCGAAGTCCAGCGGGCAGTAGGCGTCGCGGAACGAGAATTCCTCGTCCTTGCCGCTGAAGTAGCCCTTCTTGCGGGCGAAGGTGATCACGTCAGGGGCGTAGAGGCAGTTCTCCGGGTCGTCCTGGGGGAAGGTGGTGATGCGGGATTGGTTTGCGTGGGCGCAGATGTAGCCGTCAGGCACCCTGCGCGCTACCCATACTATCCCCTTCTCCTCCGGCCCCTTGCCGATGAGATCCATTACCCAGGCCTCCGTACCGTCGGCAATGGAGAAACTCTCTCCCTCTGAAGGATAGCCGTAGGCGTTCGCGAGGCTCACGATGGTCTCGATGGCCTCACGCGCGGTGCGGGCCCTCTGCAGGGCCACGTAGATAAGGGAACCGTAATCCATTATTCCAGCCGGATCAACGAGTTCCTCACGACCGCCATAGGTGGTCTCGCCTATCACCAGCTGGTGCTCGTTCATGTTGCCCACGGTCTGGAATGTATGGCGTACCTGCGGAATGCTTCCAAGGGGCTTGTTGGTATCCCACTCAACTATGTTGAGCATGGAGCCCGGAGCCCAGTCCGCGGCGCGCTTGAAATACAGTTCGCCAAAGAGCCAGTGGGAATCGGCCGCATAGGAGACCATGCAGGAGCCGTCGGCGCTGGCGCCCTTGGAGATGATTATATTGGTGCACGCATCGGACTTTGGTGTAAAGATTGCTGTAAGCATTATCGCAAACGCACAGATTGCAGTTTTCCTTATCATTTTCGTTTTATCGTTTAAATGTTTAATTTTGTGTCCTGTTTCCGGACAAAGATAATTTATTCCAGAATATGAAACTGAAATTGACCTTACTTTTCGTCCTTTGTGCACTGCTCGGCCCCTGCTGCCTCAAGGCGGGCGCCCAGGCCACTAGCCCAGAAGAGCAGATCAGAGAGTTGCAGAAAGGCATTGATGAATCCGTTGAGAAGATGGCCGACAACTACAAGTTGGAAGACTGGCAGATTTTTTATGTGGATTCAATCATGACCCATGACTTCCTTGCCATGAACGAGGAACTGCAGCAGCTTCAGAAGACAAAGGCTACAAACACGGATCTTTACCAACAGATCCAGGACAAGTGGATGGACCAGATGTACGAGGCTTTCCACAAGGTCTTTGACGAAAAGCAGTGGGCCAAGTACCTGAAGAGCGGCGCGGAGAAGGAAAGGAAGAACCGGGAAAAGAGAGCGGCAAAAAGAGAAAAAAGTCAACAATAAAACAAGATGACAAGAGAAGAAATAGACCGTCTGCGTGAACAGATCATTGAATTGAAGTGCAAGACGGCCAAGGAAGTAGAGGAAGCGCGCATACGCTTCCTGGGAAAGAAGGGAGAGCTCACCCGCCTGTTCGAAGAGTTCAGGCTCATTGACAAGGAGCAGAAGAAGGAATTCGGAAAGGTTCTCAACGAACTCAAGCAGGCAGCCACCGCAAAGATCGAGGAACTCAAGGAAATTGCCCAGGACGCGGCCGCGTCCCTGACCCCCAAGCAGGACCTTACAATGCCTGGAGACCCTTACGAACTGGGTTCCCGCCATCCGGTTTCAATTGTAAGGCAGGAGATCGTGGACATCTTCCGCAAATTCGGCTACGACGTGGCTGAAGGCCCTGAGATCGAGGATGACTACCACGTTTTCGAGGCCCTGAACTTCCCTCCCAACCACCCTGCCCGCGACATGCAGGATACTTTCTTCATCTCTACGGGACATCTGAATCCGCTGCTGCTCCGCACCCACACCTCCAGCGTGCAGGTGCGCGCCATGGAGAAGATGGACCTCCCCATCAGGGTCATCTGCCCCGGAAGGGTGTTCCGCAACGAGGCCATCAGCGCCCGCGCGCACTGCATCTTCCATCAGGTGGAGGGTCTCTACATCGATGAGGGCGTCACATTCGCAGACCTCAAGCAGTCTATCCTGCTTTTCGCCCGCGAAATGTTCGGCCCTGAGACCGAAATCCGCATGCGTCCTTCCTACTTCCCCTTCACCGAGCCTTCGGCCGAAGTTGACGTAAGCTGCAACATCTGCCACGGCAAGGGATGCAACATCTGCAAGGGAACAGGCTGGCTGGAGATCATGGGATGCGGCATGGTGGACCCCAACGTGCTTGAGGCATCTGGAATAGATTCCAAGAAGTACAGCGGCTTCGCCTTTGGAATGGGACTGGAAAGGATCGCGATGCTCAAGTGGCGCGTCAATGACCTGAGGCACTACTTTGAGAACGACATGCGTTTCCTCCAGGAGTTCGACACCGCAATAGAAGTGTAAAAAAATTTGGGATTACAGATTTTTGGTGTATATTTGCAATCCCGAACGCGGAAATAGCTCAGTTGGTAGAGCGCAACCTTGCCAAGGTTGAGGTCGCGGGTCCGAATCCCGTTTTCCGCTCCAAACCAAATAATTAAGCCTCCTGAATCATCAGGAGGCTTTCTTTTTTAATTCAATATCATGCAGTCAATGTCCGGCATGGCGCCCCGGTCATTGTAGAGCCGGATCTCGTTGTCACCGGCAGAAAGGGTAACGTCTACCGTAACATCCACCACACCTTCCGTCCCGGCAAGGCGGACCATCTGGCCTTCGCCGTCACCAACCGCCACATAGAACGAGCCGCCCGAGGCCTGGCCCATGCGGCCGGCCGGGGTGACGCTGCGGGCGTTGGGGATGCAGCGGAAAGTAAGGGTATACTTGCTTCCCTTGTCGCTGTAGACATTCCTCCAGCGGATGTCGTTGACAGGGGTACCGCCAAGGCCGGTGGCAACCATACGGCCGGAGGCCAGGTCATTTGCCTGATAGAAGGCGGAGCCTACCACGGAGGAATTGTAGAGTTCCTGGTAAGAACTCAGGTAGGCGGTCTCGGCCTCGTAGAGGGTGCGCTCCGCGCGCCCCTGGGCCTCGAGCCTGACTATGCGGCAGCCGTGCGCCGGCACAGCCAGGGACAAAGTCCCCCCTGCCGCTACAGGCACGAGGTCACGGCGCGCGAACAGGTCGCGGACCTTGACCTCCCCCGTAAGGCAGAGCTCTGCCATGTCAACGCTTATCACAATAGGATCGTCGGTTGGATTATAGAGCGCGGCGGCCCGGACGAGCCCTTCGCGCTCGAGCAGGTCCTTTGCCAGCACGTATGTATCTCCGTCGTGGCGGACAACGTAGGCCTGCAGGTACAGGGGATCCTGGTTAAGGGCGATGAGTTCCTCGTTGAGGAGCAGCTGGAGCGTCTCGGGCTTGAGGTTGGTCATGTCGCAGCCTATGAGCAGCGGCGAGGCCATGATGCACCACATTCCAAAGTGGGTGCGGTCCTCCTCCGCGCTCATGGTGCGCCCCACCTCCAGCATGTCCATGTCGTTGAAATGTCCGTCAAAGGCGTATGCGGAGAGGTAGAGGCTCTGCGCAATTATGCCTTTGACTGACTGCCAGCGGCTGGAGATGTCGCCGGAAATACGCCATGAAGTGGATACGTCGGACACCCAGGTTCCGGGGTAATCCCATCGGCACACATTGAGGCGCACGTCCTTGCGTCCGGTGGCCTCGATGGCTTCGTGGATGGCGGTGTAGCGGGTCTGGGGATCGAGGGCCAGGCGCTGGTTGTTCTGCCAGGCGGTGCCTCCGCAGAAGTCAACCTTGATGAAGTCGAAGCCCAGTTCGTTGAAGAAGAACTCCGCATCCTGCCTCTCGTGACCGTAGAGTCCCACATTCTGCGCTATGGTGTCCCTGTTCCAATAGTTGCCGCAGGTATTGTAGCCCGCATCGCTGTAGATTCCGGCCTTGAGCCCAAGGGAGTGGATGTGGTCCACCACCGGCTTCATGCCGCCAGGGAATCTGGTGGGGTGTATCAGCAGCTGGCCGCTCTCCATGTCGCGGCCTCCAAAGTATCCGTCGTCTATATTGATGTATTTGAATCCGACATCCTTCAATCCGGTCTCAACCATTGCATCGGCCTGCCTCATTATGAGGGAATCGCTGATATTTATACTGTAGGTGTTCCAGGAACTCCAGCCCATGGTAGGGGTCTTGGATATGGGCTCCTGAATTCCTCTGGTGGTACATGCCGCCATTAAGGCGCATAAAGCGAATGCCGCCGTAAGTCTCAGTATTTGTTTCATATAGGTGGTAATTGGTGAATCCTGTTAAAGATAGAAAAACTTTTATTTATATTTGTGAGAACAAAGATTAATCGTATGAACTGGAAAAGATTTATTTGCTCCGCAATGCTCCTCATGGGACTTAGCGTTACCTTTCAATCCTGTGTCAAGCAGCTCGAGGGCAACAGCATCCTGGGAAAATGGGAGATTGACCGCACTGAATACACTACCGCAACCGGGGAGACCATCTCCCAGAAATGGGACAACAGGATGTTCCTTACTTTTGAGTCGACACGTGCCACCTATGAACTCATGGCCCTGGACGGAGTGACGCCAAGCACTTCCTTCACGTTCGGTTATATGATAGAAGGCGATATCCTCTATTATAACAACCCTGTCCTGGCCCTTTCATGGGAAGGCGAAACCGTACAGATCCAGCAGCTCACTCCAACTGAGATGAGGCTGGTCTATAGGTCAGAGAGCACACCCTGGACTGAAACCATCAATCCCGGCAAGCCGGAAGAGGTTACCACACAGGTCAGAAGGATAGTTGACGTTTACGTGCGCCAGTAACTGTAAATGATTGGGACAATAGTCAATACGGCCTGCA
The DNA here is from genome assembly GCA_017619675.1 of Bacteroidales bacterium. Classification (GTDB taxonomy): domain Bacteria; phylum Bacteroidota; class Bacteroidia; order Bacteroidales; family UBA932; genus Cryptobacteroides. The sequence goes on along the minus strand of JAFZRX010000003.1, from coordinate 60,603 downwards.
TCATTGCGGGTACGCTCATCGGGACCATTTTCAAGAAGGGGCTGGGGGAAAAATACACCACAGCCCTTTTCAACATAATGGGCGTGGTGTGCCTTGCGCTTGGAACATCTACTTTCACCCAAAACATCACCAAGAGTGAGTTCCCGGTATTGTTCATCCTCAGCCTTGCCATAGGAGGAATCATAGGCACTGCCCTGGACCTGGACGGCCGTACCAAACGCTACCTTGCCAAGAAAGGCGGCGACAGCTTTGCCAACGGCCTCATCACAGCCTGCCTGCTCTACTGCATAGGAACTTTCTCAATCGTAGGCCCCGTCATGAGCGCCCTCCAAGGAGACAACACTTTCCTTTACACCAACTCCACCCTGGACCTGGTTACCTCAACTATCTTTGCCACCACTTACGGCATAGGAATGATCCTGGCAGCCCCCATCCTCTTCTGCTGGCAGGGCATGTTCTGGCTCATAGCCAAACTCGCCTCCTCCAGCCCCCTCCTCCAGGGAACCCTCGTAAATGAACTTGCCGCCGTTGGAGGCGTCCTCATCATCGCCTCCGGCATCTCTCTCCTCAAACTCAAAGACATCAAGACCCTCAACTACATCCCCGCCCTCCTGGTCCCAGTCCTCTGGTTCCTAATAAAATCTCTATTTTAGATAGCACGTTCCAGAAAGGTATAAGGGTGCAAAATTGCGACAAAGCAGGCATACGCCGAAAGCAATTTTGCACCCTTATACCTTCCTTCCACTTTTCTATACTATATCAAACAAATAACGAAAGATAATTGGAAGAGAGTGTATATGGAAGATGGAAAAAGAATGACTGATGGACGTTCCGTCTAAATACTATTCTAGAGTTTGTAGTAGCTACCGAGGATTTTGGCGAAGAGGGGTGCGGGCAGGATTTTCTTCAGGAAGACGGAGAGGCGCTGTACAAAGGTGGAGATGACGTAGTTGTAGCGCGGGTTCTTCTTTAAGACAATCTTTACAATCTTGGCGGCAAGGTAGTCCGGCTTGAGACCGGTGGTCTCGTCCTTTTCGATGCTGGCGAGGGACTCGGCGTAGGTCTTGTAGACTTCGTAGGCCTCGGGGGCGGCAACGCTCTTGCGTTGCGCCGTGAAGGCCGTGGCGAAGTCCCCCGGCTCAATGACAACGACCTTGATTCCCAGAGCCTTGGTCTCCAGCCTCAACGCTTCGCAATAGCCCTCTATGGCGAACTTGCTGGCGGAATACATGCCCTGGAACGGCAGGCCCATAAGGCCTCCGATGGAACTGAAGGCGATGATCTTGCCCCCGCCCTGCTTGCGCATCACCGGAACCACATAGTGGCAGCAGCGCACCAGGCCCATGAAATTCACGTCCATCTGGCGCTGCGCGTCCTGGATGGAGGTGAACTCCAGCGGACCGCCGATTCCCATTCCGGCGTTGTTGATGAACACGTCGATCCGGCCTTCGGCCGATACCACCTGCTCAACGGCAGCCTTGACCTGCTCCTCGTCCTGCACGTCCGCCTTGATGTAGGTGACTCCCGGAATAAAGTCCTTGGCGTTGCGGTGCGTCCCATAAACAGCATGGCCGGCAGCGTTCAGCTGCCTGGCCATCGCTTCTCCGAATCCGGAGGTAATTCCGGTAATCAGGATTACCATATTTCTATTTTATTACTCCTACTTGTCTGAATACCTTCTCAAGTTTCTCCACAGCAATGTCAACCTGCTCGCGCGAATGTGTGGCCATGAGGGCGAAACGGATCAGGACGGAATCCTGAGGCACGGCCGGAGCGATTACCGGGGTGATGAACACACCCTCGTCAAGGGCCAGTTTCACAATCTGGAGAGCCTTTGTAGTATCCCTTACGAACAGCGGGATGATAGGAGACTGGGTATGTCCCGTATCGAATCCATGGGCCTTGAACTGCTCCTGGGCGTAATGGGTTACATCCCACAGGTTCTCTATGCGCTCGGGCTCAGTGAGCATGATGTCAATGGCCTTGCTTACCGCGGCAACGTTTGCCGGCGGCATGCTGGCACTGAAGATAAGCGCGCGGGCGTTATGCTTCAGGTAGTTCATGATGTTATGGTTGGCCGCGATGAATCCTCCCAGGGAGCCGAATGACTTGGAGAAGGTTCCCATTATTACGTCCACCTTGTCAGTGAGACCGAAATAATTGGCGGTTCCGCGTCCCTGTTCACCCAGAACTCCAAATGAGTGGGCGTCGTCCACCATGATGTAGGCGTCGTACTTCTCGCAAAGCTGGACTATCTCAGGCAGCGGAGCTATGTCTCCCTCCATGGAATAAACTCCATCAACTACAATAAGTTTTGGAGCGTTCCTGGGGCAGATGCGGAGTTTCTTCTCCAGTCCCTTCATGTCGTTGTGGGGGAACTTGAGCACCTTGGAGAAGCCCAGGCGGCTTCCGTCAATGATGGAAGCATGGTCCAGGGCATCCAGGAGCACGAATCCGTCCCTGAAAGCCAGGGCGGAGATGGCGCCAAGGTTGGCCTGCATTCCGGTACTGAAGGTTATGGCCTCCTCCTTGCCCACCAGTTTTGCAAGTTTCTCTTCCAGTTCAAGGTGGATGTCAAGGGTTCCGTTCAGGAAACGTGATCCCGAACAGCTTGTACCGTATTTCTTTATGGCTGCTATGGCTGCCTCCTTGAGGCGCGGGTCGTCTGAGAGTCCCAGGTAAGAATTAGAGCCGAACATCAGCACGTCCCTTCCCTGCATCTTGACGACAGGATCCTGGCCGGACTCTATGGGGCGGTAATATGGATATATGCCCAGGGCTTTGACTTCATCGGCGCGGGTATATTTTGCGCAGATGTCATCTATAATCTTTTTCATACAGGTTTGGTTTTAGAGTCCCTTTGGGACTGAAACAACAAACAAATATACGAATATTTATTTGATTTCCGCCTCGCAGGTCATACCAAGTCGCTCAAGACCCTCTATAAGGTCCTCGCAGACACGGATTTTGGCCGCTTTTGAGAACAGCGGCAGCTGATAACCGGTGTTTCCGTCGTAACAGGTGACCTTCAGGGTGGTGTCTCCCTTGTGCTTCTTGAGAAGTTTCAGAAGGTTCTTCCTGAACTCCGGAGTGATGATCTTTGTGTTGATGTTTATGTTCAAATAGGCGATCTTGTCATCATTGAGGTTGCCCAGGAAACTGATGCCGCTTATGTCCATGCCAAACTGCCCGTCTCCCCTGAAGCGCTGCTCCTTGATCTCCGCCTCGATATAGATGGCCTCGTGAAGGTTCAGGAACCCTATGAACTTCTCATAATCCTTTCCGAACAGGGCCATCTCATATACGCCGCTGTCATCCTCAAGGGTAATCCTCTTGCCTTTGCGGTTGTTCTTGGTCAGGAGGTCCTTGGTATCCGTGATGATACCCGCAAATTTCACCTTGCGCCCTTTCTTGGCAGCCTGGCATTCGTCAATCACATCCTTGAGGCCGGACAACTTGACGTTAGTGTATGTACGCATCTCAAACGCATACTTGTCCAGCGGATGGGACGATATGTACATTCCCACCAGTTCCTTCTCCTGCTGCAGCAGCGCCAGGCGGTCTTCCTCTCCAATCATCTCCGGGAACTCCGGACGCACCGGCTTCATCTCCTCAACCTCACCGAACAGGGACATGGAGGCATCCACCTGGTCGTTCCTGTACAGTTCCGAGTAGTGTACCAGTTCGTCAATGAACAGGTCCCCGCTCTTGCCGGGCAGGAAATATTGGCTGCGTTTGTACTTGAAGGAATCCAGCGCTCCCGTATAGATAAGGGACTCCAGCGCCTTTCGGTTCACTATGCCCGCCATCCTTTCCATGAAGTCGAAAGGATCCTTGAAGGCTCCCACGCTCTCCCTTTCCTTGATGATGGCCTCCACTATGTTGCCGCCGAAGCCCTTTATTCCTCCCAGTCCGAAGCGTATCACTCCCGCCTTGTTCACGGAGAACTGGGCCTGGGACTCGTTCACGTCAGGGTTGGTTACCTTGATGCCTCCCTTGCGGCAGTCAGCCATGATCTCCTTCATCTCGTCCATGTTGGACTGGTTCTGGGTGAGGTTGGAGGCCTGGAACTCGGACGGATAGTGGGCCTTGAGGTACGCGGTCTGGTAACTTACCCATGCGTAGCAGGTAGCGTGGGACTTGTTGAACGCATACTTTGCAAAGGCCTCCCAGTCCTTCCATATCTTTTCCAGCATGGCGTCAGGATGGCCTTTCTCCTTGCCTCCCTCCATGAAGGAAACCTTCAGTTTGTCCAGTTCCTCCTTCTTCTTCTTACCCATGGCCTTGCGCAGGTGGTCCGCCTGACCCTTGGTAAAGCCGGCAAGGCGCTGTGACAGTCTCATTACCTGCTCCTGGTAGACGGTTACTCCGTAGGTCTCCTGGAGGTCATCCTGCATGTCCGGCAGGTCATACGCAATCTTGGAAGGGTCCGTCTTGCGGGCCACGAAGTCCGGGATATAGTCCATAGGGCCCGGACGGTAAAGGGCGTTCATGGCTATGAGGTCCTCGAACCTTTCAGGACGGAGCCTCATCAGCCATTCCTTCATTCCGGTGGATTCAAACTGGAATATACTCTTGGTGTCTCCGCGGCTGTAAAGGTCATAGACGGCCGGATCGTCAATTGGGATTGCCTCTATGTCGATGTCAACGCCGTGGTTCTGCTTGACCATGGCAAGGCAGCGGTCAATGATGGACAGGGTCTTGAGGCCCAGGAAGTCCATTTTGAGCATTCCCACATCCTCTATCTTGGTGCCCTCGTACTGGCTCACCCATACCTTCTGGCCGGTGGCCTTGTCCACGCCCATGGTTATGGGGATATAGTCAGTAAGGTTGCCGCGGCCTATGATCATGGCGCAGGCGTGGATTCCCACCTGGCGGATGCAGCCTTCCAGCTGCAGCGCAAAATTGAGGACTTCCTTTACCAGGGGCGCGCCGTTCTCGTACTCTTCCTTGAGTTCCTTGATGTACTTGATGCTGTTGGCAAGGGTCGGTTTCATCTCCTTCTCCTGCCCGTCAACCTTCACCGTGAATGCACGGTCCGGTATCATCTTGGTGAGGCGGTTGGACTCAGGGATGCTCAGGTTGGCGATTCGGGCCATATCCTTCACGGCCAGTTTGGCCGCCATGGTTCCAAAGGTGATTACGTGGGAAATGTGGTCCGCACCGTATTTGTCCTGGACATACTGGATTACGCGGTAGCGGCCCTCATCGTCAAAGTCCACGTCTATATCCGGCATGGATATACGGTCCGGGTTAAGGAAACGCTCGAACAGGAGGCCGTACCGGATAGGGTCAAGGTTGGTGATTCCAAGGCAGTAGGCCACCATGGAACCGGCGGCGGAGCCTCGGCCGGGGCCCACGGAAATGCCGTTGCGGCGAGCCCAGCCTATGAAATCCTGGACTATGAGGAAGTAATCCGGGAATCCCATTCCGGAAATGGTCATCAATTCAAAGTGCAGCCTGGATTCCTGGTCTTCCGTCAGGGTGGCGCCGTAGCGCCTGTGCGCGCCCTCGTAAGAGAGGTGGCACAGATAGGCTACGGAGCGGCAGAACTCGTCCCCGCGGTATTTCCTGTCAATGACCTCCCCCTTCTTGTTCTTTATTAACTCGAACTTGCCGTTCTCTATGATGTCCGCATACTTTGCAAGATGGGAGTCGATATCGGCAAGGAAGGCGGGATCTATGTCGAACTTGGGAAGCACATGGCCCCTGTCAATTGTGTACCTCTCTATCTTGTCCAGGACCTCCAGGGTGTTGGCCAGCGCTTCCGGATGCTCCGGGAACAGCGCTGCCATCTCCTCTTCGCTCTTGAGGTATTCCTGCTGGGTGTAGCGGAGGCGCTTGGGGTCGTCAATGGCGGAGTTGGTGGTAAGGCAGATGAGGCGGTCGTGCGCGGGGCCGTCCTCCTTGTTCACGAAGTGAACGTCGTTGGTGGCCACCACCTTCACGCCGTGCTTCTGCGCCAGCTTGAAGATTTCTTCCGTGTAGAACTTCTGCTGCTGGTAGAGTTCCAGGCTCACGCCCGGGACCTCCGTCTTGTGCAGCATTACCTCCAGGTAGTAGTCATCGCCAAAGACCTTCTTGTGCCACTGGATTGCGGCATCGGCGCCGGCGGCGTCGCCAGCGACTATCGCCCGCGGCACCTCCCCCGCAAGGCAGGCGGAGCAGCAGATAAGGTCCGCAGCGTACTTCTCGATAACCTCGTGCGAGACGCGGGGGCGGTTGTAGAAGCCTTCGATGTGCGCTATGGACACTATCTTCATCAGATTCTTGTAGCCGTTGTAGTTCTTGGCCAGCAGGATCAGGTGATAGTATTTGCCGTGCTCCTTGTCATGGATGCGGTGGTCGTACTTGGACACGTACACCTCGCAGCCCACTATGGGCTTGATTTCCGGGAACTTCTTGGCCACGTCCAGGAAGTCCTTCACGCCGTACATGTTGCCGTGGTCAGTAATTGCGAGACCCGGCATGCCCAGTTCCCCGGCCCTCTTGAAGAGCTTGGAAATATCGGACATTCCATCAAGGATGGAGTACTGGGTATGGACGTGAAGATGTACGAAAGACATAACACAAAACTACAAAAAAACACCCGTATTCCGTAATGGAAAACGGGCGTTTTTCTATAAAGTTTTCAACCTACTTCTTAGCCGGTGCCTTGGCGTTCTTGGAAGCGTGCTTCATGGTAACGTCATACATAACCGGGGTACCGATCATGATGGAAGCGTATGTTCCGATGAGGACTCCAAGGATGAGCGCAACTGCAAGACCCCTGATGGACTCTCCGCCGAAGAATGCGATTGCAAGCATGGGGAGGAGGGTTGTGAGGGAGGTGTTCACCGTACGGGTGAGGGTTGCGTTCAGGGACTCGTTAACGGTATCCTTGAACGGAGTGTTGGGATGCTTGGCCAGGTTCTCACGGATACGGTCAAAGATAACCACGTTGTCGTTGATGGCGTAACCGATGATTGTAAGGATGGCCGCTATGAAGGTCTGGTCAACGTCAAGGTTGAACGGCAGGATTCCTGAGAACAGGGAGAAGAAGCCGATGATGATGACGGTTGTGTGTGCCAGGGAAACGACTCCACCAAGTCCCCATGTCCACTTGCGGAACCTGAGGGCGATGTAACCGAAGATAACGATCAGGGCAAGGATTACGGAAATCACGGCTGAACGCTTGATGTCGTTGGCTATGGTTGCGCCCACCTTGTCGGAACTGATGATACCGTTAGGGTTGTCAAGGGTTGAAACGAATCCCTCCAGAGGAACGTTCTCGATGAAGAACGGCTTCAGGGCCTGATAGAGCATGCTCTCGATCTCGGCGTCAACGTCGCTGGATTCATCCTCGTACTTGTAGGAGGTTGTTATCTTCATCTGGCTGTCTCCACCAAACTGCTTAACCTCGGCGGAAGAGTTGGAAACTCCGTTGGCCTCGGCCGCGTTGTTGAAGACGTCAAGGACTGCCTCACGTACATCCTCTGCCTGTACCGGCTTGTCGAAGCGTACTACATAGGTACGGCCTCCGGTGAAGTCAACACCATAGGTGAATCCCTTGATGAAGATTGACAGGAGGGCGATGAGGATCAAAGCGCCGGAGATGATGTAAGACCACTTGCGTGCGCCAAGGAAGTCGATATGGGTATTCTTGAGGAAGTTGCGGGTGAACTTGTTGTCGAAGGTGATGTTCTTGCCCTTTGCAACCCTGGCCTCAAGGATAAGCCTGGTGATGAAGATAGAGGTAAGTACGGAAGTGATGATACCTATGATGAGCGTGGTTGCGAATCCCTGGATAGGACCTGAACCGAATACGAACAGCACAATACCGGTGAGGAGGGTTGTGATCTGACCATCGATGATGGCGGAGTAAGCGTTCTTGTAACCGTCCTTGATTGCAAGTCCGATTCCCTTGCCGGCCTTGAGCTCTTCCTTGATACGCTCATATATAATAACGTTGGCGTCCACCGCCATACCAAGGGTCAATACCAAACCGGCGATACCGGGCAGGGTGAGCACTGCTCCAAATGCTGCGAGGGTACCGAACAGGAGAACCACGTTGGTAAGGAGGGCTATATCAGCCGCCAGACCTGCGCCCTGGTAGAAGAATACCATGAACAGGAGCACCAGGATGAAGGCGATGATGAAGGAGATGAGTCCGGAACGGATTGACTCGGCACCAAGGGAAGGTCCTACTACCTGCTCCTGGACGATAGTCGCAGGTGCAGGGAGTTTACCTGACTTGAGCACGTTGGTAAGGTCAGTGGCCTCCTCAACTGTGAAGTTTCCGGAAATCTCGGAGTTTCCTCCAGTAATCTCAGTGTTAACTGTAGGATATGAGTAAACGGCGCCGTCAAGCACGATTGCCACCTGGCGTCCGATGTTCTCCTTGGTAAGGCGTGCCCAGGTGTTTGCGCCCTCGGCGTTCATTGACATGGAAACCGTAGGGTTGGCAGCACTGCGCTGGTTGCTGTAGGAGACGCGGGCGTCAGTTACAACGTCACCGTCAAGAGGAGCCTTTCCGTCACGGGAAGAAGCCTTGATGGCCACCAGTTCGTAAACGTTGTCGCCTGCGAAGTACTGGCTGGGCTTTGCGCTCCACATGGGGATGAACTCTGCAGGGAACAGGTCAGCAACCTGAGGCATTGACAGATACCTGTCTACGAGGGCCATGTCGGCTGATGAAGAGAATCCCAGGCAGGCGTTGCCGCTCATGTTGGAAAGCTGGAGTACGGAGAACAGAGGGTTCTGCTTCCTGTAGGCGTCCAGCTGGGCATCGGTCATGGTGTCCTCAGTGTTGGCTGCGATTTCCTCGGAGAGGATGTCGCCGTCGGCTGCGGGAGCTTCCTCGACGCTGTCGGTGGAAGCGTCAGCATCCTCGTCGGCCAGGAGCTGTGCAAGGAGTGCGTTTGCCTGTACCAGGTAAGGATAGATCTCAGAGTACTCGTATGTTGTCCAGAACTCGAGGGAAGCGGTTCCCTGGAGCAGCTTGCGGACACGCTCAGGCTCCTTCACGCCCGGAAGCTCCACGAGGATCCTTCCGGTGTTGCCAATCTTCTGGATGGAAGGAGAGGTAACGCCAAAGCGGTCGATACGGTTACGGAGTACGTTGAATGAGTTGGCAATGGCACTCTCGGCCTCGTCCTTGATGACCGAAATGACTGCATCGTCAGAAGACTCCGGAGTGATCTTGTCCCTGAGCTCGTATGTTCCGAAGATCTGGGCGAGCCTCTGGCTGCCTGCCACCTCTTTCCATGCGTCGCCGAACAGGGTGATGAGATCTGACTGTGAAGACACGCTGCGCTCCTTTGCAAGGGAGAGGGCCTGCTGGAAAGCAGGGTTGTTAGCGTTGTCTCCGGCCAGGGCCTTGATAAGATCCTCGAGCTGAACCTGGAGCATTACGTTCATACCGCCCTTGAGGTCCAGACCAAGGTTTATCTGCTTAGCCTGTACGTCCTTGAATGTGTATCCGAAGTATACTTTTTCTGAAGAGAGTGAGTCTGTATATCTCTTCTGCTGTTCCTTGCGGAGAGAATCCAGGTAAAATGCCTGGTCTGCGAGAGGAACTCTGCCGAATGCAGCCGAATTCTGGAAAGCGGTTGCCGCTTCTTCGGCATACTTTTTGGCTTTCTTCTCCTGGAGTGAGTTCACCAGGGTGAAGGAAAGCTGCCAGAGGCATGCCAGAACCAGAAGGATGGCTACAAGTCTGATAGCGCCTTTACTTTGCATAACTGTTGATATTTCTTAAATTTATATTGTCTGGATAGTTGTCCAAAATAGTTTGCAAATTTAGTATTTTTTTAATAGAAATAAAGTTTCTTTCCAAGTATTTCGTATTTTTGCGCTTACACTTTAACATTATACGCATGAAATCCTTCGCAAAGGTATTGTCCTTGACCATTATTCTGGCTTTGTGCCCCCTGGCGGGCCTCCAGGCCCAGAACAAGGCGGATTCTTTGCGAAAGGCATATGACTTTGCGGGAGCCGTGGACCTGTGCGAGCAGATGATCTCTTCCACGGAAGATTCCCTTGAACTGGAAATGTGGGACGCCTCCATGGTGCTGGCCCAGAACGGGCTCAGCATGACGGAGTACTGCCTGGACCCGGAAGTGGTGGCCAGGGTACGCCTCCCCATCAAGGATTTCCACCTATTCTATCCCATGCAGGCGGGAAGCTGGTATCCGGTTCCGAACCAGTTGGACTCATCGGAGTTCGACGGCTTTGCGCAGGCGCTCTACTTCCCGCGCGGGGCGGACGAGATCTACTTTTCCGCACCTGACACCAGCGGTTTCAGGAACATCTACCAGACCCAATACCTGGATTCCCTGTGGTCCGTGCCAACGACGGTATACGGTATGATTACGGCCCAGTCCAACGAGATTTACCCAATGCTGAGCCCGGACGGTCAGACATTGTTCTTCGCCTCCGACGGCCTGTACGGCATGGGCGGCTACGACATCTACTACGCCGCCTGGGATCCGGAAGACCAGTCCTGGGGGATGCCCGTGAACATGGGATTCCCGTTCTCTTCCCCCTATGACGATTTCCTGTTCTACAATACCTCGGACGGCAAGTATTCCATATTCGCGTCCAACCGTGAAACCTCGCGCGACAGTGTGAACATATATGTACTGTCATATGACAGCAACCCCATCCGCCGCAGCATAGACGACACCGGGCGCCTGCGCGAACTGGCTTCCCTCAACCCTAAGTCCTCCGCAAGGATTGACAACACCTCTGCGATGAGGTCTTCCCTGGTGGAGAATTCAGAAGTGCAGAAATATTCACAGCAGGCGGACCTGGTCAAGTCCCTGCGCGATTCCCTGTACCGCTTCCACGACCAGATAGACGTGGCCGAGCTGCAGGGCCGCCTGAACGAAGCCATCCGGACGCTCCAGCGTCTGGAGATGGACTTCCTTTCCAGCGGCCTGTCCTTTGACCTGAGCGCCCTCCAGAAGGAGACCCAGCGTCAGGTCGTGGGTACCAATTCAGGATTCACCTTCAGCAAGAACGAGCCGGGAACGGAGTTCCACCTGGACATCGAGGAGCCCGAGCCGTCGGAGGAGGATGCCGCCGCTGCCGCTGCGCTGGCGCGGCAGAAGCAATCCTCCCGACGCTCCAAGGCCAAGCCGGTAGAGATCACGCGCTACACGCTTGTGATCACCCCGGCCAACGGCCGCGCCCTGTCCTCCCCCGCCATCTCCGCCATCCGCTCCAGCACCTCTAAGGACATAATCCGTCATCTGGACGAAGGCGTCGTCTCCTTCCGCATAGGCCAGTTCGATTCCCCGGAGCCAATCCGCTACATCATCGAACAACTGGCCCGCAACGGCGAGGAGAACTGCTCCATCCTGGAAGAAACCGTCACCGTCCAGCAGCCGTAAAACGGCCGACCCTATTGCGAAACAAATTTTTATATGTATATTTGCCATCCCATTTGGTAAAACCACAGTGGTGAGATTGGAGAGGTGGGTGAGTGGCTGAAACCACCGGTTTGCTAAACCGACGTACGCTTCACGGCGTACCACGAGTTCGAATCTCGTCCTCTCCGCGCTATGCAATCAGCAAGACAAACGCCGCACAGTTGTGCGGCGTTTGCCGTTAAGGGGCGCCCGTCAAAAGCTTGCTTTTGTAAGGGTGTCCCTTGGCGGCAAAAAGGGACCGGAGGCTTGCCGACGGGCACGTTTGTCCTTGCTGATTGCTCTCGGAGACTACGAGAAGAGGCCGCCCTCCAGGGCGGGCTAATCTCGTCCCCTCCTTTGGAGTCAAACGTGCAGTACGGTACATCAGCTGTACCGTACGTAGCGTTTTACCCCTATTTTCGTGCAGTACGGTACGGGCGTTGTACCGTACTGCACACCCAGAGAGGGATCATCCCCTACAAACTCTCCATCAGACAGACAATCTGCTCATATGAATAACCTGACAGCCGCGCCATCTGGTTTATGTTGGAAGACAACCTATAATGCATCTGCCGAAAAAGCTCTGCCGTCTCCTCAGTTGTTAATTCCTTTATCGAACCTTTTCCGAAAAGCTTGCGTATCAGCTCCTGCATCATTGGTAAGACCGCTTGATCCTTGAATGCCGGGACTTCGGATTCCCCCGCCTCCAACTTCCTTTTCGCCTTTGAAGAAGAATCGAGGAAATACTTCATCCTCTTAGGAGATTTGAAGACACCCTCAACAAACTTCTTCCCAACATATGATTCGGGCAAAATGTATCCGTCAGCCCCAAGTAGCAGACCTTCAGGCACATCCATTCTGCTATGAAACAGGTTGTACCGTGCACGTGCTGACAGACTCTCAACCAGAACACCTTTTGGCGAAGACACATTGAAGAAACTGTTTCCTGTCCCCCACGGATAATCATAGGGGTTAAGACAAATGTTGGCGACAACCGGATTCATTTGGACATATGCGATGGCACGTTCCATGGATTCACCGTCGATTTCAACTCTTCTTATATCTACTGCGTTCCTCTTAAGTCCTCTGGTTACTCCGTGTCTGCATGCCATATAATGAGAATAGTGCCTTTTATACTCTGTTATAAATTTCAGGACTTGGTCGTAAGTTCCCAATATAACAAAGTGAACGTGATTTGACATCAGGATGAAAGCCAGGATAATCACCCCAGCAGATGCCGCTATCAGAGGAACGGCATTCATTCCAACCTTGAAATCGGCTTCATCCCAGAACCAGATAGCACTTTCAAGATGGTCAGTAGTAACGAGATAAATTTCCATAGTTTTAAGTTTAGGTGACAAATATGGGAAAAGCATCTTAAAGTATCCGTTTATAAACGTTTATCTTCGTAACTTTGTTTTAGAAATAGGATTACAGTATGGCAAGCAACGCAGATTTCGTACAATACATCGTTGACCAGTGCTCGGGCGCCGGGGAAATCACTTTCAAGAAAATGATGGGCGACTATTGCATCTACTGCGACGGGACCCTCTTCGGCCTTGTCTGCGATAACAACCTGTTTATCAAGCCTACCTTTCAGGGAGCAGCGCAGTTGAAAGAGGTTGTGATGCGTTCCCCATACCCGGGAGCCAAGGAGCATTTCCTGATAGATGACGTGGATGACCGGGACTACCTTACTGCCATCATCAAGGCAACCATACCCGCCTTGCCGAAGCCAAAATCCAAGAAGAATCCGATGCTTGAAAGAAAGAAGCACATTCCAGCCTCGCTTGATGAAACCATTCCTCCGAACATTGTATGCTCACAGGAACTCAGGGCTTTCTTTCAGCAGCACCTGGGCAAGGGTTTCCACTTCAAAGTGGAGTTCCAAAAGTGGCTTAAGGAGAATGCCGGAAAGACTTATGGAGATGCCGTGGAAGCCTACAAGACGCTAGAGCATCCCTCCGAGATTTGTCCCCAGTTTGAGTACAACCAGTATGTCCGTGACTTCTTTGCTGACAACAAGGGCGCATCCCTGGATGATGCCATAAAATGCTGGAAGTGGAAGAAAGTGCAACCGGGGAGCCATCGCTACGAGCAAAGCGACCTGGAGTCTGTCAAGTAAATTCATTTTTAATGAAATCTATGGAACTACCTAAGGTCATACTCCTTACCCTGCAGTACGAAGACAGGGAACAGTTTATCCTGGATAACCAGTGGGCTTTCAAGTACGGCGCCCAACAGGAGTTCGGGATGCGGGACGAGCGTGTCGAAGAAGGAGAAGAGGTCATTTCCCGCAAGACCATTGAGGATTCCATCGACGGGGAGCATGCCGAGACGTATCGTATTGTGCTGAACGGGCAGAAGGTTGGCGGCGTAGTCCTGCATATCGACAAAGAAGCAGCAAAGGGAGAGCTGGAACTGCTGTTCGTGCTGCCGGAAGTCCATAGCAAAGGCATCGGCCAGGCGGCATGGAAAGCGGTGGAAGCGATGCATCCGGAGATCAAGGTCTGGGAAACCATCACCCCTTACTTTGAGAAGAGAAACATCCACTTCTACGTAAACCGCTGCGGCTTCCATATCGTGGAGTTCTGGAACAAGTACCAGCATGGTCCGGCCGTTCCTGAAGAAGAGGAGGGCAACTGGAGCATGGACGATGAGATGTTCGTCTTCAGGAAAGTCATCACCACATCGAAAAATCACAATAAATAAAGAATATGAAAAAACTTCTAACTCTCCTGACCTTAGTTGTCGCAACGGCAACCGTAGCGCATTCCCAAACCATTGAACCTCCGTATCCGGAAGGACCGGGACTGGAATTCGTCTGTGAACTCCGCGTGGACTGCGGCCCTGCCTACACGGTTGGAAAGACAGCCCATGGTACCCGGATGGTGATTCCCATTCTGGGCGGAACTTTCTCCGGCCCCGCAATGAAAGGAGAAATCATAGGCGGAGGCGCTGATTATCAGCTCACTGACCCGGAACGCGGCCGCAACGAAGTGGAGGCCATCTATTCCATAAAGACCGATGACGGAGTCTATATCCACATCCGCAACTGCGGGCTGATTTCCATGAACCGCGGCGAAAACGGTGCACCGGGCTTCTATTTCCGTACCGCGCCAAAGTTCGAGGCTCCTCAGGACAGCCCTTACGACTGGCTTAACAACGCCATCTTCGTATGTATGCCCGGTCCCGCCACCGACTGCATCTGCCTGCGTGTCTGGAAAGTCCTCTGACGTGGACGCCGCGCCGGCTTTCCCGGCAAATCACTAAAAATTGGGATTAGACGCGTGACTGGGTCTCCGTAACTTTGTGATCGTTAATAATAACAATCATAAAGCTATGAAGAAGTCTTTCATTATCATCCTTATGGCGGTCGCCTATCTTCTGACTTTCATCCTGGGGGCGACTTCCGGCATCATTCACCCGGCATGCTATGCCTATATCGGTGTCCTCCTCCCCTTTCTGACTGCATTCATTTATCTGTTTACCTGCTCCAAGATCCGCAGCTTCGGAGCCGCAACGATCCTTAACGGATTCGTCTTCGTCATATTCCTGATTGCGGGAGAGGCGGATCCAGCGTATATAATCGCAACGGTTATCTTGACCGCTTTGGCAGAGATTATCAGGAAGGTTTGCGGCTACGATACCATCAAGGGAGTCCGCTGGAGTTTCATCCCCCTGGCTTTCTCCTACTTTGCCTATATATCCCACTGGTGGTTTGACACTGAAGGTTCTCTGGCCGCGGCCGTAGAGGAAATGCGCGCAGGGTATGACCAGATGATGATTCCCGTCATCAACAACATCCCCATGCTGGTAGTGGTACTTGTCCTGACCATCCCTGTAGCCATCCTGGCCATGCGTCTGGCGGAACGGACCTTGAAGAAAACTACAGAAAGCTTTGTCAAAAACACTTGAGATATGGAAAAATAGTCGTATTTTTCTGAAGTATGGGAGAATACCTGTTATCCTTGTTGAACGTTGTCTGCGAAATGGCCCCGTATCTTCTGCTGGGCTTTCTTATCGCAGGGATACTTCATGTATTTGTGCCCGACAGGTTCTATACGAAGTATCTGTCAAAGGATAACAAATGGGCTGTCCTATGGGCGGCATTGCTGGGTGTGCCTCTTCCGCTGTGCTCATGCGGGGTGATTCCTACGGCCATCGGCTTGAGGAACGAAAAAGCGTCCAAAGGAGCCGTGGCTTCTTTCCTGATTGCTACGCCGCAGACTGGCATAGACTCCATCCTGGCCACTTTCTCCTTGCTTGGACTGGGCTTTGCCATCGTCCGGCCGGCAGCCGCTCTCATTACAGGAGTCTGCGGAGGCCTCCTGGTGAACAGATTGGTCAAGGAGGATGATACGGAAGCCGTCATACCCACAAGTTGCAGCGTTGAAAGCGGCAACCGTATGTGGCGAGTGCTGAAGTACGCTTACTTCGATATGATAAAGTCCATCGGCGGCCGGCTGATCATCGGCCTGCTGGTGGCAGCACTCATCCAAGTAGCAATCCCTGACGAATTCTTCCTGCATTTCGGCAAACAGCCGCTGCTTCAGATGCTGGTCATCCTGGTTGTGGCCGTGCCTATGTACATCTGCTCTACAGGCAGCATCCCCGTAGCGGCTGCACTGATTATGAAGGGACTGTCTCCGGGCGCAGCCCTGGTCATGCTGATGGCCGGTCCTGCCGTCAATCTGGCCTCCATACTTGTAGTCCGAAAGGCCATGGGAAGACGCTTTACCTGGATATATCTGCTAGTTATCGTCTGCTTTTCCATTTTCTTTGGCCTGCTGGTCAATGCTATCGGCTTTAATGTGAAACCGATGGCTGCCGCTGACCCCTGTTGCGCTGAGGAAGCGATGATTCCAGGCACGTTCAAGCTCATTTGCGCCATTGTATTAACTCTCCTGATAATATTCGCACTCACCATGAAACTGTTTGAACGCTTCACCCACAAGGTCGATCCGGACACATCTGTCTATACTGTGGAAGGAATGAACTGCAGCCACTGCGAAGCCGCCGTCTGCCGCGCCGTAGAGAATTTACCCGGTGTGGAATCCGCCAGCGCCAGCGCTTCACGCAAAACCCTGACCATAAAAGGAACCGCCTCCGAAGACGCCCTACGTTCCGCCGTAGAAAAGGCAGGCTATACTTTCAAAGGAAAGAAATGAGTCCGGTATTCACGGCACTGATGATTCCGTTCCTGGGGACTGCCCTGGGATCGGCCTTCGTGTTTTTCATGAAGAGGGAGATGCCGGCACTGTTACAAAAAGTCCTGCTGGGTTTTGCGTCAGGCGTTATGGTAGCCGCATCTGTATGGTCTCTGCTCATCCCTGCTATGGAGATGGGTGATGGAGCATCAGCGGTGGTTGCCCCGGTAATAGGATTGCTGGCTGGTTTTGCTTTCCTTCTGCTCATAGACTACATTACCCCTCATATCCATCCCGGAGGGGATGTGAACGGCCCTGCCGAGGTACCGGTTTTTACCTATCTCAAGGAAGCCGCACCTTCCGAGGAGTACAAAGGAATCAAGGCAAAGGCTACACAAAAACTGCTGAAAGGTCTCAGCAAGAGCGTGGAGAAGGACATTGAGGAAATGCTGTAGAAAAAGCCTCCCGGGTTGGGAGGCTTTTTCTGTTGGGAGCAGGATTATTTGCTTTCCTGAATCTTCTTGGTGGCCCATTCGATGAAGTACTTCATGTTTGGTCCGTCTGTGTGGCCGCCGTCGTGCTGGCGCCATGCCAGTTCGCCGTCAAGAAGTCCGGTGAGGACTGCCGGCATGGGTTCCTTGCGGTAGTCGTTTGAAAGGCCAAGGTCCTTGGCTCCGAGCAGCTTGAACACCTGGCCGGCGGCAACGGTTGCCTGCCAGCTGCCGTACTGGTCCAGCCACAGGGCGTCTCCCTTCTCAGGAACGCCGTAGCTGATGAATACCAGGCGCGGTGCGCACAGTGCTATGAGTTCGTGGGAATCCACCGGGAGCTGGCCGGCATTTCCGGGACCGTTCTTGCCCTCGATAGCGCAGTACTTGATATAGTTTCCGGCCATCCAGTGATACTCACCTGAGTTGGCGAGGTTCTCCAGGCCTTCGCCGAAGAAACGGCGGTGCAGGGTTGCTCCACCCTTTCCTGACGATCCGATGAGACCCATATAGAAGCGGTCCTCGAACGCGAGCGTCACGAGCGCCGCCTTGCCGTACCTGGAAACTCCCTCGATGCCTACATGCTTCGCATCTACGTCAGGATCCGTTTCCAGATAATCGAGGCCGCGCGCGGCGCCCCATGCCCAGGCGCGGAGTGAGCCCCAGTCATCCGGTTTGCGGGGCTGTCCCTTGTTGGTGAGTCCAATGATGCCGCGCGTAAGGCCGGCGCCGTTGTCAGCCTGGATGCTGCTTGGATCGATCATGGCATAGCCCCATCCGGCAGCGAGGAGCTGCTGGTTTGACGGCAGGTCCTGGCCGGGCTGCTGCGCAGCCGGGCGGGCCATTGCCGCAAACGGATTAGCCGGCTCGAAAGGCTGCCAGGCGGGATATTTCTTCATGATTTCCGCTGTCTCAACATTGTTCTCCAAATACTGGCGCAATACCTTGTTGATTACAGCCATATCGGCGGCACCGGGTTTTACAGGGTTAGGAAGGTTGGCTCCGCCAAACATCATCAGCAGGGGAACGGGGCCCTCCGCATTGGCAGGAGTTACAACAACCATCTTGATATCTACGTTGATGGAAGGACAGGCGCTGTTGTCCACATGGCCCCTTAACTGCTTTGCCTTGGCCCTGATCATGCCCACAGTCTCAATCTCTTCCGCCTCCACGATCCAGGTAACGGAAGGAACGTTGTCCGGAACTCGTCCGTAGACTTCGCTCTCGAATCCTTCCACGATCTCCGGCCTGCGGACATCCCACCACTGCTTTGCGGTGGTCACCTTCTTTCCTGCATTGGTCACGAGAATCTCAGGAAGAATAGGGTAAGGATTGGCCTTGCTCTCGTCATAGTTGGCAGCATGAGGACTGCTCTCATCAGCATCGAAGGCATACCTGATGGTCTTGATGCCAAGCTGGTCAAGCATGTTCTGGTGATCCTGCTGGGCCGTGAAAGTTACCGGCTCCTGCGCAAATGCTGCTGCGCACATAAGGCAGCCGGCAATAAAAAGGAAAAACTTTTTCATATCTTTATAGTTGGTTATTATAAGTATTATTCTTCAATTGCAAATCCACATACACAAATGTACGCATTTCTGATGAAACAGAAAAAGGCTGTCATAACCTTTATCGGCATATTATCCTGCACCATTGGCATTTGCCAGAATCCGCCCATTACTCCCGCCTGGGCGTTCGGCCATATCGTCTGGGAAGACAATGTGAATACCACACAGGGAGCCAAGGACCTTGTGAGCGGATACCTGGAAAGGGGGTTCCCTGTCGATGGAATTATCATTGACAGCCCGTGGAGCACCAGCTACTGTGACTTCACCTGGGACCCTGCCAGGTATGAGAACCCGGCTGAACTGAGGGGATGGATGAGCGGCAACGGCGTCAGGATGATACTCTGGACAACGGGACTCGTCAACCTGGAAAGCAAGGACACCGCCAATCAGAAGGCTGATACGTACGACGAGATGGCTGCGCTGGGACTCGGGGTGAACGACAGTACTCCGCTCACCTGGTGGAAGGGCTTCGGCATGCATCTGGACTTTACGAATCCCGCAGCGGTGGAGTGGTGGTACAAACAGTTGGACAAGGTGTTCGTGGATGGAGTGTATGGATGGAAAGTTGACCAGGGAGAGCACTACCTGGGACAGACCGTAGAGACTTCCATAGGAACCCTGGGCAAGAAAGAGTTCGGCAAGTATTATTACGATGCCATGTTCGACTATGCCGTGAGCCGAAAATCTGACGGCATCACCATAGCCAGGCCGTATTCCCATCAGGGAGGATTCGCGGCCAGCGTGTCCAAGATGAACCTTGGATGGTGCGGTGATTTCTCCGGTGACTGGAACGGCCTCAAGCAGCAGATCAACAATATCTATATGTCTTCCCAGGCCGGCTATGCGGCCGTAGCCACGGAAGTAGGAGGCTTTTATGGCCGGCCGGCCGGCGGAGAGCAACTGGCGCGGTACGCGCAGTTCGGCTCGATGACAGCCTGCATGATAAACGGCGGGGAAAACGGTGCGTTCACCGCCCATATCCCCTGGTATCATGGAGAGGAAGTTGCCAAAGCATACGAAGTATGCCTCAACCTGCACGAACAACTCAGGCCGTATAAGTTCTCAACCGTTGTAGACGCCCATCTTTATGGAGGCACGTTGGTCAGGGGCTGCTCATTTGAGGAGGAGAGCCATAAGGTTGGTGAAAACATCTTTACCAAGGCGATAACCGCCGCAGGCGGCCACGCCGTGTTCCATCTGCCTTCCGAAGGGGAATGGGTGGATTACTGGACCGGTGAAACCTATCGGGCCGGGACCCTCATAGACAGGACCTATCCCCTGACAGAGTTCCCGCTGTTCTTCAAGCGCGGTTCCATCACGCCGATGGCAACGGACGGCATCGATGCCATAACGCTGTTGATATATCCCAACGGTAAAACGTCACAGGTACTCCATCTTCCTTCAGGAGATGGAATAGAGTACAGTGACTGTTTCGTTAAATACGATGCCTATACGGGAACGCTGGATATTGAATCTGACATTCCGCGAACCTATGTGGTTACCGTCAAAGGAACTGGGACCAAATCAAAGACCTTTTCAGGGACTCGGATCCACTCCCTACTGTAACTGTTTGTAGAGGTCTGCGTCAAATTCTTCCAGGGCGGTAACGCCGTGGAGGTGGTTGATGGAGATCCAGGGCAGCCAGGTGCGGTGGGCGCCGATACCCCGGATGGGGTTCATGCGCCAGTGCTCCTGCTGCCAGCCCGGGCCGGCCATGTCGTAGGTGCGGCCGGGCAGCGCGAGCATGGCCTTGGTGCCGTGCAGCAGCACGCGCGCCACGTCCAGCTCGTGCTCATCGCCGGTGTATTTGTAGAGCTTTGCGTAGATGGGGACGGCCCAGTCCAGATACTGGTCAACGCCGCCCACATCGTTGGAACCAATTCCGTTGACGCCGGTGGTGGGGACGCCTGGCTTCCAGCCCAGTTCGTCAGGATCAGCGCCTTCTGGCATGGGAACGTTCCATATCCAAATCCAGGTTTCCGTATAATCGGCGGCGGCGCGGGCACGCTGGAGCCACTTGTCGTCCTTTGAATCTTCATATAGGGTGAGGAAGGCTTCGGCGCTGAGCATGCCGGATTCCTTGTCGGCAACGCTTGAAGTGCCGGTAGCGCCCTGGTAAACGCCAAGGCTTCCGTATTCCTTCCAGAGATACTCCCCTGCCCTGAAGGCGGCCTCCTTGTAGCGGTTCTCGCCCGTGAAGTTCGCGAGTTTCACGAGGAACGGTATGGGCGAGTAGGAGATGGCGCCGGACTGATCCGAGACGGCTCCGTCGTCGCCCCAGGCGGCGGGGAATGAGCCATCAGGACGCTGCAGCGGCAGAAGCCAGTCAGCGAAGCTCTTGCCCCACGCCAGCCACTGGGGATGCTGGACGCCGTGAGCCTTCTCACGCTCCAGCATGTCCATCAGGCGGGCGAGGTCCTCCGGAATGGGACGCAGGCCCCAGCTGTTTCCTCCGTGGATGTTGCCCACCTGTCCGGTGCGGAGGTTCAGGCCTTCGCCCACGGGCGGATCCAGCGGGACATACTTCACCAGGGAATACATGATCTCCTCAGCCAATTGGCTGAAGCGCACTCCCCTGGCTCCATTATCCCGATATGCTTCCAGCAGGAACTGCTCCGCTATTTCCACGTGCTTGCCGCAGAAGCCGAGTACTGCGTACTCCCAGATTTCCAGCTCCGCTGCCGACGGGTCCAGGTCAATGCCCAGCTGGCGCGCCCAGGCCTGCATCTTTGGAATGTCAGGATTGTAGTTGGAACGGTTGGGGAACTGCCTGTATGAAGGGCGGAAAGAACCCGGCTTGCCGGTCTTGGCGTCTATCACGAACGGGACTCCAGCCCTGTCCTTATACTCTATGACCTGTGAGGCCAGGTGGTCCAGGAGCGCCGTGCGCATCTGCTCCAGGTCCACTTTCTGGACCTGCGGGTCCAGCGTGGACCAGGCGTGCTGCCACGCATCGCGCTCCACTCCCGGCATCTGGTCCGATGAACCCAGCAGGAACGCCAGTTGGTACTCCTGCTTAAATCCGTCCTGCACGGGATGCAGGCGGATGCGGGAGAACGCTTCCGCTTGGGCGTCGCTGTTCCTGAAGCCTCCGCCGGAGAACTCCCTGCAGGTTCCGGGGTATATGAACGATATGCTCACGCCTTTATCCGTGGATGCCACTTCCAGGGTGCCGAAGCCAAGGGTAGGCTCAATGACGCAGTCAGTGGCCGCCGCCGTGGATTCCTCCCATGTGGTGGCTCCGTCCGGCTTGCGGTTCAGGATTCCGAACCAGGCATATTTGTCCTGCGTGCCGTCTACAACCACGGCCAGCGGGGCGGAAAGATAATCTTCCCTGAGGGAGAAAAAGCCTGCGTCATAATACGCGCGGCCGCCCTTGGAGTAATCCGTAGTATGCGGATCTCCATATATGACGCCGGGGATGAAGTATTTGCAGTCCGCCCACTTGGCCCGGGTCTCCAGGCCCGCGGCGGTACAGAAGCCCGCGCCTTCCTGCGCGGCGCTTACCGTAACGCTGCGGTCCAGAAGCAGGGCCTCCCCGTCTATCTTCCAAAGGTCATTGAAAGAGAATACACTGCCTCCGGCCTCAATCTCCGCCTTGGCCTCTACGTAGCGCAGGCCGGGTTTCACCGAACTGTACGCGGCCACGTATTCGGTAATGGTCTCTCCGTCCATACAGAGATACACTTTGGCAGGAGCGGTTTGCTGCAGGTCCTGGCCGTTGGCGCGCTTGACGGTTACGCCATAGGCTCCCCCGCCCGTACGGGTAAACGTTACCACATCCCCGTTGTCAGTCTGGCCGAGGCGTATGTCATAACTACAAGAAGCCAGCAGCGTGAGGGCTGCCAGGCAAAAGAATATCCTCTTCATATTTAAATGTTATTTCTGTAAGCTCTTCAGACCGGTCTGGACGTTGGTTATGAGGGCGTCGGAGGACAGGGTGGCGCCGGAAACGGCGTCCACTTCGGCCTCCAGGGCCTGCTGTACGGTCATGCCCTTGAAGGCATCCAGAACCTTGACTGCCATCTCATAGAAAGAAGGGGTCTCGTCGCTTGGAAGAACCTTGATGTCCGTAATCTTTCCGCCCTCTACGGTAATCTCCAGAGGAGTTGTGGCGTGATGTCCTATGACATCCTTGCACATCTCGGTTGTGTTGATCACTACCTTGTCACCTGTTTTCTTGGTCTGTCCCCAGGCCGGGAAAACTGTTAACGCAACGGCGGCTACGGCAATCAGTCCAAGGACTGCAATCAATATCTTGGAAGTCTTTTTCATACAATTCTAATTTCTGGGTGCGAAGATACTCAAAAAAAGGCGAACTTCTATACCTATTTGTTAGGAATGGTTACCTTGAACGACAGTCCGGCAGATGGTGTAAATCCCTGATTAACCGGAGAAGGCACACTGGCCACGAACGGCTCCAGCCTGACATCAAAGTCCGCCAGTCCCCTCTGCGCCCTAATGTCCTGGTAGTACATATTCTTCACCTTAGCCACATGCACCGCATCGCAGATGTTCCAGATATCAAAGGCAAGTGTTGCCAATGCAAAGATCCTGGACGCAGGGGTGGCCTCGTATTGTGCGACGCCATCAGTGTAGGTCACATTAATATTGTTGCTTACAATACTGCTGAGCGTCACGCTGCCCAGGAAGAATCCGGCTGCACGCCACCACTCCCCTTCAATTGCCTGACCCAGACCTGGAATGATAAATGAAGCGAATCCAAGCCAGCCGGGACTGTACCTGTCGCCTATCTGCTTGATGTAATTCTTACTGTTATAAAGGTTCTTAATCTCCCTGTACTTCAGATCCTCAAGTACCGGACCGGGATAGTTCATTCCACCGGCCGGTTCTTCATTGAAGATATCCTTCTCTCCGTTCTCATAACGGATCATCTGGACCTGGATTATGTCCACAGTATAAGTAGGGCCGTTCAGATTGGTGAACTTCTTATACTTTATATCGCGCTGGGACACTTCCAGGACCTTGGCCAGTATATTCTCTCCGTCACGGAGGGTTATCACATCCTGCGCCCGGGAAACCATCGCGCTTCCCAGCAACGCCATTGCTATTATCAATAACTTCTTCATTGTTCACTGTGTTTATACTGCAAATATAATCATCCCCCGCCGTAATCAAAACACCTCCACCCAAATCCGGGAAATTGATTATGGCGCTTAATTATCTGTATATCAACCGATTAAACCTTTCGATACTCCTCATTTTTGGGAGCATCCAACAATTGTTCTAATTGATAATCAATTACTTACCTGCCACCATCTTTTTCTACAACTCCGGCATCCAACTTGTCAGTGGGCTGATTTTAAGTGCCTCAACAGGAGGTTGGCGCTGAGGACGATGCCCAGGACTATGGCAAGGGTGACCTTGACGGCGGAGAAGCCGGAGGAGAGGGCGGCGTCCATCTGGGAGGAGACTACGAAGTAGGAACTCCAGAAGACGCCGGCGCCCGGGATGAGCGGAAAGATGCCGCAGATGAGGAAGACGGTGCTGGGGCATTTGAAGCGACGGGCGGCGGCAAGGGACAGGAAGGCCACCAGGGTGGCCGCTATGAATGTTCCGCCGGCCGTGCCCAGCGGCAGATAGCGCACGCTGACAAGGTAGGCCAGCCAGCCCAGCATACCAACTATGCCGCACTGGAGATAGTATTTGCGCGGAACGCCAAAAAGGACTGCAAAGGAGGCGGTACCTATCAATGAAGCCAGCAACTGTACCGGTATCTTGGCGGTGAACGGATCAGTAATGGTACCTGAAAGATGTATCATTTCGCCTTCTATTGCGCTCTGGGCGATGAATGAAAGGCAGACTCCCAGGGCAATGCACAGGAATACCATCAAGGCGTCCAGCAGACGCGTGATGCCGGCCAGGTAATCCTCTCCGGCAATGTCCCGCAGGCCGTTGGTGAACGCCACTCCGGGAATCAACGGAATAAGCGTTCCAACTATCATGTTACCAAGATTCTGTCCGAAGCCAAAGCGGTTGAAAAGAATGCACAGCGCCGTCCCAAGCGCGCCTCCGCAGATGTTGCTGAGCGCTTTCGGCCACGAAGGGGCGCTGACAAGCGCCACGAAGAGGTACACGAGCGTTCCGGCAACCAGGGCGGCGGCGCAGTCCGCGAGACTGCCGCCAAAGATGGCGCAGAACGAACCGCTGCCAAGGGCAGCGCCCGCGATCTGCTCCCACAGCGGCTTCTCCGGCAGCCGCCGTATTTCCTCCAATCGGGCTTCAGCCTCATCCAGAGAATACTTCCCGGCAGTGACGTCGCGGGAGAACTGGTTAATGGCCACCACCTTGTCCAGGCGGGCGCCCTTTATGGGGATAAACTTAACGTTGGCGTAGGACTTTCCGGTAGTGAATATTCCGTTGCTCAGGACAAAGAAATTCTCGTTCTGCTCGCCGTAATAGGTGGCGATGCGCTCCATGGTATCCTCTACTCGGGAAATCTCCGCACCGTTTTCCAGCAGTACGTGCCCCGCTTCGGAAGCCAGCGAAAGTATCCTGGCAGAAGTCTCTTGGCTGTTTATCATAGTTTATTTCTTTCGTCCGCCCCTGCGGTCAACCCATATCCACAGAAGATACATCAGGGCTCCCCAGACCAGGAACAGGACAACATAGACCCAAAAAGGCAGGGATGCAGTATATACGTCCCTGTTTACATATTTTTCGAAATTGGGGATGTCGGCATAGTAATAGGCTCCGGCCCCGAAATCGAGGTCGTCCTGGAGACCTATCCCATTAGCCATGATATAAATGGCCGTGGCAAGGACGGCTATGCCCACAACGGCAAAAGCCACCCTTGCCACAGTCTTTTTCTTAGCCATTTAGTTCAGAACAGGGATAGGGAATACCTTTCCTGAAAGAAGGAACCATACGGCGAACAGAGTGAGGGCAATGTTGAACAACTGGCCCACGATGTACAGCCACAGAACCTTTCCGCCCTGCATCTGCTTTACGATCTCCTTGAAGTTGGTGTCAAGGCCGATGCTTACGAATGCCAGGACGAACGCCCAGTTCTTATACTGGTCAAGCACCTTGTTGATCGCGCTTACCTGGTCTGCTCCGGCAAGAGGCTGGATGATGAAGGATGCTACAAGGGATGCTACGAAGAATCCGATGATGAACTTAGGGAAGCGGGTCCAAATCTCGCTTGCGCCTACCTTCTGTGTTCCGGTCTTGTCAACCTTGGTGGCGAAGAACAGAGCAACGAAGAATGCGATGAAACCAATGAGGATGTTCTGGATCATCTTCACGAGCACGGCTGCCTTCTCTGCCTCTCCGCCAAGTGCGGAACCGGCAACTGCAACTGCTCCGGTACTGTCAACGGTACCTCCGATGAGGGCACCTCCCATGATAGGAGACATCTGGACCCAACGGATTAGCATAGGCTCGAATACCATCATGAGGACGGTGAAGATGATGGAGATGGAAACTACCATGGTAAGGTCTGTCTTCTTGCAGTTGGAAGCGGCGCCGGTGGCGATGGCTGCGGAAGTACCGCAGACAGAAGTCGCCGCCGCCATGGTGATTACCAGAGGTTTGTTGTCCAGTTTCAGGACCTTGGTTCCGAACCACCACATGAAGATTATTACAATAGGAGTAACGATCCAGGCGATTCCCAGTCCGTAGAGACCGAACTTGGCAATGTTGGAGAACAGTACTGAGAATCCCATGATGACCAAACCGGTCTTGATGTAGAATTCTGTCTTTACTGCAGGCTTGAGCCAGTCAGGAACTCCAACCGTGTTGGAAATCAGAAGGCCTACGATCAAAGCCCAGAAAGCCCACTCCAGGTAGCGGTTCAGGGTGTACTCGGCGCTGATCAGACGCACGATTACAGCCAGAACGAACAATCCCAGGAATGCAGGGATATACTTCTTGACGTTCCCGCCCATCAGCTTTATGCCGATGGTGAAAAGGACGCCCAATACGACAACGGTGCGGAGGAGTTTCCACCAGAACGCACCTGTGGCAAGCTGACTGCCAAGTGACGGCAGGTCAGCAGCCTTGGCTTCTCCCAGCCCGAATGTGCTGAAATTAAGAGCGGAGAAGTTGAAAGCACCGGTAAGGACTGCCACGCAGCCAATGAGGATGACAATGAAGCCAATCCATACGGCCAGCCAGTCTTCCGTGCTGAAGATTTTAGATTTTGTTTTGCTCATATCTACATAGATTTGATTTTTGACGATATCTTGGCGCAGAGGCCCGGGAAGAAGCGCTTGATGTAAACCATTATGAGTTCCTTGCGGCCTACGAGCACTTCGCGGCGGCCACGGTCGAAGGCGCGCGCGATTTTTCGCGCGGCAGCCTCCGGACTAAGGCCGCCCGCCTGCCCGGGATCCATCTTCCCGTGCTGCTTGCCGCCTTTATCCAGCGCATAGAACGATATGTTGGTCCGAACCCTGCCGGGGCATACCAGGGTAACCTTGATGCCGCGCGAGGCGTACTCCGCCCGCAGGGTTTCGAAGAAACCGTAAAGGGCGTGCTTGGACGAGCTGTACGCGCAGCGCAGAGGGAATCCGAAGCGCCCCGCGATTGAGGTGGTGGCGGCAATGTGCCCGCCGCCCGCCTCGAGCATCAGCGGCAGTATGGCCTTTGCCATAGCCACCGGAGCAAAGAAGTTGACTTCCATTATGCGGCGGATCATCTCCATTGAGGTGTCCTCCACGGTGGTGCGCTGGCTGATTCCGGCGTTGCAGTACATCAGGTCAAGGCCGCCGAAGGCGTCCCAGGCTTGCCGTACGAGACCTGCGATTCCTTCGGAATCCAGCAGGTCGAACGGCAGCGCCACGGCGCCGCCGGCTCCCAACTCCAGGCACTTGGAGGCAACGGCCTCCAGTTTCTCCTTCTCGTTGGAAGTCACAACCACGCTGTCTCCACGCTTTGCGTAGAGATACGCGCACGCTTCCCCGATTCCGGAAGAAGCACCCGTGATCCACACTCTCATCAGAACAAGGCTTTAACTTTCTTTACAACCTCTGCTGCATCCGTGTCGGGCTCCAGGACCAGGTCAGGCTTCTTCAGGACGAAGCCCTTGCTGATAGCTCCCAGAGTTCCTCCTCCGGTACAGTTGAGCATTATATATTCGTCTTTGCGGACTTTGCCTTCCTTTACAGCCTGCGCCAGGGCGCTCACGGCCACGCAGGCTGCGGGCAGCAGGTCGTAACCCTCCAGGTTACGGAACTGCAGCAGCCAGAACACAATGTCGTTGTTGTCTGCCAGGTAAACGTCTCCGCCGCTCTCCTTGAGAGTATCGAAAAGGCCTCCGGCAAGGCTGTATGGCGGTTTCCTGTTGGAAAGCACCTTTGCAAGAATAATTTCCGCCTGATGGCGTCCGACCTCCGGCTCCAGGTCCACAAGTTTCCTTGATACCTGCTTCCAGGAATCGTACATCAGGGAGAACGGGGCGTTCTGGGCCACGTATACACGCATGTTGTTGGCACCGAAGCGTCCGTCAGCCGCCAGCCTCTGCGCGTTCTCCCAGGCGGCTATGGCTCCAGTGCCGGAGCCCACGGCCTGGAAGTACGCGTCCGGGATGCGGCCCACCTTCTCAGCAAAGCTGAGGACAGTGGTGCCCATACCGTCGCGCCTTGCCACGTTCTTGGCTCCTCCCTCCAGGAAGAACCCTGGATCCGTGGCCAGTTTCTCTCCAAGGGCGATGGCGTCGTAATAGTCGCAGCCGTGTGGTACCGCCACCAGCTTGACACACTTGTCAAGCGGCCTGCGGAACCACAGGTCGTGGCAGCTGTCCAGGGGGACGCAGATCACCACGGGGATGCCGTTGTCCGAGCACACCTGGGCGAAGGCCCTCGCGGTGTTGCCCGCGGACTGCACCACAAGCACGCGCTTCTCCTTCTTGTCCATGCGGGCAAGCACGCTGTAGGCCTCGGTCTCCTTGAAGGAGCAGGTTTTCATCTTTGCGCCCAACCTGGGGTTCCATCCGGAGAATGTTATATATAGGTTCTCCAACCCGAGATACTTTGCAAGGCCCTTTGACCTGTAGGTCACGGGCGCGCAGGAGTGCTTCAGGGTGCGCTTGATGGGCATCCAGTTGGCGTACCGGTATATTCCGTCAAGGTCTTTGCGGACGGAGAATTCCTTGTGTTCGTACACGGCCCTTACCAGGGACGGTTCGGGACTTTGGGGGTCTGCCATGGTCCATCCGGAATCTTCAAACTGGCGTCCAGTGGCCACGTTCAGCAGGCTGTAGGTTGTAGGTTCGAATCTCATATCTACTTAACGATTGCCATGTCTGGGATTTCCTTGTCGTATTCTCCGCGGGCCAGGCGCTCCTTGATGTCGCGGAAGGCGTCCAGCGTGTACTCTACGTCTTCCATGCTGTGCGCGGCCGTAGGGATGATCCTGAAGATGAGCATTCCAGGAGGAATGACAGGATAGGTCACGATAGAGCAGAAGATATGGTATCTCTCCCTGAGGTCAACCGCGATGTTGGAAGCCTGGTTGATGCCGCAGGCAAGGTGCACGGGGGTCACGCAGGCCTCTGCTGGGCCAATCTCGTAGCCAAGCTCGCGGAAGCCTTCCTGCAGGCGGCGCGTAACTTTCCAGAGTTGCGCGCGCCGCTCGTCGCCTTCCGGGCTGTTGATTATCTCCAGGCGCTTGATGCAGCCTTCAACTATCGGCATAGGCAGGGCCTTGGCGTACATCTGGGAGCGCATGTTGTAGCGCAGGTAGGTGATTATCTCCTTCTTGGACGCCACGAATCCTCCGATGGTGGCCATGGACTTGGCGTACGCGCCAATGTACAGGTCAACGCCGTCCATCACGCCGAAGTGCTCGGACGTTCCCCTTCCGTGGGGGCCCATCACTCCAAAGCCGTGCGCATCGTCAATCATGAAGCGGAAGCTGTATTTCTCCTTGAGCGCCACTATCTGGTCCAGGATTCCCAGGGCTCCGGTCATTCCGAACACGCCCTCCGTGATAACCAGCACGCCGCCGCCGTTCTCGTCCGCAACCTTGCAGGCGCGGGCCAGGACCTTCTCGCAGTCAACTATGTTGTTGTGGCGGAATTTGTACTTCTCTCCAATGTGGAGGCGGATTCCGTCCAGCAGGCAGGCGTGGCACTCCGCATCGTAGACGATGACGTCGTGACGGCCTACCAGCGCGTCAATGGTGGATACGATTCCCTGATAGCCGAAGTTGTACAGGAAGGCGGCCTCCTTGCACTCGAACTCAGCGAGCATGCGCTCGAACTTCTCGTGCAGGGCGGTGTGCCCGGTGAGCATGCGGCTGCCCATAGGGTAGGCCATGCCCCAGCGGGCGGCGCCCTCGGCGTCAACCCTGCGCACCTCCGGATGGTTTGCCAATCCCAGGTAATTGTTCAGGCTCCAGCACAGCACGTCCTGGCCGTTAAACCTCATGTGAGGACCAAGTTCTCCTTCCAGTTTTGGGAAGGCGAAATAACCTTCGGCCTTCTCCCGGTACTGGCCGATGGGGCCGCCGGTGGACGCCATTATTTTCTCGAAAATGTCTTTTTGCATATATTATTGTTTTACTTTTTCTCTTGACACTAAGCCCATGAGGCGGAAAAGGAACTTGGGAAGGGGCTTGAGCGGATCACGCTTCTTGAGGTCTATGAACCAGCCGAGTTTCTTCACTACCGGAATCTTGTGCGTTTCCACGAACTCAATGAGGGTTCCGTCAGGATCCTCAATGTAAGTGAAGTGGCCCGATGCGTCCCCCATGTCGAACTGCTCCCCCGCGGGGCAGCTGTCCACCGTGAAGGGGTGTCCCAAGGCGGCGCAGTGCCCGCCCAGGGCTTTCATCCCGGATATGTCAAAACATATCTGGATGAAGCCGGGGTCTCCCCACTGCCGCCCCTCGAATATCTTGCGGGGAGCGTGGTCCAGCGCCTGCACCAGTTCGATGGTGTTCCTGCCCATGAGCGCGCCAAAGGCGCCCTTGCCCTGGCCGGAAGCGGCCAGGCACACGCGCCTGTAGCGCTCCGTGCAGCCCGGCATTATGTTCCAGTCGTCAAAGACTCCTTCGGAATCATAAATGAGGGTGTCGTAGCCCAGGACATCCTTGTAGAAAAGGATGGAGGCGTCCATGTCCGTGACGCCCACTACGGCACCGCCTATGCCGCCGTTCATGCGGTTCTGCTCTATATATACTTCCTGGTCTTCCACAACCTGGAAGCAGTTGTCGTAAAGGTCCTTGACGTAGAAGCATGGAGTGCCGTCCGGCAGGGTGGAAATGTCTCCCACGCCTTCCCACTTTTCTCTGATAATACTGTGGAAAGCCTCAACGTCACGGCTTTTTATCTTTGCGGCAAAGACGCCCAGGTCGCCCACCGAGACGGTGAAATCCGCGCTTACGGGCTTCCTTTGGGAATACTGCCAAATTTCAAGGCCGCCTCCGCCCTGGAGGTTTACTGCTATGCAGGCGTGCCGTTTCTGGGGCTGGCCGCCAGTGTACGGCAGCATCCTTTCAGCCACGGTGTCGTCTTCCAGAATCTTGATGTCCATTCCGAACATCTCAATGAACCAGTTCCAGGATTTGCGGAAATTGACTGTTCCCACGCCAACCTGCTGGATGCCTGTTATAGAGAATTCTGCCATAGAATATGGTATATAAAGCTATCAAAGATAGCAATGATTTTTGTATCTTGCGACAAATTAACTGGATAGTTTATGAAAAGACGTGCATTATTTTACCTCTGCGCAGCCTTCTCCCTTTGCTGTGCAACCACTTCCCTGAAGGCACAGAACAAGCCCCTGGACCATAGCGTATATGACAGATGGCAGTCCGTCAGCGCCGTCAAAATTACGCCTGACGGCGGTATGGTCAGTTACGAGATAGTGCCCCAGGAAGGCGACGGAACCCTTTATATAAAGAACCTCAAATCCGGTGCGGAACTGGCCGTGGAACGCGGTACGGGCCTTAAATGGACCGGGGACGCCAGCTGGGCCGTATTCACGGTGAAGGCTCCCTTCGACTCCACCCGCCAGGCCAAGATAGACAAGAAAGGCCGTGATGACCAGCCCAAGGACAGCCTGGCAAAACTGGACCTGCGCACCCTTAAATGGGAGATGATAGGCACGTCTGGAAGCACCGCAATGGGGCTTGACGCAGCGCCGTACATCTTTGCGGCTCAGGACGTGAAGGGACGCAAGTCAAGGAAACTCCTGGTAATTGACACCGCTACGGGAGCGGTTGATTCCATAATGAACGTCTCTGCCTTTGAGGCGGACAAATCAGGCAGACGCCTGATTGTGGCGGCCGATAAGGAAGACGCGGACTCGCTCTCCCGCAGCGCCGTAATCCTGTATGACTTCCCCTCCGGGAAGATCGACACCCTTGACGCCGATAAGAAATCCTATGCAAACGTGCGCTTCAATGACGGCGGCGACAAGGTGGTCTTCACCGCCACTGACCAGGAAGAGAAGAACGACGGCACCCCGCGCCATGCGGTTTACCTGGCGCAGGAGCAGGTGCTTGTCAAAGCTACGCGACGCGCGCCTGCCGTAACGCAGTGGCAGACCTCCCAGGTGCTGTCCGCGAACAGCCCTGACCTCCCGGAGGGCTGGGTTGTGAGCGCACCCGCGCGCCCGGCTTTCTCCAACGGCGCCGGCCGCCTGGTACTCAACCTTTCGGAGTATTTCCCTCCAAAGGACACCACCGTATATGAGTTCGAGGCCGCCCAGCTGGACATCTGGGTATGGGACCAGAACAGCGTGCCGCCAATGGACAAACTGGCCCGCCCGCGCACACGCACGGCCGTTGTGAACCTGGATCAGCCGGGCAAACTGGTAGTGGTTTCCGCCAACCCTTCGGACAGGATTTCGTTCTTCAACGGAGCCGACGCGGACTACGCCCTTTCAATGGACACTGACAAATATACGATAGACAACATGTGGGCGTCGGACAGCCGCGCGGATGTCTCGCTGGTAGACCTGCGCGACGGCAGCCGCAAACTCCTCAGCAAGGAATCGGAAGGCTACGGAATTCCGTCGCCATACGGGAAATATCTGGCCCACTTCAACCCGGAGGACGGCAACTGGTACTGCCTCAACCTGGCCAGCGGAGCGCTGGTGAACCTCACCGGAAACATCGGTATCATCTTCTGGGACGAGGACGATGACCACCCCACCACAGGCTACACTCCAATAGGCACCCCTTCCTGGGTGGGCACGGACGAGGCCCTGCTCCTCACTGACAAGTACGATGTGTGGAAGTTCTCCCCTGACGGTTCACAGGCGGTGAACCTTACCCGCGGCGCAGGCCGCCGGGACAAGGTTCAGTACCGCGTGGTGAACCTTGACGGCCGTTCCAACCCTTACCTGTACCAGTTCATAAAGACCCAGCCTACCAAAGGAAACATCCGCCTTTCCTCTTTCGACACCCAGACCAAGCAGAATGGATATGCCACGGTTGACATTGTCAAGGGAGGCGAACCCCAGGGCTTCCTGGCGGAGAAATCCTTCTCCAGCGTAACCAAGGCGGATAACGCTGACGTGATCGCATACCTTAAGGGCGATTTCCGCAACCCCATGGATCTGTACATAACCAAGGACAACTTCAAGACGGACACCAAGCTTACGGCCATCAATCCACAGCAGGCCCAGTACCGCTGGGGCGAGGCCCAGCTGGTGCACTGGAACGCCTACGACGGCACCCCGCTGGACGGCCTGCTATTCACGCCTGACAACATGGAGCCGGGACGCAAGTATCCTATGATGATATACTTCTACGAGAAGAACTCCGAAACACTGTTCAACTACCGCCAGCCGGCCCCCAGCCGTTCAACGGTCAACATTTCCTTCTTTGTAAGCCGCGGCTATGTAGTATTCATTCCGGACATCGTGTATGTAGACGGCCACCCGGGCGAAAGCGCCTTCAACTGCGTATGTTCAGGCGCGGAGTCAATGTGCCGCCAGTTCAGTTTCATAGACAAGAGCAAGATGGCCATCCAGGGCCAGAGCTGGGGCGGATACCAGACAGCGTACCTGGTTACGCGCACAAACATGTTCGCCGCAGCGGGCGCGGGCGCCCCTGTTGGCAACATGACCAGCGCGTACGGCGGAATACGCTGGGAATCCGGAATGAGCCGCATCGGCCAGTATGAACACGGGCAGAGCCGCGTGGGCACCACGCTGTGGGAAGGGGTTGATCTCTATCTGGAGAACTCCCCCGTATTCCACGCCCCGTTCGTGAACACCCCTGTCCTCATCATGCACAACGATGCTGACGGCGCCGTTCCATGGTATCAGGGAATAGAGTTCTTCATGAGCCTGAGGCGCCTTGGCAAGCCGGCATGGCTGCTGGAGTACAACAACGAGCAGCACAACCTTTCCGAGAGGCGCAACAGCAAGGACCTCTCCATCCGTCTGCAGCAGTTCTTCGACTACTATCTGCAGGGCGCTCCATTGCCCGTATGGATGGAAAGCGGCATCCCGTACGCACGCAAGGGTAATTATTTCGCAACTGAATACGCAGAATAGAATATGAAAAAGACTCTTTTCACCTTAATTGCAATATTGTCCCTGGCCCTGGCTGCAGGAGCGCAGGATAAAGTGACCCGCACCGTCCTGGAACTCGGAAAGACGGACAACCGCACCATGCAGCATGCGGACTACATCGCCCGCAACATTGGCGGGCGCCTTGTAGGAACGCATATGCTTCACCACGCTGAGGACTGGGTGGCGGATCAGTTCCGCTCCTGGGGTCTGGAGGTCACCCTCCAGGAGGCCGTGACCATCAACGTGGGCTTCGACCGCGGTCCATGGTCCGGCCGCTATATGGCGGAGGACGGCTTCACCCTCCACTTCGGGACTCCGGCTTACACGGCCGGAACCCGCGGGCCCCAGAAAGGCCGCGCCATCCTGGAGCCCAAGAACCAGCAGGAGTTCGACAGGGTGAAAGGTGCTCTCAAGGGAGCCTGGGTGCTACTGGAGACCGGCGCCACCAGCGGCCTGGCCATTGACGCCAGCGCCAAGGCGGATTCAACCCGCGCGGCGCAGCTCGCCGCGGGCGAGGACGCCGTGGTGCCCATGTACCGCCAGATGGTGGAGGCCGGCGTTCTGGGTTTCATCCGCCCCTCCAAACTCCCCATGCAGGTACTCTACAACCGAGCCACCTGCTTTGACCTGACCATGGACAACCTGCCCACCGCCTGTGACATCCTCCTGGACGAGCATCAGTTCGAGACTTTGAAGCAGAAGGTCGTCGACCGCCAGGAAGTGCTTCTGGAATTCGATATCCGCAACCACTTCTTCCCGGGACCAATGAAATATCATAACATCCTGGCCGTGATTCGCGGAACCAAGCATCCTGACGAATATGTGATGATGGGCAGTCACCTTGACGCCTATGACATAGCCACCGGCTCCACCGACGACGGCCAGGGCGTCTGCGTCACTATGGAAGCCGCCCGCCTCCTGGCCGCAGCCGGCGCCAAGCCGGAGCGCTCCATCATGTTCTGCATATGGACCGGGGAGGAATACGGCCTGTTGGGATCCAAGTATTTCGTGGAGCAGAAGACCGTCCCCTGGAACAAGATATCCAACTATTTCAACCGCGACGGAGGTCCCCTTGCGGCCGTTTCAGTCACCGTTCCCCCTTCTATGTACGATGACTTCGTAAAGGCCTGCAAGCCCCTGGAGAATTACAACCCGGACATCCCGTTCAGCGTGATTAAGCGCGAAGGCGAACCCCAGGCGCGTCCTACCAGCGCCGGCGGCTCGGACCACGCCTACTTCGCCATGAACGGCATCCCCGCCATCTCCTTCCGCGAGCAGGACATCTTCGGGTACGACTTCAACTACCGCGACATCTGGCACACCGAGGACGACCTCTACGACAAGCTCATCCCGGAATACCTTGAGCACTCCGCCGTAGTCCAGGCCGTCACCGCCTACGGCATCGCCAACCTCCCCCACCTCCTCTCCCGCTCCGACCTCTACAAGGACTAACCGCTACAACGGTTAGTCCTTTTTCCCAAGGGTGCGCCTGTCGTCCGTCATTCAGGGACGCCGGGCACGCTATAGTCTTTCGAGAAGCCTTACCACTTCTTCATACGGTAAACCCGTAACCCGCATCAACTGATTGATATTCGCTGAAAATCTATAGCGCAGTTGTCTTAACAACTCAGCCCGTTCTAAAGTATTTAAATCCTTTACTGCTCCTTTATTGAAAAGGGTGGAGCACATTTCTTTCACGAACGGCAAAATAATATGGTCTTTGAAAGAGGGTATCTCTGTATCTCCTGCCTCCAGACGCCTTTTAGCTTTGGAAGAGTTCCTAAGGAAATATGACATTCGGTTTGGATTCCTAAAAAGCGTTTCTACAAACTGTGTCTTGACATAGGATTCCGGTAATATATAAGAGTCTTCTCCCAAGAGCAGTCCCTTTGGGATACTTTTCTTGGTGTGTAATAGACGGTAACGGACGCGTATGGACATTTCTTCCAGGGGAACGCCTTTTGAGCGGGCTACTATAAAGAAAGCGTTCCCAGTGCCCCAAGGATAATCGGAAGCGCTGATGCAAATACCCGCCGCCACGCAATTCATCTGCACATAAGCGATAGCTCTTTCAAGGCTTTCTCCTTTTAAACTCAATTCTTGTACATCTACTTGGTTATCCCTCAAAGCCTCCTTTATATCATACTTACAATTCAAATAGTAGGAATGGTGCTTTTTAAAAGAGGTTATGAACTTGAGGACTTGATCATAACTGCCCTCAAGGACAAAGTGAACGTGGTTTGACATTAAAATGAAAGCCAGGACGTTGACTCCCGCAAGGGCGGCAAGGACAGGTATCGCATTCATCGCCGCCTTGAAGTCTTCTTCATCCCTGAACCAGATGGCGCTGTTTAAATGGTCCGTTGTTAATAGATAGAATTTCATGGTTGTTTAAGTTTAGGCTCCTAAAATGGGTTATTAATTGGATAATATCTACATGTGTTTTTGTAATTAACTGAATCTTTATACGATTAAACGTGTTTTTGAGCGAAATGGGAAATGTGTGGTTTTTACTATCTTTGCGGACGATATGAATAACAAGTTGATGGAGTTGGCGGATACCTACCGCCAGGCGGGGGACGCCATTCATGACAACATCCGCGAGGCCGTCCGCCTGGCGGGGGGATTCGTGAACTGCTCGAACAACAAGCGCGACAAACCCGACATGAACGCCATCGTCTTTGACGGCAAGAAGGGGTACTCCCAGAGTTTCCCCATCCGGGCGATGCGCCTTAACCCAAAAGGCGAAGTGGAGGAATATTTGTAATAAAGAACAAAAACACACGATATGAAAAAGATTTTCACACTGATTCTGGGATGCCTGATGGCAACCGCAGCATTTGGACAGACTGCCGATGAGATTGTCGCCCGCATGGACGAAGTAATGGGCCAGCATGATGAAAGCGAAGGTCTGGTAATGACCATGGACATGAAGATACCCATCATTGGCACCTTCTCCACCACTGCCTATACCTTAGGGCAGAAGATCCGCATGGAAGCCAATACGGCAGGGAAGCGTCTCATCACATGGATGGACGAAACTACTTCCTGGACTTATGATGTAGACAAGAAAGAAATAGAGATTGAGAACAGGAACAGCACTTCCAGTGAAGCGGAAGACAATGCCAAGATGCTTACGGGAATAACTGAAGGTTACAGCGTGTCCATCAAGAAACAGACCGCTGACGCCTGGTACATCACCTGCAAGAAACTCAAGACCAACAAGGACAAGGACGACCCCAACACAATGGACCTTGTGGTGGCCAAAGAAACTTATCTGCCAATAAGCCTTTCAGCAACCGTTTCACTGGTAAACGTCACCATGCGTGATTTCAAGTTCGGCGTGACAGAGGACCAGGTCACATTCGATCCTTCCAAATATCCCGAGGCCCGTATAATAGATAAAAGATAAATCTTTTTTCTGTCCCTACCTATATGAACCCGTCGTTCCAACTTTTGGGGCGGCGGGTCCGTCTATTTATGGCGTCTGTAAAAAAAGTGAAAAAAAATTTGCAGAGTAAAAATATTGTTATACCTTTGCAGTGTACTAATAAACTAATACAGACGGATACCATAAATATATTATGAGAAAACTTATCATCACTATCCTCGGAAGCATCGCATTCTGCGCTTCACTTTCCGCAGCAAGACAGAATACAGTAATCCTTCGTGGCAGCGCCAGGGATGCATCGGGCGAGCCTGCGGCATTTGCCACCGCATACATAACCAAGGAAGACGGAACCATTGCCGCAGGCGTCTCCGCCGATGCGGACGGCGCGTTCGAGCTCACCGCCCCCGTGGGTGAGTACACCCTCACCGTGGCCCTCGTAGGCTACAAGGACGCCGTGCAGGCTGTCAAGATGGAGAGCGCGGTCACCACCCTCCCCCCTATCATCCTGAAGGAAGATTCAGAGATTCTGGGCGAAGCCGTGGTCACCGCGGTGATGCCAAAGACCAAGCTCACGGGCGAGGGCCTGCAGACCTCCGTGCACGGTTCGGTGCTGGAGAACGTGGGCACCGCCAATGACGTCCTGGGAAAGGTCCCGGGCATCATCAAGGGAGAAAAGGGCATCGAAGTCATCGGCAAAGGCACTCCCCTTATATATATAAACGGCCGCAAGGTCACCGACGCC
Source organism: Bacteroidales bacterium (assembly GCA_017619675.1). Lineage (GTDB taxonomy): Bacteria > Bacteroidota > Bacteroidia > Bacteroidales > UBA932 > Cryptobacteroides. Next base: position 22,380 of record JAFZRX010000003.1, on the reverse strand, counting down.
GGCGAACTTGACCGCCTCCTCAGCCACGAGATCCAGAGCGTGGAGGTAATCAACAACCCCGGAGCCCAGTATGACGCCACCGTGCGCTCCGTGGTACGCATCCGCACCGTCAAGCGCCAGGGCGAGGGCTTCGGCTTCGACGCCACCTTCACCGACCAGCAGTCGCTCCAGATAGCCAGCTACAACGACCCCGGCGCCGCCTTCAATGTCAACTACCGCACGGGTGGCGTGGACATCTTCGGCGGCGTGAACGCAGCCAGAAGAAGCAACCGCCAGAGCAGCGACCTGATCCAGGAAACAATAGGCGCAACCACCTTCAAGCAGGACCAGTCCCTGATAGCCGACGTAACATACAAGGACATCACCCTGACGGGAGGAGTCAACTGGCAGATTGCCGACAACCACTCCGTTGGTTTCAAGGTAGACTGGTACCGCAACCCCTGCCTGGACCAGAATGTCCTCCTGGAAGGAGACCTCTTCATGGATAACTCCCCTATAGACTACCTGAAAACTGTAACTGACGAGACCATCGGCAACCGTAAACCCTTCTCGCTGGGCACCAACGCTTACTACAACGGACAGGTAGGCAACCTGGGAATAGACTTGAACCTGGACTACTTCGGCAAGGGCAACGATGTGCTGGCGCACTCCAACGAGGACAGCACCATAGAAGACGCCACCGTCAATACAGAAACCCAGACAGACAGCAAGCTCTACGCAGCCAAACTGGTACTCTCTTATCCCATCTGGACGGGTCAACTCCAATTGGGTACGGAGGAGACTTTCTCACGCTTCAGCGATGACTACCGCATCTCCGGAGCCCCCATCCCCGCATCGTCAGTACGCGTCAATGAGGACAACGCCGCCGCCTTCGCCAACTATGGATTCTACCTCCCGAACATCGGCCAGATAAGCGCAGGCCTCCGCTACGAACACGTCAACTACGCCTACGACAACCTTTTGGGGAACGACGGCTTCACCCGCAAATACGACAATGTATTCCCATCCGTATCCTATGCCAATGCCTTCGGCTCCGTCCAGGTAATGGCCAGCTACAGCGCCCGCACCGCCCGCCCGAGTTTCGACGAACTTTCCAGCGCCATCCAGTATGACAACCGCTACACCCTCCAGAGCGGCAACGCCGCCCTGCAGCCCCAGAAGATACAGTCTCTCAACCTTACTACGCTTTGGGACTATCTGACTTTCGTGCTGAACTATGACCGCACTGACAACCCCATAATAACCTGGGCAGACCTTTATAACGACCAAGGCGTCATCCTCCTGAAGCCCCACAACCTTGAGACTCCGCACAGGCAGTTATCCGCCTTCGTAAACGCATCTCCTACCATTGGCTGCTGGAACATGAACTACACAGTAGGCGTACAGCAAAGCATGCTGAAAGTAGGCGACCTCAACTTCAACGACAAACCCCTCTGGATTGCCGAATTGAACAATACCTTCCGTGTCGGCAACGGCTGGCAGTTCGAACTGGGCGGAGAATTCCACAGCCCCGGATACTTAACCAATTTCCTGATCACCAACCATTACGTGGACATCTCCGCAGCCATACAGAAGACCCTCCTGAAGGACGGCTCCCTGGTAATCCGCCTCGCCGGCTCTGACCTCGCCGGACTGGGATACAGCAAAGTATTCGCTGACCTGGGCTACTACCGCCTCCACCAGAGCGTCAAGATGGACTCACAGCGCGTGACCCTCTCCGTCCGCTACCGCTTCAACACCACCCAGAGCAAGTACAAGGGCACCGGTGCCGGAGCAGACGCCAAAGACCGAATGAAGTAATACGGACTACTTCATAAAAGAAAAGGGACGTGTGTTATTCACGTCCCTTTTCCTTTTTTTAACGAAATCTATTCGCAGGAAAGGATAAAGCCATAACTGTACGGATTGTTGGCGTTTATTGTGTATTTATCCAATACACGTGCGCCCCAGCCGTCGTTACAGCCAACACCGTGGATATTCAGGTCAAGACTGACGTTTATGAAGTTCCTCTCTGGAAGTTCAAACGGATGCTTGGCGTTCTCAATGTCTTCTTCGCTCCATGGCCAGGCCTTGAAGCAAAGTGGCTGAAGTCCTTCTACGCGCAACTTGGTCTTTCCGTTTGAGAAAGTGATCCATTTGGCATCACAACGGTTTCCATTCTCCTGTGGAGCCGGATAGTTGACTACAAAATCCTTGAGCGGCAAAGAATACTCCCCTATGAACTCTGAAGATTTCCTGTCAGGATAATTCTCCAGTTCTCCCCTTCCATACCAGGTAATCCTGTCCATGTCCGGGTTGATAAGCATCTTCATACCGAATTTGGGCATCAGCGGCAAATCTTCCTTAACGGGCTGATAATCGGCAAATACCTGGACTTTCCCTTCTGAATTAATCTTGTATGTGAGGGTGTAATTGGCTCCAAGTTCAATCTCTCTCTCAAAGGTGAGTACAAGCAGGCCGTCCTGCTCTACTACGTTGGAGGAAATCAGTTTCATTGTCTTGTCTGCCTCCTTCCATGGGCCAAGCCTGCGGTTGTAATTATTGTGCTTCTGGTTCTCCGTCGCCGTCTTCCAGAAATAAGGCTGAAGCGGGGCCTTGAGCATCTCCGCGCCGCCGTGCTTCCAGGAAACCAGGTTGCCCGAAGCCTTTTCAATGCTTACGGTCTCCTGTCCCGAAGCAACCACATAGTAATCCGCTGTCTCCTGAACCTTTGGAGCGGAAGCGCCTGCGGAAAGCTTCGGCGCAGGGGTGTCCACGAGCAGGAACTGCTCTTTGGCCACCGTGAAGCCCGCCTCCGCCCAGATGGTCGGACGGCGGAGCCGCGCATACACATTCAGGTAAACCTCTCCCTTGGTATCGTCAAACGTGGGGATTTCAAGGATGTCGTTGGTGTTTATCGGCTGCTCCGCAGCGTAGACCACCTTGCCGTCATCCACGAATTCGTAGTAATAATCGAACTCATCGGCAGATGTAAAGCAATATGTATCAATGATGTGCACATTGCTTGACGATACCAGTTCAAAGTTCAGGAACTGGTTCACCTTCTGCACTTCATAATACTGAGGATATGGCGTCCTGTCCGCACGCACTATACCGTTTATGCAGGTTGTGGCAGAGTTAGGAACATCGCCGAAATCGCCTCCGTAGGCAAAGTATTCGTCATCCTCTATCTTGAGGGAGAAAGGATTGGCCCCGTACTTCTGCACGTTGCTGCCAATCTTCTTCTCGATGCCGTGGTCACACCACTCCCAGATTACAGCGCCAAAGTTGCTGGGATCTGCGTTGATGACATCGGCATAGTCCTTATAGTTGCCCAGCGAGTTTCCTCCGGCGTAGGCGTATTCCCTCATGAAGAACGGCCTGTCAGTTATCTGCGCCGCTTCTCTGGCTACCCTCTCCGGCGGAATATATCCGTCATCGAAGAAATCGGAGATGTCCCTGTCCGTGTCGCTGAAAACAAGCCTGGTGGAATCCATTGCACGGACGGTCTCGGCCATTGCTACTGAATTGATTCCTCTTCCGCCTTCATTACCAAGCGACCAGATTATCACGCAGGGCCAGTTCTTGTCCCTGGCCACCAAGGACACAGCCCTGTCAACATGCGCGTCAGTCCAGTTGGGATTGTCTCCAAGTTCACGGTTTCTCAATCCGTAGTCGTGGCTCTCCTGATTGGCCTCATCCATTACATACAGGCCATATACGTCACATAGTTCATAGAACAGCGGATCGTCCGGGTAATGTGAAGTCCTGATAAGGTTTATGTTTGCCTGCTTTATCAACTTGAGGTCAAGCTCCGTGGTGGCCCTGTCCATCGTACGCCCGGTCCTGGGATGGAACTCATGACGGTTCACTCCCTTGATCTTTATGGCCTTGCCGTTATAGTAGACCACCTCCGTGCTGTGTTCTATTATCCTGACTCCAAGATGATTTTGGAAATGCTCAAGTTCCTTGCCCTTGCTGCTGAGATAAATATCAACATTATACAGGTTGGGCTTCTCTGCAGACCACAGGGAAGGATTGTCAATATTGAATTCGATCTCCAGCGTGGCCTTGCCTCCCTTCTCAATGCTCTTCACACTCTTCACAGAAGTGTAAGACTTTTCCGCTCCCCTGTTGTCTTTTCCGCTGACTGCAACCTTCACTTCAATGTTCTTTCCGGCCTTCTTGGACAGATTGTCAATCTGGAACTCCATATTGGCAACCGCACTGGAATAATCGGCATTCGGCGTTGCGTTGATCGTATAGTCAGCGATGTGGATATCCGGCCTTGTCCATAGGTCTACTGAACGGAAAATGCCTGAAAGACGCCACATGTCCTGGTCTTCAAGGTAACTGCCATCTGAATATGAATAGACCTCAACGGCCAGTTTATTATCCCCTTCCTGGACATACGGCGTAATATTGAACTCTGCAGGAGACATGGAATTCTGGCTATATCCCACCTTATGCCCGTTCACCCATACATACATGGCAGACTCTACTCCGGCAAAATGTATATAATAAGTCTTGCCGGCCTTGGGCCCGTCCACCTTGAATGTGGTCACGTACTGTCCTACAGGATTCCTGTTGACATAGGAAAAATAGTCCTCTGGCGGATCTGACATTACGCGGGGCTGGTCTTTCTTGAACGGCATTGTCCAGTTTGAGTATATAGGGATACCGTATCCTTGCATCTGCCATTCTCCAGGAACCACGATATTATCCCATCCGGATACATCGAAACCCTGCTCAAAGAAGTTCATCTCCCTTTGTTCCGGACGCGGATACCAATGGAATTTCCAGATGCCGTCCAACGACTCGCATTCCCCGCTCTCATAGCGTTTTGAAGGCAACGTAAGAGTGGCGTGATACGGTTCCTTGTTGATCCCTAAAACCTGGGGGTTTTCCCAATCATTAACCTCCTGCCCATGGATTGCGGCCCCAAGGGACAGGATCAGCATAGTAAGTAAAACTCTTCTCATAATCAAAGCAGAAGGAGTGGCATTAGAATATGCCACTCTCTTCCTTGTTTATTACCACCTATTAACTCATAAAACTATTTTGTTGCCGATGAACCGGCTTCCGTAGGCCAATATGGATTCTGCCAAATGAGGGAATTTGCCGCATCTGTTCCTGATTCGGAAGCCAGCATGAGCTGGTTGATGCCGATAGGTGACAGATAGTGCGCCATCTTCCAGGTAAGACCGTTGTATCCAACCTGGGAACTTGTCCTCTCAAAAGGCCTGAGGTACTCACTCCTTTCAGGAGAGGACATGTTTGCCTTGGAGGATCCGTCACAGATAGGGACAAAGATATGGGCTCCGTCCGGTACTGCATACCAGGTCTCAATCTCTGTATTCCAGAAGTGAACGCCTTCTATATGGTAAGGATTCTCAATAAGCTGGTCCATTGCCCTCCAACGGCGGAGGTCATTGTTCCTGAAGCCCTTGGCCATAAGCTCACACCTGCGCTCACGACGGATGTTATAAAGGGTAGGATCAATGATCTTTCCGGCAGTGTAGGCGGCCCAGTCAAACTTAGCCTCCTCGTTCATGTCGGTCTTGGAAATGGTGTTGTTGTAGTCCTCGCTTACACCTGAGCGTGAGCGGAGCTTCTTCCAGTAAGTGTCGGCAGTAGAGTCAATTGAACCCTTTGCCAGATAGCAGGCCTCGATGTAGTTGATCAGGGCTTCTGAAGCGACAAATATTGGAAGGTCTACAAAGCTGTGGATGTTTCCGTATGACCTTCTGTCCCTGGTACATCCGTAACGGATAGAATAACCGGTGGAATATGAACGGGAAACACCGTCTGTAACATAAGGTACCGGCTCCCACTCGTTGTCGATTTCCGTACCGGTAGGATCATCCATGTTCACCCAGATGTTCCTTTGTCCCGGATGCTTGAAGAATACGCTCATACGGTAGTCCCTGTTGGCCTTGACCCTTTCAAGGTTATAGTCTCCCTGATAGTAGCCGTCGCCGTTGGTGTAGTCTCCGTGAACGTAGATAGGATCTCCGTTCTGCATCAGGAATGCCTGTGCAAGTCCTCTTGTAGGACCTACGCAGTCTCCGCTTCGGGAAGCGTTCTGGGCAACCGCATTCTCATAGATTCCCAGTTCATAATCCTTCCACATAAGAACCTCCGGATATTTGGACCACTCGTTGTTTACGGTGGCGAACATATTCAAATAGTCGTTCTCAATCTTGTCATCAGGACCCTGGGTAACGTGTCCGTTGTTCACTGCAAGCTTTGAGATATACTTGTCTCCAACTACCTTGGCTGCAGTCATGGCTTCGTTCAGGAAGAACTGTATTTCAGAATCAATGCTGCCTGAAGGATATGTATAGGATCCGCCCGGCCAACCGTCTCCTCCGGGAACAAAGGCTGTTCCCTTGAAGTTCTGCAGCCAGCTTCCCTCAAAGAGAGCTACTCTTGACTTCAACAGATAGCATACATCTGCCGTAGCACGGGTTGCTTCAAGATTTTTGCTTCCCATATAGGAGATTGCAGCATCGAGGTCGCTGAGGATAAACCTGGCAACTTCGTTGCGGGGAGAGCGGATTGAAGCCTCCCTCAACTCTTCCATCCTGTCCGGAAGGGTGTTCTTGACGATAGGGAAATCACCGAACTCGCTGTATTTAGCAAAAAACTGCATGGCTCTCAGGAAATACATCTCACCTATATAGTATCTGATATTGGCATCAGAACCTGTTATTTCCTTTGCCTCATACTTTGGAAGTACTTGCTCAAAGAAATAATTTATATGGTAGATCTGGTCAAATGACCAATTGCCATCTCCAAGAGCTGTCTTGTAGAGGTTATCCGTGTACTTTGAAGCCGCACCGGTCCTGCCAGCCATGTCATCCGTGTTGTTGTCAGCCCAGTAACTCATACCGGATACGTTCTGATACTGACGGAGGACAATGGCGTTCAACTGTGCTTCCGTGTTATAGTAAGCCTCCGGTGAGATCTGGCTCATAGGCTCCATATCAAGGAATTTATTGCAAGCTCCAACAGTGGCAACAGTTGCCAGCGAGAATAATATTCTGGAAATTATTGATAGCTTTTTCATATCCGTGATAATTAGAAGGTGATTGAAAGTCCGAAAGATTTAGTACTTGTCAGAGGATATGCATTACCCTGCATGCTTCCGCTGTGGCCACCTGTAACAGTCTCAGGATCCAGGGTTGTGGCAAGTTTGGTGAAAGTGGCAAGGTTGTCAACAGAGAAGTAGATTCTCGCATTAGAGCATCCAATCTTCTGAAGCAGAGTCCTGGGGATGGAATAACCAACCTGGAGGTTCTTTATACGCATATAGGAAGCATCGAGCAGATATCTGGTCTGGCACTGCTGGTTCTTCGTAGAATTGACAACAGGACGCGGGAACCAGGAGTCAGTGTTTGCAGGAATCTCATGTCCGGCAACTCCGGCCGGCTTTGCACGATAGTAATCGTTGTGTTCGGCATAGCCGCAGACATTCCAAACATAACCAGGGCATCCCCAATACTGTGCGGAATCTGTCCACAGGTCGTGCTTTGCCACTCCCTGAAGGAATACCCTTACGTCAAATCCCTTATAGTCTGCTGTAAGGTTGATACCGAAATGATACCTGGGGGTGGTGTTTCCGATTATTGAAAGGTCGCCGTGGCTCTCCCATGTGCTCTGACCTTTGTTAACTACACCGTCACCGTTGATATCCTTGTACATGATGTCACCTTCGCCCCACTGTGATCCTATGCTGGACTGGTCGTTATTTGCAAGATGGGCGTCCATTTCGGCCTGAGACTTTGCAATTCCTACAGTGGTGAATCCCCAGATCTCGCCAACCCTCTTTCCTTCCATGTAGGTGTTGATGGAATGGGTAGTGTTTCCTGGATATGAGAGAATTGTGCTTATGGCATCGGAGATATTGGCGGAAATGCCGTATCCAAGGCCGAATGCAGTGCGGTCTCTCCATGAGAAGTTCAACTCCCAACCGTCAGTCTGGAGGTCACAGTTGTTTGAAACTGGAGGATTCAAACCAAGGACTTCTGGCATCTGAAGGGCAGGACCAACCATATTCAGGGTCTTCCTGCGGAATACCTCGAACGATCCCTGAAACCTGTTCTTAAACATACCCCAGTCAATGGCTATGTTGGCAGTACGGACGGTCTCCCAGGTAAGGTCTGCAGAAATCAGGCTGCCCACCTCGGCGGTGTTAGGCTTGGTATGGTTCTGAAGGTGATTGCCGTTCTGGTTGTACAGGTTGATAATACGGTATGTAGGATAATAAGAGGTAGTAGTCTGATTGCCCAGCACACCGTATGATACACGGAGTTTCAGTGTATTGACGGTATTCTTGATATTGCTGAAGAATTCTTCCTGGGCAATGTTCCAACCTGCGGATACAGACGGAGACCATACCCAGCGGCTGTCAGCCCTGAACCTTGAGGAACCGTCATAACGGAGGTTCGCTTCAAGCAGATACTTGTCCTGGTAATCGTAGTTGATCCTTCCAAAGAAACCTGCGGTAGCCCAATGGTCCCTTCCTCCAGATATCTGAGGATCCCTTACACGGCCCGATTCGTCTATACCCGTGGTAAGGGAGAGTTCCGGCTGGGTATCCAGCTGGAGTCCATATTTGAGTACCGAACTGTTCTCAAGTTCAGCCTTTTCCGCCTGGAAACCAGCCATGGCTGTAACCTCGTGCCCGCTGCCGAACTCGAAATTATAGGAGGAATAGATGTCCCAGCTCCATACATTTGTATGATTGTCTGCCACCTGCATGGAGGACCTTCTTGACCTGTTGGGTTCAGGGGTGCCGTCTACATAGTGGTTACCAAAGTTCTTGTTCACCGTACGCGTGTGCCTGAGCTGGTTGTTATAATTGAATTCCACGTGTGTCACCCATTTCTTGACAGGCTCGAAAATGAGGGCTATCTGCTGGGTGGTGCTTGTGGTGCGGGTGTTGATGTCACCTCCAAGGGCCGTGATGATTACAGGGTGACCAGGAGAAGCGCCATCGTCTGTATAATAACCATTCTCATCGTATACGGGAAGGTTAGGCCATGATGAACGTCCAATAGTATAGTACACATTCTGTCCTCCGTTTGAAGGCTGGATCATGTCCGTGCGGATAAAACGCGTGGTATATTCCAAAGACGCCCAATCGGATAGTTTCGCATGCAGGCGGGCGTTGACGGAATAACGTTCCATTCCGTCTTTGTGCGGTTTCAATATACCGTCCTGGTTCATGTAGCCCAGGGAGGCGTAATAGTTGAACTTGTCGCTTCCGCCGGAAGCTGATACGTTATGCTCGTTTGAGAAAGACCTCTCATACATTTCCTCATAAACATTTACACTTGCATACGCAAAGTTGTATGGGTCATATTTTGGTTTTCCCCATTGGTTGCCGCTGGCAGGAATACCTCCACGGTTGAATACTACTGTTCCGTCTTCAGTGGTGAATCCGGTTTTCAGGTATTCAATCATCTTGAGCTGTGTCTCCTCAGCGAAATGGGCGCCGAGGTTTGCGTTGAAGTGCGCCTCGTTCATGAAAACCGAGAACGTATAGGAATCCATCGGATGAGGTATCCTGATAGGATCGCCAAACCTGAAATTATTGTTGTAGGTTACCTGGGTCTTCTGCTCCCTTCCATGCTTTGTGGTAACGAGAACAACACCGAATGCAGCCCTTGATCCATAAATTGAAGCGGAAGCCGCATCTTTAAGCACTGATATGCTCTCAACGTCTTCCGGATTCAGCAGGTTGATGTCTCCCTGCATTCCATCGATGAGGATGAGGGGAGCAGAACTTGATCCCTGGCCGATTGTACCGCGGCCGCGGACGTTGATGTTCATGGTGGAAGCGATGTCTCCGGAATTCTTGGTAACCTGAAGACCGGGCATAAGTCCTTCCAGGGCTGTAGGCAGGTCGGATACAGGCCTTGCCTCAAGGTCCTCTGCGTTTGCTACGGCTACGGAACCGGTAAGGTTGATTTTCTTCTGGGTACCGAATCCCACAACAACAAGTTCTTCCAGGAATTCTGCGGAATCTCTCATTATAACGTTTATTACCGAACGGCCGCCGATAGGTTCCGTAACGGAGTCAAAACCTATTGAGGAGAATTCCAATGCGGCGCTGTTGCTGTCAACCGCTATAGAATACTTACCATTAGAATCAGTATAAGCACCCCTGCTGGTACCTGCAATAACCACTGATACTCCCGGAAGAGGTTCTCCTTTGGAATCCGTCACGGTACCGGAAACATAATTGACCGGTGCAAGATCACTTGGGGTAAGGACTATGGTATTACCTTGACGCTGATACTGAACGTTCTTTCCTGCAAGAAGGCTGTCAAGCAATGCTTCCAGGCTTGAACCATTATACTGCAGGTTTACCCTGTCATTAGCCACAGTAAGAGCGCTTGAATAGACGAACTTGTAATTTGTCTGGCTCTCTATCCTGGACAAGGCCTGTCCAAGGGTAATACCCTCAAAATTAAAATTCATGTTCTGTGCAAAGAGCGACAGAGACATCAAAAACACCCCCACGGCGAGGATTACCCGCCTAGAGGCAGTTACTAGTTTCGTTGTCATAGGCCAAAATTGGTTACGTTTCTTTACAGCATTAATACACATCAATGCCGTTGTACCCTAATAGTATTCAAGAAAATTATCTGCGGAACAGCGTGAACTCCTTCCCTTCCACTCTATAATCAACAGGTGCGACGTATCGGATCATGTCCATAATCTGGATGGCGGACTCATCATCGAAACGCGCGGTTATAGAATAATTGAGTATGGACTGGTCGGAAACATGGATATTGACTCCGTGATGCCGTTCTATGTTCTTGAGGACTTCTCCAAGAGGAGTGTTGTCAAAGTAGATGCTGCCATCTTTCCAGGCAGAAATCCTGGCCAGTCGCTCTTCGGTTGGCTTGAGCACCTTGAAAGACTCTTCTTTTACAACACATACCTCATTGGGCTGCATGTTCAATACTTTGCTTGCCTCATTCTTTTCAGAATTGTCCTTGTACAGTTTTATGACTCCTGAATATAGCGTAGTCTGGGCTTCTTCTTCATCGTCATACGCCCGGACATTGAACTGTGTGCCAAGCACCTCTATCAAGTAGTTGTCTTTCAGGGAGATATACATGGGGCAATCCTCGTTCTTGACTACGTCAAAGTAAGCCTCTCCTGAGAGTTCCACGCTGCGCTTGTCAGAAGCGAACGCAACAGGGAACCTCAACTTTGAATCAGAATTCAGCCAGACCTTGGACCCGTCAGGAAGCGTGACACTGGACCTTGCGCCGCGGGAGACATATATCTCCTGGATAAGGGAATCGGCAGGCAACTGGTTTTCAAGATATGTCACAAAATGCTTTTCCTGCTGTGGAACAGTTTCCTTGGATGCAAAAGAGAAAATGTTTCCGGCCAATGAAAGCACGAAGGTAGTTGCCGCGGCAATATATGCGAATGTCCTCCACCCTGAGTATTTTTTCTTTTTTATACTCTTCAAAAAAGACTGATACTCTTCTTCCGAGGCCTTTTTGCTGCCGCCTATGGCCACAATGTCCATCAGGGACTCGAGATAAGCCCTGTTCTCACGGCTTTCCTCCGCCCATTTCCTGACGGCTTCGTTCTCGGCGGCATTGGTGCGCCCATTTATGTAATCCAAGAGTGTTAATCTGTCCATTTTTCAACTTTTTATATACACCCAACTAACCTAAAACCATAATGATATCAGAAGGAAAAACTGAAACAGAGCCGAAAGGGCCGTACGCAGTTTTTTCAATGTAAAGGAGATCCTGTATTCGATTGTCTTTTCCGAGACGCCCAGGATCTTGGCTATATCCTTATACTTGAGACCGTCATCCCTATGAAGCAGAAATGTTTCCTTTGTGGCTTCCGGCAGGGAATTCAAAGTACTCCAATATGTCTTGTTAACAAGCTTGATATCATTGTATGACATCTTCTGCTCATCAAGCGCTTCCGCAGACAAGTCTGTCCTGAACCTGTATTCAGCATCCTCAAAATATGAACGGATGGTCTTCCTGTGACGCAATTCGTTCATACATCTGTTCTTTGTCGCAGAATAAAGATACGGCACAAGGGAATCATCAGTTACAAGACGGGCACGGTTCTCATATATCTTGACGAAGATGTCCTGAGCAATGTTCTCGCTCATGAAATCATCGTTAAGATATACGTTCGCAAAGTTCTTTACCTTGTGGAAGTTATTGATATAGAACTCTTTGAACCGCTTGTCTGTTTCTTCTGAATACAATTTGACCAGCCTTAGATTTCAACAAAGATATAAAAACTAAAAGATTGTTAATACAATATAATACACGGACAAGGGCAAATACCCTAATATGAACAGATGCGTTTTTTTCGGTAAAAAAATAGTATTTTTGCGGTATATTCTTTCTTGCTATGCGATTGCTGCGCCCAACCATTTCCGTCTTGCTATCCTTGGCGTTCCTTTGCACTGCCGGTGCACAGGAGCAGAAAGGTTTCATAGGGCGTACCATAGACAAGTTGACTGCCCCTTTGATAGAATTGGATCCCAATGCTGTCTATCAGCCAAAACCACGTTGGACTTTTGCCCTTACGGGCGATTTCCATCAGGCAGGTATTTCCCAGGAAATAGCCTATACTGTAGGCGTAGGCAAGATGGATGACTGGGGTAATATAATTATGGATGATGTCCCTTCCACCATTTCATCCAAGCTTATAAGCAATGTTGATAATTCCATAGGATTCCAGGCGGGATATGGCAGTCTGAGCCTTGCCCTGAACAAGCAGATAAGCAAGAGTGAGGATGACAGGACCTTTACCTTTGATTACCAGTCTGCGGGATATGCCCTGCAGGTGCAGTTCTACAATCTGTCCCATCTGGTTACTTATCACTCGATAGTTGCGGACCCGTCTCACTGGGGTTATCAGGAGTGGGACGAGACAACCCTGGACCCCGGACGTTTCCGCTCCCTGATCGTGGACGCATTCTATGCTTTCAACCGCAGGACTTTCGCATATTCTGCGGCTTATAAGGGAAACATGTTCCAGAAACGGAGCGCAGGCAGCTGGATGTTCGGCACCAAAGTAATACTTGGAGAATTCGCTATAGACCCAGAGGAATCTATAGTAACCTGGGCTGGAGGCTTGGCAAGGCAGACATCGGCTCAGGTATCCTTCGGCGGCGGTTATTCCTATAATTTTGTCCCGTTGCACAGGCAGCCCTATGCGGACAGGGACAAGGGATTGCGCAACCTTACAATGAACGTTACCTTACTTCCTATGGTAACCCTGTTCAACCAGTTTACTGGCACATCCTATTATTGGGACGAGGACGGTAACACTGCGGAACGCAAAGACGTAATGAACGGAAAACTGCTGGTGAACTATGTGGCCCGTGTGGGCGTGAGCTATTCCCACGACCTCTTTACCGTGAACCTGTCCGCCAGCCACGACAGTTTCTCTTATAAGGGCACTACCTCTATTTTGCTCTTTGGAGTGGATCAGAATGGTATTAAGACTGCCGGAAACTTCTCCCGTTGGACAGTTGCCTTACGTCTTGGTAAGCGATTCTAGAAATCGAATCCCACTGACACTGATACGGATACTCCTCTCATACTGCACCACTGCAGGCCTAGCATCATAGGCCCAAGGATGGTTTTCTGTCCTATCTCCAGTCCAAAAGCGTATGCTGTGGGCGCGGTCTTGATAACATCCGACAACTTATCCTTATCCTGGAACATTCCGGCCCTTGCAGTCAGATAGTTCTTGTGGTTCAGCCGGTAACGCAAATCTACCTGCATAGAGGCGGCAAAGCTGCCGCAGGCCTGGAATCCGGTATTGAATCCAAAGTAAGGAATCTGGTTGTCAATGTACCTTCCGGCCAATATACCGCCTACGCCAAGGGTATGGACGAAGTTCATACGCCCGGGGTATTCCGTCTGCCATCCGAAATAAACTGACGGCTGAAGGACAAATCTGGAACCTAAGGGAACCGCCACGGAAGCGTGGGCGTTGCCCACACTGTATGGAGGCACTTCCCCTTCATAATTTTCACCATCCTCCATCCATTCGTCCTCCATATAAGATGAGTAACCGTCAAAGACGTAACGTGTGTTCAGCGACAGGCGGAAACCGCGTGTTGGGAAATAGCTCTCATTAAAGGTATCGTATTTCAGATTGGCAAACGTGGAGAACCACCTGCTCTTGAAATCCCATCCCTGCCATTGCATATACTGGTCAAGGTAATATTCGTACGGCTCCATATCCGCAGCGAGGCCAAGGCGCACGTTCCCGTAGACCATCCTGGAATCCTCGAAATAGGCCTCGGCGCGTGAGTTCACACCATTGTAGCGTGCCTTGCCGCCGTCCTCGCGGTAACTGAAATTGCGATAGGAATTCTTGAAGGTTACGCCGAATACCGGCAACTGGGCCATAGGCTTGTATGACAAGTCCATATTCAATTCAGAGACCTGGCCGGCCTTAAATTCTGTTATGAAGCGGAAGCCGGACAGACGGCGGGTGCCCAGAGCCAGGAATCCGGCCACGTACACACCTTCGTCCACATCGGCGTGTACTCCTACGCCGGCCTCGTGGGTCTGGCCTTTCTGGCAGTCGAATATCAGGGTGTAAGGCTCCTCCGTGCCGCTGAGACGATATGTCACGGACTCGAAGGCCTTGGTGCCGTAAAGGGCGGAGAGAACCTGCTCTATCTCCTCGCGGCCATACATACCGTCACGGGGAAGACGCGCAGGATTGACAATAAATTCGGACTCCTTTGGATCTACGCCTTCGTAGCGGACCTCGCTCACCTTTACTTTCTGCTTATAGATATCTACTGCGTGGGGACCATCCTGTTCCTTGACGTCAGGCCTGGCACCAACCCTTCGGGCTATCTCTTCAAATGCGGCGCTGTTCTGCCTGGCCTTGTCATATCCCTGGGCGATGATATCGTCCACGCTGGCGGAGTCGAACGACAGCATATTGTAACCAGGCAGTTCGTGCTGCAGCAGGATGTCTGTGTTCTTGCGGTTCTCTTCGCAGATGTCCACCGACATCAGGGTGATATGCTGCATTGCCAGGTTGGCGAGGCTTCCAAGGTCCGCAAGGTCGCGGGGAGTTGGCATCTCCGATCCTATCACTATGTCCGCGCCCATAGTACGGGCAAGGTCAACCGGGAAATTGTTGCGGGTTCCTCCGTCCACAAGCACCATTCCCTCAAGGCGTACGGGGCGGAAGTAACCAGGTATTGCCATAGTGGACCTCATAGCATCCACTATGCTGCCGGATGTCCAGTTTTTCTCGGTCATACTGAGCATATCCGTTGCCACGCAGAAGAAAGGCACCGGCAACTGGTCAAAGGCCAGTGAATCCTGATAGCCTACGGATACGGAACTGAGGGTGTTGCGGACATTGAATCCAAAGAGGAATCCGTCAGGGAGGCCCAGTCCAATCTTTGTCATCATTTCCTGGCCCATGTCACCCGTGCGGGTGTCGCTCTGCTCATAGTTCTTGTCATAGCGCAGCTGCCGCTCTATTCGGCTCTGCATGTCCTGGTTGTCGTAATGGAACGGGATGGTAACTGCAAAACGCTCCTTGTTCCGGCGCACCTTGTAGGTCTGGTAACTGTCCGGAATCTTGTCGGACATCATAACGGTCCAGTCTATGGCCCTCACCAGAGAGTCGATATATCCGGCGCCGTAACCCAGCGAATAGAGGCCTGAAACCAGGCCGCCCATGCTGGTTCCTCCCACCATGTCCACGGGGATGCCCATCTCCTCTATGTACCGCAGCACGCCCAGGTGGGCCATGCCGCGGGCGCCTCCGCCGCCCAGCACCACGGCCACCGTGGGGCGGTACTGACGGATGGAATCCATCTTGGCGCGGACTCGCGCAATTGCAAGGGAATCTTCTTCAGGATCCACGCTTGGGAGAGTGAAATGGTACTGTGCCATACACGGTACGGCCAGCAGGAGAGCAATAAAAACAAGGAAACGTTTCATAAATACAAAAATAATAAAGGGACGTGAGTTTTCACGTCCCTTTATCCAATTATTTTGAAGGTGTTATCACTCGGTAGTGTCCGCTCAGGTGCATGAATGCGAAGAGGCGGAGAAGACCGTCGTAATAGGCGTCAAAGTAGCCGTCATCATAAGGCTCGTTCTTGCTGTCCCACAGGCGCTGCACGAACTCCTTGGAGATCTCGTTGTCAGCAGCCAGTGAAATGGCTGCGGTTGTGCCGACGAGACCCACGGAGTGACGCAGCTTGTGGCCCGCGTACTCGCGCATGCCTGCCTGCATTACAAACTCCGGTTCCGTACCGTCTACGTTGTACTGGTCCACAAAGTCATCTATTCCCTTTGAATAGAAGAAGTTTTGGATGGTATTGGCGTAGTTGGTCTGCCACTCCCTGTCCGCGCATGCCCAGGAGTAATCCAGGGCTATGTTCATGGGAACGCGCCATGAGTCAAAGCGGAAAGCCGGCTTGTTTACCCTTCCTCCCCAGGACGGTGTCTGGATATATGAACCGTCAAAGTTGTTGGTATCAGGGTTCAGTCCTGTCTCAGGGTTGATGGTCTTGTGAAGGTACTCGCGGCTTGCCTTTGCGCACTCGCGGTAGAAGTCAGCGCGGCCGTCATTTGCCCAGCGGGCCCACACCTCGTAGAAAGCGGGGATGTGATAGGACGGGTCTGTATAGCTGATACCCCTTCCGTCAGGAGTGAAGGTAATCAGGTGGTGCTCCTTATCAATGAAAGGCATGATTCCGCCCTCCCCTGTTTTCTCCCAGGAGGAGTTCAGGATGTACTGGGCCTCGGCCAGATAGTTGATCTCGCCGTCGTTACCCCAACGGTTGGATGCGAATATCAGGGCCGTGATGAAGTAGAGCTCACCGTCGGACGCGGGACCCGCTCCGCGGATCTGGCCGTCCGGAACGCTGAGGCTCCATGCAAAGTATCCCTTCATGGGGCCGTCCTGGTACTGCATGTAGTGCTTGCTCCAGCGCCACAGGCGGTCGAATTCCTCCTTCTTGTCAAGCTGGACGCAAACCATGAGTCCGTAGGACATTCCCTCTGTTCTGGCGTCAAAGTTCTTGACGTCTGACATATAGGCCATGTCGTCCCCTACCTCGAAGTAAACCTTGTTGGGGCCGTAGAATACCTCCTGGAAAATAGACTCGAGTTTTGCGTCGATCTCTTTCTTGGAATATCCCAGTTCCGCGAATACGTTGCGGTACTTGCCGGTCTCAAAGCCTCCCTTGGTCCAGGGCTTCAGCTGCTTGGGAGCGCAGGAAGCCAGAGTAACTATTGTTGCTAACGCGATAAAAAACTTTTTCATATTACCTGTCCCTGAAGTTCCACTTGGAGTTATCTGAATTGAAGTCATACTTGCCAAGTGCTACTGTAGAGTCACCTGTGCAGATGAGTGCGAGAGGCTCATCGTGTCCAGGAACGCTCTTGGGCATGATCCTGTATGAACCGTCTACGAGCTGCTCTATCCTCCAGAGCTGCTCGTCCGCGCCTGTGAATGCCGGAACCGTTACAAGTTCCTCGGATTCAGTGGCGGCAAGGGCCCTGTGGGTTCCCTCGATCTCAATCTTGTAGTAAGGGAATCCAAGGTATCCGCCTGCGTCTTCAACCGGAGTGATGGTCCACCTCTGGTGAGGACGGAACATATAGTCGTTTGCCCTTACGCCAATCTCACCCTTTGGCCAGTCTGCAATAACATCCACCAGCTTCTGGTTCTCTATTGCGAATGTAGGATCGTCTACGCTTCCGAATCCTCTTGTACTCCTGCCGGCCATGCGGACGAAGTCAACCGCGATCTCAAGGGCATATCCCCTGCGCACTGACTCGATCTCAAAGGAGCCCGGCTTGAACTGATCCGCTACGAACGGCCAGTCATCCCTCCACTGGAGAGCGTTGATTGCAAGTACGGAACGGCCGCTAAGGTCCATGTCCGCCTCATAGTGGCAGGACATCCTCTCTACGCCTTCGTCAACTATAAAATGTCCGAAGTGTCCTGGTCCGGTAACCCTGTTGCCAGCGGAGAGAACCATCTTTCCGCCGCCTTCCATCATGTCGCGTCCTACGTTGTCAACGTAAGGTCCGCGAGGATTGCGGGAACGGCCTACTACAATATTATAGGTGGAGTTTACGCCGTCGCAGCAGGTTCCGTGGGTAGCCAGGAGATAGTACCAGCCGTTGCGGTACATCATTGCCGTTGCCTCGCAGTCGATTGCTACGTCAGTGGCAACGTCGCCCGGCATACGGTCGCCGGTCTTGGGGTCAAGTTCGCAAATGCGGATGGCGCCGAAATATGTGCCGTAAGAGCACCAGAGCCTTCCGTCAGGACCCATGAGGAATGCGGGGTCGATTGCCCAGCAGTCTTCGTCCGCCTCGGCCCAGGCTACCAGCATAGGATCTGAATAGCCGAAATCAGGAGATTCCGGGTCCAGGGTCTTGGTCCACATAGTAATGATATTTCCGCGGGTCTTGCCCTCGGTGCCGGGGAAACCGGAACTGTAGGAAACCAGATATCTGTCTCCTATCTTGATTACGTCAGGGGCCACGCCGCCGCCCGTGCGGACTCCGCCGCCGGTCCAGGTATAGCCGTCCTCTGAGATGAGGCCGCCGCTGCCGGTTCCAAAGGTATAGTATTTACCGTCACACTCGGCAATGGTAGAAGGGTCGTGTATAAAGATATTACCTTTTAACTGTGCTTTGGCAGAAATGGCTGACAGAGCCATAAGAACAATAGCTGCCGCTAATATGTATAATCTCTTCATAGCTGCTGTACTTTACTGGTTTGTTACTGTGAAATCCTTGAAGATGTTTCCGTTTTCGTCATAGAAACGGATGCAGAAATCGCTCATTCCGGGGCCGTTGATAACGGTTCCCCTGACAATGTTCTTGCCCTTGTGCAGGGTGAGCTTGGGAGATACGCAGTCGTCAACTACCATACGGCGGTCGTTGGAAAGGAGGATAGCCTCTTCTCCGTTCACATACCAGATGGATCCTGAATTGGAACCTACCGCCATCCTTACGGTCACGTCCTTGTCCACGTTGATTACAGTAACTGCCATGAACACGCCCTCTGTAGGCCTGAGTCCAAGTCCGGAAGCGAAACGATAGAGTTTCACGTTATACTTCTTGCTGTCAAGACAGTGCCATTTGAGTTTAGTCTTGTCTGCAAGAGTGACTGTCTGCCCATCCTTGGGCACCATGGTATTCTGGTCCTTGAAATAGACAGTAGAGAATTCATTCCTGAGATAGCTGTCGTTGAAAGCGGCGTTTGAATTCAGACCAGGTTTTCCGATAGGTTCCAGCAACGTCCATCTCTGAACGAAACCTTTTGCGTCCGGTCCAGCGGGAAGGGCCGTGCTGGGAGAGAAATAGTCCTCCAGCGTCAGAGGGGGCATCTGACCCGGAGCAGACTGTGCGTTCATTTGAATCCCGAGTCCAAAGAACAGGAGAGTCAAAACAATCAATTTTTTCATTCGGTTATTATTTTAATGATTAGTGTTTCAAAGATACAAAAAATAAAATCAATGGGCGGACCTTGAAATTCAAAGTCCGCCCACCTCAATAAACTAACCTGATTCTATAAAAGAGTAACTATTAATTCCAACCCGGGTTCTGGTTGAGATTTTCGTTCTGCTCAACTGTATTCTTAGGGAACGGCATGCGCTCGTTCTTTCCTGCTACGAATCCGTATTCGCCAGCCTTGTTGTAATAAGCGTCGCTGTAGTCAACAACAAAGTGGTGAGGCTTGCCTGTAGGCTGCTTTGTAGCGGGATCCCAGTATTCGTCGTAGAATGAAGGAACTTCCTTGCCCTGATCCTTGAGTACGGTTGCGGCATCGCCCCAGCGTACGAGGTCAGCGAAACGGCATCCCTCTACGAACATCTCGAAGCGCTTCTCCTGCTTAACGTTGTCCATGGTGAGTGAGCTGTAGGTAGGAGCACCTGCACGCTCTGCAACCATGTTGAGGTACTGCAGACCATCGCTGTCGTTGGTCATTGCGCAAGCCTCAGCATAGAGGAGGAGAACTTCTGCATAACGCATTACGTTCTGGTTCTCGTGAGTGTTGGAGTCTGTGTTCTTGTTAAGGTCAGCCCTACGGGGAGCCCTCTTCATTGAGAAGTAACCAACGCTTCCAAAGTAGTGGTAACCAGGCTGGATTCCGATAACCGGGCTCATCATCCTCTCCTCTGCGGTCAAAGGATCGTCGCTGCCGGGCTCGTGTCCGTTCCACTCAAGATCAGTGATAAGCTCGTCATAGGACATGATCCATGCTTTCCTACGGTATGAGTCAGGCTCGTGAGCCATGATGGCCTCTACGAAAGACTTTGAAGGGTTTCCACCGCCGCCCCAGCCTTCTGACTGGATGATCTTGGAAGGAAGGCACTTGCCCCAGAATCCACCGTTTCCGGACCTCCACATGTCGGCCTGGTTGGCCTGGCCGTGGTTCTTTCCGGTAAGACGTACGCCAGGGAAGTCAAGATAGTTGAGGTCAAGGAGTTTCTCTTCGCAAGCGTCGCACTCTCCGTGGAGAAGCTCTGACATCTTGGTTCCAGGAACAAGGGCGTACTTGCCTGAGCTGATGACAGCCTTGAGGCTGGTCTTAGCTCCGTTCCAGTCCTTTGCGAATACCTGGATCTTACCCTTGAGTGCAAGGGCGAACTCCTTGGTGGCGCGGATAGCGAGCTTCTTGTCGTTGAGACCGCTCTTTGAAGGAAGGTCGTTGGCGATGGCTCCGATCTCGTCGATACACCACTTGAACACCTCTGCCTGAGGGGTAACCTCCGGACGTTCTGAACCGTTCATAGTGTTCTCCACGAGGATTACGTCGCCCCAATATGTTGCAAGATGGAAGTGTGCCATTGCACGGAACAGACGGGCCTCTGCCCTTGCCTGCTTGATGGTGGCGTCTGAGCTCTCCTCCCAGTTCTCGAGAAGGAGGTTGCAGTTACGGATAAGCTGATAGCAAACATAGTACTGCTGGCCGATAACTTCGCTTGAAGAACCGAATGAAGGCCTGTACTCGTTGATCTCAAGACCGAACACATGGTCTCCCTTGTCTCCGGATCCCCAGTAAATATCATCGGACGGTCCGTTGGTAAGGGCGTGCCTTGAGTTACCGATACACCAACCCACACCGCTGATACCGAAACCGGCACCTGTAGTATACATCTGACCTACACTCTGGTAGATGGTAACGGCTGCGCCGATTGCATTCTCAGGGGAGCCGTCATAGAAATCCTCGTAAGGAACAACTCCCTTCTGGGGGATCTCAAGAAGATCCTGGCTGCAGGAAGCAAAAATGGAAGCCGTTAAAATGGCGATAGTTATATATATAATCTTTTTCATAATCCTGACTTATTTTAGAATGATACGTTGATACCGAAGATAAGTCTCTTAGCGTTAGGGAATGAACCCTTGTCCATACCTGCTCCATTGTAAGAACCGGTGGATGCAACCTCAGGGTCGAATCCAGGATACTTGGTGAACAGGAAGTAGTCGTCAAGTGAGGTGTAGATCCTCAGGTTGTCGACACCCACCTTCTTTGAGTATGCCTTAGGAAGGGTGTAACCGAGCTGGATCTGCTTGATCTTGAAGTAGTCGCCCTTGAAGATGTTGGCGGTTGAACTCCAGAAGAAGTTATCCTGCTGGATGCTTGCGATAGCAGGCATTGTAGCATTGGTGTTCTTAGGAGTCCAAGCGTTCTCGTAGAAGTAAGCAAGAGAGTTGATACGAGGGTGCTGTGTACGGTAAACGCAAGGAGAAATAACGTTTCCTGCGGCACCGCTACCGAACACGATCAAATCGAAGCTCTTCCAAGCGAGGTTGAGGGTGATACCATAAGTGAGGGTAGGGATGGTAGGTCCTACGTCCTTGAGGTCAGCGGAGGAGTTCATCTCAGATGAATGAACTGTCTGTCCGGCGGCGTTGATATAGAGAGGTTCTCCAGTAGCCTTGTCTACACCTGCATACTCGATTGCCCTCATATACCAGGTTGAGTGACCAACCTCGAAAGCGGGAGTATTATAGTGGTTGGAGAAGTTGGAACCGGTCTGACGGCCTACTGAAGGCTCCAGATAGGTTACCATGTTCTTCAGGGTTGAAAGGTTTCCGTTGATGCTGTAACGGAAGTCACCGATGGTGTCCTGCCAGCCGGCCTCTACTTCGAGACCCTGGTTGCGGATGGAACCTGCGTTAACGGTGCTGCTGGTGATACCGGCCTCGGCGATAGGGGTGATGTTTACGAGAAGTCCGTCGGTGTCCTTGATGAAGTAGTCAACGCCAAGGGTGAGCCTGTTGCCGAAGAAACGGGCGTCCATACCGAAGTCCTTCTGGATGGAGGTCTCCCACTTGAGGTCAGGGTTGGCCACGCCGCTAGGAC
>JAFZRX010000016.1 GCA_017619675.1 Bacteroidales bacterium | reverse complement strand
CTTTCTCATTGGTATCAACGTCTAACGCTATCAAATATAAGAAACTATTTGCAATCACACAAATATATGAAAAGGCAGTATGAGGACGGGAAGGGAGAATGGCAGTCAGGGGTTCAAAAGTGCTTTCGGCGTAAAGCCTGCTTTGTCGCACTTTTGAACCCCTGACTGCCTTCGAGCGTCCCTGTGAGATGCCCGGGCAGGACGGACTAATACCTGTTGGGACGGCCGGGGGTCGGGAGGTTCACGGTGATGGCCTCGCCGGCCTTGTGGGCGTTCTTGAGCGGCGTTGCGATGCCCACTCCAATGCCTTCGTCCTCGGTCTTGATACCCACGGTTGCCACCTGGACGGATTCCTGGTTGTCCTTTTCGCCAATGTATATCCTCTGGCCCGGGACAAGGCCCTGGACGGAAGTGAGCAGGATGAGATCCTTGCCGGCGGGCATGTCCGCGGCCAGGTTGAAGTTTGGCTGCAGGCGGAAGTCATACTTGTTGTTGTCCGTGTCATATCCGTCAGGGAAACGGCCCGCACTGAGGTTAGGAGTTGCCACATTCTGGGTGGGATTGTAATAGTAGGACCTGTCCGTAACGGCGGGGGTGTTCACGAAGTTGCCCATCTGGTGGACGCCGGATTCGCCGTGGTAACCCTCGCTGTACTGGGTGTCAACGTTGCGGCCGTAGTTGAAGGAATCTGCAACGAGGCCGGCGGCGTCGCGAAGGACGATGGTTCCTCCCAGGGGAAGGAGCGCGGGACCTCCGAACAGCTGGTCCGCAGGGACTTCGTCCTGATAGCCGGCGCCTTTCACCCTTGCGTCGAAGACTACGTCGTCAATGTCGTGGTCCTTGGCGAGAGGCTCGTCAAGTTCGATGGCGTATACCAGCGCCAGGACAGGCTCGTTGCTCCAGTGCGCATGCTTGGTGGCCGGAGTGAAGGAAATACCTGTTCCGTTCACGGCGAAAGGCACGTTGGCGGCATGGTTGTACCTGAGCGGCTTGCTCAGGGTAAGGCCCGTGCCGGCCTGCTCAAGGGTCATGGGACCGCGTCCGGGGCGCGCGCTGGAGGCGGTGCCCACGCTGCGCACGGTCACCAGCTCCTTGCCGTGACCCTCGCTGTCAATGTCCAGCAGGATCTGGTCTCCAGGGGATATGTTGGTGACGTTGGAAACGCGGAGCACCCTGTCGCCCTTCTTGGCGGGATAGGCGGTGTATGCCTGGGTGCCGGGCTTGCCAACGGCCGTTACCGTAACGACCTCATAGCTTTCCTTGCTCTCGCCGATGGCGGGATATGCGGCGCCGTAGCCTATGGCTATCTTCTGGCCCACCTGGAAATTGGCGGTGGATGTCACGGGGAGATTCTTGGTGCCTGCGGGGAACTGCTCGAACTGCTTGTCGTCAGGACCGTTGGGGAGGGGCTGGAATATGAAGGAAGGATATCCCGGGGCCACCCAGCCGCGGTTGTTGGAGCCGGACTGGCGGTCGTCTATCACGTTGTTTATGACGGCTGCCACCTTCCGGATTTCCTTGTTGGCGCCGGTGCCTATCTCTATCTCGTGGCCTTCCGCTATACCGGTGAGGTCACGGACGTAGATGGTGTTGTCACCCTTTGCAGCCTGAACCGCGAGGCCGGAGTTGGAGAGGCCCAGCAGATAGAATCCCTTTGCGGCGATCTTGGTTCCCCTTGGAATTACGATTGACGATGCGAAAGGAATGTGCATGGTGTGGCCGGTGACGGTCCAGTTGGAAATGTCAATGTCGTTCTCGGAAGGGTTGTACAGTTCTATGAAGGTGTTGGTCTTGTTGCCAAGGTTGTCAGCGATGCGGAACTCGTTGATCTTCACCGGGTTCACGTTGCGGATCTTGGAGTATGCCACCTCAGACCAGGTCTTGCCGAAACTGTTCCAGTTTGCCCTTGCGGTGATGTCTCCGCTGTACGGCTGGGAATTGGAGGTGACGGCGAAGGTTACGTAAACGCTCTCTCCGGGGAGGATGGTGCGGATGCTGCGCACCTTGTCAGTGCTGCCCAGGACGTTGTACTTCCAACCCTTGGGAGGAACGACGGTCAGGGTAAGGCCTACGACAACTTCGCCAATTGTGTTGGTGAACTTGACGGTGACGTGCTGGGTGGTGTTGGGAGCCCAGGTCTGGATCCTGTCAGGGGTGTCGATAGACTGGGCGGCGCCCACCTCAAGGGTGGCCACGTTGTACTTGGCGGCCACAATGTTGGCCTGGATGGCCTGGTTGGTCTCCTGTGAGGGGAAGGTGCCCGCGAAGGTCATGGCACCCTCGTAGAAGGTTCCGGACGATACGTTGCCGTTGTCGCCGCCGTTGCCCAGCAGGATGGCTCCCTGCTTGCGCATGGGGTCGTAACTGCTGCGGTCGTTCTGGACGCGGACGCCATCGTAGAGGACGCCCAGGGTGCCTTCCTGGGCGTTTCCGCCCATGGAGCGCCAGTGATGGGGCTCGCCGTCAACCATTTCCGTGACGAACCTCCAGTTTACGCTTTCAAGCGTCTCGCAGAACTTGTTGGTTGGGGAATCAGTGACGCAGCCAACCAGGTTGTTCTCCTGGTCCGTCATCATCCAGGGACCCGGCTGGGTGCCGTAATACCAGTTGGTGGCGTTTCCAAAGTAGGTGGTTTCCATGGTGCCGTCGCCGTCGTCACGGGAGTCTGTCTCAGCATTGCCGTAATCGAAGCAGCAGCCGTCGTTGTAGTGGTGGCCGTTGATCACCCAGTACTGGCCTTCCGCCTGGTCGTCCACGGCGGTGCCGGTGGGGTCGTTCCAGCGGAGTCCCATTCCCGGGATTATGAACGCTCCGTATACCTTGTGGCCGTTGAGCGAAGCGGGGGCCATGTCGGCCAGGGGGATGTTGTTGAGACCGCCCATGGCAGGGCCCAGGAACGCTCCGCGGGGGGCCTGT
Source organism: Bacteroidales bacterium (assembly GCA_017619675.1). Classification (GTDB taxonomy): domain Bacteria; phylum Bacteroidota; class Bacteroidia; order Bacteroidales; family UBA932; genus Cryptobacteroides. The sequence continues at coordinate 88,739 of JAFZRX010000016.1, read as the reverse complement.
ACAAGGTGGTTGCCCTGCGGGGACTGGTCGTATATTATGGAGATGAAGCAATAGGTGTTGGCGCAGAACTGGTCCTGGGCGGCGGCGTTCGCATAGCCGCCCGCCTCGCCGCGCCGTGACGGCGTGACGCCAATGTCCATTGTCTGGCCGTCAGAGGCGCGGACCACCTGGTAGAGGGGTCCGTCATAGTCCCTGTAAAGGGCACGGGTGGTACTGTGCGCGGCGGCGCAGGGGGCGCCGGCGGCCGCGTAGATGTCGCAAGGGCCCTCAGGGCGCTGCGGAACGGGGGCAACCTGCATCTGGGCCTGTGATACAAATGCCAGGAAAGCTGCAGGAATGACCACGGCGGCTCCTATCAGCAAAAACACTTTGCTCTTCTTCATATGGCTATAGTTTAGAATTATTCTTCTTTTGCGTTCTCCTGCCAGAGGTACAGCTTGTCTCCCCTCCTCAGCTTGGACGGGCTGGCCACGGAGCATCTTACGCCCTTGGAGGCCTCCAAGGCCGGCTCCAGGTTCACGCGCATGTCATCCACGGTGAACTCCACGACACCGGTGGTGGAGCCTATCACCATCACCTGGTCGCCCACCTTCAGGGGGGCGGACTCCACTGATATCTCAGCCACGCCTATGCGGTCGAACCAGTTGGTAACCTTGCCGCAGTAAACCTTGGTGCGGGTGGCCTGACTGCCGTAGACCTCACTCCACTGGCCCAGGTACGCGCCCTGGTAATATCCGTCCCAGAATCCCCTGTTGAACACCTGGGCCAGTTCCTCCTTGAGGGAGGCGGCCAGTTCCGGGGTGTAGGTGCCGTCGCAGACGGCATCGGCCGCACGGCGGTAGCAGGAGGCTGATTTCTTGACGTACTCCGCGCTCCGCGCGCGGCCCTCTATCTTGAACACCTTGACCCCCGCGTCAATTATCTTGTCCATGAACTCTATGGTGCACAGGTCCTTGGGAGACATGATGTATTTGTTGTCTACCAGCAACTGGTTGCCGGTCTCCAGGTCAGTGACCTCGTAGCCGCGGCGGCATACCTGGAAGCACGATCCCCTGTTGGCGGAAGCCCCGTAGGCGTGCAGGCTCAGGTAGCATTTGCCGGAAATGGCCATGCAGAGCGCGCCGTGCGCGAACATCTCCACCCTGACAAGGTTCCCGGAAGGACCGGTGATATGCTCTTTCTCTATTGTCCGGCAGATGTCCTTCACCTGGTTCAGGTTCAGTTCCCTGGCAAGCACTATCACGTCCGCGAACTGGGCGTAGAACTTGAGGGACAGGACGTTGGAGATGCTCAGCTGGGTGGAGATATGGACTTCCAGGCCAATCTGGCGGCAGTACTCGATGGCGGCCATGTCGGAAGCGATTATGGCGTCCACGCCTGCGGCCTTGGCCGCGTCCAGCGCTTCCCGCATGGCGTCCAGGTCCTCCTGGTAGAGGACTATGTTCAGGGTCATGTAACTCTTGACCCCGGCCTCACGGCAGATACGGCATACTTCAGGAAGGTCCTTTGGGGTGAAATTGTTGGCGGAATGGGAACGCATGTTCAGCTGTCCCACGCCAAAGTAGACGGAGTCAGCCCCGCCTTGGATGGCCGCGCGCAGGCATTCGAAATTGCCCGCCGGAGCCATTATTTCCAGTTCTTTCTTATTTAGCACGTCCTACCAGTTTTTCTGCGAAGTTCCTGAGGATATCCGGATCCGGGAGCGATGCCACCTCCTGCACGGCCTGGTCGCTCAGAAGGCGGACCTGGGCCGTTGCGGCCTGCGGTATCTCCAGTTTGTTGAACTCGGATTTCATGAACATTATCTTGGCCACTTTCTGCTCCTTGGTCTCCACCGGCAGGGCCATTATCTCCTTGAGGCGGCCCTTGTCCTGGGTCAGTTCCATGGCCTTGGTCAGCAGCCAGGTCTTCTTGTTGTTGATTATGTCACCCCCTATGGGCTTGCCGAAGACTTTCTCGTCCCCGTAGGTGTCCAGGTAATCGTCAGCCACCTGGAAGGCCAGGCCCAGGGCGTGGCCGTAGCGGTACAGGGCCTCAGCATCTTCCTGCGGAGCCCCCGCTACAAGGGCGCCCATCTTGGCCGAGCAGGCAAGCAGGACGGCGGTCTTGAGGCCTATCATCTTCATATAGTCCTGCATGGATACGGAGTCCACGTTCTCGAACTCCATGTCGTACTGCTGGCCCTCGCATACCTGGGCGGCGGTGGTGGAGAAGAGGTCCAGCACCTGCGGGAGCGCCTCCGCCGGGGCGGAAGCCAGGCGGCGGTACGCGTCTATGCACATCACGTCGCCGGAAAGGATGGCGCCGTCCTCACCCCACTTTGTCCATACGGTGCTCTTACCGCGGCGCAGCGGCGAGCGGTCCATGATATCGTCATGGATGAGGGTGAAGGAGTGGAAAACTTCCAGCGCGGCGGCGCATTGGAGGACTTCCTGCGGGAAGCCTTCCTTGTACAGGGAGTATGCGGTGAGGCAGAGAGTGGGGCGTATCCTCTTGCCGCCAATCTCTATCATATACCGGAGCGGGTCATAGAGCCCGCGCGGCTCGTGGGGGAAACGGATGTCCTGGAAAAGGGCCGCAACCGCTTTCTCAATCTGGTTTTCGCTAGCCATGGCTGTCAGTTTAGTACACAAATATACAAAACTTAATTAGTATATTTGCCCCGCTATGATAAAGAAAGGCGAGGCTACGGTAGTAAGGAATGCGGGCAGTCACTATTTGCTGTCCGAACTGCCGCGCTGGGAACTCTTCCCGGCCGTGCTTCGTGGAAAGGTGCGCCTGGAAGGCAGCACCGCCACGAACCCCGTGGCCGTGGGAGACCATGTCAGCTACTCCCTGGAGGGCGAAGCGTCAGAACTGAACCCCGCCGTTATCACCGAGATACAGCCGCGGCGCAACTACGTCATCCGCCGCTCCACCAACCTCAGCCGCCAGTCACACATCATAGGCGCCAACCTGGACATGGCCGTGATAGTGGTCTCGCTGTACTTCCCGCAGGTCAGGCTCCAGTTCCTGGACAGGATCCTGGTGACATGCGAGGTATACAACGTCCCACCGCTCATAGTCCTCAACAAGATGGACCTTTACCGGAGCGAAGTTCCTGAGGAGGTGGAATCCTTCCACCGCATCTACGGGAGCGCGGGATACCGCATCATCGAGACTTCAGCCCGTACGGGCGAAGGCGTAGATGCCCTGCGGGAGGCCTGCAAGGACCGCGTATGCCTCTTCTCCGGAGAATCCGGAAGCGGCAAGTCATCCCTTATAAAGGCCCTGGACCCTTCCCTGAATCCCAAGGTGGGAAGAATCTCCGAGGCACATCTCCAGGGCAAGCACACCACCTCCCGGTACGAGATGTACCCCCTTGCTTGCGGAGGCTTCGTCATTGATTCCCCGGGGCTCAGGGGCTTCGGCCTGGTGGACCTGGAGAAGGAAGAGATAGCCCTGTACTTCCCTGAGATGCTCAAGGCGTCCCGCAGATGCCGATTCACCCCCTGCACGCATACGCACGAGCCCGGCTGCGCCGTAAAGGAAGCCGTGGGCCGCGGCGAAATCAGCGCTGAACGATATAACTCCTACCTGGGAATGCTGGAGGAAGACAAGAAATTCCGATGAAAGCCATAAACCGGGAAATCCTCAGGCTCGCAATCCCGAGCATACTTGCCAACATCACCGTGCCCATAGTGGGAATGGTGGACATTGCCGTGTCCGGACACCTCTCGGGTGCGGCAGCGGCAAGCATTGGAGGCATTTCCATAGGATCGATGCTGTTCGACCTGCTGTACTGGAACTTCGCGTTCCTGCGGGCGGGTACGGGCGGCCTCACGGCGCAGGCCTACGGCCGCGACGACATGGCCGCCTGCGCCCGCACCTTCCTGCGCGGCATTGGCCTCAGCCTTGTCCTGGCACTGTTTGTCCTGGCCATCCAGATTCCCTTTACCAAACTGGCCTTCCTGGTAATCGACTGCACCCCGGAGGTGAAGGAACTGGCCCTGCAATATTATTACATACGCATCTGGGCCGCTCCGGCAACCCTGTCCCTGATGACCTTCAGGGGTTGGTTCATAGGCATGCAGGACACCGTCAGCTCAATGTGGACGGACCTTGTGGTGAACGGGATGAACGTAATTTCCAGCATAGTCCTCGCCCTTGGAATAGGCCGCTGGGGCGGCCTGGGCTTCAAGGGCGTGGCCTATGGAACCCTCATCGCCCAGTACTCCGGCCTCCTCTTTGCCACGGGCGCCGTTCTGGTCAAATACCGCCGCAGGGTATTCCAGGGTATCGGCCTGAAAGACGCCCTGTCCTCGCTTGAAAAACGCGAGTTGAAGGGCTTCTTCAGTATGAACGCGGACCTGCTGCTGCGCTCGCTGGGCTTCATCCTCATATACATAGGCTTCACCGTCATCTCCGCCCGGTTCGGAGACCTCATGCTGGCCTCCAGCGCCATAATGATGAAACTGCTTATGATCTTCTCCTTCTTCACGGACGGATTCGCATACGCCGGGCAGGCCCTCACGGGCAAGTTCATTGGGGCTGAGGACTACCCCAGCATGCGCGGCGGAGTGAGGGCCGTGTTCAACTGGAGCATGGGGGTCGCGGTGCTTTTCATTGGGATCTACTGGGCCCTGGGAGTGCCCCTGCTGCGGCTGATGACCTCCGACGCCCAGGTGGTTGACGCCTGCCGGGAGTTCCTGCCCTGGCTGATCGCCATGCCGCCGCTGGGCTGCGCCGCGTTCACCTGGGACGGAATATACGAAGGGGCCACGGCCTCGCGTCCCATCAGGGACGCCATGCTGGCCGCGGCATTCTTCTTCTTTGTAAGCTGGTTCGGAGGAAAGGCGATCCTGGACCGCATCTCCCCCGATAACTACTACGCCACTGCATTGCACATTCTGCTGGGCGCATATTTCATGCATCTGCTCGCCAGGACCGTCTGGCTGAGCGCCTGCTACCGCAAATCCATCCCCGGAGCCTCCGCTAATAGCGGTTCGGCGCGCCAGGGGTAGGAATGTTCACGGATACGGCCTCCCCGGACTTATGATCCATCTTCAGCGGAGCCGAAAGGCCAACCGCCATGCCGTCATAGTCCCCGTACTTTATTCCCACGGTGGCCAGGACGGCCTGCTCGCAATTGTCAGCGCCGCCAATGTATACCTTCTGGCCCGCTGACAGGCCATCGATGGAACTAACAACCAGTATCTGGCCTCCCTTGTCCGTGTCCGTCGCCAGGTGGAAATAAGGCTGTACGCGGAAGTCATACTTGTTGTTGTCCGTGTCGTATCCGTCAGGGAAACGGCCGGCGCTGAGGTCTGGCCTCTGGACGTTGTTTATTGGATTGTGATAGCCGTCTATCTGCACCACGTACGGGGTCATGACCAGGCTTCCCATGGCGTCCACGCCGGATTCAGCGTGGTAGCCTTCAGCATACTGGGAATCCAGGACGCGGCCGTAGTTGAGGGCGTCCACCACCAGGCCGCGGCTGTCGCGCAGCACTATGGTTCCACCATTAGGCTGCAGCGCGGGGCCGCCGAACAGCAGGTCCGCCTTGGCGGCATCCTGATACCCCGCCGTCTTCACCTTTGCGTCATAGACGACGTCGTCTATAGGATGGTCCGCGGCAAGCGGTTCATCCAGTACAAGGGCGTAGACCAGCGCAAACACCGGCTCGTTGCTGTAGTGGTCGTACTTTGTGGCAGGGGTGAAGGAGATGCCCGTTCCAAGCACGGAGAACGGTACGTTTGCGCTGTGGTTGTACTTGAGCGGGGCGGTGAGGGTTATTCCCGTACCGGCCTGTTCAAGCGTCATGGGGCCGTTGTAAGGCCTGCGCGCGGAGGCGGTTCCCACAGACTTCACGGTCACCAGTTCCTTTCCGTGGCCTTCGCTGTCAATGTCCAGAAGTATCTTGTCCCCCGGGGTGATATTGTTCACGCTGGAAACTCGGAGTACCGTCTCTCCCTTGTAGGACTCATATGAAGTATACGCGTGAGTTCCGGGCTTGCCCACGTTTGTCACGGTCACCACCTCGAACTTCTCCTGGGTCTGTCCGAAATGCGGATACTTGGCGCCGTAGCCAATGGCCAGTTTCTGCCCCACCTTGACATTGGCAACGCTTATTACTGGTATGCTCCTGCTGCCCGCAGGGAAACGCTCGAACTGCCTGTCGTCCGGACCGTTGGGCAACGGCTGGAAGACGAAGGTAGGGTTGGAAGGGGTTACCTGCGCGCGCATAGGGTTCTCCAGGGTGTTCACTATGGCCTTTATGCGGCGTTTCTCCGCATTCTTCCCAGTGCCTATTATGACCTCGTCGCCCTCAGACATTCCTTCCAGGGTACGCACGTAAACCGTGGCGTCTCCCTTGGCCGCGTCAACCGCAAGGCCGGAGTTTGAAAGGCCTATCAGATAGAAGGTCTTAGGCTGCAGCTTTGTGCCTGAAGGAACGTTGATGTAGGAGGAGAAAGGAATGTTCTTGGAGTGCTCCATGACCGTCCATCCGGAGATGTCCACTGTCTTGTCAGAAGCATTGTAAAGCTCTATGAAAGAATTGGTTGCGTTACCCTTGTTGTCCGCTATGCGGAACTCGTTTATCTTGACCGGCTGCACGTTGCGCACCTTGGAGTGTGCGGTCTCGGACCATGTCTTTCCAAAGCTGTTCCAGTTGGCCTTTGCGTTTATGTCGCCGTTGAATTCCTCCATGGACGAAGTCACCGCAAAGGTGGCGTATACGCTCTCGCCGGGAAGTATGGTCCTGAAACTCTGCACCTTGTCCGTACTGCCCTGGACATTGTATTTCCAGCCCTTGGGCGGCACTACGGTCAGGGTGAGGCCCACCACGGTCTCCCCAATGGTGTTGGTGAATTTCACCGTCACGTTCTGGGTGGTGCCGGGCGCCCAGGTCTGGAGCCCCGCAGGGGCGTCGGTCGAGGCGGCCGATGCCACCTCCAGCATAGGCACGTCGTACTTCGCTGCCACGATGTTTGCCTGAACGGCCTGGTTTGTGGCCTCGGAGGGGAAGGTGCCCGCAAAGGTCATGGCGCCCTCGTAGAAGGTTCCGGACGATACGTTGCCGTTGTCGCCGCCGTTGCCCAGCAGGATGGCCCCCTGCTTGCGCATGGGGTCGTAACTGCTGCGCTCGTTCTTGATGCGGCCTCCGTCATAAAGCATCTCCAGGGGGCCTTCCTGGGCGTTTCCGCCCATGGAGCGCCAGCGGTGCGGCGCGCCGTCCACCATCTGGGTCACGAACCTCCAGGTTATGCTCTTGAGGGTTTCGCAGTATTTGTCGTTGGGATCCTCGTTAACGCAGCCCACCAGGTTGTTTTCCTGGTCGGTCATCAGCCAGGGTCCCGGAGGGTCTCCGTGATACCACTTGTTCTTTATTCCAAAGTAGGTGGTCTCCATTGTGCCGTCGCCGTCATCCGTGGAATCCGTCTCAGCGTTTCCGTAGTCAAAGCAGCAGCCGTCGCTGTAATGGTGGCCGTTTATCACCCAGTACTGGCCCTCCGCCTGGTCGTCCACGGCGGTGCCGGTGGGGTCGTTCCAACGCATTCCCATTCCCGGAATGATGAACGTTCCGTACACCTTGTGCCCGTTCAATGTCACGGGCGCAAGGTCTGCCAGCGGAACGTTGTCCATTCCTCCCATGGCGGGACCTATCACGTACCCGCGGGGAGCCTGGATCAGGTGGTTCTTCTGGGGAGACTGGTCGTAGATTATCGAGATGAAGCAATACGTATCCGCGCAGAAGGCGTCCTGGGCGGCGGCATTGGCATAGCCGCCCTCCTCGCCCCTGCGCGACGGAACCACGCCTATGTCCAGGGTGGCGCCGTCGGACTGGCGGATAACCTGGTAGAGCGGGCCGTCGTAGTCCTTGTAGAGGGCGCGGGTGGTACTGTGCGCGGCGGCGCACGGCGTACCGCCGGAGGCGTAGATGTCGCAGGGGCCTTCAGGCCTCGGCGGCACGGCGGCGGCGCCTCCCTGCGCGCGGGAGACGACGGCCATGAAGACGGCCGGAGCCAGTATGACTGCAGCCATCAGCGGGATCAATAATCGCTTCTTCATATCGTGGTATCTGTCTGTGGTTGTCGGATTATCGGGCGCAAAGCCTGTCGAATATCTCCTTGTCGTACTCTTCGGTCATGTTTATTCCAAAGAGGTGGTTGGTGGTGACCCAGGGCATCCACTTTTCCGCGGTGCCGAATCCGCGGCCCTGGCGGTCCGCTCCCATACGGAAGTTCTCCGTCTGGTATCCGGGGGCGTACATGCCGTAAAGGCGTCCCGGAAGGGCCAGCATGGCCTTGCAGTTGTGCATCAGGATGCGGGCGAAGTCATAGTAATGCTCGTCCCCGGTGTACTTGTAGAGTTTCACATAGGTCGGTATGGACATGTCCAGGAACTGGTCCGTATGGCCGGCCACCTGGGCGGTGATGCCCTGCACTCCAACCGTGGGGACGCCCTTCTTCCAGTTCAGGGCTTCGTCGTCAGCATCGTCCGGCATGGGCACGTTCCATATCCAGGTCCAGGTCTCCGCGAAGTCCGCGGCGCTGCGGGCGCGGTCCAGCCACTTCTGCTCCCCGGTCTTCTCGTAGAGGAACATGAACGCCTCCGCTGACAGCAGTCCCGCCTCCTTGTCCGTGATGTTGGGATTGTCTATGGCTCCGCCAATGAACACTCCCCTGTTGCCGTAACTGTCCCAGACATAGTCCGCGGCCTTGATTGCGGCCTCAAGGTATTTGTCGTCCCCAAGGATGTCCGTCAGTTTAACGAACATGGGGATTATGTTGTACGATGTGGTTCCGGACTCCTCGACTATCTCCGCCGTCTCTATCATGAAGGAACGCGGAAGCGATCCGTCCGGACGCTGGAGATTCAGCAGCCAGTCCGCGAAATCCTGGCACCAGGTCACCCAGTGCGGATGATCTATCCCCTTTGCCTTCTCCCTCTGGTACGCTTCCAGCAGGCGGACCATGTCGTCCGTGCCCTCGCGTACGTACCAGATGGGAAGGTTGGTCATTGAATGCGAACCGTCCATCAGGTTGAAGCCCATGCACACGGGATTCTTGGTGGGTATGTACTTAATGGCCGTCTCTATCATGTCCAGTCCTTGCTGGCGCATCTTCTGACCGCGCTCAGACTGGTCCCTGTCGCCTTCCATGAGCAGCATGCACGCGCTTTCTATGTGCTTTCCCACGAAGCCCAGCGGGTCTCTCCAGTAGAACGCCGGATCTCCCACCCTCTTCCAGACTTCGCCGGATTTGGTACGGACCTGATACGGAAGGCCAGTGCGGTCTCCCATCTTGGTAACCAGGCTGGAAAGCTGGTCAGAAAGGCAGGTGCGTACCACTTCTATGTCATGCCAGTAAAGTTCGGGCTTGAGTATGCCCCACGCCCAGCGGTAAGAATTGCGGGTGAGTTCCGGGAAAGACTCCTGCGGGGCGAAACGGAACGCCAGGATATACGCATGCTGGAATCCGTCATTCACAGGATTGAAGCGCCTCGCCCAGACCATGTCTGTCACAGGTACGTTGCCGCCCCCAACGGCGCGGCGCATCACTGCCGACGTGTTGGGGAAAGTGAAACTCATCTCCACGCCTCCGTCGGCGGAATCATATGAACTGAAAGCGCCTGTGGCAAAGAGTTCGTCAATCATTATGCTCTCGCCCATGCCCTTCTGGGTCTCCTCCAGGGTGGTGGTGGCATTGGGAGCCGCGTCCAATATGGTAAAGCTGCTGCCGTCGCCGAACAGGGCGGCGTACATTGGCGCAGGCAGGAAATCTTCACGGAAAGTGAAGATGTGCGCCTGGTCAAAGGCGGTGCCGCCCGGAGAATTGGCCCCGTCGTAGGTAGAATCCCCGTATAGCAGGCCCGGAGCCAGGAAACTGACGTCATCCCAGGTTACGGAAGGATCCGTCTCAAAATTGAATGATGAGGCGAATCCCACGCCCGGAAGGTCCCCTTCAACTGACACGGTCCTGTATACCCTGAGGTCCCCGTTCTCCACGCTCCACACGTCAGTGACGTTGAAGATGGCTTCGGAAACGGCAACCTGCGCGGTAGCGGTATATCTCCCGTCATTATTGGCTATCTTGTCATATCCGGCGGCCTGCAGATAGGCTTTATCGCCGAAGCAGAGCGCCAGTTGCACAGGATTGTCCTGGTGCAGGCCCTTCCCGGCGACTCCCTTTAAAGAGAGTCCCCATTTGCCTTCGGAATTCTTCACGAACGATGCGGTAACCCCGCCATCCAGCCTGACTATGCGTTTCTGCCCAAAGGGAGAGCAGGCAGCCATCAGCATGGCGGCCAGGACTATGGTCATCAGTCTTCTCATATGCAGTGTCTAAGTGGTGTCAGATCAGCGGCTCGGCCGTCATCAGTTCCGGCTGAGGGATTCCCATCAGTTTAAGTATGGTAGGAGCCACGTTGCAAAGTGCGCCGTCCTTGACTTCCTTCACGGAAGGCTCGTTGATCACTATGAACTGAACCTCGTTGAGGGAGTGGGCGGTGTTGGGGGTGCCGTCCTCGTTCACCGCATAATCCGCGTTGCCGTGGTCTGCGGTAAGGAGCACTGCGTAGTCGTGGTTGATGGCGGCGGTAACTACAGCCTCGACGCATCCGTCAATGCATCCTACGGCATTCTTGATGGCCTTGTACACGCCTGTGTGGCCCACCATGTCGCCGTTGGCGAAGTTCAGGATGATCATGTCGTTCTTCTCCGTGCGGATGGCGTCCACCAGCTTGTTGGTAACCTCAATGGCGCTCATCTCCGGCTGGAGGTCGTATGTGGCAACCTTGGGTGAATTCACCAGGATGCGGTCCTCGTTCTCGAACGGGGTCTCCCTTCCGCCGTTGAAGAAGAATGTCACGTGGGCGTATTTCTCAGTCTCGGCGATGCGGAGCTGGTGCTTGCCGGCCTTGGCCACGGTCTCTCCAAGCGTCTGGACAACCTCTTCCTTGTCAAAGAGGATATGGATGCCAGTGAAGGAGGCGTCGTAAGGGGTGAGGCAGCAGTAGTACAGAGGAATTGTGTGCATGCCCTCGTCAGGCATGTCGTTCTGGGTGAGGACGTTGGTAAGCTCGCGCGCGCGGTCGTTGCGGAAGTTGAAGAAGATGATGGCGTCGCCTTCCTCGATCTTGGCCTTGGGCTCGCCGTTGGCGCGGGTGATTACTATAGGCTTTACGAATTCGTCGGTGACGTCAGCGTCGTATGAGGCCTGTATGCCCTCAGCGGCGGAGAAGAACTTGTCGCCCTTGCCGTCCACCAGCATGTCGTATGCATCCTTGATGCGGTTCCACCTCTTGTCGCGGTCCATTGCGTAGAAACGGCCGCATACGGTGGCAATTTCGCCAGTTGTCTGGGCCATCTTCTCCTCAAGCTCCGCAAGGAAGCCCTTGCCGCTGCGCGGGTCGGTGTCGCGTCCGTCCATGAAGCAGTGTACGAAAACCTTGTCCAGGCCCTGTTTCTTGGCCTCTGCAAGGAACTCATAAAGATGCTCCAGGGAAGAGTGTACGCCTCCATCGGAGGTAAGGCCCATGAAATGGAGTTTCTTGCCGCTCATCTTTACATATTCGTAGGCGGCCTTGATCTCCTTGTTCTCCAAAAGGGCGTGCTTGCGGCAGGCCATGTTTATCTTGACCAGATCCTGGTAGATTACGCGTCCGGCTCCAAGGTTCATGTGTCCCACCTCGGAGTTTCCCATCTGTCCGTCAGGAAGTCCTACGTATTCTCCGCAGGCCTGCAGATGTGAGAAAGGATACTTTGCACGCAGTGAATCGATGAAAGGCGTGCCCTGTGTATATATTGCGTTGGAAGCGTCTTTACGGCCTTCTCCCCAGCCGTCCAGAATCATAAGAAGAACTTTTCTGTTCATATCGTATTATTTGTTATATTTGCTTATATTAAATTACGCAAATTTAAGCATTATGAAACGAAAAAAGAATCCCTCAAAGTTGGGAAAATCCAGAAAACCAAGAAAATCAGTCAGCCTTCTTACCGGCAAGGTCCAGATGACCCGCGATGGATTCGTTTTCGTGATAATTGACGGCGAGGATGACGACGTCTTTGTCAAGGCGTCCAAGACCAGGCACGCCCTTCACGGGGACATCGTGAAGGTGGCCGTGACCAGGGAAAAGTCCGAACAGCACCGCCGTGAGGGAGAGATAGTGGAGATAGTGGAACATTCCAAGATCCCGTTCGTGGGAGTCCTCCACGCTGCCGGAGGGCAGGCATGGGTGCTCATGCAGTCCCGCACAATGCCCTACGACATCCTGCTTGACCCCTATGAGGTGGAAGGAAAGGGCATAAAGAGCGGCATGAAGGTGGCCGCCGCAGTGGACGGCTGGGACCGCAAGGCCACGGCCCCGCGCGGACACATAGTGGACGTGCTGGGCAAGCCGGGGGACAACGAGACGGAAATGCACGCCATCCTCACGGAATTCGGCCTCCCGTACCGCTTTGAGCCCGATGTGGTGAAAGAGGCGGAAGCAATAAGGACAGAAATCACCCCTGACGACATCAAGGGCCGCCGCGACTTCCGCGACGTCTTCACCTTCACCATAGACCCCACGGACGCAAAGGATTATGACGACGCCCTCTCCTACAAGCCGCTTGACAACGGCCTCATCGAGGTGGGCGTGCACATTGCCGATGTATCATACTACGTGAAGCCCGACACCCTTCTGGACAAGGAAGCCCAGTCCCGCGGAACATCCGTCTACCTAGTGGACCGCACCGTGCCCATGCTCCCGGAAAAGCTCAGCAACAACCTCTGCTCGCTGCGCCCCGGGGAGGACAAACTGACCTTCTCCGCCGTATTCGAGATGACACCCAAGGGCAAGGTGGTGAACCGCTGGTTCGGCCGCACCATGATATGCTCCGACCACCGCCTGGACTACGACCGGGCGCAGGCCATCATAGAGAAGGCCGCCGCTCCCGTCCCGGAGGGACAGGAGCCCGCGGAGCCTGACATGCTGGAAACCGCCATCTCCACCCTCTGGGGCATTGCAAAGCTCCTCAGGGAAAGGCGTTTCAAACTGGGCGCCATCAGTTTCGAGAGGCCAGAGATGAAGGTGGAAGTGGATGCCAACGGCAAGCCGGTCAACGTCTATCAGAAGATTTCCAAGGAAGCCAACTGGCTCATAGAGGAGTTCATGCTCCTGGCCAACCGCTCCGTGGCGGAATTCGTGGCCGCCAAGGGCAAGACCATGGTATACCGTATCCACGCAGAGCCCAACGAGATGAAGATCAAGGACCTGAAGGCCTTCGCCAAGAACTTCGGATACAAGATGGGAGACACCTCCAACCCCAAGGCCGTGGCCGGTTCGCTGAACGAACTGCTGGACAAGGCAAAGGGAACTCCGGAGCACGACGCCCTTGAACTGATGTCCCTCAGGGCCATGTCAAAGGCCATATACAGCACGGACAACATTGGCCATTACGGCCTGGCATTCCCCTGCTACACCCATTTCACCTCCCCTATCCGCCGTTACCCTGACACCATGGTGCACCGCCTCCTGAGCATCTATCTGGACGACGGCAGGAACCAGAACCAGGAGTATTACGAGAAGCAGTGCAAGCACGCTTCCGAGCGCGAGGCCCTCGCCGCGGACGCGGAGCGCGCCAGCATCAAGTACAAGCTGGTAGAGTTCATGATGGACAAGATTGGCCAGGAATTCGACGGCACCGTCTCCGGTATCACGGAGTGGGGAATGTACGTGGAGATAGCCCCCACCAAGATAGAGGGCATGGTCCCGCTGCGCGAGATACGCTCCGACTTCTTCGAGTTCGACGAGAAGCGCTACCGCCTGGTAGGAAAGAGAACGCACAAGGTGTTCCTTTTGGGAGACCCTGTGCGTATTCGTGTTAAAGACGCAAACCTGGAGCAGAAGCTCCTGGATTACGAACTGGTGGAGGAAATCTAAAGAAGTCCCCTTCCCCTCAGGAACGGCTCTGACTGAGGCTCCCTTCCGCGGAACTTCACGTAGAGGACCATAGGCTCCTCGGAACCTCCCTTCTCCAGGAAGGTCTCCTTGAATTTCTTTGCAAGTTCCTTGTCCCATACTCCGTTGGGGGATTCCTCGAAGGCCGCGAAAGCGTCCTTGTCAATGACCTCGGCCCACAGATATCCGTAGTAACCTGCGCTGTAGCCGCCGGAGAAGATGTGGTTGAAGTAGGAGGTGCGGTAGCGCGGAATGATCTCGTCTATGAGACCCATCTCCTTGCATACCTTTGCCTCAAACTCGTCTATGTCGATTCCCTCTATGCTGGACAGCTCGTGCCATTTCATGTCAAGGATAGAAGCGGCGCAGAGCTCGGTGGTGGCAAATCCCTGGTTGAACTTGGAAGAGTTGATGATCTTGTCCACCAGTTCCTGGGGAATCACCTCGCCTGTCTGGTAGTGCTTTGCGTACTGGGCCAGCAGTTCGGGCTGGAAAGCCCAGTTCTCGTTGAACTGGGAGAAGGTCTCCACAAAGTCGCGGGTCACGCTGGTGCCGCTTACTGAAGGATAGTGGCACTTGGTGAGGAGTCCGTGAAGGGCGTGTCCGAACTCGTGGAAAGCGGTCTCCACCTCGTCAATTGTGAGGAGGGCTACGCCGTTCTCGTCAGGAGAAGTGAAGTTTGCAACGTTGCAGATAATGGGGCGGACCTCTTTTCCGTCAGCATCGTAATACTGGTCGCGCACGTTGTTCATCCAGGCGCCTCCCCTCTTGCTGGAGCGCGGGAAATAGTCGCTTGTGAAGATTCCAAGGAAGTTGCCGTTCTCGTCGGTAACCTTGTAGGTGAGCACCTCGGGGTTGTATTTTGGAACTCCGGAGATCTCCTCGATATTGATGCCGTAGAGGGTCTTGGCGGCCAGGAAGACGCCCTTGCGGACGTTGTTCACCTCAAAGTACGGCTTGGTCATGTCCTCGTCAAGGGCATACTTCTGCTGGCGCACTTTCTCTGAATAGTACCACCAGTCCCAGGGCTCGATCTTGAAGCCTGCTATCTTCTCCATCTCGGCTACCTCTTCCTTGGCACGGGCCACGGCGGCCTTCATTATGCCGTCCAGGAACTCGTCCACGGTCTCGTGGTCGTGAGCCATCTTGTTTGCAAGGAGGAAGTCCGCTGAATTGTCATAGCCCATGATCTTGGCCTTGCGGGTGCGGAGGTCCATGAGTTTCAGGAAAAGCTCGCGGTTGTCATACTCGTTGCCGTTGTGTCCCCTTGATGAATACGCCTTGAACATGCGCTCGCGCAGGGCGCGGTCCTCGGTGGTGGTCATTGCGGTAGGATATGCCGATACGGAGATGCCGAACTCCTCCTTGAAGGCGTTGTTCTCCGCCAGGAGGTTGGTGCCCAGCTTGTTGCTGACCACCGATGTCTCTGTGTTGATCTTGCGGAGTTCCTCCTGCTCTGCGTCGCTCAGGCCGATACCGTTGCGCTCAAAGGCCTCGTAGAGTTTCTTGAGGACCATCTGCTGCTCGCGGGTGAGGCCGCTCTGGTCCGCGTTGTAGATGGCGGCAACCCTCTCGTAGAGCTTCTTGTTCATGTAGATGTTGTCGCTGTGCTCGGACTGGAGCGGGGTGGCTTCCTCCACCACTGCCTCCAGTTCCGGAGAATTCTCCGTCTCAGCCACGTTGTAGAGCACTCCCATCACCTTGGTGAGGATGTCTCCTGAAAGTTCCAGGGCCGCTACTGTATTCTCGAAGGTAGGGGCGGCGGGATTGTCTATTATTGCCTGGATCTCAGCCTCGTGCTGGGCTATTCCTGCCTTGATAGCCGGCATGTAATGCTCGATCTTTATCTTGTCATAAGGCGGGATTCCATAAGGGGTATCCCACTCCTGCAGGAAAGGATTCTGTTCTTTTGTCGCACATGAGGCGAGAGCAACTGCTGCTGTCACAATCAATAAAAGTTTTTTCATTTGGATACTATGATGAATGTTGGATAATGGTCACTGTAACCGTTTATGAACTCTCCGTTGGAGAAGGTCCTGTAAGGGGTGCCGGCGTAACGGCCGTCCTGCTGGGTGAGGAAATCCGCGTTGAAGACCTTGCCGTAATACTTACCGGCCTCTATCTTCTGGATCTTCAGGCCTCCCTTGGGAGCGTTGGCCAGGGCATTGTTCACAAGGATCTGGTCGAATATCTGCCACTGGCCGCGGTACTCCATGGAGCCGTAGCCGGCCTTGAGCATGGACAGGAACGGATTGAAGAAATCCTTGTCCGTGAGGCCGTCGATGCTCTCGCGTCCCATGAGGAAGTCCGTCATGCTCTCGTCAGTGGGGTCGTCATTCATGTCGCCCATGACGGCTATCTTTATGCCGGGATACTTCTTCTGGAGTTCCATGGCGTCGTTGTAGATGATTTCCGCTCCCCTGTTGCGCAGGTCCGCGGGCTTGTCGTTCACACGTGAAGGAAGATGACCTACATATACGGCGAAAGGCTCGCCCTGTAGCAGGCCGCGCACCATGAGCACGTCGCGGGTGCTGAAGGCCCTCTGTTCCTCGCGGGTCATATAGAACTCTATGCGGGAATCCCTGAAATTGTAAGGGATGGACTTCACCTGCTGGACCTGGAAGACGTCCGGCCTGTAGATGAGGCCCACGTCAATGCCGCGGCCGTCGCCACCCTCCTCCAGGATACATTTGTATCCGGAATCCTGCAGCTCCGGCTGCGCCAGGAGGTCTGACAGGGCGCCGTAGTTCTCCACCTCAGCAACGCCAAGTATGGCGTGGTACTGGCCGTTATACTCAGCCATGGCCTTTATGGCCGATGCCATGTTGTGGAGTTTCTTCTGATACTTGTCCTCCGTCCACTTGTTCTCGCCGTCAGGCAGGAAAGCGGCGTCGTTGATACGGGGATCGTCTACTGTGTCAAAGAGGTTCTCCAGGTTGTAGAAGCCTATCACCAGGCTGCCGTCAGGATATGACGGCTTTACCTGTGTGAGGCTTCTGAGGACAAACAGTATGAGCGTACCCAGGGTAATTGCTATTACCAGGGAAAGGAGGCTCTTTAAAAGTCTTTTCATACCCTTATTCTCACTTTAACATGTTGTCCCACCACCATTGGTCTGTCTTTGGATCCTTGGCCTCCACGGCGCTTTCTATGGCGTCAGGAAGGTTGTGGAAGAAGTTTTCCCCGGTGAGGGTCTCGAGTTCGTCAATGGATACGGCTATGCTCTTGTCAACCTTGTTGTTGTCATATTTCCTGTGCTCGAGGTAAAATCCGATGGCGGAATAATTGCCCTGGTAAACCCTCAGGAGAGCTTTGTAATAATGCGTCGGAACCGTAACCTTCTTGCCGTCGTTGTCCTTCACAATGGTGGTGCTGTCGTCCACGAGGCAACCGGTAACCACGTAGAGGGTGTCGGTCTCGTGGGAATCAGGCCATGACCATTCGCGGACGTTCTGCTCCAGGTTGGCCCAGAGGGCACCGTTCAGTTCGTTCAACTGAGGAGTCATGTTGGTCCAGTAGAAGGTCTTTACGTTGGCCTCGTAGCATAGGCGGTCCGCAGACGGGATCTGATGGCCGCGGTCATATGACTGGCCGTCGGAAGATGTGTAGGTCCTGTTGAGTATCGGCTGCTCGCTGCTCTTGAGCAGAGGGTCCAGTCCCCACTGGTCGGTCCTGGTTCCGTATCCCCAGGCCTTCCTGTAAAGAGGATAAGCCACCCAGCGGGCCACCATGTTCTGGTAATCCCAGTACATGGAGAAACTGCGGGTCTCGTTGCTTCCTATGTACATTGTATGGTGCAGGAAACTGTGGCCGTCATCGGCTGAAGTTGCGGGGAGTTCCAGCCATGGCTCGGAAGAACTGTCGGCCTTGTAGTCCGAATAAACCCTCGCAGGGGTTGGATGCGGAACGTGGGACTCATAGTATGCAGGCTGTGTGTTACCGCCGCCCTGGGGCTCTCCGTGATACTCTGAGCGCTGGGTTATGAAGGTGAGTTCGTCACCTTCCTTGAGGCCTATCTGGGAGAATGACTGGTCATTGAGATTCTCGCTGTAATCCTTGGTCATTCCATATACGAATACCTCGCCGGTATCGTCCTTGATGTAGAAGTTGCCGTAAGCCTTGGCGGTGTTGTCGCAGATCTGGGTGATGATACCGGTAAGCCTGTACCATTCTCCGGTGCCAGCCGCCTTGTCAATGAACTGGGCTATGGTCAGTGTCTCGAACTTAGGCGCTCCCTGTTGCGCGACGGTGACTTCCGCAGTGAGGCTTCCCATGGTGAAGGTCACCTTGCCGGTACGCGCGTCATCAGTATTGGCCGCCACGGTGACGGTGAGCACCTGGGTGTTGGCTGATCCCTGGCCGGAAACGGGACTTACCGTAATCCACGGGACATTCGATGCAGCCGTCCAGTCCCCGGTAGCCTTGAAGGACAGGGACTTGGTCTCGCCCTTGGACAGGATAGTCATGGATGTCGAAGCCGGCTTCAGTTCCTGAGGCGCTTCATAAGCCTCCTGCGAGATGCTGAGCTTTGCGGTGACGGTGTTGTTGCCTTTTCCTGTAAAGGTCACCGTAGCGTTACGCGCGGCGCCTTTGTTGGCCTGGGCGGTAACCTTCACCACGGCGCCGCTCTTGGAGACGCCTCCGCTGGTGATGTTCACCGTGGCCCAGTCCGCATCGGACTCGGCCGTCCAGTTGCAGTTGGTGGTAACTGTGACGTCCTTGGTCTCAGCTCCAGCCGCAAAGGACAGGCTTGAAGGGGAAACCGTCACGGACGCCGACTCCTGCTGAGGATCCTTATTGGGTTCCGGTTCCGAACAGGCCACGAGCGCTGACGCAGCCAGCACAGCTAATATCAAATGTTTCAGTTTCATATCGGGTAAGTATATTGTATCTTCAAATATAGATAAATATGCTTAAAAATAAAAGGCGCAAAGCATCGACACCCTGCGCCTTTTGATTATTACAGATTAACTTTTTACTCTGCGTATTTGATTTCTATTGTATCCAGATATCCTGCATATGTCGATGTGTTGGCAAGCTTAAAGAATGTGTAGTTGCCGCCAGAAAGGTCATATGTAGTGGATGTCTCTGTTGACGTTCCGGTAATCACTGTCTCAGGATTCTCGGCAGTTCCGGCCGTAAGCTCATAGTTGGTAGCATAGAAACCGTCTCCCTTGGTGATGACGATCTTTGTGATCTTCTTTCCAAGAGGGGTCTTGTTTGCAAGGTAACCAACCTGCTTCTTGAACTGGAGGCCTTCCTTTTTGCCGGTACCCTTTGCATAGCAGGCGAGCTGATTTGCAACGAAGGTTACGCCCCCAATTGTAATCTCAACATCGTCGCCATACTTGGAAGGAACGTCATCCTGGGTAACCATGATGGTAGGAAGCGGGGCGGCAACGACAACCTTGCAGGTTGCCTCTGCTGCGGTATAGCCCTCAACAGCAGGAGCCGTCATTGTGATGGTAGCCTCACCGGTCTTGAGTCCGGTAACGGTTCCGTCCGCACTTACGGTAGCTACGGTCTCGTCTGAAGAAGTATAGGTGATAGGAGCGCCGCTATTGGCGGTTGCGTTCAGTTTTGCAGTGCCGCCGTTCTCAACCTCCAGGGTTGCAGGTACCGTGATGGCTCCTCCAATCTTGGTTGCAGTGAACTGTGAGCTCTCCCAAACGCCAAGCTGCTTCTTGGTTCCGTTGTAGCAAGGGATGGCAACGAGGTCACCCTCTGAATTGGCAGTGATCACAACCTTCTTGGTCTTGTCATAAAGGTCGATCGAGTCAGTGCCCTGGCTGATCTTTCCGCTTCTGTCACCTGATGCTATTCCGTCAGTAACCTTTACGCCCTTGATCTTGAGGACGCAGCTTATATACTTGTCAAAGTTCTTGTACAGGTCAGCGAGGGTGATCTCAGTGCAAGGAGCCTCGGCAGTAGTCTTGACGGCCTCTGAAGCATCCCAAGCAGTGAGCTCAGGAGCTCCACCGTACATTGTACCCTTTCCGGTAACCCTTCCGGTAAAGCTGTCACCCACCTTGAGGCCGTGACCGCTCTTGTAAAGCAGGATTCCGCCGGTAGCGTCCTCGATGAAGGCGTTGTTGCCGTTTACATAGGAAACTGTGGCACCGTTGAGGGTTGCATCGTAATCTGCGCCTGTCTTTGTAAGCTTGCACCAGTCATTGAGGTCCTTGACAGACTTCATAGGAGCGGCCTGGATCAGCTTGACGGTCATGTTGGTGGTCTCACCGATGATCTGGAACTGAGCGGTGCGGGCTGCGCCGGTGTTGGCGTCAAGGGTAATCTCAATATTGCCGTTTTCTGTTCCTGAAGGAGTGAAATCCTTAACCCATGAATCATGGTTCCTTACCTTCCAGGTCCTGTTGGAAGAAACAGGGAGGACTGCGGAAGTCGCGCTTGCGAGAACATATGTCTCCTCAGGAGCGGAAAGTTCCTCTCCGGTAGGTTCTGCCTGGTCCATGTAGATGATAGGCAGGACATATCCGCTGTTGATTGTAGGCCATGAGCCGAAGTCCTTGTACTGTACGTTGTCGTACTGGAGGATCCTATCGCCTGCGGATTTGTTCTTGAGTTCAGCCTCTCCCTTGTCATTGAAAGTGAGCTCCCATGTGCTGGCCTTGCTCTTGTCAGTGGTAAGATAGAAGTTGGCGTAGCTTGCGCTCTGGTAGATGTAGGCGCCGTTAGGCTGCTTGATGGCATATCCACCCTCCACAGGCTCAAGCTTGTGGCTGAGGGAACCGTTTGTCATGACAATGACACCGTCAGCGTCAGGGGTAACCTTGGTTGTGTAACCGTAAGCGTAGGTGTTGTCATCCTTGCCGCAACCGATGTTCATGGCCGCCTGGAGGTCTCCTCCAAGGTTGAACACGATAAGATAGGTCACGTCAGGATCCATGACGGAAGTGGAGGTAATCTGCCTGTAGTACCTGGTGGCGTCCAGACCGGCCTCTCCCTTCTGGTTTACGTTGATGGAGAATCTCTTGTCCCCTGCGCCGCAGAATGCAACTACGTCAGCCCTGGGGGCGTTCTCCTCATTCCACTGGTCAAGGTTCTTCTGTGCGCTGATCTTGACGGTGGTGTTTCCGGTTCCGTGAGAAGGATTAACTGTGATCCAGTCAGGAGCATAGACATACCAGTCGCCGTCTGCGGAAAGGTTCACGCTCACTTCCTGAGGATTGGCCGCATCGAAAGTGATGGCGGTGTTGTCTGCGGAAAGTGCGAGGGCGAGCACGTCACCGGCCTGCTGGCAGGATGCGAACAGGGTGATGCCGGCGGCTATTGCGAATATTGCTTTAAATATCTTTTTCATAATCTCTTTTCCTCACTGGTTTAGTTGAACATATAACGGAGGCCGAGCTGAATCTGCCAGGTATTGTAGATTGAAGAAGAATACCTGTAGGTGTGGTCGCTGTTGCCGGAGAATGAATAAATAGGAGCGACTGTAGAGCTGATTGACTCTGCGTTGGTGCAGTGGAGAATCTTGCCGCTGTTGCAGTCGAGGATGCTGGGAACACCCCACTTGGGGTTGAACAGGTTGTTGAAGTTCAGGAAGTCGACTGAGAACTGGAACTTGTGTACGTTCTTGCCGGTCTTGAACTGGAAGTCCTGTGCGACGCGGAGGTCGAAGTGGTGAACCCAAGGTGCGCGTGCGGCGTAAGCCTCTGCGTACTGGCCCTTGTGGCTCAGGAGATAAGGATCCTGCTGAACGAAGTTCCAGAAATTCTGCATGTCGTCAACTGAAGCCCACTTGAGCTCGTCCGGTGTGTTGGGGATGTAGATGAGGTCGAATGCGGATCCGTCGCCGTTGATGTCAGCGTCATACATGAAGGAGTATCCGTTGGAGGAGTAGCCTTCGTACATGAGTGATACGTGGGTGTCGAAGCCGATCTTTGTCCTGTTGGTCCAGTTGATGGAACCGATGAGACGGTCAGGAACTACATACTGAGACCTCTGGAGTGTAGCGAACTCAGGTCCGTTCACGGTGTACAGGGAGGTGTATGCGGAGGAAGCGGCGCTACCGGGCATACCGGTGATCTCCTTGGACTCTGTGCGGGTGTAAGCCACCATTACACTGAGGTTCTCCAACGGCTGGGCATTGACGGTTACGTTTGCGGAGTAGCCGTATCCTTCCCTTGTGTTGGTGAGGACGAATGCGTTTGTCTTAGGATAGTACTTGTAAGAAGCAGGGTAGATGAGACGGTTGTCTGCGCCCGGCATCCTGTCCCAGTTGTCTGAAGGCATGATGTTGTAGTTGGTGAGCCTTACTCCGTAGATGGTCTTGTTGAAGATACCCTCGGCAGTTACAGTGAGAGGGAAGCTTACGGGAAGCTGATAGTCGAACGCCAGTGAAACCTTTGCGGTTGTAGGGATCTTGAAGTTGGGGTCAACTCCGTCAACCTCGCTTCCTACGACACCCTTAGAAGGATCGATGGTCTTGGGGAACCTGGTAGGATCCAGGCTGTTCATCTTGTCCAGGAGGGCGGCCTTGTCAGTGATGATAGGACCTGCGAACTGGGCGAGGAGAGGATCCGGAGTGCTGTTCTTACCCTTCCATGTGGTGGTGATCGAAGTCACGTTCTGGATCATGTTGGAGTTGGTAGGCATGTTGGTGAAGAACACCAGTGAAGGAAGCCTTGAGAAGAGGCCGCCGCCTCCACGGATAGTCAAAGTCTTGTCTCCGAACACATCCCAGGAGAAGCCCACACGTGGAGAAGTTGTCACGTGGTTTGCAGGCCATACACCTGTGTCAACGTGCTTTCCGCCGTAGTCAAGGGCCTTGATGGCGTTGTTGGTCATGATGTCCTTCTCGTCAAATGCCAGAAGGTCAAAGCGCGCACCGTAGGTAAGCTTGAAGTTCTTGGTGATTGACCACTCGTCCTGCAGGTATGCACCGAACTGGTTGAAGGTAATCTGTGCGGTAGGGTTGAGGTTGCCGTTGTAACCGTAGGTGAGGCAGACTGTCTCAGGAGCAGCCTGGTTGTAGAAGTCCTCGAGGCTCTTGTAACGGTAGTAACCTGTTCCGTTACGCATATACGCGTTGTTTGCGAACTGATGCTCATAGCTGAGACCTACCAGGAAGTGGTGGTTGCCAAGGTCCAGTGTGAAGTCATCCTTTACGGTGAGGGTGTTGTTGTAGACACCGTTGTTGTAGGTAAAGAGCTCGTAACCTGCGGAGATGTAAGGCATGATCGTTCCTGCAGTATCTGCGGTACCGTCAAGGATGTCGATGAACGGGAACTCTGAAGAAGTGGATCCGCGGATATCGGAAATCATCGTGAAGGTGGTCAGGAACTGGTTGTGCATTGTCTCGCCTATGCGGCTGTTGAGGTCAAGTGACCAGGTGTTTACGTTGTTCTGTGCATTGTAGCAAGAGTTCACGTAAGCCATACCGTACTGTGACAGACGGTTGCCTGAAGCGCGTGAGCCTGCATTTGAAGAAGAACCGTTGGTTCCCTGCCAGTAAAGGTTCTGGGTGTAGTTGTAACGAAGGGCAAGACGGTTGTTGTTGTTGATGTTCCAGTCGAGACGGACAAGGAACTTCTTGTTGGTCTCCGTTCCAGGATAGTTGGTCCATGAGCCGGTGTCATATCCGTAAGTGTCCTTCAGATACTTTGAAACGGCCTCAAGGTCTGAGAGCTTTGTCCTGGAGATGTACTTCTTGGGATCCGCAACTCCGTCGGTGGAGCCTCTCCACTGGTTCATTGAGGAAGGAGAAACAGTGTACTCACCATTCAGGAAGAAGAAGAGCTTGTTCTTGATGATAGGACCGCCCACGGAGAATCCGTAAACGTTCTTCTGGTCCTCGTCGAGCCTGGCGATCTTCTCCTTGTCAGGACCGATGACACCGCGCATCTTGTTGTTGTAGTAGTAAGTGTAGGCCGTTCCCTTAACGGTGTTGGTACCGGACTTGGTGATGGCGTTCACGCCGGCGCCGATGAAGTTGGTCTGGCGCACGTCGTAAGGGGCGATCACAACCTGGACCTCCTGGAAAGCGTCCATGGAGATAGGGTTTCCTCCTCCAGGGAGCCTGTCGGAAAGACCGAAGTTGTTGTTGAAGTTGGCACCGTCAACGGTGAAGTTGGTGGAACGTCCGTCAGCACCTGCGAAGCTCATTCCGTTTGAATAAGGAGAGAGCTTTGCGATATCCTGGATGCTGCGGTTTACGGTAGGGAGTTCCTCCATCTGTGAAAGGGAGATGTTGGTTCCCGCACCGGTCTTTGTGGTGGTGAACTTGGATGTGGATGCCACAACTACAACCTCGTTCAGGAGCTCTGAGCTCTTGAGGGTTGCGTTGATGGTGTAGTTCTCACCCAGGAGGAGGGTCACGTCATTGTGCACCTCGGTAGCCATGCCTATGAAGGAAATCTCTACGTTGTAGGGACCTCCGGAGCGCATACCGGTGATGGTGTAGCGACCGTCATTGTTGGTGATTGCATAGTACTGGGTTCCCGACGGCTCGTGTACGGCAACGACTGCCGCGCCGATGAGGGGATCGCCGAATTCATCTGCAATCTGTCCGCTCATGCTGGAGGTTGTAACCTGTGCGAAGGCTGCAACTCCGGCAAATAATGTCGCGAAAGCGAGCAAGAAACGTTTCATTTGTTAGAATAGTTTATGATGTTGAAAATAAATATCTGTTTAACCGAGCAAAATTACTTCATAAATGGGTATCTAAAAAATTAAAATCGTTTTACCCATTTAAAATTATTAACAAGATATCAACAGGGGTTGTTAACAACAAAATTGTAGTATATTTGTACTGTTAAACACACGTGGACAGATTTGAATGCTTGCAACCACGTCAAAAAATGCTAAAAAATGAAAAAGAACTATCTATTCACTTCAGAGTCAGTCTCTGAGGGCCACCCGGACAAGGTGGCGGACCAGATTTCCGATGCAATCCTGGACGAATGCCTGAGGCAGGACCCCGAGTCAAAGGTGGCCTGCGAAACCTTCTGTTCCACCGGCCTGGTGGTGATAGGAGGCGAGATCACCACAAAGGCCTACGTAGACGTCCAGCAGACCGCCCGCAAGGTCATCTGCTCCATTGGCTATGACAGGGCGGACTATATGTTCGACGGCAATTCCTGCGGCGTGCTCTCCGCAATCCACGAGCAGAGCCCGGACATCAACCGGGGCGTGGTGCGCACTGATCCCGCGGAGCAGGGCGCGGGAGACCAGGGAATGATGTTCGGCTACGCCTGCAAGGACACGCAGGAATACATGCCCCTCCCTATCTCCCTGGCGCACAGGACACTACAGATACTTACCGACATACGCAAGGGCGAACCCGCCCTCATGCCGTACCTGCGGCCGGACGCAAAATCACAGTTCACCATAGAGTACGACGGGGAAACCCACAGGCCAGTACGGGTACATACCATAGTCCTCTCCACCCAGCACGACGAGTTCGACACTGACCAGGCCATGCATGACAAGATTACCGCCGACGTGCGCGACATCCTTATCCCAAGGCTCATCCAAAGCCTTCCCGCGCAGACGGCGGCGCTCTTCGACAAGGGCTTCGAACTGCTGGTGAACCCCACCGGAAAGTTCGTGATCGGCGGTCCCCACGGGGACACCGGCCTCACCGGGCGCAAGATTATCGTGGATACCTACGGAGGCAAGGGCGCGCACGGCGGAGGCGCCTTTTCAGGCAAGGACCCTTCCAAGATTGACCGCAGCGGCGCCTACGCCGCCCGCTACATTGCCAAGAACCTCGTGGCCGCCGGAGTCGCGGAGGAGATCGAGGTCCAGCTGGCATACGCCATCGGCGTGGCGAAGCCTGTAAGTTTCTACATCAATACCTACGGGACAGCGGCGCCGGGCCTTGACGACGGGCACATCGCGGAAAAAATCAGCGCGATGTTCGACCTCCGCCCCGCCGCAATTATCGAGAAGTTCGGCCTCAAGAACCCTATTTACCAGCCAACGGCCGCATACGGGCACTTTGGCAAGGACCCTTACGTGAAGGACGGCATACAGTTCTTCGGATGGGAGAAACTGGACATGGTGGACGCCATCAAGGAAGCATTTAACATTTAAAGACCACATATATGAGAAGGCACTTAGCTATTATACTGGCGGCGATGCTCTGCACGTTAAGCCTCAGCGCCCAGAACGTAATAAAACTCAACCCGCAGTCGGACGGAAGGTATACCATTGACGCCACCGTCAACGGCGTGGGCGTCAAGACATTCTACGCGGCCGAGACATGGTTCGCCAGCGTGTCTTCCACCACCTACCTGTTCCTCTACGAGAACGGCTACATTGAGAATGCTGACGTCAACGGCGTCACCGTGCTCAAGATGCCCGACGGATCAACCGTGAAGGCCGGCTCCTTCGTGATCAGGAACCTGAGGATAGGCAACATCATAGTGCAGAACCTCCCCGCATTCGTCCTCACCAAGCAGAACGTGCCGCTCATAGTGGGCAACTCCGCCTTCGACTGCTTTGGAGACGTTGTCCAGGACGGCGACAGGCTCCTGGTATACGACGGCACCGTGATGGAGGAAGAGGCTCCCAAGCCGGAAACAGGCCTGGAGGAGGCCGACGCCCTCAAGATGGCGGCCCAGGAGTATCTGGACGCCAAGGATTACCAGGCCGCCGCACACTGCTTCGACACCCTGGACGAGATGGGCGAGCTCAACATGTACAACGAGTACCAGTACGCCATGGTCCTGAACATCCTGGGACGGAATGACGAATGCATCGACCTGTGCAGCAAGTGGATAGACGAGAACCTGGGCCGCGCCATGGTGCTGGATTACTGGATGTACGACGCCATGGGAGACTGCTACGCCAAGAAGAAAGACCCCAAGAAATCCATAGAGTACTATGAGAAGGCCGTAGCCGCATACTGCAAGCTTTTCAACACCTCGGAGAAGGAGATCAAGAAGAGCAAGTTCCAGGACGAAACCCTGGGCTACACCCTGCACGACCTTGCCACTCAGTACGCAAGCATAAACATTGGAAAGACGGAGTATTACATGGCGCTTGCGGCCAAGAGCGGAAACCAGGCGGCCATAGACTTCTGCAAGTCTGTCCACATCAAATACTAGCGGACCTGCGTCCAGTGAATCTGCACGCCGTCCCTTTCCATCCCGCGGAACCAGGTCATCTGCCTCTTGGCAAACTGGTGGATGGCGTTTGACAGCAAGGTAAACATCTGACCGTAATCCAGTATGCCCAACACATACTGGGTTACGTATTTATACTCCAGGCCGTAATAAATCAGGTCTTCCGCGGCCACGCCGCTGTCCAGCAGGCCCTGAATCTCCTCCGCCATCCCATTGTCCAGACGCTCCTTGAGGCGGGCGTCTATGCGCCTTATCCTCTCCTCGCGGGAGACCAGCGTCCCAATGAAATAAGTCTTGTGGGGAAGCAGGGCGGGATCCACCTGGGGGACGTCCTTGGAGAAATCGTATCCGCAGGTGGCGGCCTCTATGTACAGGCCCGTGCCGCCGCAGAGTATGGGCACGCATCCGCGGGAGCGGATGTCCTGATACGCGTCGGCGAAATCCTTCTGGTAGCGGTATACGTTGTAGCGGGAGCCCGCAGGGGCGATGTCGATAAGATGATAAGGAATCTCCCCGTACTCTTCAAGGTCTTTCCCGGTGCCGATGTCCATCCCGCGGTATACCTGGCGGGAATCCGCCGATATGATCTCCGCGCCGGGGATCTGCCGCGCCAGGTCCACCGCGTACCGCGTCTTCCCTGACGCGGTGGGCCCCAGCACGCAGATCAGGTCTATCTCACCCGATGCGTACTGCTCCCTGAGGGAGGCGACGTCTATCTCCTCCGGCTCCGGAAGTTCGGCGAACATTGTAAGGCGTACTCTGGGCATGGCGGGAACTTTATGAGCGCTCCATCTCGCGGCGCATGTCTTTCTCCTTGATACTCTGGCGCTTGTCAAACACTTTCTTACCCTTAGCAAGGGCGATGAGAAGCTTGGCGTAGCCGTTCTCCGCTATATACAGGCGGACGGCCACTATGGTGAGGCCTTTCTCCTTGACGGCCTGGGCCAGGTGCTTGAGCTCGCGGCGCGTAAGCAAAAGCTTACGGTCCCGCTTGGGCTCATGCGCGCCCCAGGAAGACCAGAAATAGGGCGATATGTTCAGGTTGCGGACATACAGCTGGCCAAGGGTGTCAAAGTAGCAGTAGGCATCCGCCAGTGAGGCTTTTCCGGCACGGATTGACTTGATCTCCGACCCCACCAGCACTATGCCGGCGGTGTAGGTCTCAAGGAATTCGTAGTCGAAAGAGGCCCTGCGGTTGTTTATCTGGACTTTGCTCTTGGCTTTTGGCATAACGGTGCAAAGGTAGCAATTTTACTGATGACCGAAAGTCCTTCGGGGGCCTTCGGCCTCCCTCCAGGCCTTGGAATCGAACTCCTCCGGGTCAGCAGGGTATTCGTAGGCGCCATCGCGGTCTATCCTGAAACGCAGGTACGTGATCTTGTAGCCCTGCTCCAGGAACATCTTCTCATAGAAGGTCTGAACCTCGTACAGTTCCGGCATAGGCAGGCGCTCTTCTCCATAAAGGTCCTGTGTGCAGGCCAGCACTTCCAGGGAATTGCACTTTGTCACGGCAAGCGTATACTGATGCAGGAACATGCTGTCGGTCTTCAGGTTGATGATACCGCCCGGCTTCAGAAAACTGCGATAGCGCTCCAGGAACATGGGCGACGTGAGGCGGGAATTCTCGCTCTTCATCTGGGGGTCCGAGAACGTGAGCCATATTTCCGACACCTCCTCCGGGGCGAAGAACGCAGTGATGAACTCGATGCGGGTGCGAAGGAACGCCACGTTGGGCAGCGCGCGCTGCGTGGCCTCCTTGGCGCCCTTCCAAAGGCGGGCGCCCTTGATGTCCACGCCTATGTAATTGCGGGAAGGATCCCTCAGCGCAAGGTCAATTGTGTATTCCCCCTTGCCGCAGCCAAGTTCAAGCACTATGGGGTTGTCGTTATGGAAGACGTCCCTCCCCCAGTTGCCCTTGACCGGATGGTCCTGCAGGTTGAAATACCCTTCCCTAAGTATCTCCTGCGAATCCGGCTGGATAAGGCAGGCGAAGGTCTCGTTCTCCGCGAATTTCCTGAGTTTCCCGTGTCCCATCAATAAACCCTCTTGCAGATAAGTCCAAGGCCGCGGAGGCCCTCCGCATCGGCCCTGGCGTCAAGTTTCCACACGCCGCTCTCCACCGGGATGAGCCCGGTGCGGTAGGCAACCTTGTCATGTCCGTCGCGCACGAAATACACCCTTTCCGAGTACCTGGCACCGGAAGGAGAGGTCCAGACGATGTCTATGGGGAACTCCGGAACCTTCTTCCAGGAATCCACCCTGGAATAGAAGAACAGGTCGTAAGCGCAGTCCGTATGCGTCATGTCCACCTCAAAGGAGTATCTTCCGTCAGTGTTGTGGATGAACTTCTCGGTGGACATGGGCTCCGAACAAGACAGCACTGAAAGAATCAGTGCTGAAAAGAGCGCTATGCGGCTTAATGTCCTACTCATCGGTCTTGGGGCCTTTCTTCTTGCCGTTCCTCTTGTGTTTATGCTTCTTCTTGGAAGGCTTGTCAAAGCGGGATATGCTTCCCTCTCCCACGGCGGTGATGAACTCCGGCATCTTGATGCTGCCGTCGCCCTTCAGGCTTTCCGGCTTGAGGCCGTTGCGGTTCATCTTGATAACCTCCTTCACCTCATCCGCGGTAAGCACGTAAAGGTCTGAGAGCGATCCCTTCTCGTAAGAGAAGAACATCAGCTGGCGAAGGATGTCCGTCTTGATAAGGTAGACCGGGCCGTCCTCGAACTCCAGCGGTTCGGAAACCTTTGGGATATGGGTCTGGGCGTCCATGTAGTTTGCCACCTCGTAATTAAGGCAGCACTTGAGCTTGCCGCACTGCCCCGCCAGTTTCTGCGGATTCAGCGAAAGGTCCTGGCAGCGCGCGGCGGCGGTGGAGATGGACTTGAAACTGGTGATGTAGTTGGCGCAGCAAAGTTCCCTTCCGCATACGCCTATGCCTCCTATGAGGCCCGCCTCCTGGCGCGCGCCAATCTGCTTCATCTCGATGCGGATGCGGAACTCCTCCGCGAACACCTTGATCAGCTGGCGGAAGTCCACGCGGCCGTCGGCTATGTAGTAGAAGATGGCCTTGGTGCCGTCTCCCTGGAACTCCACGTCCCCAATCTTCATGTCCAGGCCCATTTCCGTGGCAATCCTGCGGGCCTTGATCATTGTCTCGTGCTCGCGGGCTATGGCTTCCTGCCATTTATCTATGTCAAAGGAACGCGCCTTTCGGTATATCTTCTTGAACTCAACCTTGTCCGGATCCTGACCCTTGCACTTCATCTGGCGCACCACGATAGGGCCCTCCAGGGTCACTATTCCCAGGTCGTGCCCGTTGGTGGCCTCAACCACCACCAGGTCACCCTGCTTCACGCTCTGGCCCGAGGCATTGGTATAGATGCCCTTGCGGGTGTTCTTGAAGCGGACTTCGTAAAGGTCCTTGTATTTTTCCTGAGGCACGCCCTTGAGCCAGTCATAGTCCCTGAGCTTGCAGCAGCCGCGGCGGTAAGTGACGTCGGAGCCCTGCTCCCCGTCAGTTACCACGCAGCCGCGGAAGCAGTCGTACCTTATAGATTCGTTTTCGTTTCCTGTCATATTGTCTATATCATAAGAAACATCCTGTTTACCATGTCGCAGAACAGAATCTTCTGATTTACATTCCTGTCAATTAGCATGTTGGCCCTGTCAAGGACTTCCGATGCCTTGCGCGGGAAGGTGCGCCTGCACTTTGAGGCGAGTTCCCGCAGATAATCGCTGTCCGTCCCAGAGAGGTCCTGGAACCCCTGCTGGATCAGGAACACCTCCCTTAGCGCATCGCCCGCGAAGCGGCAGAAAGCCTTCATCTTCTCGCGCGACTTGAGCGCCGCCAGGGTCTCCCCCACTTCCAGCGCCGTGCCCAGGTCCCTGGCGAGCAGGGAGTCCATGAGGGAGCGGAACAAGTCCATACGCTCCCCAATATAGTCATTTCCCTTCAGATTCCTATCAGGAACCAGCCTGATTCTGAGGCAGCGGGAACTGATCGTGGGCAGCACCTTCTCTGGAGCGTGGGTGATGAACAGCAGCTGAGTCTTGCCGACTGGCTCCTCAATGGCCTTGAGGAGACGGTTGGCGGCATCCGCGTTCATCTTCTCCGGAAGATAGATTACAACGGCCTTGTAACCGCCCTCTATTGGATTGAAAGCCAAGCAGTTGAGTATGGCCTTTGCCTCCGGCACCGCGATTATCGCGGACTTGCTCTCGAAGCCCAGGGCCTCGCTGAACTCGTTCTCCGTGAAATTGGGATTGGCCAGAACCAGTTCCTTCCACTGCGGGAGGTACGGCTCTGAAAGGCCGCCCACGCAGGGGAAGGTATAATGGACGTCCAGATGGATCATCCTGGACACCTTGGAAGAGCCGAACAGCAGTTCCAGGAAGGCGTGGCAGAAGGCAATGGCCCCGCCGCCGTCGTCCTCGTGAAACATTATGGCGTGGGGTATCCTGCCGGAGGCAACCATGCCCTCCAGCGCCTGTTTCACCTGGTCGTTTCCCTGTATGTCCTCAAATGTCATATCGTCCTGTATGCGCAATAATCCGCAATTCCCAGCAGCATATCCTTTTCTTCAGAGGCTGGAAGGGCCCGCAGGCTTTCCTTCGCCTCCTTCACATATTCCTCAAGCCTTTCCGCCGCATAACCGGTCCCCTTGAGGGTCCTTACCATCTCCGCCACCATGGCGCAGTTTGAAGGATGCTCCCCTATCCCGGCAACCATCTGCCTTACTTCCTTTTCCCGGTCCGCGTCCATCTGCCTGAGCGCCCCAAGAAGCGGCAGGGTTATCTTCTGCTCCCTGAGGTCCGCGCCCACCGGCTTGCCCAGGGCGTCACCGTCATAGTCCAGTATGTCGTCCTTTATCTGGAAGGCCATTCCAAGCAGTTTCCCATAAAGGGTCACGGCTTCACGCAACTCCTGTGGCGCCTCTACCGAAAGCGCTGCTGAAGAGCACACGGCCTCGAACAGCGAGGCGGTCTTGTAGTAGATTATCCTCAGATAATCATCCTCCGAGGTATCCCCGCTCCCGGCCTTCTCCATCTGCAGCATCTCCCCTTCCACCAGGTCCAGCACAGTCTTGGCAAATATGTCAGACAGTTCCTTTGTGTGGTTCTCGCACGCCAGTATGGTCTTCATTGCCTTGACCAGCCAGAAATCTCCCACCAGCACCGAAGCCTTGGCTCCCAGCATGGACATCACCGTGGGGGCGCCGCGGCGGCGGATGCTGTCGTCAAGGACGTCGTCGTGCAGGAGCGTGGCGTTGTGCAGCAGTTCCGCCGCCACCGCCGCCTTGACGCTGTCGCCACCGGGTGTCCCGCATGCGCGGGAAACCAGCAGGCTCAGCACAGGCCTCAGCATCTTGCCCTGGTTTGAGCGGATGTAGCCGTTAGTCCGGCCAAGGAGATGCACGTCGCTGTGCAGGGTCTCCTCAAACAGGGCCTCGACCTTCTTCCAATCCTCCCCCAGGAAATGCCTTACCTGCCTGATATCCATTACAATAACTTCTCGAACTCCTCCACCGTCCGCGGAAAATGCACTATGTCGCGGGTCTTCTGTTCCAGCATCCCTTCGCGTACCAGGAAGTCCAGCTGGTCCCTTATCCCGTCATAGAAACCGCAGCAGTTGAAGAGCACTATCTTTCCGTTGTACTTGCCCAGTTTGGCAAGCGTATATGTCTCGAAGAACTCGTCCAGGGTGCCTATCCCTCCTGGAAGGGCCACTGCGATGTCCCGGCCGTGCAGGCGCATGGCGTCCTTGCGCTGGGACATGGTATCGGTCCATATCATCTGCGTAAGGTCCGGATGGGAGAACTCCTCCATGAACCGCGGCAGCACACCTATGTTCTCCGCGCCGCAGGCCACGGCCTCGTCAGCCACAACCTTCATCAGTCCCCTAGTGGCCCCGCCGGAAACAATGGTGTAGCCTTTAAGGCAAGTCGCACGGACAACCTTCCGTGCCGCCTCGATATACTGCGGATTGATGTCGGAATTCGACGAGCAAAAGAATAACGCTGATTTCTGTCCCATCTAGAAGAATAGTGTCAGTGAAATTACCCAGCCCTGGAAATTCTTGTTGTCCTTGAAGGCGCTCATCACATATTCGTCCACGGAGGCGGGCTTGCCGCCCTCCGGGGCCTTATAGAGTGACCCGAAGTTCTCATAATGCTTGGCTGACACCTGGAAACGTCCAAGGAGTTCAAGTCCTCCGCCCCAGGCATATCCATATTCAAACCTCTGGATACAGTCCCATACGTTGGTCCTGGTAAGCTTTGATCCGCTGACTTCCTTGGTCTCTATCCTGTTGTTCAGCGAGTAGCCCACGAACGGCTCCACCAGCGCATACGGACGGAATATCAGGAGGTCCGGACCCCACTGCAACTGGAACGCGGCCTCAAGATAGCCCATATGCAGGTTGAACAGGGACAGTTCCAGGTCCTCGTGAAGCTTATATGACAGGTCCGTTCCCTTGACGCTGTAACTGAATTCCGGCTGGAAGGCGAAGCCTATGGCAATAGGATATTTGTAAGCCACTCCGGCACGGAACTGGGTCACGTTGTCAATGTTGAAGTCCTGGAGCTTGGCGCTGGAGGAAGTCACTCCTCCAAAGACACCAACCCCTTCCTGTGCAAAGGCTGCTATTCCCGCGCACAGGAATATCATAGTCAAAAGAATCCGTTTCATGGCCCCGGTTAAAGAAGTGCCTCCAGCTGCGCTATGATATCCTCCTTTGAAACCACGCCCACCATCCTGGCAACGGGCTGTCCGCCCTTGAGGAAGATGAGTGTAGGGATGTTCCTGATTCCGAACTGGGATGCTATCTCGTCAGCGTCGTCCACGTTGCACTTTGCAACGGTAACCTTGCCTTCCATCTCCTTTGCGACTTCGTCTACAGTAGGAGAAAGAACGCGGCAGGGGCCGCACCAGGTTGCCCAGAAATCAATCATGACGGGCTTCTCGGAAGCCAGCACGTCGTAAATATTGGTATTTGTTATAATTTCCATAGTATCACAAATATAACAATTATTAGAATGTCTTCTCTATATTCCAGACGAAGGCCCTGAGGCCCAGGTCCTGGAACTGCTCATCCTTGCGGCGGAGCTTTTCCAGTATGGGATCCACCTTGGAATCCTCAACGATCGCCAGCACGGCGTTATTCATGGAAGGCCACGCGTGGTTTCCATAATGCGGGATTCCGGTCTCGGAGCCCCTTCCGCCAATGTCCTCCCAGCGGGTGAATCCCCTCTGGCCTTCTTCCTCCAGGATTTCCACTATCTCTTCGTTGTACGCCTGTCCGTATGCTATGAATATCGCTTTCATGGTCTTACGCTTTCTTTAGTTTCTTACGTTCCCTCCTGGTTGCGAATACGCAATATACGGACGGGATAAGGATAAGGGTCACAAGTGTGGATATGCTCAGTCCCCAGCAGACTGTGAGTCCCAGAGGACGCCACATCTCCGCACCTTCACCACGGCCCAAAGCCATAGGAAGCATACCCAGCACGGTAGTGAGGGTGGTCATGAGGATAGGGCGCAGACGGCTGCGGGCGGCTGTAACCGACGCCTCCACAGCGCTCATGCCCCTTTCCTGGCACAGGATGGTGTAGTCTATGAGCACGATACCGTTCTTCACCACTATACCCAGAAGGATGATTATACCAATCATTGGCATTATACCCAGCGCCGCACCTGACAGCCTCAGTCCCAGGATTACGCCCGTAAGGGCGAAAGGAACAGAGAACATGATCACGAACGGACTCATGAAGGACTCGAACTGGGATGCCATCACCATATACACAAGGATAAGGATGAGCAGCATGAGGGTGATCAGGTCACCGAACATCTCCTGCTGGTCCTCGTAGTCTCCCGCAACCATGGCGGTAAGTTCTCCTGGTATCTGGGTATTGTCAATGACCTGCTCTGACAGGGCCACGGCCTCGCTGAGGGCGTACCCCTTGTTGAGCATACCCGTGACGGTGATGAGCCTCTCGCGGTCCTTCCTCTCGATGGTAGGAGGCACCTTGGTCTCCACTATGGTTCCAAGTTCCTTCATCCTTACAGGCATTCCGGCGGCATTGTAAACTACGATGTTGCCGATGTCTTCAGTGCTGGTGCGGAACTCGGGGGCGTAGCGCACCCTGATGTTGTATTCCTCGCCCTCCTCGCGGTAGAACGATCCCACTGAGCCGCTCATGGCCGCGCTGAACGCGTTGCCCACGGTGGTGGAATTGAGGCCGTTGGCCGCCAGTTTGGCGCGGTCCAGGTCCAGCTGGTATTCGGGGTTGTACTCGTCGCGGCTGAGGAGCACCTGTGCGAACATGGGGCTCTGCCTCAGCTGCTCCTGGATGGCCCTCGCCACCTGGTCCGTGGCGTCAAAGTCATAGCCGTATATCTCGATCTCCACTGACGATCCGCCTCCGATTGACATTCCTCCTTCGCGCACGTTGGCCCTGCGCACTTCAGGGAAGCGCGCTATTATCTGGCGCAGCTGCGCCGATATCTCCGATGAACTGCGCTTGCGTTTCTCCATGCTTCCAACGTTGATGTTCAGCGACAGAACGTTGGTTCCGTTGGTCTGCATGCTGGCGAAGGTGTTGTCAGTATCGGCGGAGCCGAAGGTATGGCTCATGATCTCGATCTCGGGGATCTCCTCCGAAATCTGGGCGTAGATGCGCTCCGCCAGGTCCGCGGTGACGCTCTGGGCGGTTCCCGCAGGCAACTCGATGGTTGCCTGGATGCGCCCGCCGTCACTGGTAGGGAAAAGCTCAGTCTTGAGCCCCGGGGCCAGCGTGATCAAGGTGCCGAGGAATATTCCGAAGGCTATGAGGATGGTGGCCGCGCGGTGCGACGTTGCCCAGGCAATGATCTTTGCGTACCAGTTGGAAATTGCGTCCAGGGCCTTGTTGATCGGTCCGAATATGGCGTTGTGCAGTTCCCCGGTCTTGGGACCCGCCTTGAGCATCTGGGAGCACAGCATTGGCACCAGTGTAAGGGCCGCGGTTGTGGACACTATCATGATTATGCTCACGATCCAGCCCAGCTGCTTGAACAGGATACCCGCCATTCCTTTCACCATGGTGATGGGGATGAACACGCACAGCATGGTGAGGGTGGACGCGATAACTGAGATTGCCACCTCGGAGGTTGCCAGCACGGCGGCCTCCTTTGGCTTCTCTCCCCTTTCAAGGTGCGTGGAAACGTTCTCCAGCACCACTATGGCGTCGTCCACCACCATTCCGATCGCTATTGATAGCGCTGACATAGAGATGATGTTCAGCGTACTTCCCGTAGCCAGCAGGTACATCAGCGAAGCCAGCAGGGCGATAGGGATGGACAGCACGATTATGAACGTGGCCCTCCATCTTCCAAGGAAGATGAACACCACCAGCATAACCACTATGAAAGTGATGAGGATTGTCTCCTTGAGGGAGTTGATGGTGTTGAGGATATTGTCCGAAGAATCGATGATAGTGGTTATCTCGATATCTGAGGGGAGATCCTGCTGGATTTCCACCAGTTTCTTCTTGACGCCCCTGATCACGTTCACGGTATTGGCGCCGGACTGCTTCTGTATCACGATCTCGGCCGCGCGCCTTCCGTTTGTGTATGACTCCTGCTCTCGCTCCTGCTGTCCGTCAACCACCGTTGCCACGTCCCTGAGGTAGATGGCTCGGCCGCCAACGTTGGCGACGACAATGTCCAGCAGCTCTGAAGGGTCTCCGAACTCTTTCTGCACGCGCAGGCTGAAGGTCTCGGATCCTATGTCAATGTTTCCCGAAGGCAGATTCCTGTTCTCCATGGATATTATGGAAGACAGCGTGCTAACGGACAGGCCGTATGCCTGCAACTTGTTAGGGTCGCAGTAGACCTGGATCTCGCGCGAGGGCGCTCCCTGCACGCTCACGGTACCTACGCCCGACACGCGCGCCAGCGGGGTGACCAGCTTGTCGTCCAGAATCTTGTCAAGGCCCGGAAGGGACTGGTCCGCCGTGGCGGACATGATCATGATTGGGAGGTCGTCCGCACTGAACTTGAAGATGGTGGGGACCGATGCGCCGTCAGGCAGCACGGAGTTCACCATGTCAAGCTTGTCGCGCACGTCATTGGTGGCTTCGTCAATGTCGATGCCGTATTCGAACTGGAGGGTCAGGATGGATATGTTCTCCCTTGACCGTGATGTCAGTTCCTTGAGGTTGGCCACTCCGTTCAAGGAGTTCTCAAGGGTCTTGGTAAGGTTCTGCTCTATGTCCGAGGCGCTGGCGCCGGGATAGGAGGACATTACCATGATGGTGTTGGCGTCGAACTCCGGCAGCTCCGCTACCGGAATCCTTGTCAGCGAGAAGATACCGAACACCAGGAAGGCCATGAAGATCAGGGCCGTGGTTACCGGGTGCCGGACGGCTGTTCTGTAAATGCTCATACCTTACAATGTTACCTGCGAGCCGTCCCTGAGGGCGGAATGTCCCTTGGTTACTACTATATCACCTTCCTTGAGTCCGTCAAGGATCTCATATTCCTGGCCGAAATGCCTTCCCAGGGTCACTACCACGCTCTTCACGGTGTTGTCCGGCTGGAGCAGGTACACTGACCTCTGGCCTGAGCCCTGCTGCTTCACTACGGCGCTGTCAGGGATCACGATGCTGTGGTTGGTGGCGAAGGTCACCGTCACGCGGGCGTACATTCCCGGACGGAGCACCCTGTCAGCATTCGTTACAAGGATTTCCGCGGTGAAGGTATGCGTCGCCGGGTCTATGGTTGGATAGAGCCTGTTCACCTTGCCCTCGAAGGTCCTGCCGGGGATGGCGTCCGCGGTGATGGCTACCACGTCACCCTTCTTCACGCGGGTGTAATCCGTCTCCGAAATGCCCACCAGGATCTTTACCGGAGTGATCTGCTGGACCACATATATAGGCGATGCCATGGCGTACATGTCCCCGCTGTCATAGTTCCTTGCGGTGATCACGCCGCCCATGGGGGCGCGGAGCACGGTGTTCTCCAGGAGGTTATCGTATGAGGCCTTACTAACCTTGTATGCGAGTTCAACGGCCTCGAAGTCTGACTGGGAGATGCCGCCGGCCTGGAACAGGCCGCGCAGGCGCGCCAGTTCAGTGGAGTCGTTGGCCAGCTTGAGGGCTGACTGGGTGAGACCGGAAGCGTCCATCTCCGCCAGGATCTGTCCCTTGCCAACGAAGTCTCCAACCTCCACGTAAACTTTCTTGATCCTGTTGCCGCTCTGCGGAACCACGTTGTTCACCGCATAAGCCTGCACGGTGGAAGAATAGGTGTCTTCCTGCGGGACATCCTTGTAAGAGGCCGTATAAGTCTCAACCTTGGGGATCTGGTCTCCCTGGGCCATCATCATCATTGGGTCCTGGGCGGGTTTCCTCTGGCCGCAGCCATAAACGGCAATGACCGCCAGGGCCGCCGGAACAAATAACATCAATGCTCTTTTCATATATGTCGTTCTTTTTTATTCCTCTGAAAAATCTTTACCAAGCGTCTGTTCCAGGGACGCCTTTGCCAGCACGAAACTGTAAACGGCCTGGGAGACGCCAAGGCTGGCCTGGGTGAGGGCCAGCTGCGCGTCGTTCAGGTCCGTGAGGGTGCTGCGTCCCAGGTTGAATGACTGGGTGGCAATGCCGTAAGCCTTGCGCGCGGCCTCCTCAGCCTCCTTTGCGGCTTCGTATGACTTCATGCTGGTCTCCATCTGGTTCAGGTACTGGCGGATGGCTATCTTGAGCTGCCTTTCCGTATTCAGGGCCTGGAGCTGGAGCTGCTCGTACTGAACCTTTGACTGCTTTACGGCGTTGTGCCTGCGGCCTCCGGCGAAGATAGGGATGGAAAGGCTGAGTCCCACGTATGAGTAAGGGGACCAGCGGTACTCCCTGAAGTTGAAATCGTTGGTCATGGCGTTCACGCTGTATGCGAATGCCAGCGAGAGGGTTGGCAGGGCCGCATACTGCTGCATCTTTATTGCGTCCGCAAGCTGCTCCGCCTGGATCTCCAGCTGCTTCATGGTGCTGTTGTTCTCAAGTGAGAAGTCGTCGTTCTCGTGTATGTCGCGGAACATCAGCGCCGCGTTGTCCTGGAGTTCACCGAAAACGTCAATATCCATATCCAGGTCTATTCCCATGACGGCCTTGAGCTGCCACAGGGTCATGTCTATGTTGTTCTCCGCGTCATAGAGATTGGGGATTGCGTTGGCAACCGCGACCTTTGCGCGCGTGTAATCCAGTTCCGACGCCTTCTGGGCGTTGTACCGCATCTCCGTCTGGCGGAAATTCTCGACGGCGTTGTCGTAAACCTCTTCGTAAACTTTGTAAGCCTCCTTTGCCAATTGCACGGCGTAGAACGCCTGCTTCACCTGGGTTATCATGTCAAGGCGCGACGCCCTGGCCTTCTCCACTGCCAGTTCCACGTCCTCGCCTGATATCTTTATGTTCTTCCACAACTGGGCGTTCACCAGCGGCATGGCCGCCTGGATTCCCGTGGAGAACGTGTTCCAGCGTCCAACCTCAATACCGCCGCCGGATCCTCCGCTACCCTGTGACGATGACTGGCTCCCGGCGCCTCCCTCTTCGGAAGAATCGCCGCCGAACATGGAACCCATGTCAAAGTCCATGTACATGACCTGTTTCTTGATGGTCCTCTGGTACGAACCGCTTCCGTCAACCTGCGGGAACAGGGACGCGTAAGTACCCTTGAGGGCATACTGTGAACGGGTTATCTCCTTGTCCGCCACCTTGACGGAAATATTCTCGCTCAATGCGATGACAATGGCGTCGTCAAGGGTCAGGACCACCGGTGCGGGAGCCGTTTCCGGATTGGCGATCTGGGCTGAGACAGGTATTGTGAGAATTGTGGCAAGAGTTAAGCTAACTAACCTCTTCATTCTGATCATACTATATTAAGACCGGAAAAATGCAACAAAAAACATTCCATCCGGTTTGATGAAGGCCGGTAAAAAACCGGCCTTCATAATTTATTTTTCTTTGGTTGCGTAAGCGGGCTTTTTCTTCTTGTAAGCGTAGATAAGCACCGCTATTCCAAGGATTATGAACGGCAGCGACAGGAGCTGTCCCATATTCAGGGCCATGGTCTCCTCGAATCCAACCTGCGGCTCCTTGATGAACTCTATCAGGAATCTCATTCCAAAGCATCCCACTAGGAAGAGCCCGAAGAAGAAACCCCTTGGAAGCGTGTCCAGTTTCTTCTTGTACAGGCGCCACATCACAAGGCCCAGGATAAGGTAACTGAGGGCCTCGTATAACTGGGTGGGGTGCTTGGGAAGGGTCTCTCCCCTGTTCTCGAAGATGAATCCCCATGGAAGGGATGTCACGTCTCCGTAGATTTCGGAATTGAAGAGATTTCCAAGCCTGATGAAGCATCCCGCGAAGGCCACGGTAATGCACAGGTGGTCCAGGAGCCACAGCAGGTCAAAGCCGTGCTTTTTCCCGTACTTGTTTGCGAACCACCACATTGCCAGGATGATGGCAATGGCCCCTCCGTGACTGGCAAGGCCGCCTTTCCACGGCATGAATATCTCCCAGAACCCCTTCCAGGAACCCAGGTAATAATCCGGCTGGTAAAAAAGGCAGTGCCCCAGGCGCGCTCCCACTATGGTTGCTATAAGCAACGTGTACAGGAGCGGGTCCAGTATGTCTTCGGATAACTTCTCTCTGCGGCAATAGTGCTTGAAGATGAACCAGCCCAGGATGAATCCGGAGATGAACAGGAGGGAATACCACCTGACCTGCAGAGGCCCCACCTGGAACAGGATGGGGTCTACATGCCAGTGAACTGCCAGGATACCGGTCATACTACTCGCGGATAGCTGCGATTCCAGGGAGGTCCTTGCCCTCGATAGCCTCGAGCATGGCGCCGCCGCCGGTAGATACGTAACTTACCTTCTTTGCATAACCCATCTGGGTAACGGCTGCAACGGAGTCACCACCGCCTACAAGGGTGTATGCGCCGTTCTCGGTAGCCTTTGCAAGGAGCTCTGCTATGCGGAGGGTTCCCTTTGCGAATGCAGGAATCTCGAATACACCTACAGGACCGTTCCAGAGGATGGTCTTGGAATCAGCGATAACCTTCTCCCAAACTTTGAGGGTCTCGGGGCCGGCGTCAACGCCTTCCCAATCCTCAGGAATCTCGTTTGCAGGGAAGAGTTTTGTAACTGCGTCGTTGGAGAACTCCTGTGTGCAGACAGCCTGGTCGGAAATGTAAACGTTCACGCCCTTTGCCTTTGCCTCCTCAAGGATTGCGAGCGCATCCGGCATGAGCTCGTCCTCGTGCAGGGAAAGACCGATCTTTCCGCCCTGGGCCTTGATGAAGGTGTAGCCCATTCCGCCTCCGATGATAAGGTTGTCAACCTTGCCGAGGAGGTTCTTGAGAACTGCGAGCTTGGAAGAAACCTTTGCTCCGCCGATGATTGCGGTGAGAGGCTTCTGTGCGTTGTGGAGCACGTTGTCGATGGCCTTGATCTCGCCTTCCATCAGGTAGCCGAACATCTTGTCCTCAGGGAAGTACTTTGCGATGAGGGCGGTGGAAGCGTGAGCCCTGTGGGCTGTTCCGAACGCGTCGTTGATGTAGCAGTCAGCGTAGGAAGCGAGTTTCTTCACGAATGCCTTCTGGCTTTCCTTTACGGCAGCCTTGGCGGCCTTCTTCTCCTCGTCGGAAGCATCCTCAGCGAGTCCGCGGGGCTTGCCTTCCTCCTCTGCATAGAAGCGGAGGTTCTCAAGGAGCAGGGCCTCGCCCGGCTTGAGGGCGGCAGCCTGCTCGTCAGCCTTCTGGCAGTCCTCTGCGAACTGTACGGGAACGCCGAGTTTCTCGGATACGTGGTCAACTATATGCTTGAGGGAGAACTTGGGGTTAACTCCCTTAGGACGTCCAAGGTGGGACATTATGATAACTGATCCGCCTTCCTGAAGGACTTTCTTGAGGGTGGGGATGGCGGCCCTGATACGGGTGTCGTCAGTGATTTTGAAATTCTCGTCAAGGGGAACGTTGAAATCAACGCGGACTATGGCCTTTTTGCCGGCGAAGTCATAAGAATCGATGTACTTTTGCATTTGTATAAAGTGTTAAGATTATTTCAAGTCTACAAATTTACTAAAAAAACTAATATCTTTGTATTGTATGGCAATACAATATCCTTCAGATTTTTGGAAAGACTACGAACTCCTGGACAGCGGAGGCGGGCTGAAGCTTGAACGCTTTGGGAAATACATCCTCATCCGCCCGGAGCCCAAGGCCTTGTGGGCCCCCAGCCTCCCTGCGGAGCAGTGGGAGGCCATGGCCCACACGCGCTTCAAGCCGGGCGCCGGGTTCGGCAAGGCCGGCAAGGAAGACAGCGGCACCTGGGAGCGCCTCAAGAAGACGGAGGACCAATGGTACGTGACGTACAACAACCCCTCAGGGCCGCGTTTCAACCTCAGGCTCGGCCTCACGGCGTTCAAGCACGTGGGCGTATTCCCGGAGCAGGCACCCAACTGGGACTATATCTACTCCGGCGTCCGTGAACTCTCCGGCGCCCTTCCCAAAGGCACGGCGCCCAAGGTGCTCAACCTGTTCGCGTACACCGGGGCGGCCTCGCTGGCGGCCAGGGCGGCCGGGGCCGACGTCACCCACCTGGACTCCGTCCGTCAGGTGGTGACCTGGGCCAAGGCCAACATGGAGCGCAGCGGCCTCTGCGACATACGCTGGGTGGTGGAGGACGCCCTCAAGTTCGCCCGCAGGGAGGCGAAGCGCGGCAACAGGTACCACGGCATAATCCTGGACCCTCCCGCATACGGACACGGCCCCGACGGTGAAAAATGGAAACTGGACGAATGCCTCTTTGACATGCTCCGATGCGTCTCACAGATCCTTGAGCCGCAGAACTCCTTCATGGTGCTGAACCTCTATTCCAACGGATACTCCCCCCTGCTGGGAGAGACAACCGTACGCGAAGCGTTCGGAGGGGCAGTCGGGGAAATGGAAAGCGGGGAGCTCGCCTTGCGTGACCGCTTCGGCAAAGCCCTCCCGCTCAGTATCTATGTGCGCGTAAAGCGCTAATCCGCAGGCTCTATAGAAGCACCCATCTCGTTTATCATCGCCTCAAGCCGGGATTCCGCCTCCTGGGCCAGTTCCTCCTGGCCGTTGTTGCGGAGCCTGTTGGCAAAGTAATAGAGGAAATTGGTGCACTGGTCAAAGCTGCTCTCGGCATACTTGTAGAACTCCAGGTAGAACGCGCAGGCGTCCAGAAGCTGGTCCATATAGTCCCTGGCAAGGGTGACGCCTTCCTGCTCGCATCCCATCCTCAGGTAATCCTCAACTATGGCAATTGTGGAAATGTCCACGCCTGAAAGTCCTATCGGGATGCCCTCTATCGGATAATAGCGCATCACGTCGCGGCACTTGTCAAGGAGTTTCTTGGCCCTGTCTTCCTGACCCAGTTTAATGTAGAAATTGGCGCAGGTGGAGAACAGGTTTGGAATGGACATTACGCCAAGGTGCGTATAAAGGTTCTGGTAATCTATGAAATAGTCTCCCCTTGACACGGCGTCAAACTTGTACGTCTTGGTGAGCATATTGTACAGGTATTCGGGATCCACCAGCCCCACGTTCGTGGAGGACGCGCCGGTCTTGATAGGGGTGAACCTGTACGAATAACCGTCATACATGAGGTAGTCCTTGACTCCGATGTTCAGGTCGCCTCCCATGTTGAGCATGTTGATGGGCCTGTCCCATTCATAGTTGGAAAGCAGGTCAAGCAGGAACAGTTCCGGCTTGGTGATGTAATCCTTGCCCTCCGGGATCTCCAGGACTATATACTCCGGAATAACATCCTCGAACAGGTCTGAAAGGATGCCGTATTTCAGGACGTTCTCCTTGTTCACCGGCACGGCTATCTTGCGGGACATTATGTAGT
The DNA here is from genome assembly GCA_017619675.1 of Bacteroidales bacterium. Lineage (GTDB taxonomy): Bacteria > Bacteroidota > Bacteroidia > Bacteroidales > UBA932 > Cryptobacteroides. The sequence goes on along the minus strand of JAFZRX010000016.1, from coordinate 44,801 downwards.
CCACCTTGGCGCCGCCCTGCATTGTGAGCTTGGCGTCCGGATGGCGGAACACGGTCATCACGTCCCTTATGTCTATCACCTGGTCACGGGTGTCGTACAGGTATACGTATTCGTTGGTTCCGTACAGCAGCTGCTCCGGCGGGATGCTGAGCTTGAGCGGGGCGGACTTGTTCACGGCATACTTCATCTGGTCTATATGCCAGTCCGTGCCCAGCAGGGAGGTGTTGCAGATACGCACGTCCGTGCGTATGTCCTCCACCTCCTGCGCATACCACAGGGGGAAGGTATCGTTGTCTCCGTGGGTTATAAGGATGCCGTTGGGGCCAACTGAATTCAGGTAATTGTAAGCCATTTCCACTGCGGTGCGGCGGTTGCTGCGGTCGTGGTCGTCCCAGTTCTGGGCGGCCATCTGGAAAGGAACGAAAAGGCACGCGGCCGTAACCACGGCGGCCACGGGCACGCTGCCCTTGCCCTTGAGCGCATCGTTAATCCAGGAATACAGCGCGGCCACGGCAAGGCCTATCCACATGCAGAATGAATAGAACGATCCGGCGTACGCGTAATCCCTCTCACGCACCTGGAACGGCGGCTGGTTCAGATAGATCACCACGGCTATTCCCGTCATGAAGAACATCAGGAACACCAGCCAGCAGCCTCTCTTGTCCTTGCCGAACTGGAAGAAAAGTCCCAGCAGGCCCAGCAGGAAAGGAAGCATGTAGTAATGGTTCTTTGCCTTGTTGTCCTTGAGGACGTCCGGAGCGTCGCTCTGGTCCCCGAGCCTGAGGTTGTCTATGGCCTTGATTCCGCTCTCCCAGTTTCCAAGGAAGATCTCCCCTGGTACGGGGCTGTGGATATCGTTCTGGCGGCCTGCGAAGTTCCAGAAGAAGTATCTCCAGTACATCCAGTTCAGCTGGTAGTCGAAGAAATACGCCAGGTTGGCGGCCATTGTCGGCTTCTTGTGGTCAGCCCCGGCAATCTTGCGTCCGGTTCCCTTCATGTATCCCTCGTAGAAGTCCTCATACTGGGAACCTCCGCTGGATGCGCTCCACATCCTTGGGAAAAGCATCTTGCCTTCCGGCTTGTAAATAGGTGAAAGCGGGCCCTCGCTCTTGACATATTTGCCGTTAAGGGGTGCCCAGTAATCCTTGGAGTCAATCTCATACGGGGCGTCGAAGTACTCTCCGTAGATGAGAGGGTTGCTGCCGTACTGCTCGCGTGAGAGATACCTTACCAGGGTGAAGGCGTTGTCAGGCTGGTACTCGTTGGTAGGGGTCTTCACGGAAGAGCGGATGATACATATGCTGAACAGCGAGAATCCCACAATGATGGTGGTGAGGCACAGCAGGGCCGTGTTCCAGAACACCTTGTCCTTCTTGAGGGTGCGGAAGAGGCCCCAGAAACAGAGGACCAGGAGCGCCACGATGAAGAACGCCGCGCCGCTGTTGTACGGAAGCCCGAACACGTTCACGAACAGCAGGTCCGCGTATGCCGCCAGTTTGGGAAGGTATGGCACTATCAGGAACAGGATGACGGCCAGTATCACCACTGAAACCAGCATTATCTTTATCAGTTCCCACCAGGTATATTTGCCGTCCTCCTTCTTCCTGTAATAGTAAAGGAACACTATTGCCGGGATTGCCAGCAGATTCAGGAGGTGGATTCCTATGGAAAGGCCCATCATGAAGGCTATGAGCACTATCCAGCGGTTGGAATGCGGCCTGTCAGCCTGCTCATACCACTTTGTCATTGCCCAGAACACCATTGCGGTGAAAAGCGACGACATTGCGTATACCTCTCCCTCCACAGCGGAGAACCAGAAGGTGTCGGAGAAGCAGTAAGCCAGCGCTCCCACCGCGCCGCTGCCGAATATGGCTATGGCGCTGCCGATGCCGTATTCCCCGTCATCGCCCCTGCGGATCATCCTCTTCACCAGGAAGACGATGGTAAGGTACAGGAAGAAGATGGTGAGCGCCGAGCACAGCGCGCTCATGGCGTTGACCATGATGGCGGCGTGGGCGCCGTCCGAGAACATGGTGAAGAACCTTGCAAACAGCTGGAACACAGGGTTTCCCGGAGGATGTCCCACTTCCAGTTTATATGACGACGCTATAAATTCTCCGCAGTCCCAATAGGGGGCGGAAGGCTCTATCGTAGAAAGGTATGTGAATGCGGAAACGGCAAAGACCAGCAGCGCCGTAATCCTGTTCCACAGAGTAAACTTCTTGTCATTCATAACTTACAAAGATACAAAAGGAATAACTATATTTGCAAAAATTATGGCGCCATGATAATCTATTCCACTAATCCCGACTTTGTTTACGAAGAGCCCAAGGCAGAGGAACCGCAGACCCTTCCTCCTGCAAGACAGAGGCTTATAGTAAGCATTGACCGCAGCGGACGCGGGGGCAAGCAGGTGACCCTGGTCAAGGGATTCGTGGGCAGCGGGGACGACCTCGCCGCCCTGGGCAAGACCCTCAAGGTCAAGTGCGGGGTGGGCGGCTCGGTCAAGGACGGCCAGATTATCATACAGGGAGATTTCAGGGACAAGATCACCGCCCTGCTCCAGTCCATGGGATATAATGCCAAGAGGGGTAACTGATGGCAGACAGCACTTCGTTCATAAGGCCTGCCTATGAGGCATTCAAGACAGGAACCCTGCAAATGGCCACCGGCCCCCAGGGCTCCGAGATCAGCTATAACTGGGGGGAATACCCGTTGAACATAGCCCTTGTGGTGGCTTCGGTCTTCTTTTTCCTGTTCATACTGGACTCTTTCCTGCACTGCAATCCCACCGTGCTCAGCTGCCTTACCCGCTGGCGCAACAACTACCGCCTGGAAAGCAGCGTGCCGCTGGTGCGCAGCCGCAACTGGACCTTCGCATCGTGCATACTGCCATTCTGCCTCATAGCCGCAATGTTCAATTTCTTTGACATCGACTTCATCACGGAACAGCCCGCGGAATACAGGACCGCGTTCCACATAGCGGTGTTCCTGGCATTCATGCTGCTGCGTTTCGTCATATACAAGGTCATCCGCCCCATGCACGGCAGCATGGAGACCTATCGGATAGCGCACAGGAGCGCTATGAATTTCTTCATTCCCTATACCATATTATTGCTCGTCACAATTGGTGTCCTGAGGATTTTCCACATGGATCCTGACACCGTCAGAACCGTTCTTCTCTGCGAATCCGGAGCCGTCTACTTCCTGTATCTGATTACAAAACTGGAAATTTTAGCCTCTTCCTATGGGGTTTTGACAACATTTTTGTATCTTTGCGGGCTCGAATTACTGCCTGCCGCAGCATTGACAGGCGCTATAATGTGGTTATAATGGGGAAAAAATTAAAGATTCTTATCTCTCAGCAGGCTCCTAACAACAAAACGGCGTATACCGCCCTTACGGAGAAATACGGAGCGGAGATAGAGTTCAGGCCCTTCTATCTGATAGAGCCTCTTTCTTCAAGGGAATTCAGGGCCCAGAGGGTCAACATCCCTGATTTCACAGCCATTACGTTCTCTTCAAGACACGCGATAGACGCCTTCTTCACCCTTTGCGAGGAACTCCGCATCAAGGTCCCTGAGACCATGAAGTACTTCTGCACCACGGAGGCGGTAGCCATGTATCTGCAAAAGCACATAGTCTTCCGCAAGCGCAAGATATTTTACGGCACTGGCACCGCGGATTCGCTCCTGGCGCAGATCGGCGCAAAGCATCAGGGGGAGAATTTCCTCATCACCACGTCAGCATCGTCAAAGGGAGAGTCTTTCTCAAGGCTTTTTGACGAGCGCGGCCTCAAGTTCAGTTCCGCAGCGGTGATCAAGTCCGTTTCGCAGGACCTCAAGGACATCGACCTTGGTTCCTACGACGTGATCGTCCTCCACAACAGCGCTGACGTGAAGGCCCTCCTGGACAACTTCCCGGGCTTCACCCAGGGAGACCTCAAGTTCATCTCCTACGGTCGCAGCATAGTCAAGGCCATGGAGGAAGCCGGCCTCACCGCCGTCATCCAGGCCCCTACCCCCAACGTGCCTTCCGTAGCGCGCGCAATCGAAGAATACCTGAAAAACCAGTAATATGGAGCCTGTCGCAGGCAACACCCTTTCCAAGGCGGAGAGGCTATCGTCCAAGAAGGACATATCGCGCCTTATCGGCAATGGCCGATGGGGTGTCTGCGATGCCGTGAAGTACTGCTGCCTCTCCCCCAACGGCCTGGATTTCAACAGGATAATGGTTTCCGTTCCCAAGAAGCATTTCAAGCGCGCCGTCAAGCGCAACCTCCTCAAGAGGCGCCTGCGCGAGGCCTACCGCACGCAGAAGTCCCTCTGTCGTGAAGGGGACGGCGTGGACATCATGTTCCAGTACGACAGCCCGGAAATACTTCCGTACGCATCCATCAGGGACATTGTGGCAAAGATCCTCAAGAACATCAAGTGATGGGAGTCCTCAAGAAGATACTCATCGCCCCATTCGTGCTGCTGATAAAGTTCTATCAGCTGTGCATCTCCCCGCTCACTCCCCCCTCCTGCCGCTACACCCCCACCTGTTCCCAGTACGCCCTTGAAGCCTTCCGCAAATACGGCCCCTTCAAAGGCTTCTGGCTCTCCCTCAAGCGCATACTCCGCTGCCACCCCTGGGGCGGCTCCGGCTACGACCCCGTCCCGTAAGTTCCTTCCGGAACTTACGGGACTTGCCAACCCCCTGTCACTACGTGACATCCCCCTTCAGGGGGAATACCGGAACCTGCTGCGCTTCGCTTGCAGAACCCGGGTGCCTCCGCTGCTTCAATTTCCTGACGGAAATCTCGCTGACGCTCCGGCACGGCGCCTGACGGCGCCTTCGCTCCGCTCCACTCCTCCCTCTGACGTGTCCGAGGGTGGACACGCCTTCCCGGAGGCAACCCCCGCCCTCCGCTTTTCCTGTTCCCGCTCCCAACGGACCACTAAAAGGGACGTTAGTAGCGTTTTACCCCCTTTTTTGCTCCCAACGGCTGTCATTTCCGTATGTTAGGAGCACTGGAGAACATTTCCAATACAGGGTCTGAATTCGGCGGTGGCACGTAAAGTATTGATTTTCAAAGAAAAGAGGGTTTTGATACTCCCCAAAAACGGGGGTATTGGAGGTGTGATCTCTCTGAGAATCAACACTTTATCCGCCACCGCATAATTGGTCCGTTCTTCTCATCGGGGTATATATCTTTGGGATGGAACGTTCATTCCATAATATTACCTCCTTTTAACCAAACTTCTTCAGGACGGGATAAAGGCTGTGGAGGTAAGGTGCTGACAGTCAACAAGAAGAGAACTTTAACGGTGACAAAATCGTTACCATTAAAAGCGCCAATTCCCTGATTATCAACCTTTTACTTCCACGACCTTATTTGGAGCGAAGCGACGCAGGGGGTCTGGGGGATTAGGCCCCCAGTGAGTATACGTACCCCGACAGAAAAAAGAGGCAGCGAAACTGCCTCTTTTTTCTGTCGGGGTACCGTGACTCGAACACGGGACCCCCTGCTCCCAAAGCAGGTGCGCTAGCCAACTGCGCCACACCCCGAAAGTCCCCATTTTGGGGACGACAAAGATAAGGCGGTTTTATAAAAAAACAAAATTCCCGACTATTTTTTATATCTTTGGCTTCCGTATGGCTCAGATTATTATTCAGGCAAAAGGCATAGAGAAATCCTTCGGTCAGCTGAAGGTTCTCAAAGGTATAGATTTCTCCGTGGAAAGGGCGGAGGTGGTATCGATAGTAGGTGCGTCGGGAGCGGGCAAATCCACTCTGCTCCAGATACTTGGAACACTTATGAAACAGGATGCGGGCACCCTGGAGATTGACGGTTCCTCCGTGGACAACCTTTCCGGAAACGAACTGTCCGCCTTCCGCAACCGCAAGATCGGGTTCGTGTTCCAGCAGCACCATCTCCTCCCGGAATTCACCGCGCTGGAGAACGTCATGATCCCCGCCTTCATAGCCGGCCGTACTGAAAAGGAGGCTAAGGAAAAAGCACTGGAACTGCTTGACGTGATGGGCCTGTCAGACAGGACCACCCACAAGCCGTCCGAGCTCTCCGGCGGAGAGCAGCAGAGGGTTGCGGTGGCCCGCGCCCTGGTGAACAATCCCGCCATCCTCTTTGCCGACGAACCGTCCGGCAACCTTGACACCAAGACCAAGCAGGAACTCCACCAGCTTTTCTTCACCCTCAGGGACAAGCTGGGCCAGACAATTGTCATTGTCACCCACGATCCCGAACTGGCCCGGATGTGCGACCGCTGCATGGTAATGCAAGATGGCAGTTTTCAGGTTTAAGCGTTTCAGCGTCTCAAACAATCTTTCCGCGATGAAAGTCAACACCGACGGGGTGTTGCTCGGGGCGGCCATGACCATCCCGGAAGGTGCCGTGTCCATGCTGGACATAGGCACCGGGACGGGAACCATCGCCCTGATGGCCGCCCAGCGCCACCCCGGAGCGTCCATCCACGCAATTGACATCGACCCCGCGTCCGCCAGCGAGGCGGCGGAGAACTTCGCCGCGTCGCCCTGGGGCGACAGGCTCACCGCCGCCTGCACCGCCCTCGCGGACTTCCGCCCCTGCTGCAAATTCGACCACATCTTCTCCAACCCTCCCTATTACGACAATTCCCTCCTGAATCCCGATGCGCGGGAGGGCGAGGCGCGCCACAGCGTGAGCCTGTCCTACAGGGACATCCTGGCCTTCTGCGCCGAGCACCTCTCGCCGGAAGGGACGCTGTCCCTCATCCTCCCGGCCGACTGCGGGAAGATGCTTCTCCGCACGGCCGGAGGATTCGGACTCTTCCCCTTCCGCCTCCTGCGCATTCGCACCACGCCCGCAAAGAAGCCTACCCGCCTGATCGCGGAATTCAGTTTCAAGCGCGTCATCCCTGTGGAAGAACTCCTGACAATACAGGAAGCAGGGACCTATACCCCTGAGTATAAGTCCCTGACATCTGAATTCTATCTATACTAACTAATTCTAACTAAATCTCTTTTGATTAAGCGCCTTCCTGTTTCTGGGTGCCCTGTCTTTGGCCGCCCTGGTTCTGGTTGCCCCTCCAGGGGAATCCGAATCCCTGCGGATTGGCGACGCCGTTGTTACCGTTGCCTCTGTTCTGGTTGAAACCTCCTCCCTGGAGCCTCAGGATCTGGTTGTTGCGGAACCTTTCCTCCGCCACGAACAGTTTTGCAACCTTCTCTGCTGAAAGGACCTTCTTGTACTGGTCTACATACTTGACGTTTACCGCCTGCGAGCTGTTTGCCGCGGCTACATAGTCGTCCAGAAGCTTTGAGATTTCCTTTTCTGATTTCTTTTGCCTTACAGCGTCCTCAAGGGCCCTGTAGGCCTTCATTGTAGCGTCAAATGCCGCTGCATCCTCCGCCTCCGCCTTGTTGTAGATTGGCCAGAAAGCCTGTGCCTCCTCCGGCGTAAGCCCTATCTCCGTTGTCAGGAACGCAATCTTCTCGCTCCTCATCCGGGCCATCCAGTCATTGCCCTGCTGGCGGTTGCCCTGATTCTGGGAGAACGCGCTTGCGCCCGCCATCAGCATCACGGCTGCCAGAACGTATTTGATTGATTTTCTCATGCTATTGATATAAAGTTTGACCGATGTAGCTGAGAGGGACATTTGTGTTGATCAAGTAATTGATAATGTCATCCTCCGTGATTTCATAAGAGTAGTCATCCTCATAGTAGCTCTCGTCAAAGAGGGCGTACTGGGAAGTGTAGGGAATCAGGTCCGCAGAGTACAGCTGTTCCAAAGTCACATAGTCTTCCTCCGGCTGGGAGACCGTCTTGTCCAAAATGAACCTTCCCGCCACTATTGCAATGGCGAAACAGGCAACCAGCGCGAAATATGGCGTTATCTTTGCCCAGCGGCTTACCCTCACCTGCGGTATTTCCTGAACCTGCTGTTGCTCAGGAATCTGCGATAGCCGCATCTGGAGGAAGTCGAAATAACCGTCCGGGGTTGTGTAAGGTCTTTTGTTCATACGGTCTTTAGACAAGAAATCAAGCAAAAGGTTAAAAATCAATTGTATTATTTTTCAGTTCCGCCTTAATTTTTTGGTAAGCGATGTGGTAGGAGGCCTTCAGGGAGCCCACGGAACTGTGCATTATCTGCGCTATGTCCTCGTATTTCATATCGTCGTAATAGCGCATGGAAAACACCGCCCGCTGCTTTGCGGGAAGTTTGTTCAGGGCCTTTACAAGGAGCTGCTCGGCCGCTCCGCCGTTGAAATAGGGATCGTCAGCGATCCTGTCCTGCGCGTTGGAGATCTTCTCGAAGGACAGCGCGGCGCGCACTTTCTGCTTGCGCAGGAAGTTCAGAGTCTCATTCGTGGCGATGCGGTGCGCCCATGTAAACAACTGCGCGTCCCCCCTGAAGGAGGGAAGCGCAGTCCATATCTTTATGAAAATTTCCTGCAGGAGGTCGTTGGCGTCGTCGTGCGAGCCCACCATGTCACGAACATGCCAGTAAAGGCGTTCGCTGTAGTCCTTCACAATTTGATTGAAGAGGTCGGTGGTCTCCTGCTGGGTCATTTATTTCCTGGCGATTACTTTCTTGGCTGCCAAAACGATGTGCGCGGCATCAAGTCCGTAAGCGGCGAGAAGCTCTGCAGGTGTTCCTGACTGTCCCCACTTGTCCTCTCCGTTGAGGAACTCCATAGGTGTGGGGGCGCTCTTTGCGAGGACACCGGCGATCAGTTCTCCGATTCCGCCGGCTGAGTTGTGCTCTTCGGCAACCACAACAGCCTTTGTCTTCAAAGCTGATGCCAGGACGGCGGCCTCGTCAAGAGGTTTGATGGTGGCGATGTTGATCACCTCCGCGCTGATGCCTTCGGCCTCCAGGGCCTCGGCTGCCTTGATGGATTCCCATACAAGGTGTCCGCATGCGATGATAGTAACGTCGGAACCCTCGTTCATGATGTAGGCCTTTCCAATCTCGAACGGCTCGTCAGGAGTGAAGTTGGGCCATGAAGGACGGCCGAAACGCAGGTAAACCGGTCCGTAGTACTTTGCGGCGGCGATTGTAGCCTGCTTGGTCTGGTTGAAGTCGCAGGGATTGATGACTACCATTCCGGGGATTGCGCGCATGAGCGCGATGTCCTCCATTGTCTGGTGTGTTGCTCCGTCCTCTCCCAGGGTGATTCCCGCGTGTGAGGAAGCGATCTTCACGTTTGTGTGGCCGTAGCCCACTTCCTGGCGTACCTGGTCATATACGCGGCCCGATACGAACTCAGCGAAAGAGCCAACGAAAGGAATCTTGCCGGTAACGGCAAGTCCGGCGGCTGCGCCAACCATGTTGCTCTCCGCGATTCCGCACTGGATGAAACGCTCGGGGAACTCGGCTGCGAACTGGTCCATCTTGAGGGAGCCTTTAAGGTCTGCAGTGAGGGCCACTACCCTTGAGTCTGCCTTTCCGGCCTCGTAAAGTCCAACGCCGAAGCCGCTTCTGGTATCTATTTTACCACTGTCTATATACTTTTTCATAAGTCTTCTCCTTTATTAAAAATCTCCCAATGTCTCTTCCAGCTGTTTCATGGCCTCTGCGCACTGCTCCGGTGACGGGGCCTTGCCGTGCCACTTGTGGGTGCCTGCCATGAAGTCCACTCCGTGACCCATCTCGGTCTTGAAGAGGATCATTGTGGGCTTGCCGGAACCCTTGTTGGCCTTTGCCATCGCAAAGGCGTCGATGATTGCCTGGATGTCGTTGCCCTCGGCCTCGATCACGTTCCAGCCGAATGCCTTCCACTTCTCGTTCAGAGGTGCGATTGCTGCAACTGAACTTGTGGGGCCGTCTATCTGCTGGCCGTTGACGTCTGTCATTGCGATGAGGTTGTCAAGCTTGTGGTGAACGGCGAACATTCCGGACTCCCAGATCTCGCCTTCCTCGCTCTCTCCGTCTCCGCAGAGCACGTAAACGTTGTTGTCTTCCTTGTCAAGCTTCTTTCCAAGGGCGATGCCGGCCGCTGCTGCCAGACCCTGTCCCAGGGATCCTGAAGGCAGGAATACGCCCGGAAGGCCGCGCTCCACCGAGGGGTGTCCCTGGAGGCGGGAACCGAACTTGCGCAGGGTGCCCAGTTCTTCCTTGGGGAAGTAACCGGCCCTTGCCAGTACTGAATAATAAACCGGTGCCATGTGGCCGGCGGAAAGGATAAACGCATCCTGACCCTTTGCGTCGCGGGTCCAGGTCTTAGGGTCTTGCTTCATCTCGTTGAAGAACAGTACGGTCATGATGTCCGTGCTTCCGAGAGATCCGCCCGGGTGGCCGGATTTGGAAGCCGTCACCATCCTGACGATGTCACGGCGTACCTGTGAAGCAATTTTCTGTAATTCGATAACTGTTGCCATATTTATATTATTATGTATAATTTCGTTAGTCTACAAAGTTAACAAAATTTAACCGTATATTTGCATATAATTCGCTGAGGAATGAAGCACATCCGCAATTTCTGCATTATAGCCCATATCGACCACGGCAAGAGCACCCTTGCCGACAGGCTCCTGGAACTTACCAGCACCCTCAGCGAGAGGGACATGGAGAACCAAGTGCTGGACGACATGGACCTTGAGAAAGAAAAGGGCATCACCATAAAGAGCCACGCCATACAGATGCTCTACCCATACAAGGGAGAGACATACAAATTGAACCTGATAGACACTCCGGGCCACGTGGACTTCTCGTACGAAGTGTCCCGCTCCATAGCCTCCTGCGAAGGCGCCCTCCTGGTGGTGGACGCTTCCCAGGGCATCCAGGCGCAGACAATCTCCAACCTGTACCAGGCCATAGACCATAACCTGGAGATCATCCCCATCCTGAACAAGATAGACATGGAGTCCGCCCAGATAGACGTGGTCACGGACCAGATCTGCGACCTCATAGGCTGCGATCCGGAGGACGTGTTCAAGATCTCCGCCCGCACGGGCGAAGGCGTAGCCCCCATCCTGGACGCCATCGTGGAGAAGATTCCGGCCCCGCAGGGGGATCCGGAGGCTCCCCTGCAGGCCCTCATCTTCGACTCCGTGTTCAACTCCTTCCGCGGCATCATCGCCTACTTCAAGATCAAGAACGGCTCCATCCGCAAGGGAGACAACGTGAAGTTCTTCAATACCGGGATGGAGTACGTGGCGGACGAGGTGGGCGTCCTCAAGATGAAGCTCATCCCCACGGGACAGGTGGACTGCGGTGACGTGGGGTACATCATATCGGGCATAAAGAACGCCACGGAGGTGAAGGTGGGAGACACCATCACCCACGTGGACAACCCCTGCTCTGAGGCCATCGCCGGATTCGAGGAGGTGAAGCCCATGGTGTTCGCGGGAATGTATCCGGTGCAGGCGGACAAGTTCGAAGAACTCCGCACCACACTGGAGAAATTCCAGCTGAACGACGCTTCGTTCGTGTACGAGCCTGAGAGTTCCCTGGCACTGGGTTCGGGCTTCCGCTGCGGCTTCCTGGGCCTCCTGCACCTGGAAATAGTCCAGGAGAGGCTTTTCAGGGAGTTCGACATGGACGTGATCACCACCGTGCCCAACGTTTCATATAAGGTATACACCACCCAGGGGGAGGTGATTGACGTGCACAACCCTTCCGGGCTGCCCGCCCCCACCCTGATAGACCATATCGAAGAGCCGTATATCCGCGCCCAGATCATTTCCAAGACGGAATTCTTCGGGCCCATAATGAAACTGTGCCTGGACAAGAGGGGCACCCTCAGGAGCCAGCACTACATCACGGCGGACCGCGTGGAACTGAACTACGACATGCCCCTTTCGGAGATAGTCTTCGACTTCTATGACAAACTGAAGTCCATCTCCAAGGGCTACGCCTCCTTCGACTACCACATGACGGGCTTCCGCCCGGCCAAGCTCGTCAAGCTGGACATCCTGCTTAACGGCGAGCCGGCCGACGCCCTTTCCACCCTCATCCACGAGGACAACGCCTACGACTTCGGGCGCAAGATGTGCGTTAAACTAAAGGACCTGATCCCGCGCCAGCAGTTCGACATCCCCATCCAGGCCGCCATCGGCGCCAAGATTATCGCGCGCGAGACGGTCAAGCAGGTGCGCAAGGACGTCACCGCCAAGTGTTACGGCGGCGACGTGACCCGCAAGCGCAAGCTGCTTGAGAAGCAGAAGGAAGGCAAGAAGCGCATGCGCCAGATTGGAACCGTCCAGGTACCCCAATCTGCATTTATGGCTGTCCTCAAGCTGGACAGTTAATATTTTTTTGTAACTTGTACAAGATTTTAACCGCATAATCAATAAAAGCCATGAAACTCCGCAATTCCATCATCATCCTGGCAGCCCTTTCCATATGTGCATCGGCCCTGGCCCAGCCGGCAAATCCCCCTCAGGGAGCCCCCCAGGGGCAGCGCCCGGCAGCGCCAACCGTAACCACCAACCCCAACGCGCATGACCCCGTGCTGGCAAAAGAAGGCGACTGGTTCTACCTTTTCACCACCGGTGGCGGCGTGATTAAGTCAAAGGACTTGGTCAACTGGGAGAATGACGGACAGGTATTCGCCCGCGGCGAGTTCCCCACATGGCCCCGCGAGCACGGCCTTGGCAGCAGCTACTGGGCTCCGGACATCATCTACCATAACGGAGAATGGCACCTGACCTATGCGGTATCGGCATTCGCCAAGAACACTTCCGTGATCGGCCACGCCACCAACAAGACGCTTGACCGCAACAGTCCGGACTACAAGTGGGTTGACCGCGGCATGCTGGTGGAGAGCGTTCCTTTCCGTGACATGTGGAACGCCATCGACCCCAACGTGGTCATTGACGAGAACGGAGACCCGTGGATGGACTTCGGCTCCTTCTGGAGCGGAATGAAGCTTGTGAAGCTCACCAAGGACATGAGCGCGGTTGCGGAGCCGCAGGAGTGGAGGACGGTGTGCGCAAGGGAGCGCGCCTTCTTCCTGGAGGACAACGACCCTGGTGACGGCGCAGTGGAGGCCCCCTTCATCTTCAAGAAGGGCGACTGGTACTACCTGCTGGTATCCTACGACTACTGCTGCCGCGGAATCAATTCTGACTATAAGATTGTGGTGGGCCGCTCCAAGGACGTGAAGGGCCCCTACCTTGACAAGGACGGCGTCAGCCTCACCCGTGGCGGCGGCACCGTGATCGCCTCCACTTCTGACGATTACGTAGCCATAGGCCACTGCGCCGCATACACATATGACGGAGAGGACATCCTGGTGGCCCACGCATACACCATCGCTGACAACGGCGCCTCCAAGCTCTTCGTAGGCAACCTTGTCTGGGACGACGAAGGCTGGTTCACCATAGAAAAGCGCAACAAATAACCTCATTTTTTTGGAAATCCGAAAAATGACTATATTTGTGGCGTTATAAAACTATTTATGGCACTATTTCTAACAAAAGACCTTGATGACCCCGCGCGATCGCGCTTGGGGGTTTGGCACATTACTGAAACAGAAGAGGAACTGGCAAGGATCACATCGGTTCCTACAGACGAACTGGAAGAGATTTCCTATATCAAGAACGAATCGCTGCGCAAGCAGAAATATGCGGTAAGGGCATTGCTGGACGCAATGTTCGAGGAGAAGGTTTACCTTAGCCACCACGACAACGGCAAGCCTTACATCGAGAACTGCGTAACGAACATCAGCATTACCCATACGGAGAACTACGTGGCAATGATCCTGAACGACAACCAGGAAGTTGGCATTGACATAGAATCTCTCTCCAGGGATTTCTCCGCCGTAGAGAAAAAGGCCCTCTCAGAGGACGAGATCGACGATCTTGAAGACGACGGCACGGACCGCAACGAGCAGCTGGCCATCTACTGGTGCGCCAAGGAAGCCATCTACAAGATGCTTGGACAATACCACGTGAACTTTGCGGAGCAGATTGAGGTCGAGCGGTTCCGCCCGCGCGACGACGGCGAACTCGAGGCAACCTTCATAGGCAAGGACGGCTACGAGGAAGAGTACGAACTCTCATACATGACCTTTGACAATCACGTACTTGTCTGGGTAGTATCAGAATAAGGATTATCTTGGCCTGAGCCAGGTCTCAGGATTCTGGGGAACAGTCTTTTCATTCCAAATCTCGAAATGGAAGACTGTTTCTCCGTTTATTGTATCCACCGTGCCAAGCACCTGACCGGTGGTTACTTTGTCTCCGGCTTTCACGTTCACGGTCTTCATCTTTGTGTAGAGGGTGAAGTAGTTGCCGTGCTGGACCAGGATGCACTGGTGATAGCCCGGGAAGATGGCTATCTGGCTCACGGTGCCGTTGAAGACGGCCTTGACCTGGGCGTCGGGGGCCACGGCTATGGTGACTCCGTTGTTGTCAGGAAGCTGGAGGTTCTTGTAGACGGCGTGGTACTGCTTGCCGAACCTGGCCACCACCGGGCCCTCTGCCGGCCACGGCAGTTTGCCCCGGTTGGAGACGAACTCTTCCGCAAGCGTGTAGTCTATGGGTGCAGCCGGGGTCTTGGAAGTGCCCTTCACCGCGGCGGCAATGGCTTTCTTGATTTCGGCCTCAAGGGCCTGGGCCTCCTTCTTCTTCTGGTTGAGCTGCTGCTGGTAGCGGGAGCGCTCGCGGCTCAGGCGGTTTGACAGGTCCTTGGCCTGAGCCTCCTCCTTGCGCAGGTTGTCCAGTTCTATGACCCTCTGGTTGCGGAGACGCTGGGCGGCGCTGCGCATTTCCACTAGTTCAGCCTTCTGGGTTTCCAGTTCGGCCTTGGTCTGCTTGATCTTCTCCGCCTGGATGTTCATCTGGTTGGAGAGGTCGCGCAGGAAACCGTATCGGCGCGAAGCCTGGCCCAGGTTCTCGCTGGCAAGGATGTACATGTACCAGATGCGGGAGTCGCGGTTCTTGTAGGCGTTCTTCACCAGACGGGTGTAGTATACGGTCATGGTATCCAGTTTCTGCTGCTGGATGTCAATCTGCTTCTGCTTGGAGGTGATGTTGGAACTGATGGTGGAGATTTCCCTGTCGCTTTCCTTAACCAGCGCCTGGCGCGCCGATATCTTGCTCTGCACAAGGGAGAGCTGCGAGAGGGCGTTGGCGCTCTGCGTGGAGTTCGCCTTGAGCTGGTCGTCCAGGATGGCTATTTCCTTTTCCAGACGCTCGCGCTCACTGAGCTGCTGCTGGGTCTGGGCGAAAGCCCCGGTGCCCAGGAGCACCAGCGCGGCAGTCGCAAATATGGGAAATAGTCTTCTCACTTTATTCTGTTTCGGCCTGTTTCTGGGCGGCCAGGTCGTAATAATACTTGCTCAGTTCAGTCTCTCCCAGTTTCTCCAGTACCTGGGCGTAATGGTGGAGGCACTCGTAACTGTCCTTTCCGCCGTATATCATGGCTTTCTTGAAGTATGTCTTGGCGTCAGCGTCCTTGCCGCGCAGGTGGAGGATCCAGCCTATGGTGTCCAGGTAGGAGGAATTGTCCGGCTCGAGGTCAACCGCCTTCTTGCTCATCTTGTACGCCTTTGACAGGTTCTTGCCCATGAGGCACATGAAATATGCGTAATTGTTCAGCACGAGGGCGTTGTCAGGGTCTATCTTCAGGGCCTTTTCATAGACGTCGAAGCAGCTCTTGAGGTCCCCAGTCCTGTAATACATGTCTCCCAGGGTGGAATAGGCGCTCAGTTTTCGCTCAGGATCATTGGGATAGAGGCTCAGCATGCGCTCCGCCTCCCTGATGGCACCCTGATAGTCCTGCAGGTTGTAGTAAGCCATTATCTTGTACTCCAGGAACGCGGGCTCGAACGGGAACTGCTCATAGGCTTTCTCGCACTCCCCCGCCATCTCCTCCAGCGCTCCGGTATAGGAGAGGAACTGCACGTACATAACCCTGGCGGAATAACTGTCAGGATAGAGGTCCACGTTGCGGACCAGGTAATCCCTGGCCTCCTCCGGCCTGCCGGTACTGTAGTAATAGGAGCCAAGGCACAGCAGGACGGTGCTGTCCTGCGGGTGCATGGTGGCGACGGTGGTTGCAAGGCTGTCCAACTGGGGCTTGAAATTCTGGAAGAAGCGCCCGTCCATGTTGTGGTAGAGGGTCTGGAGATAGTCCGTCTTGCCCTGCGGCATCACATAGTCGGATGCCATGTACTTTGACAGGTACTGGAAGTACTCGTCGTAGCGGCGCCTCATGCGGAGTCCTTCCGCCTTGCCCAGCAGCGCGGGGGCGTAGTCCGGATCCAGTTCCAGGGCCTTGTCGTAGTAGACCATGGCTACGGAGTCCTCGTAGGCGGCCATGTTGGCGTCGCCCTGCATTGTGTATATCTGGGGGGATTCCCCGGACCTTTCCGTGATGCGCTCCAGCACCTCCGTCATCTTGTCCGTACGGTCAAGGCTGGCGTACATGTTCACCAGGGCGTAATATGGGTCAGATTTCTTGGGGAAGCGCTGCACCATGTCCTCGTATATCTCTACGGCTTTCTCCACCTGCCCTGTTGCGGCATAAAGAGCCGCCAGGCGGTCGTTGTACCAGTAATTGTCCGGATCCAGCTGCCTGGCGCGGGAGAGATAGGTTTCCGCGCCTTCGGCATCCCTGAGCGCGAAGTTGCAGAGGCCCAGGTAATAGTTGATGGCGTCATCCTGCGGGGATATCCTGACAAGGGCGGTGAGCAGTTTGCGCGCGCCCTCGAAGTCCCCGTTGTCGTACATGGATACCGCCTCGATGAAATTGTACTCCACCCTTGGCTGAAGGTTCTGGGCACGAAGCAGAGGCCCTGAGCACAAGGCACATATGATTATGGCGATAAGGAATCTTCTTTTCATCACCTGCAAAAATAGCATATTTCACAGTTTTTTTAACTAATTTAGTGCCAAGATAACGTCAATCTTGAGTGAGATTATGCAACATTTCTCTTTAGAATTGCATCTTAACACTCGGAAGGATAAAGACAATCCGTCTGACCGTCTCATCAAGGCCTGTCTCCAAGGAGACCGGAAAGCCCAGAGAAAACTCTACGAGCAACTGGCGCCAAAGATGTTTTCGGTGTGTCTCAGATACATGAACAACCGTGAGCAGGCAGAGGACGTCTTACAAGACGGATTTGTCACTTTATTTTCCAAGCTGGACAGCTATTCGGGGACAGGGTCCTTTGAGGGCTGGGCTCGTAAGATCTTTGTTAACACTGCACTTATGCAACTCCGCAGAAATGACGTTCTGAAGGAAAGCGACGATCTTGACGGCGCCTGGGACATAGGCAGCCCTGAGCCCTCGGCTATCCAGGATATCGGTTACAAGGAACTCATGGAACTGATCGGAGAACTGCCCCCGGGGTTCAGGACGGTCTTCAACATGTATGTCATTGAAGGTTACTCCCACAAGGAAATCGCGGAAGAACTTGGGATATCTGAGAACACATCAAGGTCCCAGCTGCAGAGGGCTCGCGTAATATTGCAGAAAAAGATTTTAGAGAAACAGGGTTAAGAATGCAGATTAAGACAGATAAAGAATTCGACCAATATGTCAGGTCGATAATGGAAAACGCCCGTCAGGATGCGCCGGACGGCATGTGGGATGCCATCGAGTCCCGCCTGCCGCAGCCGGAGAAGGCTCCTGCGGTATGGTGGCGCCGCGCCGGCTATGCCATGGCGCTTGCCGCCGCTGCGGCCGCAGCTGTTTTCCTGCTCAATAAACCTTCTGCTGTAAACACCTATGAAACAGAACAAAATCTCATCGCAGAAATCCTTCCTCAAGAGGATTCACGCAGTTCTTTACTGGCTGACTCCTATGAACAGCCTTCGGAACCTTCCGCAGCACAGCCAGCCGTTCCGCTTCTAAGACCAACGCCGGCACCTGCAGCCGCACCGGCCGCGCAGCCCGCTCCTGAAGTATCCGCCCCTGAAGCGGCGGAGCCCGTATCGGAGCCGGCGCGGGAGCCTGAAGAGGCCAGGCCGCAGCAGCAGGCCGCACCGCAGGAAACCCCTGCCCAGGACAAGCCCATCGTCATAGAAATGAAGGAGAATCCTTTCGCCGCAATAGAGGAACCGTCATATGCAAAGCGCAGGACGCAGCTGCAGATCAACGGCCTCGTGGGCGGAAACGACGCCTCCCAGATGCCTTTCTCCCACTCTCTGGTGATGGGAGCCAAGGCGGTTGACGCATCGGGCACGGAAATAAGCGAGAACACGGAATCCGTATACGGAATCCCTCTCAGCTTCGGTCTTGGAGCAAGGTTCTACCTTTCCCGCAGATTCTCAATCGGTACCGGAGTGACCTACTCCCTGCTTACACGTTCCTTCAACGGCGTATACGCCCGTCATCACAATGAGAAGGTGGCAGGAGACATCAGGCATTCCATACAATACATTGGAGTTCCTCTTAATCTATACTATGATATTCTGGACACGGACGTCCTGCAGTTCTACGTCTTTGGAGGCGGAGCTGTGGAGAAGGCCCTTTCCAACAAGTACGTCATCAAAGGCGAGTCCGGTCCGGTGAACTATTCCACAAAAGTTAAAGACCTGCAGTGGAGTGCAGGTCTGGGTCTCGGTGTCCAGTTCAGGCTGGCAGACCATGTCGGCCTGTATCTGGATCCATCGGCCCGCTATTTCTTTGATTGCAACCAACCAAAGAGCATCCGGACAAAGAAACCTTTCACGTTCGGATTCGAGGCAGGTTTGAGGTTTGACCTCTAGGAACCGCCTGCAGACGCATAACCTAACTTAAACAATATGAAAACTCCTACCTTTCTGGGGGTTCTTGTGCTATTGGTTGCAGCATGCGAACCTCTTTTTTTTGACTCCACGCCCGGCATCTGCCGGCAGTCCCGTGTTTCAAAGACCGTCAAGGCCCCGCGCCTTCTGAACCTGGATCCGGAGAACGTCTCCGGACAGGAGTACTGTTTTACCGCCGTCTCATTCCCTGAAGGGTATGACTGGAGGCGGGATTCCCTGTATGGCGGCGTCCCCGCCACTGTAAGGCTGTACAGGAACGGGATATGCGTCCTGGAAGTTCCCACCGGGGAACTCGCCTGCGCGGACGCTGACATGCACTATTATCTGAACGGACATCTTTACACCCAATGCCGCAGCGGAGGGCGGACGGTACTTGCCCGGGACGGAGAGGAGATACTCAGGATTGCCGGGGAGGAAGTCCTGGCCGGCCTCCTGCCCGGAGACGGCATGGAATATACCCTGTGGCAGAACAGGAACGGGAACGGGTTCATCCTGCGCCATGGGGCGGACACCCTGCTGTTCCGCAGCAGGGGCGCAGTCCATGGCAGCC
The DNA here is from genome assembly GCA_017619675.1 of Bacteroidales bacterium. Lineage (GTDB taxonomy): Bacteria > Bacteroidota > Bacteroidia > Bacteroidales > UBA932 > Cryptobacteroides. Next base: position 25,563 of record JAFZRX010000016.1, on the reverse strand, counting down.
TCAGGGAGCATTCTCTTCTGGAAAGCGGAGCCCTGGCATCTATGTACGGGGATCCGGCCTTCTGTTTCCGCCTGGACAAGGAGTGGTATCTGGTCAGGGGGACCACCCAGTCGCAGATATCTCCCCCGGAAGGGGTGATCATAGATATGCGGATCATGGACGGCGAGGGCTGCTATTTCTATCAGGACGATGCAGGTTTGAACGCAGCTATGAGATGGAAGGCAATGACCTATGACCTTTCCAGGAGCGGATACAGATATCTGAAAAGCGGGAGGGTCTATGATTTCAATGGAGAGCCCTTCTGTGTGGGTGTACTCAGGCATATTTCCACCAGCAAGGGGTTCTGCGGAATCAGCGGCAGGAAAGGGAGCGTAGACCTGATTGAAGGCTCCCGGGCAGTTCCACTCTCACTTTCATCGCCACGGATCTATATGGGCTATTCTCCGGAAGGACGCATCTTTTATTATTCCCAGGAGGGTGGTTATGTATGGCTGGAGGGCAGGTATTACAGTTTTGCCCTGAGTCCCGGTATTTGGGACGGCGAGACTCTGACAATGGCTTTGAATCCGTTGGAAAACGGCCGCAAGCCCGCCGTCTGGAGGAACGGGAAGATTGAGGAAGTGGATATAAACGGATTTATAAGCGGAGTCTATTCCGTTTCCCAGTGAACGGTCCGGGATTCGTCCGGATTTACCGTGATGCTTACCCTGAGGGTCTCCTCCGGCAGGAGATCCTCTATGTTTTCCGGCCACTCTATTATGCAGGTACAGCCACTGTCAAGGTAGTCGTACAGGCCAATGTCCAGGGCCTCCTCCGGCTTGGTAATGCGGTAGAAATCAAAATGATAGAGCGGGTCTCCACTAGCCGTGCGGTATTCGTTCACAATGGAGAATGAAGGGGAACTGACAGCGTCTTCCCTTACTCCCAGTACACGGCAGATTGCCGTGGTGAAGGTGGTCTTGCCAGCGCCCATGGGGGCGTAGAAGGCTATGACGGGATACCCGGAAGTCTCCTCCAGGAATTCCCTGGCGGCCCTGTCTATGTCTGAAAGCGACGCTATTTGTATGCTGTGTTCCATTCCGGACGCAAACATACACTTTCCGGGGGATTCCGGCAAACATTTAGAACATTTTCTGCTTGTCCAGGAAGCGGTACGACGCGGCTTCCGCAAGATGTGCGGGCCTGATGTCCTGAGCCCCTTCCAAATCCGCTATGGTCCTTGCCACTTTTATTATGCGGAAATACGCCCTCATTGAAAGGGCCATGTTCTTCATTAGGGCTGTCATGGTGGACGTACACTGGGCGTCAAGGGGGCAGTATTTCTCTATGTGCTTGTTGGTCATCTCAGCGTTGGTGAAGATGTTGTCGGAGAGGAAGCGCCGGCGCTGGAGCTCGCGCGCGGCGAGCACCCTGGCAGCGACAGAGGCGCTGCTCTCAGGGCGCGACGCGCGCTGCGCTATCTTTTCCGGCGGCACTCCCCTCAAGGCTATCTGCAGGTCGATCCTGTCCATTATGGGGCCCGACAGGCGCGAAAGGTAACCGATCCTCTGGGTTGGGGTGCAGGTACACCTTTCGCCGTCCCCGTAGTAACCGCAGGGACAGGGATTGGACGCTGCCACGAGCATGAAGGAGGCCGGGTACTCCACCTTTGAGCGCAGGCGCGAGATCACCACCTTGCGGTCCTCCAGCGGCCCCCTGAGGGCCTCCATCACGCTTTTTGGCATCTGTGCGAATTCGTCCAGGAATAGGACTCCGTTCTGCGCCAGGCTTATCTCCCCGGGCATTATGTTGTCCAGGTTGCCGCCGCCTATTATGGCTGCGATGGACGCGCTGTAATGCGGCGCGCGGAAGGGCCTGCGCGTCATCAGTCCGTTCAGGAGGTTGCCCTTTCCGGCAATCGAGTACAGCTTGCTTGTAACCATGGATTCATCCCTGGTCATTGGGGGCAGTATTCCCGGAAGGGCCTTGGCCAGGGAACTCTTGCCGGAGCCCGGCGGACCCATGAGGATTATATTGTGTGAGCCAGCGGCGGCTATCTCCAGGCCGCGCTTTGCGCCGTCCTGCCCCACTATGTCCGCAAAGTCAAAGCATTCCGCCGCTGCGCCCGCCGCCGGTCTCTGCCTGCTTACCTGCCCGTATATCGGCGTGTTCCATATCAGATACCGCGCCGCATCTTCCGGCGCCTCCAGGATTTCCGCCGCTTCCAGGATGGACTCTACTCCATAGATGTTGAACTCTTTCAACTCCGATGCCTCCAGGGCGCTCCGCGCTGGCAGTATACAGCCCTTCAGGCCCCTTTCCAGGGCCATCTGGGCGTATGGCAGCGCCCCCGGAATATCCCTGACGCTGCCGTCCAGCCCCAGTTCTCCCATAATCAGGTAGTCCCCTATCCCCTTCAGGTCCCGCTGCCCTGACGCCGCGATTATCCCAAGGGCGATTGGCAGGTCATACCCGCTGCCGCTTTTGTGGACATCCGCCGGAGCCAGGTTTATCACAATCTTCTTTCCCGGGATATGGAAATCCAGCGCCTGCAGGGCGGTCACGGTACGAAGCAAACTCTCTTTTACGGCAGTGTCCGCCAATCCCACCAGGTGTATCCCTATCCCTCCCTGTATATCAACCTCTACGGTCACCTTTACGGCCTCTATTCCAACGCACTTGGCGCAATTCACGTTTACCAGCATATCTTTTTTGCCAAAGATGGCACGCCGCAAATTGCCGGTCTATCAAAAAAAGCTAATTGTGGCGTAATGGTTCCATTAAGTGGCGAAACTCCCCCGGAAACAAGAAAAATGAATTCATTTTGAGTATATTTGTTAAAACGAATTCAATAACCACTAATTAATAACTATATGAAAAAATTCTTTCTTGCCGCACTGGCAATTCTTCTTGCCGTCAGCGCCTGGGCTAACGAGCCTGCCAAGAAAACAAAACCGGACTACACTAAAATCCATGGAGTATGCTACAACGGATGGCGCGGAGACGAAGCCACCGTACGCCAGCAGCTTGGCTACGGCCAGCGCATAGGCCTCAACAGCACCCGCATCTGGATGGGTCCTTCTCAGTGGGAAAGGAACCCTGAAGGCTTCATCAAGACACTCAAGAACTACATCGCAATTTGCAACAGCATGGGCTATACGGTAATGCCCATCCTCTTCAACGGCAACGGCCTCAACCCTGACTTGATCAAGGAAGAGAACTGGCCTGCCGCTGAAAAGTATATCAGGGCCGTCGTGGGCGCCGTCAAAGGCACTCCCGGCCTCCTGTGCTGGGACATCATGAACGAGCCCACCTGCAACGACTATTACAAGCACGCCCCGGACGAGGCAACGGCCGAAGCACGCGCGGACGAAATCTTCCGCTTCGTGCGCAAGGCCTGCCTGCTCTGCAAGGAAGTGGCCCCGGACGATGACATCACTGTTGGCGTAACCTATCCCAAGTTCATAGAAAGGGCCTCCCCGGACCTTCAGGACGTGATTTCCTTCCACGACTACCGCGAGACCCGCGCCATCATCCGCTACAACTATGACATCGCTAAGGCACAGGCGGAGAAGTGGGGCAAGCAGATGATAAACAGCGAGATGGGCTGCATAGGCCGCTCCAACCCGTACGACGTTGCCCTCCAGATTGCAGAGGAATACAACGCCGGATGGTATCTGTACGAACTTATGATCAACTACCCCGGCTGGGGCGAGATCCACGGCCTCTTCTACAAGGACGGCACAGTGCGCGACCCTTCCATCATAGCCGCCTGCCTGGGCTTCTACCGCAACAGGGACCTCAACACAATGGTTAGGGAGAACCCCAACCGCGAGGGCTATGCCGATGAGGCCATCCGCCTGATCAAGGAATCTTTCCACGAGAACAAGGAAGTTTTCAAGACAACCAGCGCCTCCACGGACGACATCCTCGAGGCCGCGGAATGGGCCGTCAACATCCTTGAGGCCGCCCAGATGGTTCCTATGCACGAACTCCTTTCGGCCAAGATACTGTACTGGAGAAGCCAGGATCCCAAGGACAGGGACACCAAGGCCATACGCCAGTTCGCCTATCACCTGGTAGACCTGCTGCAGGAGAACTGCGAGATATTCGAATAACCCGGATGGCAAAGAGAATATACGACTTTGATACCGTAATCCCGCGGGAGAACACCTCTTCCTTCAAGTGGGACTATAAACCCGGCGTGCTGCCCCTGTGGGTGGCCGACATGGACTTCAGGTCCGCCCCGTGCATCCTTGAGGCCATCCAGAAGAAGGTGGACCACGGTATCTTCGGCTATACCCGCACCCCTGACAGTTATTACAATTCCGTGATAAACTGGTGGGGGCGCAGGCACGGGTGGACCATCCGGAAGGAGTGGATCCTCCCTGTTGGAGGATTGGTCCCCGGGACATCCATCTGCCTCACCGCCCTCTCAGGGCCGGGTGACGGCATTATCATGAACACCCCGGCCTACAACGCCTTCTTCCACTGCATAAAGGACTGCGACCGGATCCTTGTCCAAAACAAGCTCTGCTACAGGGACGGGAAATACTGCTTTGACTTTGAAGACTTCGAACGCAGATGCCAGGAGGCCAAGGTCTTCCTTCTGTGCAACCCCCACAACCCTTCCGGAAGGCTATGGACCCGCGGGGAACTGGAAAGGTTAGGAGACATCTGCATCAAAAACGGCGTCACCGTGATTTCTGACGAAATCCACTGCGACATTGTTCCTCCCGGTTCCGCCTACACGCCGTTCGCATCCATCAAGGAAGAATTCCGGCAGAACTGCGTGTCCCTGATCTCCCCCACCAAATGTTTCAACATTGCCGGACTCCAGGTGGCCAACATCGTGACCGCAAACCCTGAACTCCTGAAAAAGATTGAAAAGGTTATGGACTGGTGGGTATATACGGACATGAACCAGATTGGCGAGGCCGCCCTGCAGGGCGCCTTTACGGAAGAGGGAGAGAACTGGCTTGACCAGATGAACGCCTACGTACACCAGAACTACCTGTATATGAAGGAGCGCTTTGCCAAGGAGTTCCCGCAGGTCCACGTATGTGACCTGGAGGCCACATACCTTGCCTGGGCTGACTTCAGCGCCCTGATGCCGGACACAAAGGAACTGCAGGACTATCTGATTGACAATTACAAGGTCTGGATCAATTCCGGGGCAATGTATGGGGACGACAGGTTCGTCCGCATAAACGTGGCATGCCCCAGGGCCACCCTCAAGGAGGGCCTGGACAGGGTATTTGCGGGGCTCAGCGCCTATCTAAGTCGATAACGCAGTCGCCCGGCGCCTTGATATTTGAATCCAGAATTACCTGGGAACAGGAATCTGCGTGGATATGACCGCTGCGCGGATTCTTTATTGACGTCACGTTGCCCCTGATGGTGGCGTGGACGTCGCTGTATTCGAAGGCGAGGTCCGCATCCGCGTCCATGGTGCAGTCTTCCAGGACGAGCCCCGTGGCGTAGCAGAGGGGCTGGGTCCCCGCAAGACGGCACCGCACCAGGTGCAGGTTCCTGGAGTACCATCCGATGTATTCCCCGGAGATGGTCGAATCATAGATCGTGACGTTTTCCGCCTCCCACAGGGAGTCCTTGGTGTCCAGGACGGAGTCATGGATTTCCACGTTGCGGGCATACTGGAAAGCATATCGGCCCTCAATATATATCCTGCGGGCGGTCACGTCGCTGCAGCGCATGAATATGTAGGTGGCGTTCTCAAAACGGCAGTCTTCCAGGTCCACGCCGCGGCAGTCCCACAGGGTCTCCTCCGCATCCGTGAAATAGCATCCCTTCAGTTTCAAGCGGTCCATCTCGCGGAACATCTTGGGGGCGATCACCTTGCACCCGGACATGTCCATGTCCCGGGAGTACCATATGGCGGCGCGGGCGCCTTCTGTGAAATGGCAGTCCTTCACTATGGTGTCCGAGCAGCACCAGAGGGGATATTTCCCCTGGAAACGGCAGCCCGTAACCTCCAGGTTGCCGCACTCCTTGATGGCGGACTCCCCATCCTCAATGGTCACATTCTCAATGATTAGATTGTGACTCGCATACAACGGGCGCTCCCCGCCCAAGACCAGATCTGAAATTCTATCCATTGCTATACTGTTTTTGCTGTAAGCTTAGTACGCATCCAGCGTGTCCCGCTTATCCTTATTGCGAAAATGATTCCCTTGACACAAAGCTCCGTGGCCATTCCAATCCAATACCCGGCAAGGCCGAAGCGCGGGATCAGCATCAGCGCCAACCCCAGCCGGATGATCCACATGCTCATGAAATTGATTACCGAAGGCACCAGGGTGTCCCCCGCGCCCACGCAGCAGCCGTATCCCACTATGCTTACGCCGAAGAGCAGTTCCGCCCAGGCCTCTATCCTCAGGCACCTGGCTCCCAGCGCTATTACCTCCGGATCCTGGCTCAGCAGGGCCATTATCTGCGGGGCGAAGGCGTACATGAGCACCGCCAGCAGCGTCATCATCCCTGCGCCGCAGGCGATGGATATCCAGCTGATGCGGCGCGCCAGCTCCTTCCGCCCCGCCCCCAGGCTCTGCCCCACCAGCGAGGTGGCGGCATCCTGCACGCCGAAGCCCGGCAGGTAGCAGAAGCCTTCGGCAATGATCGCGAACGAGTTCGCCGCGATGGCTATCGTGCCCAGCGGGGCTATGATGAACGTGGCCGCCACGTACGCGCCGCGGCTCACCAGGTTCTGTATCCACAGAGGCCAGGTTATCCCAAAGGCCTGGCTGAAGATTTCCTTCCTGTCCTCCTCCGTCTTCTCCCTTCGCAGGTCCTGCCTGAGTTCGCTGCTGCGCAGGCAGGCGTAGTAGAGCAGGTATCCTCCGGCGCAGACCTCAGCAAGCCCGGTTCCAAGGGCGGCTCCGGCCACTCCCTTCCCCAATTTGAAGATGAAGAAGTAATTGAACACCACGTCCAGCACGCACATTACCACGCTGGTATAACTTGGCACCTTCATGTTGCCGCTGGCGATAAGCGCCGATTCGCAATAGACGGCAAGCTGGAACACCGGCAGGAACAAGGTGTAGATGCGGAAATACGCCCTGGCGTCGTCTATGATATCCGGGCCTCCGCGCAGCCAGTGCGGAAGGCTTCCGCTTATGGCCATCGCTATCAGCGCAATGAGCACGCTTATGCCCAGCACCGTGAACAACCCTTCCCTGAAGATGCGTTTTGCCCCGTCATAATCCCCCGCTCCGCAGCGGTGCGCTATCTGCACCGTGAAGCCCGAACTGTTGCCATAGCAGAAACTGCCGAACAGCCATGTGGACGATGACATGAGCCCCACCGCCGCCGCCTGGGCGCTCCCAAGGCGCCCCACCATGGCGGCGTCTATGTAGCTCATCAGGCACATGGAAAGCTGCGCCAGGATGGCGGGCAGGGACATCAGCATTATGAGCCTGAACAAATCCGCCCCGCGCAGCGGTTCCCCACTGCGCAGTTTTCCAAGAAGTATGTCTTTGGTGGATACCATAGGCCAGCAAAGATAAGAAAAAAAGGAGAACCCTTACGGGTCCTCCCTTTATTCTGCTTTGCTGCCCCAGATTGTTTCGTTGGACATTCCGCAGGCCGTGAAGGTGAAGCGGTTCACATTGGCCGCTGGATCGTACTGATAATTGAACACTCCCTTGTAGGTCTTGCCGTCAATATGGAATTCAGCATAGTTCTTTCCGCCGGCCTTGTTCCAGTTCCAGGTACCTGAAGCCGCTCCGGAAACGGTTCCGTCCGCGTTCAGGTTGATGATGGAAGATTCCGTAAGGACTCCGGTGGTCTTTGTGCCGTGGTTCACGAACTTGTAGGCGCCCTCAAGGTCCTTCTTGGAATACTTGACGCCCTCAATAACGCCGGAATAGCGGTGAGGGGTGGTTACGGGCCAGCCGTCCTCGTTCATGAACATCTGGTGTACCCGCACCTGATAGCGGTCTCCGGTGCCTTTGAAACGGGTATGGAACAGGAGGAAATACCTTCCGGTGGAGGCATCGTAATATGCGGAATTGTGTCCCGGGGACATATAACCCTCTGAAGGCTCCTGCTCGTTTCCGTAAGGCATGAACTGGAAGTTGCCCATCAGCTTGAGGCCGTACTTCTCTATGAGGGGGTTCTGGCGGTTCATTGTCTGGCCGGCCTTTCCCATGCATTCTATCATGGGGTAGCCTGCAGGATCCTCGAACGGGCCGTCAGGATTCTTGCTGCGGGAAACGCGGATATTGTAGCCGCCGTTGGCATTGAGGCCTCCGTAGGAGACGAACATATAATAGTACTTCGTTTCCGGGCTGTACAGCATGAAAGGACCCTCGATGGGGGTATGGTAACTGCCCATGAGTTTCTTGCCGTAATAGTCCTGGCTGTAGGTCCTGTCAATGGTTCCGTCAGGATTGAGCCTAAGGATGAAGATTCCTCCGGAATAGGAGCCGTAGAGCAGCCACAGGGTGCCGTCCGCGTCATAGAAAGTGCAGGGGTCTATGGCGTTGGGCATGAAGTTGGAGTTGTAGCGCACAACGCTGCCGTCAGGGGCGGTGATATCGGCGTATGCCTCAACGTTGCCGGACTCTCCGGAGCGGAGGGTGGCAAGGGTTTCGGCATCGTAGATGTCTTCAGTGTTCCTGGAGCCGAAGGAGTAGAGCAGGACGCCCATGTCATGGTATGGGCCTTCCGGCTTGTCCGCAAGGGCGTATCCTATGGCGCCCTGCGGGCAGCTGCCCTGGCATACGCAGTAGTTCATCATGTATTTGCCCGCGTTGGGGCCGCTCTTCAGCTGTATGAGGCATCCCGCCCAGAAGGTGCGGGTATGGCCCCAAGCCATCACGTCTCCAAGTTCGGTTTGGATGTCCTGGAACCAGCTTTGCTGCTGGACGCTTGTGGAAAGCTGTTCCCAGTTGATGAGGTCCGCGGACCTTGCGCCGGCCATATGGGAGCCGGTGATGTAGTACATGCCCTCAGTGGTATCCATTATGGAAGGGTCATGGACAACCACGTTCTGGTACTCTAAGGGAGCCGTCCCCTCCGGAACCTTTGGCAGATTGGAAGTGCACGCGCACAGAGCCAATGCCGAGAAGAATAATAATGTCTTTTTCATATTATCAGTTCAGTGTTATGTCAGTCTATCTGGAGCCAAGGGCATAAAGGGCGGAAACCTCCTTGGGGGAAAGGATGCGGTCATAGATCCTGAAATCATCCATCCAGCCCTTGAAGAAGGGGTCCGCGGCAAAACGGCTGCGTCCAAGCCAGTTGGCCATTGTAGGTATATCCTGAGGCTTTACACAATGGGTGTTCTCCCCTGCGGCCTGTCCGTTGACATAAAGGGTTACCTTGCCCTCATAAGGGACGTCCTCTCCCTTTGTATTCTGCTGTACGCCGTTAGGATTCTCCGCACTGGAATCGTAAACCAGCACGTAATGGTCCCACCGGCCCAGTTTGACGTTGTATCCAAGGTATGCGTCGGCCGGGACATTCCTCTGGCTCAGGATGCTTTCCACCGCGATGTCATTGTACATTACCCACTGGTCGAACCAAAGGTTATTCTCCGTACCCTGCGCCGGGCGTCCTATGAGCCATGTGACGGCATTCCCTGACATTGGTTCATCCTGGTTGAAATCAAGTATCCTGTCCCAAAGGTGACATTCTTCCCATTTCACCCAGATGCTTATGGAATAGTCTCCCTCAAAATACACCTTGCCCGCCGGGAATTCCACATAGGCTCCCTGGCCGTCAAGATATACTGAGGATTCACCTACCGCACTGTCATCGCTGATAACGGCACCGCCCAGCAGTTTGCCGTCATAATGGTTGCGGCCTTCATCCCGGGCATCTTTCTCGAAGCCGGAATGGACTACAAGCCCTTTCTTCAGATTAACACTGCAACTTGCCGTCCCAAGACAAAGGACGGCAAGTAAAAGGAATCTCGCTATTTTCATTGTATTAAGTATTTATCCTTCTAGTCCGCTCCCAGGTCGTACAGGGCTAAGATTTCCTTCTCTGACAACTTGCGGTCATAGATCCTGAAATCATCCATCTTGCCGCAGAAGCGCGGGTCTGACTGATAGCGGCTGCGTCCAAGCCAGTTGGCCACGGTGGGCACCGGCTGAGGCTTGAAGCAGTGGTAGTTCTCCCCAACCTTCTCCCCGTTCACATAAAGGGTCACCTTTCCGCGATAAGGGAGTTTCTGGCCTTTCTCGTTCTGCTGGTTGCCCAGAGGATTCTTGGCGGAAGAACTGTATACTAAAACGTAATGGTCCCACTGGCCCGGGGTTACATTGTATCCAAGGTATGCCTCGGAAGGCACTGCGGAAATATCGTGAACGCTCTGGACAGGGACTCCGTCAGCGGTTGTCCACTGGGTGAGCCAGAGATTGTTCCTGGTTCCTTCTTCCGGAAGTCCTATGAACCAGGATAAGGCGTCACCGGCCTGGGGCATCACCTGGTTGAAATCAAGTATCCTTGAGGCAAGCCTGCACTCTTCCCACTTGACCCAGATGCTCACGGAGTAGTCTCCGTCAAAATATACCTTGCCCTCAGGGTACTCTACGTAGCCGCCTTCTCCATTGAGATATACGGAAGACTCTCCCACTACGCAGTCGTCGCTGATCTCCGCCCCGTTGCGGAAGAAACCGTCATAATGGTTGGGTCCCAGGTCCCTGGCGTCACGTTCGAAATCTGAATGGAGGACAAGTCCCCTTTCAATGTTGGGACCGCAGCTTACGGCTCCCAGGAGCATAATTGACAGAGCAAAAAACTTTATATTCTTCATAAAATAAGTGTTTCCAAAAGAATGCTCAAAAGTACAACGATTTTGTTAAAAACCCCAAAAAAATTGTTTATAAAATTTTACTTCTTAATCGGGAAACTTGTACTAACTTTGACCGTAAATCCATCTCATAAAAATTAGTAAAAAACAAACTTAAACCACATATGAACGTAATCAAAAGAAACGGCGAAATCCAGCCATTTGATTTCTCTAAGATAGAAGTAGCAGTAGAATCCGCTTTCAAGGCGTGCGGTTATGAAAAGACTCCGATCAGCTTCATAGAAGGCCTCAAGCACTTCATCGACATGTTCGATGACGACTACACCTTCAAGGTTGAAAAGCTCCAGGACATTGTGGAGACCCAGCTGATGTACGAGAAGTACTACACCGTTGCCAAGGCGTACATCCTCTATCGCGAGAAGCACAAAGATTTACGTTTCATAAAGGAAAGGGTGGACTACATGGACACCTATGCCAAGTCCGACGCCAACGCCGCCACTTCTTCCGAGACTGACGCCAACGCCAACGTGGCCATCAAGAACGTGGCCAACCTTGACGGAGAGGTATACAAGACCCTCAACCGCCAGATCCAGCGCTACCGTATGAAGAAGAAGCTCAAGGAACTCTTCCCCGAGGTTGCTGACCAGTATGAGAAGGATTTGCTCAGCCATATCATATACGTCCACGACGAAGCCTCCTCCCCTGCGGTGAAGAACTACTGCGAGGCCGTGTCCCTGTACCCTCTGGTACAGGAAGGAACCCACGGTATGGACGGCCTGGGCGCCACGGCTCCAAAGAACCTGAGCAGCTTCTGCGGCCAGTTCTGCAACCTGGCCTTCCTGCTCTCCGCCCAGTGCAAGGGAGCCGTCGCCTTCGGTGAGTTCTTCAACGTGTTCGACTATTACTGCGTGAAGGACTTCGGAGAGGACTACATCAACAAGATTGACGAGCTGGCCTCCCTGTATCCAAAGCGCACCATCGGAGACACCATCCACCAGTCCTTCCAGCAGATAGTGTACGGAATCAACCAGCCCGCCGGAAACCGCAGCTACCAGTCCCCGTTCACCAACATCAGCTACTACGACAGCAACTACTGGCACGCCCTCTTTGACGACTTCTACTTCCCTGACGGGACAAAGCCGTCCTGGGAGCGCGTAAGTTACCTCCAGAAAGACTTCATGCGCTGGTTCAACCAGGAAAGGACCAAGACCCTCCTCACCTTCCCGGTAGAGACGATGGCCCTCCTTTCCAACGGAAATGACATCATTGACAAGGAGTACAAGGACTTCACCGCACAGATGTATGCTGAGGGCCACTCCTTCTTCACCTACATTTCCGACAACCCCAACGGACTGGCCTCCTGCTGCCGCCTCCGCAACGAGATCCAGGAGAACGTGTTCACCTTCACCAACGGCCTCACCGGCGTGCAGACCGGAAGCGCCAACGTGATCACCCTGAACCTCAACCGCATAATCCAGAACTGGGCAAAGGACCGCGAGATGGACCGCGAGTACGTCAAGGAGCACTTCAATGAACTGTCCGGAGACTTCAAGCAGTATCTGGTAGACATCCTTGAAAGGGTCTACAAGTACCACACCGCCTACAAGACCCTGCTGTACGACACGGAGAAAGCCGGAATGCTCAACGCATCCAAGGCCAACTACATCAAGATGAACAAGCTGTACAGCACAATTGGAGAGAACGGTATCAACGAGGCCGCCGAGTTCATCGGGCTCACCTGCAACTACAACAAGCCGTACATGGAGTTCTGCCGCCTCATCACCGGCACCATCAGCGAGCAGAACAGGGCGCATTCAACCAAGCGCTTCCAGTTCAACCAGGAATTCGTACCTGCCGAAGGCCTCAGTTCCAAGAACTACAACTGGGACAAGGAGGAAGGATACTGGGTTCCTGACAACAGGGTGCTCTACAACTCCTACTTCTACCTTGCGGACGATCCGGAGACCTCCGTGCTGGACAAGTTCCGCCTGCACGGCCGCGAGTTCACCGAGTTGCTGGACGGCGGCGTGGGCCTGCACTGCAACCTTGCGGAGCACCTCACCAAGTTCCAGTACCTCAAGCTCATCGACTTTGCGATCGCCCAGGGTACATCCTACTTCACCTTCAACATTCCCAACAGCGAATGTACGGACAGCAACTGCCACTACATTGTCAAGCAGCCTCTCGATGTCTGCCCCAAGTGCGGCGCTCCAATGCGTCAGTGGACCAGGGTTATCGGATTCCTCCGCCCCGTGGACGACTTTGACCACTACAGGCACATCGAGGCCAAACACAGGTATTACGCCAAGGAGGTCAAATGAAATATGTAGAGACCATGGTGGTCTTCCGGGAAGTACCGGACGAAGTCACCCTGGCAATCAACATAAGCAACTGTCCGGTAAAGTGCCCGGGATGCCATTCCAGCTATCTTGCACAGGACATAGGCGAGGTTCTCGACAACGAGTCCCTCGCTATGCTTGTTAAAAGGAACCCCGGCATTTCCTGCGTTTCCTTCATGGGAGGCGACGCGGAACCGCTTAAGGTCAGGGAACTGGCGCTGGGCCTCAAGAAGGACTACCCGGGACTCAAGACCTGCTGGTATTCCGGACGTGACCTCCAGAACGCCAGGCCCGTCCTGGACGCCCTTGACTTTGTGAAGGTGGGCCCGTACGTCGACGAGTACGGCCCGCTGGACTCCCCCACCACCAACCAGCGCTTCTACCGTGTGACTCAAGGCCCTGACGGCCCGCAGCTGGAAGACTGGACCGCAAGATTCAAGAAAAACATTTTCTGATGCCCAAGATTGTAACATTTGGAGAGATCATGCTCCGGCTGTCAACGCCGCAGAACCTGCGCTTTGGCCAGGCCGGGCAGTTTGACGTGAGCTTTGGCGGAGGCGAGGCCAACGTGGCCGTATCCCTTGCCAACTATGGTTTGAAATCCGAGTTCGTGACACGCTTCCCGGACAATGACATAGCCCGGGCCTGCGAGGCGTCGCTCAGGGCAATGGGCGTGGATACACGCCATTGCGCACGCGGCGGCGAGCGGCTGGGCGTCTACTTCCTGGAGACGGGAGCGGTTTCGCGCCCAAGCAAGGTCATCTATGACCGCGCCCATTCCGCCATATCGGAGATAGGGCCGGGAATGATAGACTGGAAGGAGGTGTTCCGCGGGGCGGACTGGTTCCACTGGACGGGGATCACCCCGGCCATAAGCCAGGGAGCCGCGGACGCGTGCCTGGAAGCCGTCAAGGCCGCCAAGGAAGCGGGGCTTACCGTTTCCTGCGACCTCAACTACCGCAAGAACCTCTGGAAATACGGCAAGACCGCCGCGGAGGTGATGCCGGCCCTTGTGGAGAATTGCGACCTTATCCTGGGCAACGAGGAAGACGCGGACAAAGTCTTCGGGATAAAGGCGAAGGGTGTGGACGTGACATCCGGCCAGGTGGACCAGCAGAAGTATCTGGAAGTATGCAGTATGCTCTGCAAGCGCTTCCCCGCCGCAAAGAAGGTGGCCATCACCCTCAGGGGCAGCATCAACGCCAGCCACAACACCTGGGGCGGAGTGCTTTACAACGGGAAGGAGCTCCTGAGCAGCAGGCGGTATGACATCACCCACATCGTGGACCGCGTGGGCGCCGGCGACTCCTTCATGGGCGGCCTCATTTATGGCCTCCTCACTTATAAAGACGATGCCAAGGCGCTGGAATTCGCCGCCGCGGCATCGTGCCTCAAACACACAATCTGGGGAGACTACAACCGCGTGAGCGTGAAGGAAGTGGAGGCGCTCATGGCAGGCGACGGCTCCGGAAGGGTAAACAGATAAGCCATGGGAAGGTTCTCTAAAGATCAGATATTCAGCGCAATGGCCCGCACGGGCCTGGTTCCGGTGTTCTATCACCCGGATGCTGAAACCGCAAAGGCTGTGCTCAAGGCCTGCTTTGACGGAGGCGTGCGCCTGTTTGAATTCGCGGACAGGGGCCCTGGCGCCAAGGAGGTTTTCAAGGCGCTTGCCCAATACGTCCCGGCCAACCTCCCGGAAATGATCCTAGGCGCCGGCACCGTGATGGACTGCGCCGCCGCGGAATTCTTCCTGGACAACGGCGCTGAATTCATAGTCAGTCCTTGCTTCAACCCGGATGTAGCCGCCTTCTGCAACGGGAAGGGCGTGCCCTATATGCCCGGCTGCGGGACTGTGACAGAGGTCTGGAACGCCCAGCAGGCGGGCTGCGAGGTATGCAAGCTTTTCCCCGGCGACGTGCTGGGACCGGCCTTCGTAAAATCACTCCTTGCCCCTATGCCTTGGAGCAAGGTGATGGTGACCGGTGGCGTAAAGCCTGACAGGGAGAACCTGGAGGGCTGGTTCAAGGCCGGTGTGATGTGTGTGGGCATGGGCGGCAACCTCTTCCCTAAGGACGCCATGGCCGCAGGTGACTGGGCCCATATCACGGCCCTCTGCCAGGAATCCATAGGAATCATCTCTGGAATAAAGCGATAGCAAATGCGTAACAGCCTCTTGAAAGCAGCCGCCGTGTCGCTGGCCGCCATCCTGTGTCTTGGATGCGGCCAGGAGTCAATGCGCGGCCTGTCGCGCAGGGTTATGAAACTTGCCGCGGTACAGTTGGAGGCCATGGACACGCGCCTGGGCCCAGAGGCCCTGCCGCGCTCTTTCCAGGACGGAGAATGCATCGACACTGACATGCGCTGGTGGGCCAGCGGGTTCTTCCCCGGAAGCCTGTGGTACGTCTACGAGGCCACCGGTAATGAAGACATCAAGGCTTTGGCAGAAAAGAATACTCAGAAACTGGCCAGACTGTGCGGCACCGCAACCGACCACGACCTGGGATTCCAGATGAACTGCAGTTACGGAAACGCCTACCGACTTACCGGAAATCCGGACTACCTGCCTTTTCTGGAGGAGTCCGCCAACAAGCTGGCCGCACGCTTCAACCCCACGGTGGGATGCATAAAAAGCTGGAACGACAACCGATACCGCTTCCCGGTAATCATAGACAATATGATGAACCTGGAGCACCTGCTGAACTGTGCTGAACTTTTGGGCAGGGATTCGTACATCACGGTGGCATGCACCCACGCCAATACCACTATCAAGAACCATTTCCGCCCGGATTATTCAACATATCATCTTGTGGATTACAACCCCAGGACAGGAGAGGTGGTACGCAAACAGACGGTGCAGGGCTTCGCGGATGAGAGCGCCTGGTCCCGCGGCAACGCCTGGGGCCTGTACGGCTTCACCATGATGTACGAGCGCACCCGCATAGAGAAGTACCTGGACCAGGCGCGGAGAATCGCGGCCTTCCTAATCCCGCTGCTCCCGGAGGACGGCATCCCGTACTGGGATTTCAACGCCCCGGGGACGCACGGCGCCCTTCCTGCGGATGCGCCGGGGCACCCGGCAGACTTCGCCTGGAAGGATGGCGATCCGGTGCTCCGGGACGCATCGGCTGGAGCCATAATGGCGTCGGCCCTGGTGACCCTGGCCTCCCTCACGGAGGACGCGGAACTTGCGAAGGAGTACCGCAATATCGCGGAACTTCAGATCCGCACCCTGGCGTCCGAGCAATACCTGGCCCCCGCTGGGGAGAACGGTAATTTCCTGCTGATGCACTCTGTGGGCAACATCCCCGGAGGCAGCGAGATCGACGTCCCCCTGACCTACGCGGACTACTACTTCCTGGAAGCGATAGTGAAATTTGGGAAAACCAGATAGCCTATCTGGAAACTACTGAGGCAAAACCGTCAGAACCCACTACAAAGAAATCCCCCTGAGGGGTGAACGCCATCGAGAAAAGCTCGTTGGCGTTAATTTGTTCCCTGCTGTTGCAGTGGGCGCAGGCGGGAACAAAGAACATGACCCCGGAGGAGCAAAGCAGGACATACTGGTCCGCAAGGGGGTCATAAACTACTGAAAGAGGCTCCTCCTCAAGCATATAATTGCCGGAATTCCCTGAATAAGACAGTTCACGGGGGCTCCATACTATGCCCTGGCTGGAAATGAACATGGCGCTTCCTCCGTTACGGGTGCGCCCTATGACAGCGACGTTGTCCAGTCCCGCCTCGACGTCAATGAATTCCATAGGGGGATAATATCCCTCATAATCCGCGTTGAAATCCTGTAAAATCCACTCCAGGCCGTCGGTACTCCGGAGTATCTCTCCCTCGGAGGTTACGCCAAAGCAAAACTTTTCATTAACCGTAAGGGCGGCCATCCTTCCCTCCACAGGCAAGAACAACTCGTCAACGGGAGATTCAAGGGCGTCATAGGAAAAAATCTGCGCCCCTTCCGCTCCGTTCACGGCCACGAGCAGGCGGCCCCTGAACGGGATCAACGCGGAAGCCTCCCCTTTCACCGGGAGGAATCCGAGTTGGGAATCACGGTACGTGACCACCGCCCCGTCCGCGGCGCCCACAAGGGCCCCGTTGTAAACGCAGACATCGTTAATCACCATACCGGAAGGGAGTTCCACCGTATCCGTGAGCTTGCCGTCGGGAGAATAGAAATCTATACGGCCCGGCTCCCCCACAGCGGCGAAAACCCCGTTATACGGCATCACGGACTTATATGCAAAGCAAATCTGCTGCCCGGACAAAAGCCCGGACAGCAGGATTGCAAATACAGCTAAAATCTTACTTCGCACTTGCGTTTGAGATCTTGAAGTAATCGAAGGAAGCGCTGAACGGCGCTGCAGGAGCAGCGGCTGGAGCCGCCATTCCCTGAGGCATCATCCTGGCGAACGCTGCGTTCTGCACACCCTCGCAAGCGATGAGACCTACCTGGATGTCCTTGAGGACAGCCTTGGCAACGCCGGCCTGGGTGAACTTCCTGCCGTCTACTGAATAGTATGCGGTGTAAGTGTCGCCCTTCTTGACAAGCCTCAGATAGAGGGTGTTGTCAGCCTTGATGACATTTGCCATAGGAACTGCAACGGAACTCTTCTGGTTTCCGTTCTCCTCAACCACCAGCTGCAGGCTTCCGGCGCCGCCGCCTGCAGGAGCGCGGTTGCGTCCCATTGCGGCTGCACCGTAAGTGAACTTCACAAAGTTGTCGTCGCACTGGTAAGCGATCAGACCTGCATTCTGTGCGGGCATTCCCGGCGCTCCGGAGAATACGACCTTGGTGTCAACGGTCCAGTCTGTGTTGGCGCTCTGGAGAAGGATGTTCTTGGCGCTGTTCTCAGCTCCGGTAACCTCGCCGGGAGCGGCGGTGATGGTCAGGAAGCCGGGCTTGCTGGTCATAGACCATCCGGACTTGTCCTCGCGAACCCAGTTCCACTGGCTGCCCAGGGCCTTGAATTCGTCATTTGCGGACTTGGTTCCAAAGTTCACGACATACTCGTTGGTATCGTAGGTGACATAGTCGGTAACCTTTACAGAAGCTGTTCCCGGAACTGCGTCAGCCTGCTTAACCTCAACGGATACTGAAGGATCCACGGCCTTTGCTGCAACTACGGGAGCCGCACCGGCCTTGTTTACAAAACTGTAAGCGTTGTTGCCGGCCTTGAGGATATTCTTTCCGCCAACGGTAAGGTTGGAGAGTCCCAGGTTAGGCATTATCTTTACAGGGAAGCTTCCGCTCACGGTCTTGCCGTTGATGCTTACCCTTGCGGTGATGGTGGCCACGCCGTTTGACTTGGCTGTTACAACACCGGTGGAGGAAACCTCGGCAACCTTAGGATTGTTGCTTACCCAGATTACGCTGGCCTTTGATACGTCGTAGAAGCTGTCGTCCGTCATTGCGGCGGTGTATTCAGCCTGTGCGGTCTCGCCAGGATTCATCACGGTAACTCCGCAGGAAGCCACAACCACCTTGAGCTGAGGAACAAGGTTGCCCCTCATTGTGGCGGTTACCCTTCCCCTGATGTCCTTTGAAGAAGAACCAACCTCGAATACGTAGCGTCCCTGGTCGTAGGTCATCTTGTCAGCATCCATATCCCAGAACCAGAGGTCTGCGCAGTCAATGTCAATGCTGACGGTCTTGGTCTGGCCGCGGGCTATGGTAACCCTCTTGAATCCCTTGAGCCTCTTGATAGGCCTCTGCAGGCTTGCAGGGCTGTCAGGAGTGGTCATGTAAACCTGGACAACCTCGTCTCCGTCATAGTTTCCGGTGTTGGTAACGTCAACGGTGATCGTTATCTTGTCCTGAGGGGTGATGGTGTTCTGGCTGATGTTGAAGTTGCTGTATGCGAAAGAAGTATATGAAAGTCCGTATCCGAACTCATAGGATACCGGCTTGTCAAAGTACCACAGTGTACGTCCGTTGACACCGTTTCCTCCGCGGAGGTTGTAGTTGGTGATTGCCGGAAGGTCCTTGACGGTCTTGAACCAGGTTGCGTTGAGCTTTCCTCCAGGGTTAACATCTCCGAAGAGAACCTTGGCAATGGCTGCGCCCTGACCCATTCCGTTGTATCCTGTCCAGATGATACCCTTGATGTTGGGATTGTCCTTGAACTGGTCAACCTCTACGCATCCCAGGGTCTGCATCACAACGATGGTCTTCTTGTTTGCCGCTGCAACAGCGTCGATGAGTTCCATCTGGTTGCCCGGGAGAAGCAGGGTGAGACGGTCTGCCTCCTCGGTTGCGGTGTGCTCGTCAGTTCCCACGAATACAACTGCTACGTCAGCGCTCTTGGCTGCGTTGATGGTGTTGTCGTCGATAGGAGCGTCAGCGGGAGCCTTGTAAACCAGGTAAAGGGTTTGGGGCTCGTTGAGACCAAGCTTGAGGGCCTTGGCTGTCATTGGCATACTGGTACCGTAAACGCCTCCAACCCTTGCACCGGAAGCCCTTGTGGCCTCGATGGTGGCTACGAGGTTTCCTTCAGGAGAAGATACCCTGGCCTCTACTATACCTCCCTCCGTAGGGATGTTGAGACCAACGGTAATGTTCTCCACGTTGGTAAGGTCAATGTTGTTGTATGCGGTCCATGCGCCGTCGTCAATTGTCCTGATCTGCTCTTCCTCTCCCATTCCGGAACCTACGGTGATACCGTCTGAGCAAGCGCTGAACTGGGTTGCGTCATAGTGCTGAACGCTTCCGTCAGTCTTCTCAATCTCGAAATAACCGATATAGAGGAGGTTGCTCTTGCTCTTTGTGTCGGCACCTGAAACAAGGTTGATGTTTACAGGGATGCCGCGGCTCTCGAAGTACTCCTTGATTCCTGCGTACGGAGAGATCATTGAACTCTGCTCAGGGCGTCCTGAGTATGGTCCGAGCTCTACGTCATCGGCCTGGGGGCCAATGAGGGCGATTGTCCTGATCTTGGAAGGCTCGAGAGGCAGTGCCTGGTCAGTGTTCTTCAGGAGGACGGCGGTCTTGGTTGCCAGTTCAACTGAAAGAGCCTGGTTTGCGGGAGAGTTGATCATGGTGGTAGGATACTTGGTGTAAGGCACCTTCTCCTCCGGGTCGAATTCTCCGGTGCGCATCCTCACGGTGAACATGTTAACCAGCGCCCTGTCCACAACTGCCATTGAAACCAGTCCCTGGTTATAGGCGGAGATCATGTATCTCTGGTAGATGCTTCCGCAGTCTGAGTCAACTCCTGCATAGAGTCCCTCTGCGGCGGCCTCCTCAGCTGTATCCACGTAATAGTGGCCGGTGAAAATGTCATCAACGGCGGAGCAGTCTCCTGTAACGTATCCCTTCATTCCATAGGTACGGCGGGCGATAACGTCAATGTAGTACTCACTGGAGGTTGTAGGCTCTCCGTTTACGGCGTTGTAGGAGGACATGATTGAAGGCAGGGCCTCTTTCTCGATGAGGACCTTGTAAGGATAGAGGTAGAACTCCCTCATGTCACGGCTGTCCATGTTGGAACTGCTCACGTGACGGTCGAACTCACTGTTGTTGGCAAAGTAGTGCTTTGCGGTAGGAACGGCCTTCAGGTAAGTCTTGTCCGGGCCCATGAATCCGCGTACGAATCCCCTGGCGATCTCTGCTGCCAGGAAAGGATCCTCTCCGTAGGACTCTCCCGTCCTTCCCCAGCGGGGGTCGCGGACAGGCTCCACTACAGGAGACCAGAATGTAAGGCCCTTGGTGCCGGTCTGGAAGATGGCGCGGGCCTCGTCAGTGATGGCGCTCGCCATCCTCTGCGCGAGGTCAGGGTCCCAACTTGAACCGATGGCTACGCTGTTAGGGAATGAGGAAGGTCCCGGGATACCTGCGGCGGCGTTGGCGCCGGAAAGCACTCCGTGAAGGGCCTCGCTCCAAACATTGTAAGCCTTGATTCCGAGACGCGGAACGGCTGCCATGCTGTTTCCAAGAAGGCTCTGTTTCTCTTCAAGGGTAAGGCGTGAAACCAGGTCCGCAGCCCTCTCCTCAAAGGAGTAGGAGGTGTTCATATAAATAGGAACAGGCTCCGATGAACTCAGCAGCAACACTGATGCGAGTGTTGCAAACAGAAGTTTTGTAGTTCTGAATAGATTGGACTTCATAATACTATTTAATGGTTAGAACAAATTTTTTTTGAAGATAGCAATTATTATTGTAGAATAATAATTACCTTTTCAAAAATATTTAATCCCAGCCATGAAAATCCTTGTAAAATTCTTAATCGCGGCAGCGGCCTTCCTTGCCGCGGCGTGCTCCTCCCCTTACACGGACGCCCCCATCCGCTCCCTTGAAGTCTGGCCGGACCAGGACGGCGTTCACATCAACGCCCACGGAGGCGGAATACTCTATTATGACGATACCTTCTACTGGTTTGGAGAGCACAAGGGCGAGCGCAGCAACAACGCCCTGGTGGGAGTGACCTGCTATTCATCCAAGGACCTGGTGAACTGGACGAACGAAGGCGTAGCCCTGAGCGTGGTTGACGACCCCGCCAGCGACATCACCAGGGGATGCACCCTTGAAAGGCCAAAAGTGATATACAATCCCAAGACAAAAAAGTTCGTTATGTGGTTCCATCTGGAACTCAGGGGGCAGGGATACAATGCCGCCCGCGCCGGCGTGGCCATAAGCGACAACGTGACGGGACCTTACACATTCCTGCGCTCCGGCCGCGTGAACCCGGGAATCTATCCCGAGAACATGACCCAGGCGGAGATAGACGAGATGAACGCCCTGGACCCTGCGGACTACCCTCGCTCCTGGACCCCGGAATGGGTGGATGCCGTAAAGAAAGGCCTGCTTTTCAAGCACGACTTCGAGACAGGACAGATGTCCCGCGACATGACCCTGTACGTAGATGACGACGGCAAGGCCTACCACATATACTCAGCCGAGGACAACCTCACCCTTAACATCGCTGAACTTACTGACGATTACACCGCCCATAGCGGCCGCTACGCCCGCGTCATCCCCGCAGGCCACAACGAGGCCCCCGCAATCTTCAAGAAGGACGGCACTTACTGGATGATAACATCCGGCTGCACGGGATGGGATCCCAACGCCGCCAGGATGTTCTCCGCCACTAACATATTCGGCCCCTGGACCCAGCACCCCAATCCCTGCACCGGAGAAGATGCGGACCTCACCTACCACGGCCAGAGCACATTCATCCTGCCTGTCCCGGGCAAGAAGGACGCATTCCTTTTCATGGCCGACAACTGGCGTCCCAGGACCCCTATCGACGGACGTTACATCTGGCTTCCAATCCTATTCCGCGAGGACGGCACCCCTTATCTGGAGTTCCTTCCCGAATGGAACATAAAAGACCAGTGGAAATAATTTTTTATTAAATTTGTACAGAACTAAATACTAAAAACCCAAAACTATGGCAGAAGAAGTAAAAAACCCAATGGACCTCAATGGTGACGGAAAGGTTACCTTTGGAGAGAAGGCCCAGTATTATGCCGGAAAGGCTGGTGAAAAGATCAAGGAAGAGGCCAAGGAACTTGGTGAGAAAGCCCAGGTGAAGGCAAAGGAACTTGGCGACAAGGCAGCCGTAAAGGCCAAGGAATTAGGCGCCAAGGCAAAGGTGGAAGCCAAGGAATTCAGCGAGAAAGCCGCAGCCAAGGCAAAGGAAGTCTATGCCGAGGCAAAAGTAGAGGCCAAGGAACTGACCTGCAAGGCCAAGGCCAAGATCAACGAGATGAAAGAAAAGAAGGAGGCTTAAGGGCCCCCTTCTTTTTTATCATTCTTCCTGGGAATCTTCCGCTTCTGTTTCTGTTCCTGATTCTAATTCCCCATTCCCTCCATAACCGGTCTTCTTCTTTATGTATTTGCGGATCACAAAGAGAAGGGCGGCGAATATCAAGGTCACCAGAATGCCCCAGAAGTCCTTGAACTTATGCCATACGGTATCCAACAGTTCTTTAATTCTGCTGACCGAAACCTTTACCTCCATCCTGGCGGAATTCTGCGGCCCTTTTGCCCGGAGAGTGCATTCTTCGTCTTTGAAGAATTCCACTTCTGCCCTTACCATGAAGGATCCTTCCTTAATAGGAATCAAAGTAAAAGTTGTACTGCAGCCATCTGGTTCCAAAGGCATTACCTTTTGTGGAGGATCAACCTCAAACTCAGGAGCATAAGGGGTTATCCGGACATAGTTCGCTGAAACGTTCGGTACAATTTTCACATCCCGCACCATACCTTGGCTCTGCTCCGGCATTTCCCCTTTAACTCCTATCCAGACAAACATTTCTCCCTTCTTGTCCAACCTGATCTTATCCGTGACCTCAAGGTCAACCGTGTAATCATGGACATCTTCCTGAGTGAGATTTTCATATTCCTCCTGAGAAGGACCGGTGCTCCAGACAATAGGCCCGATATCGGGATCAGGTTCATCCTGTCCAACGGACTCAGCGGGTTCAACGGGTTGAACGGGATTACTGCCCATTACCACTTCCTCAGATCCATCCACTACCGGTGGTTCCTTTGGGTGGCAGCTGAAGGCAAGGAAGGAAAAAAGGACAGCAAGCGCTATCAGCTTCAGGTTTTGGTACAGACTAACTCTATTCATGGCAATACACTGTTAAACTATTCGTATATCTCAGGGACGTCCACCAGCGTCTGGAGGTACATCAGCTTGGCCCCCTTTACGTTGGGATGATGGCGGTATGACCCGAAGCCGTATTCCTCCACCCACATCGTGGACTCGTCAACCTCCTTCCCGTCATGTCCCAGGGAAGTGGGGATGTCAAAGCGCGCGCCTTTCAACCCGTATTTCTGACGGATCTTTTCGATCTGCGCGTTGACAGCCACCTGGGAATTATGCTCGTTGGAAGGGATGTTGTTCAGGATTGGCACGGAACCCTGGGAAAGGATATACTCCACCAGTTCCGAAAGGTTCTCCTCCGTATTTCCGTCATTTGTTCCAATGGTCACCATCACGTACTTTGACTTTACATACGGCAGCTCGTTCTTGATGCGCAGAAGGATTTCCTTTATCTGCGTGCCTCCGCGGCCGCTGGCCGCAGCCTTGCCGGGAACATTGTCAATTATCAGGCGCACCCAGGTCTTGTCGAATATGCTCGCGGGATAATAGTCATCCGGCTCGGTGATGGAATCTCCGTAAATCAAAAGCGTATAGTCACACTGCCGCGCCAGTACGGTCATGTCACTGACAATCAACTCCGTTCCAGAATCCAGCCCGAAGCAGTAATAGTCATGCAGCAAGCCCACACGCTGGCCAGTATTCACCACGCCCGGTCCGGCTCCTCCGGCTCCGTCGTTGGTCACCTCTATGCGCGCCTCCTCCCCGGTGTAAAGGTCATACAGCACCGCTGTCATCGTTGAATAATAGCGCGTGATCTCCACCAGATACTCGTGGGCAGGGTCCGATGAAAAAGACACTTCCCTGTTGATGTAGTTGCGGAAACCTTGCGGAAGCTTGATGCCCCACTTCCCACGCGGCATGTCCACGAAAGCGGTGAAATCCTTGGAATTGGAGGTGAACAGGGCCACCGCATCCTTGGAGAAGCGCGCAACATAGCGCACCGTCCTTTCGGCCAGGGAATAATAGCGGTCCAGCGTCACCACCTCGCCGGGCTTGGTAACGCTCAGCCCTTCGGCCTTATAGGCGGCGACACCCTCAGGGATCACAATGTCGGAAGGCTTGTTCCCTGAATTCAGCGCCTGGTGATACATAACGGTAGTGGGTTCCCCCGCTAAAGCGAACACCCGCGACACGACAACAGCGATGACCACTACCGCAGTCTTCAATAGTTTAACGTTTCTCATTTTATGATTGTCTTGATACTACTCCAGGAAAAAATGCATATAAAGTTATCAAAAACTTTTAATACGCCGTACACCAAACACCCCTTTGGTGTACCAAACAATAATTGAAGGCGCCGTCAGGCGCCGTGCCGGAGCGTCAAAGGAGCGGCTGTGTGCAAATTCGGCCTTATTTGCACCCGGAGACCCTCTTTTTTGCCCACCCGTGAGCAAATAACCCCCTTTTTGCACACGACCTGCGATAATCGGAGGTGCGAAGCACCGACCGAGGGGATAGCTGCGAAAGCAGCGGAAGGGGATCCTTCCCCTTCTCCCCTGGGGGTGCAGGGGGATATAATCTCCACACAAAAAAAAGACGCGGACTATTGTCTGCGTCTTTTTTTGTGGAGATAAGGAGATTCGAACTCCTGACCCCCTGCTTGCAAAGCAGGTGCTCTACCAACTGAGCTATACCCCCGGGGGTGGTAGGCCCTGGCAGAGTTGAACTGCCGACCTCTACATTATCAGTGTAGCGCTCTAACCAACTGAGCTAAGAGCCTGTATAATAATGAAAGATAAGTACAAATTGAGAGTATCAAGTTAGAACTCCAAAAAGGAGGTGTTCCAGCCACACCTTCCTGAACGGCTACATTGTTACGACTTAGCCCCAATTACCGGTTTCGCCATAG
>JAFZRX010000015.1 GCA_017619675.1 Bacteroidales bacterium | reverse complement strand
TTCCAACTGTTATCCCCCTGTGACGGGCATGTTGCTCACGCGTTACGCACCCTTCCGCCGGTCGCCGCCAGGTGTATTGCTACCCCCGCGCTGCCCCTCGACTTGCATGTGTTAAGCCTGCCGCTAGCGTTCATCCTGAGCAAGGATCAAACTCTTCTTTGTATATTCTTTATTTCTCTAAGTTCGCTCCTGACACTCTCGAATTAACGTTCTCGAAATTTGAATTAAAAATCGGTACTTGCTTGTACTTATCTTTCAGTATTGTCAAAGAATCCGCTCTTGTTTCAAGCGGGGTGCAAAGATAGTTACTTTTTCTTTACTACCAAACTTTTTTTGATTATTTTTGCGTTCCGCCCGGGCAAAAACGGCCCCTGCTGGAATCGGCTCCATGGACAAGGTATCGCTGTGGCAAATATTCGGAGTTTTCGTGAAAATCGGCGCCTTCACAATAGGCGGCGGATACGCCATGATTCCGGTGATTGAGGCGGAACTCACGCGCCGAGGATGGATTGACGAAGCGGACTTCCCGGACATCATAACCCTTGCCCAGACGGCCCCCGGACTGCTTGCCGTGAACATGGCAATCTTCTCCGGATACCGCATGCGCGGAGTCAAGGGAAGCGTTGTGGCAACCCTGGGCAGCGTGCTGCCTTCGTTCCTGATAATCCTGCTGGTGGCAATGTTCTTCACCAATTTCCAGGACAATCCGTATGTGGTAAAACTGTTCATGGGCATGAGGCCCGTTGCCATTGCGCTCATAGCCGTACCCATGGTACGGATGATCGCAAAGGGCAACCACAGCCTCTGGGCCTGGGCTCTCACGCTGGCCTCCATGGTAGCGGTGGTGCTTCTGAAAGTCTCCCCCATCTACATCCTGCTGGTGGTGATCGCCTGCTCGCTGGGAATAACCTATCTGAAGGAGGGCCGCAAATGATTTCACTCGCGCTTCAACTCTTCTTCACCTTCTTTGTGATAGGCTGCCTCACCATTGGCGGAGGCAACGTGATGATACCGCTCATCCAGCACCAGGTGGTGGCTGAGCACGGCTGGATCACGGAGGAAGCCTTCACCAACATCATAGCCGTGTCGCAAATGACCCCGGGTCCCGTGGGCATCAACTGCGCCACTTACGTCGGCTACGAAGTGCTGGGCGTGGGCGGCTCCTTCCTTGCCACGCTGGCGCTGGTGCTCCCCAGTTTCTTCATCGTCCTCGCGATAGTCAAGGTGTATGAGAAACTCAGCGGCAACTACCTTTTCAAGGGGATGATGACTGGGCTGAAGCCTGCCGTGGCGGGGCTCCTCGGAGCCGCGGCGCTGGTGCTCATCTTCAGCGTCCAGTGGAGCGGCGGCGTCCCGCAGATAGGCATAATTGCCGAAAACTTCCCTCACTGGAGCAGCTGGGTGCTGTTCGCCGCAGCGCTGGTGGCCACCTTCTGCTTCAAGCTGAGCCCCATCCTCCTGCTGGCGGCGGCGGGCGTCATAGGACTGATTATTTATTAATACTTATATATTATGAAAAGAACTGTTATCTACGCAATCGCACTGGTATTTGCAGTGCTGGCAATCTCCTCCTGCGGCAGCAAGGCCAAGAAGGAGGCTGAGCAGGCCGAGCAGGCAGCCATAGAGGCTGCCGAGAGGGCACAGGAGCAGGCCGCCAAGGAGGCCGAGGCCGAAGCAAAGCTCAAGGAACTCCCTGAAGAGCCCGTATTCGTAATACGCACAAATTACGGTACAATCAAGGTTAAACTCTATTCCAACACCCCTCAGCACAGGGACAACTTCGCTAAACTGGCCCTGAGCGGATTCTACGACGGAGTACTCTTCCACAGGGTGATCAAGGGATTCATGATCCAGGGCGGAGACCCTCTTTCCAAGGATCCTGAGCAGAAGGCAAGATGGGGCACCGGCGGCCCGGGCTACACCGTTCCAGCCGAGATCCTTCCTGAGAACAAGCACAAGAAAGGCGCCCTTGCAGCCGCCCGTACCGGCGATGCCGCCAACCCTATGAGGGCCTCTTCCGGCTCACAGTTCTACCTGGTACAGGACGAGAACGCCTGCGCCCAGCTGGACGGAGCCTACACCGTATACGGAGAGACCGTTGAGGGCATCGCTACAATCGACAAGATTGCCGCCGTTGCTACCGACAACAGGGACTGCCCGCTTGAACCCGTAAAAATAATTTCAATAAAACTTGATGAATAACCTTAGTTTGGCACGGACCTTGAAATACATTCTGTCGGAATAGTTTTTTCATAGGTTAAAATTAAGGTTAGAATTGCAGTTGATCCCCGATGTGAATCGGGGATTTTCTGTTTTTATTATGTAATTTTGTATCCGTCATGAACCTAAAGTCTTTAGCAAAGGATACTGCTCTGTACGGGCTGGTGAGCATCGTGGGCAGGTTTCTGAATTACCTTCTGGTACCGGTATACACCTATAAGATCCCGGCGGAGAGCGGCGGTTACGGAATAGTCACCAATCTTTACGCATACACGGCGCTGTTCCTGGCGCTGCTGACCTTTGGAATGGAGACCACCCTGTTCCGCTTCGCCAACAAACAGGGCACGGACGAGAAAATGGTCTTCAGCAACGCCCTGCGCATGGTGGGCGGCGTGGCCCTGGCCTTCGTTGCCCTGGTCTTCCTGCTTCTGCACCCAATTGCCGGGGCCATGGACTACGCGTCCCATCCGGAATATATAGGAATCTTTGCACTGATTACGGCGCAGGACGCCTTCCAGGCAGTGATGTTCAGCCGTCTGCGGCAGCAGAGGCGCCCTATGCGCTTTGTCGCGCTCAAGTTCGCCTTTATCATTCCCAGCATCCTGCTGAACCTTTTCATCTTCCTGATAATGCCCAAGATCCCGGCGCTGAGAGGCATCTTTGAGCAGTTCAACTACGGCGTAGGACTCATCTTCGTGACAAACCTTATCTGCACCACCCTGGTTTCCCTGCTCTTCATCCCCGAGATCCGCGGCATAGCATACGGCTTTGACAAGGGCCTCGCCAAGAAGATGCTCGGCTATTCATGGCCTCTGCTCCTGCTCAACCTGGTGGGCATCCTGAACCAGGTGGCGGACAAGATCTTGCTGCCCAAGCTCATGCCGGGCGAGGAGGGAATGGTCCAGTTGGGCATTTACGGTGCCTGCGTCAAGATCGCCATGATAATGGCGCTGCTCACGCAGGCATTCCGCTACGCCTACGAACCCATAGTGTTTTCGGACAACAAAGACAAGAACAATCCCGCCACGTTGGCTGACGGCACCAAATACTTCATCATTTTCACCCTGCTGGCTTTCCTCGCAGTGATGGTTTACATGCCCATACTGCAGCATTATGTGGGAGAGGGCTACAGGGAGGGCCTGGGAGTAATCCCCATAGTGATGATGGCGGAGATTTTCATGGGAATCTATTTCAACCTGTCCTTCTGGTACAAATTAACGGACCAGAACTGGTGGGGAGCCATCATCAGCGCTATTGGCGTTGCTGTAATGATTGCGGTGAACGTCATATTCGTTCCGCGCATAGGCTACTGGGCCTGCGCCTGGGGAGGCTTCGCCGGCTACGGCGTCTCAATGCTCCTGAGTTACTTCATAGGACAGAAGAAGTATCCTATCAAATATGACCTTGGCCGCATAGCGTTCTTCTTTGTAATTGCCGCAGCCATGTTCGCGGTATACGAATTCTGGCTCAAGGGCATGCCGATGTGGCCCGCAATGGGCATAGGCACAGCGCTGCTGCTCCTTTACTGCTTCCTTGTCTACAGGGAAATACGCGGGGAGAAGACCGTTGCGGCTTAACCCCTACTCCTTGCTGCCGCCCAGCCACTCGCAGGAACTGGTCTCTCCCGCAATCCAGACAACATCGCCCGGCCTGAACACGTAATCAGGCTTGGGATTGGTGTGGAATTCCCCTCCGGTAAGCACGCTGATCACCATGCAGCGGTAATCACGCATATTGGTACCCCGAAGGGTCTTGCCAGTGAGGTAGGAGTCTTCTTCCAGAGTGATGGGGATAACCTCGAATTCAGCGTCCTGGGGCGCTTCGGGGCCCAGGGCCGCCTCTGCGAGCATAGTTCGCAGGCGGCCTATCTGCTCCGTGGTGCCCACGGCCAGCAGCTGGTCGTGCGGGTAGACATGCACGTCACCGGAAGGGATGGTTATGCTCTGGGAGCCGCGTTGGATCTTGATAATATTGGCGCCTGTTTCCGCGCGGAAAGGAATTTCCTTGAGCGCCTTGCCAACGAAAACGCAGTCCGGCGATACTTCCAGCAACTCCAGATGGACGTCGTATCCGGCCATCATCTTGCGCACGGAAGTGGTCACTGGACGCCTGCGCTTCTCAATCTCCTCCTTCTCGTTCAGGTTGGTCAGGAAGCGCTTCTCCAGAGCGGAATACTTGTGCATTGTGCGTCTTGCCGTCAGCACAAAGACGAAACCTCCAAGCATAATCAGCAGCACCGCCCATCCCGCGATGCGGAAATGGCTCGCTATCACACTGAGTACCATTGAGATTGCTATGAAACTGCGCGCCAGGATCAATCCGGCTATAGGCCATTTGTTGCTGTCCTTCTCCTTGAGGAGTTTTATGGCGGGAGCGTTGATGGAGCCAGTGCTTATGGCAAGACCATAAAGGAACGGTGCCATCACCAGCAGCGTCACCGCAACAACCAGAAGGTTGTGCAGGAACGGGCTCAGATTTGGCAGCAGGCGCGTTGCCAGAGGCTCCAGGAACTGCTTTGACCCAATCATTATCGCAATCAGGATCACGCCGTAAAGCAGAATGCGCAGGAAGTAAGCCTTCAGGAGTTTCTTCCACTCGCTCTGCTCGGCCACGCTGGACTTCTCGCTCTGCTCCGGAGCGGCCAGCCTTGCAATCCATTTGTCCGGCAGTTTCTTCAGCAGCCACGCATGCGTAGGCGCCGCCAATTTAATCATATATGGCGTAGTGAACGTCGTTATCACGGACACGGCAATTATCACCGGATAGATGAAGTCCCTCATCACGCCCAGGCTCACGCCCACGCCCGCGATGATAAAGCCGAACTCTCCCAACTGCGCCAGGCTGAATCCCGTATTCACCGCGTTCTCCAGGCCTCCTCCCGTCATCAGGATACCCGCGCCCGCGAACAATATGTGACTGATAATAACCAGCAGCGTGATAATCAGAATCACCCACCAATACTGCGCTATCACCGAAGGCGCCACCATCATACCCACTGACACGAAGAAAATTGCCCCGAACAGATCCTTGATGGGCCCCACCAGCTTTTCTATGTGCTCACTCTGAACCGTCTCCGCAAGGATCGATCCCATTACAAATGCGCCAAGCGCCGATGAGAATCCGACGCTCACCGCCAGTGCCACCATTCCAAAGCATAGGCCTATACTCACGATGAGAAGGATCTCATCGCTGAGGAAACGCCTTGCCTTCTGAAGCAGCGTAGGAATCACGTATATGCCTACCAGGAACCACAGGATCAGGAAGAACGCCAGTTTAAGCAAGTTGAACAGCATCTCTCCCCCGGCGAACTGGTTAGACACCGCCATGGTGGACAGCAATACCATGAGCAGGATGGCTATCAGGTCCTCCACAACCAGCGTTCCGAACACCATCCCCGCCCAGGGCTTTTCCTTGAGCCCCATATCGTCATAGGACTTGAGCACCACCATTGTGGAAGACATAGACAGCAGTCCCCCAAGGAACACGCTCTCCATTGAAGTCCATCCCAGCGCCTGTCCCGCCACGAATCCCAGCACGAACACGCCCACGAACTTGCTCCCTGCGGTCACAAGCGCGCTGCTTCCCACCTTGAGGAGTTTCTTGAAACTGAATTCCAGTCCCAGACCGAACATCAGGAAGATGATACCTATCTCGGACCACTCCTGCACCGTTGCCTCGCTCTGGATTCCCGGGAACCAGGATATGTGCGGTCCCACAAGGAAACCGGCAATGATATACCCCAGCACCAACGGCTGCTTTAGCGCCTTGGAAATAATGGTGAATATACCGGCGGACACCAGTATGACCGCCAGGTCCCGTACTAGATTCAGTTCTTCAGACATGACCATAAAATTAACAAAAAAAGCCATGAATTGGGAGAATAATGCCTATATTTATCAAGCACAAACCATTTCCCCATCATTATGGAACGCAGAGACTTCTTGAAAACCACGGCCGTCGGGGCTGCAGGGCTCATCCTGCCCTCGGGCATGATGCGCGCCGCAGCCGCTCCCGCCCCGGCCAAAAACACAAAACAATCCGCCAACGACAAGGTTACCCTGGGCTTCATAGGCCTCGGGCAGCAGGTACTCATGCTGCTTGACCTCTTCCTCCCCATGGAGGATGTCCGCGTAGTGGCCGGATGCGACGTATATGACATAAAGCGCGAGCGCTTCGTCCACAGGGTCTCTGAATTCTACAAAGGAAAAGGAGAGAAGAAGGTCAAGGTAGATGTCTATGAAGACTACCAGGACCTCCTCGCCAGGCCTGACATTGACGCGGTTGTGATAGTTACTCCGGACCACCAGCATGCCGTCATGGGCATCGCCGCCTGCAAGGCCGGAAAGGACATCTTCATAGAGAAGCCCCTGACCCTGACAGTTTATGAAGGCCAGCAGCTGGTCAAGGCCGTACGCAAATACAACCGCATAGTCCAGGTAGGCAGCATGCAGCGTTCCAGCAATGAATTCATCCATGCGGCCAATATGGTCCGCGAAGGCGAACTGGGAACCATACGCAAGATAAAGACCTTCCTGGGAAGGGACAGGACCAATCCGGACACTCCGGGCCCCGTCAAATATGACCTTCCGGAGATGCCCGTGCCTGCCGGCCTGAACTGGGACAAATGGCTGGGTCCCCTGCCAACCTCTTTCCACTACCATGAGGAGCTCAACCCGCTCAACACGCTGGAACAGAGGGAAAGGTTCTGGGCCAGATGGCGCTTCTTCAAAGGGCTCGGAAACGGCAATACAGCAGACTGGGGAGCCCATATGTTCGACTTTATACAGTGGGCGGTGGGCAAGGACCGCTCAGGTCCCGTAGAAATCATCCCTCCGGGATACAGCTTCTACGATCACCTCACCTATAAATACGACAACGGAATAATAGTTTCCGAGGAGCCGTGCGAGACACGCGGCCAGGGAGTTGAGATTTACGGCGACGAGGGCTGGATCAAGGTTTCCCGCAACAGGTACACTTGCTCTGACAAACGCCTTGAGATGACAGGGCCGATGGTGGACGGCGGAGTGTCATATTACGCCAACGACAAGCATTACCGTGCATTCATCGACGCCGTCAAGTCCCGCAACGATCCAAACACCCCTATAGAAGTGGGACACAGTTCATGTACGTTCTGCATCCTTGGCAACATTGCCATGGAACTGGGACGCCCCATCGTATGGAACCCCATCGTAGAGAAATTCAGGAACGACCCGGAGGCCACCAAACTCCTCCACTACGACTACCGCCCCGGCTACAGCCTTGACGTATAAGGTCCCCCTGACAAACAAAAAAGCCGGAGTCTTTCGCTCCGGCTTTTATTGTTGTTTGAACGAAATTAGTCGTTCAGGGAAAATCTCTTGAAGACAAGGATCTGTGCCTCAGGGTCAGCGGCCTTGAGGGCGTCCTTGACGCTCTGCTTGCCGTCTCCCATCTGGTACTCCTGCTCTGTAAGGGTCATCTCCTTGAGGAATTTCTGCACGCGGCCGTTTGCGATGTTCTCGATCATCTGGGCAGGGAGGTTTGCAGCCTTCTCTGCGGAGACGGTCTTGATGATTTCGCGGGCCTGGGCAGCCTGCTCGGGAGTGATCCATCCCTTGGCGGTGTTGGACTCGATGTGGTCCTCGCTGTCAACGTGTGCAGGGTTGATGCCGGCCTTCTTGAGGGCTCCGTCAACAGCCTTCTGGATCTGCTCCTCCTTGGTCTTCTCAATGGCGATCTGCTTCTCGTTGTCAAGCACTGACTGAGGGCAGTCTTCCTTAGAGATAGATACAGGGTTCATGGAAGCCACCTGCATTACGATACCCTTTGCGATATCCTCAGGAACCTCCTTGTTGAATCCTACAAGGGCGCCGAGTTTTCCGTTGATCTTGTGGATGTACTCCTTGATATAAGGAGCCTCTACGAATGTGTAGTATGCAAGCTCGTGCTTCTCTCCGGTCTTTCCGGTCTGCTCGGTAACGGCAGCCTCAACGGTACGGCCGTCTGCAAGGGTGCAGGCCATGAGGCCTGCGAGGTCTGCAGGAACGGCAGCCATGGCTGCGTCCGCGATGGCCTCTGCGAGAGCCTGGAACTCCTCATTCTTTGACACGAAGTCAGTTTCGCATCCAAGGCATACGAGGATGGCCTTGTTGCCATTTACGCGTGCCTTTACCGCACCTTCGGTAGTGGCCCTGTCAGCCCTCTTGGCTGCAACCAGCTTACCTTTCTCACGGATGATGTCCATTGCCTTGTTGAAGTCTCCCTCAGCTTCGATGAGAGCCTTCTTGCAATCCATCATACCTGCGCTTGTCATCTTGCGCAGTTTCATTACGTCTGCTGCTGTAATGTTCATAGTGCGTGCGTTTTATTATTATTCTTCAGTCTTTGCGGCCGGTGCCTCGGCCTCTACGTTAACCTGCTGGGCTCCCCTGCGGGCGCGGAGCTTCTTTCCAGTGGGCTTTACTGCTGCCTCTTCCTCTGCAACTTCCTTGTCCTTCTCGAGCTTGCGCTCCTCCAGTCCTTCCTGAATGGCCTGGCAGAGAACGTTCATAACGCACTCGATGGATTTTGCAGCGTCGTCATTAGCCGGAATCACATAATCAATTGGGGAAGGATCGCAACATGTGTCAACCATTGCGAATACCGGAATGTTAAGACGATTGGCTTCTTTTACAGCGTTTGCCTCTTTCTGGATGTCAACCACGAAGAGTGCTGAAGGAAGGCGGCTCATGTCCCTGATGGAACCGAGGTTCTTCTCCAGTTTCTCCCTCTGGCGGTCAACCTGAAGGCGCTCTCTCTTGGCGAGCTTGTCGAAGGTACCATCTTCTTTCATCCTGTCAATGGTACTCATCTTCTTGATGGCTTTACGGATCGTAGGGAAATTGGTAAGCATACCGCCTGCCCATCTCTCTGTGACTGAAGGCATGTTAACAGCAGTTGCCTTCTCAGAAACAATATCTTTAGCCTGTTTCTTGGTGGCTACGAAGAGGATCTTGCGGCCTGACTTAGCAAGCTCTTTCATTGCCTCTGCAGCCTCGTCAATCTTGACGATACTCTTGTGCAGGTCTATGATGTGGATGCCGTTCTTCTGGTCGAAGATGTACGGGGCCATCTTAGGGTTCCACTTGCGGGCGAGATGTCCGAAGTGAACGCCTGCATCAAGCAATTCTTGGAAATTTGTTCTTGACATTTTGTTTACTTTTTAATTTTCTCTTTTCATCAATCAGACAAGTAGCGGTGTTTGTGCCGGTCTTTCTGATTTTCCGCAGCGCGGCAGCCGTACCTGATACGGTTTAAAACCGCGGCTGTGCGATAAAACAACTTTGATACTAACGTTTACTGAACTGGAAGCGTCTGCGTGCACCGGGCTGTCCGGGCTTCTTCCTTTCAACCTCGCGGGCGTCGCGGGTGAGGAAGCCGGCTGCCTTGAGCGCAGGACGGTAAGCCTCTTTGTCAACCTCGCAAAGTGCGCGGGAGATGCCCAGCCTGATGGCCTCTGCCTGACCCTTGGTACCACCACCGTTGATGGTGACCTTGATGTCAAACTGACCCTCTGTGCCGGTGACGTTGAGAGGCTGGTTTACCAAGTAACGAAGGGAATCCTCCTTGAAGTAATCCTCAAGGGTGCGGTCGTTGATGGTAATGTTACCTTTTCCAGCTACGATATAAACGCGAGCTACAGCTGCTTTACGTCTTCCAAGGGCGTGTGTCTGTTCCATTTGCTCTGTTTAAATTTCGTTCAACTTAATTTCTTTAGGGTTCTGTGCCTGGTGCGGGTGCTCAGGTCCTGCATAAACGAACAGGTTGCCGATAAGCTTGTTGCCCAGACGGGTCTTAGGAAGCATACCCTTTACTGCCATCCTGACCAATTCAGCAGGTCTCTTTGCGAGGATCTCCTTGGGTGTGGTGAAACGCTGTCCACCCGGATATCCGGTGTAGCGTGTATACACACGGTCAGTCATCTTCTTACCCTTGAGAGCCACTTTCTCTGCGTTTACTACGATAACGTTGTCACCGCAGTCAACGTGAGGGGTGTAGCCGGGCTTTGTCTTGCCGCGGAGGACAAGAGCAACCCTGGATGCAAGACGACCAAGCGCGAGATCAGTCGCGTCAATGACAACCCACTCTTTCTTAACAGTTGCCTTGTTCAAGGAAACGGTTTTGTAACTTTGTGTGTCCACTGTCTTGATCTTTAATTAGTTAACAAATATTATTGCGATCCCTACACATTATAGGGGGTGCAAAGGTACAAAATATTTCTCACCATACAAAATTTCATTTATATTTGTTTTTCGCGTGCAAGATTAGGCATACGGTGTCGTTATAATAATGCACGACAAGCTAAACGAAATGATTATGAAACCATATCTGCTTCTCATTCCCATCCTCCTGGCCATCGGCGGATGCGAAAAACTTCCAGATGACAACGGACCTGACAAGGAATTCACCCCCATAGTCCTCACCCGCGCGGAGCAGGACATAAACACCGGCGTCAACGACTTCGGCCTGGCCCTGTATCGTTCCTTATATAATAAAGACCAGGTGTTCATATCGCCCCTGAGCATCTCGCTGGCGCTGTCAATGACGGCATATGGCGCCCGCGGCACCACGGAGGAGGAAATGTTCGCCACCCTGGGCTTCCCCGGAGCCACCAGGGAAGAGGTGGGAGGATATTACAAGAAAATGGTCCCCGCACTCATAGACGCGGACAACAGGACCACGCTTGAGATAGCCAACTCCATCTGGGTCAAGAACCAGATAAAACTGAGGTCGGACTACAGCGCCGGCGTAAAGGACAACTTCAGCGCCGACATCTTCTCCAAGGACTTCTCCTCAAGCGGCCTGATCGCGGAAATAAACCGCTGGTGCTCCGACAAGACCCACGGCCTCATCAAGAACGCCGCGGACAACCTCAACCCTGACACCATCATGGCCCTGGTGAACGCCCTTTACTTCAATGGGAAATGGGCGACGGAGTTCGACAAGGCCACAAACGGCAAGTTCAAGGCCCTGAACTCCACGGTGGACGCCAAGCTCATGAGCAAGACGGGTTCATATAAATACGCCTCATCCAACGGGTACGGAATGGTGAGCGTGCCTTACGGCAACGGAGCCTTCGTGATGGACATAATCCTTCCGGACGCCACCGGGTCGGACGCTTTCGGCAAGGCGGTGAGCCAGCTTACCTGGGATGTCTACTCCAACCTCATAAACACCCAGCGCAGCGCCGAGGTCTGCCTCACGATGCCTGTATTCAAAATGGAGTACGACGCCGAGATTCAGGACATCCTTGCCGCAATGGGAATGCCCTCCGCATTCGGACCTTTCGCAAACTTCTCCGGAATCACTGACGACGCCGCCCTGTGCATAGGCCAGGTCATCCACAAGACCCTTGTGGACGTTGACGAGAAAGGCACCGAGGCCGCCGCAGTTACGGTAGTGGGAATGAAGATGACAAGCGCGGGCCCTTCGCAGACAATCTATTTCACAGCCGACAGGCCGTTCATATTCGCCATCCGCGAGACCAGCACCAACTCGCTGATCTTCATTGGCAACAAGGTTAAATAAACAGGATTATTCAATGGTTTAAAAAGAATAATGACTGCCGCTAGACAGTCATTATTTCTTTTTCCTTTGCGGTTACGATCTCGTCAACCGCCTTTACGTTCTTGTCGGTGATTTTCTGAACTTCACCCTCGGCCTCCTTTTCCGTATCCTCTGAAAGGCCTTCGTTCTTCTGGGCTTTCTTCAGGATGTCTATGGCCTCCCTGCGGGCGTTGCGGATTCCAACCTTGCAGTTCTCGCCTGCAGCATTTGCCTTCTTTATGAGTTCCTTGCGCCTTTCCTCTGTCAGAGGGGGGATCTTGCAACGGATTATCTCACCGTTGTTCTGAGGGGTGAAACCCAGGTTGGCGTCCATGATGGCCTTCTCTATTGCAGGGATGAGGTTCCTCTCCCAGGGCTGGATGGCCAGGGTGGTTGCATCGGGAGTTGTTACGGAAGACACCTGCAGAAGAGGTGTGGGCATTCCGTAATAATTTACGGTTACCGCGTTGAAAATTGAAGGATTAGCCTTGCCTACACGGTAAGTCTTGAGGTCTTCCTCCAGGAAAGACACCGCAGCCTTCATCTTTTTGTCAGCTGCCTCTACAATTTCTTTTGCTCTTTCTGAAAGCATATCTTCTGGTTTTTTGGTTATACGTGTACTGTTGTGCCGAGCTCCTCTCCGTCAAGTATCCGCTGCAGGTTGCCCGGCTTTGTGACATCGAATACTATTATTGGCATTTTGCCGTCCTTGCACAGGGCGAACGCCGTCTGGTCCATTACCCTCAACTCCTTGGCGATGGCCTCGTCAAAAGTGAGTTCCCTGTACTTCACTGCCGAAGGGTCTTTTTCAGGATCCGCGGTGTAGACTCCGTCTACCCTTGTTCCCTTGAGCACGGCGTCAGCGCCTATCTCAAGCGCCCTGAGGGCTGCGCCCGAATCCGTGGTGAAGAAGGGGTTACCCGTTCCTCCGGCTATCAGCGCCACTCCCCCGGCTTCCATAAACTCGACGGCCTTCTCCCTTACGTAGTACCTTGCCATCGGCTCCATAGGGGTTGCGGTGAACACTTCAGCCTTCACTCCAAGGCTCCTGATGGCTATTGCCAGGGCCATTGCGTTTATTACCGTGGCCAGCATGCCCATCTTGTCTCCGTTCACCCTGTCAAGGCCCATTTCAGCACCCTTCAGCCCCCGGAAGATGTTGCCCCCGCCAATAACTATGCCAATCTGGCAACCGCTGTTTGCGGCGGCCACCACTTCGCGTGCGTAAGCGGCTAAGCTCTCTTCGTCAATACCCTTTCCGGAAGGGCCTCCAAGGCTCTCTCCGCTAAGTTTAAGAAGTACTCTTTTATACATAAGACGCCGTTTTGTAATGGAGAACAAATGTAAGAAGAAAATTATATATTTGCACTATGTTCATTTTCAATTCGTCAATAGGGAAAAAGTTCATACAGGCGGTCAGCGGAGCGTTCCTGATACTGTTCCTGCTGCTGCACTCCACAATCAATTTCTTCTCCGTGATTGATTCCTTCACCGGGAAATACGGAGTCGTGGCCGCGGATACGGAACTGTTCTCCAAGGGGGACGGCCTGTTCAAGTTGGGCTGCGATTTCATGTCCCTGCCCATAATAGACATAATGGTTCCCATCCTGGCATTGGGATTCCTGATCCACATTGTCTACGGCATCTGGCTGTCGGTGCAGAACATCAAGGCGCGCGGCGCCGTCAAGTATGCCGTCCGCAACAAAGCCCAAACGGATTCCTGGGGTTCCAGGAACATGTTCGTGCTGGGACTGGTGATACTTGGCTGCATATTCATACACCTGACTGACTTCTGGGCCAAGATGCAGCTGCCGGAGATGTTCGGCGTGGGTGTGTTTGAGAACAACCCTTACTTGCTCCTGAACGGCCTTTTCGGCAAATGGTGGGTGCTGCTGGAACACCTCATCTGGTTCGCCGCCGTATGGTTCCACCTCACCCACGGCTTCTGGAGCATGTTCCAGACAGTGGGATGGAGCGGCAGGAAATGGCAGAAGCGCCTCAAGGTCATCGGCATAATAGTGGCCACCATCATCTGCCTCGCCTTCTCCGCCACCGCCATCAACGCCTTCCTGCAGGCAAACGCAATCATTTAACACTATCACATATATGAGAACTTTCCTGGTTACTTTGTTAGCGATAGCCTTTGTGCTGTATCTCGCGGGAGCGGTATGGTCATTCATCGCCAAGAAAAATGAATTGTCCCTCAAGACTCCCAACCTTCTCAAGACAATCGCCTTGTTAATGCTCATTGTAGGTGCGGTTATCATAGTTATCCGCGGCCTGCAGTAATCAACTCCGCTAAACAACGAGATCTTCGGAGGCGCGAGCGCCGACCGAAGGGGGACGGCAAAGCCGTGCGGGGGAATCCTTTCCCCCGTCCCCCGCTGGGGGTGCAGGGGGGTTGTTCAAGTAGGAACTAGCATAAAAAAAACTCACCAGGTTGGTGAGTTTTTTTGTTGTATTTGCTAGTTCCTACTTGAAGAGGAGCTGTGCCATCTGATAGAGGCTGCGGCGCCATGTAAGGAACTCATGGGCTGTGCCTTCAGATACATAGGATACAGCGTTGTAGCCGGCTGCCTTGAGGTCAGCACCAGCCTTGTTGACGCCGTCAGGATTCTCCTTTGAACCGCAGCTCATGAACACGAGCTTTGGTTTCTCGCGGCCTGCAAGCTCTTCTACGCTGTAGGTACCGCCGCTGAGGAGGCCGTATGAGCCGAACAGCTCAGGACGTGCGAGAGTGATGGAGTGAGTCTCCATTCCACCCATTGAAAGGCCTGCCATAGCGCGGCTTTCCTTCTTGGCGATTGTGCGGAAGTTAGCGTCGATGTAAGGGATGAGCTCATCGCAGAGAACGGTCTCGAAACCGTTGTTCAGCATCATGCCCATTCCACCGGCAGGACGAGCCTGTGCGCCACCGGCGGGACGTGCTGCGGGAGCTGCGCCAGCTGCAGGAGCGCCAGCGGGACGTGCGCCAGCGCCAGGAGCGCCAGGGCCACCGGCTGCGGGACGTGCACCAGCTGCAGGAGCTGCGCCGCCTGCAGGACGTGCTGCACCGGCGCCGCCGCCCGGACGGAAGCCCTCATTGGTCATACCATAGGTCATGACAATGATGAACGGC
This sequence comes from Bacteroidales bacterium, assembly GCA_017619675.1. Lineage (GTDB taxonomy): Bacteria > Bacteroidota > Bacteroidia > Bacteroidales > UBA932 > Cryptobacteroides. Next base: position 6,981 of record JAFZRX010000015.1, on the reverse strand, counting down.
TTGATCTTTCCGTCAGCGATAAGGTTGTCCATGATGAGGTTAGCGTGTCCCTGAACGGTCCAAGCATACTCATTCTCACCCCAACCATGCTGGAGATAGAGGACAGGATACTTCTTGTTGTCCTTGCCATAGGTAGGAGGAGTGTAAACGAATGCCCTGCGGAGGCAGTTTGTGCTCTTTGACCAGAAGCGTACTTCCTGAACGTTTCCGTGAGGTACGTCACGCTCTGCATAGAAGTCCTGGTCGTGTGCAGGAATCTCGATACCGCTCTCCTGACGGGTTGAGCCGTAGAAGTTCTCGGTACCAGGATCATTGAACATTGCGCCGTCAATGAAGATGTGATAGTAGTGGAATCCCTCGTCCATAGGGCCTGAGGTTGTTCCTTCCCATACACCGCCGCCTACATTCTTCAGGAGGGTTCCTCCCTCGCCGCCGAGACCGAGGCTTACTCTTACCTCAGCTGCTCCCGGAGCGTTGATGCGGAAACGTGCATAGCCCTGTGAGTTAACCTGAGGATACTCCTGGCCGGGCTGGTTCTTTGAAGAAGGCTTGAAGTCTTCCTTGATCTCCTGTGCGGATACTGAAATAGCCGCAAGGCAGAACAGAATTGCAAAAAACTTTTTCATAATGCTAATTATTAGACTAAATAATGTTATAGAATATTATTTGGTTATCTATTCTCCGTTTCAGTTTTCAAATTTACTCAATCCCCGTCAAAGGAACAATAATTAAAGAAATTATTTCTTTCGGGCGAAGATATTGGCCAGTATGGTGCCGCTGATGCTGTGCCATGCACAGGAGATGGCGCAGGGCACCACGGCCATAGGGTTGGAGGCCACGAAGAAGGTCATGGCAAGATTAGTCCCCAGGCCGGCGTTCTGCATTCCAACCTCAATGGAGAGGGTACGCTTCTTGGCGGTATTGAACTTGAAAAGCCACCCCACTGTATATCCCAGCAAATATCCTATGCTGTTATGCATGAACACCATGCAGAAAGTGAGAAGGAAAAGTACGATGCCGTTCTCCACCAGCGGATCGTGCACGGTGGACACCACTCCGCCTACGATACACGCAAGACAGATCACCGACAGACCCGGCATGCAGCCCTGAATCTTCTTGAAGACATCCTTGTGGCCCAGCCACAGATTAAGCAGGAACCCGATGGCGATAGGGATAATTGTCACTATCAAAATCTGGCGGAACATCCCAATGGCGTCCACGTCCACCCTCTCGCCGGCAAGCAGGAGCACCAGCAGCGGCGTCAGCACAGGCGCGAGCAGCGTCGATGCGCAGGTCATTCCCACGGAATAGGCCACGTCGCCCTTGCAGAGAAACGACATGATGTTGCTCGAAACCCCTCCAGGGCAACATCCGACGAGGATGATGCCGATAGCCATCGCCGTGCTATACGGCGCGAACGCTGGAACCAGCCCAAACAGCCACGAAAGCGAAAACGCCACCAGCGGCATGATGGTAAACTGGGCTGCCGCCCCGATAAGGATGTCAAGCGGCCGCTGCGCCAGCAGCTTGAAATCCTTGGGCGTGAGCGTAAGCCCCATCGTAAGCATGATAATCCCAAGGATGATGGTCTGGACGTCTCCCTTCACCCACGAGAAAATCTCCGGGAAAAAGAACGTCACCACCGCCGTCAGTATGATGAATATGCTGGCCTTATCGCTTAAAAACGCACTGATCCTTCTGAGCATACACCCATTTCCTGTTTCGCTCCGCTAAATTAACATATTATTTGTTATCTTTAGTACACAAACCACATGATACCAACTATGAAACGCCCGCTCGCCGCCCTCCTGCTCATTGCCCTACTCCTTTCACTCCCCTCCTGCAAGACGGAACCGGTTACCTGGGGAGATACAGGGGACGGATATTACCAAAACCCTGTTCTTCTGGCTGACTACTCCGATCCTGACGTTATCCGGTTTGGGGATCGTTATTACATGGTTGCCTCGGATTTCCATTTCATGGGAATGCAAGTACTTGAATCGGAGGACCTGGTGAACTGGCGGATCATATCCCAGATCTACCACCGGCTGGACCTTCCGGGCTGGGATACCAACCAGCACTATTCCGGGGGTTCCTGGGCCCCCAGCATCCGCTGGCATGACGGACGGTTCTATGTCTATTTCTGCACGCCTGACGAGGGACTTTTCATGAGCTCAGCCCCGGACCCTGCAGGACCGTGGGACCCCCTCCACTGCGTGAAGGCAATCGCCCGTTGGGAAGATCCCTGCCCCTTTTGGGACGATGATGGGAACGCTTATTTGGGGCATAGCCTCAAAGGCGCCGGCCCCATCATCATCCACCGGATGTCCGCGGACGGCCGCGAACTCCTGGACGATGGTGTCACCGTGTATCAGGGTCCTACGGCAGAAGGGACCAAGATCCACAAATGGAACGGAATTTACTACCTGAGCATCCCCGAAGGCGGCGTCCAGGGCGGCTGGCAGACGGTCCTCCGCGCCAAAGACATCTACGGCCCCTATGAGCGCAAGATTGTGCTGGAGACCGGCTCTACAAAAGTCAACGGCCCCCACCAGGGCGCCATAGTGGATACTCCCGACGGCCAGTGGTGGTTCATCCATTTCCAGCAACTGGACGCGCTGGGCAGGGTTGTCCATCTCCAGCCAATGCACTGGGAGGACGAATGGCCTGTAATGGGCGAAGACTATGACGGAAACGGCGTCGGCGAACCCGTCGCCCGCTGGGAAAAGCCGAAAACAGCCCATGCCTCCAAACGGAATCTTCCCGCCTCGTCCGATAATTTCAAGGGCAAACTGGGTCTTCAATGGCAATTCAACCACAACCCCGTAGATGAAGCCTGGTCCGTAACCCGCAAAAAGGGGCGTCTCGCGCTTGACGCGCTTCAGGCCCCTTCGCTGCCGCTGGCCCGTAACACATTGACCCAGAAACTCATGGGATACCATGGAACTTATACGGTCCGGATGGATCTGGCAGACCTGGACAACGGCCAGAAGGCGGGAATGGCCTGCATTGGCAAGGAGTTTTTCTGCATCGGCGTACGCCAAACCCCTGAAGGAAAGGAACTCTTCTACGAAAAGAACGGGGAGGTGCTTGCCGCGCAGGCGCTCGACGCATCCAAGATTTGGCTCCGCCTCTCCTTTGACGCAGAAGCCCAAGATGAAGGTTTCTCCTTCTCCTACAGCCGCGACGGCAAACATTTCCAGCCCCTCGGCGCGCCATTCGCCGCGCACTTCGGCTACTGGAAAGGCGCCCGCGTCGCCCTCTACAGCTACAACACGGACCGCCCCTCCGGCACCGCCTGGTTCCGCAACTTCAAATTTGAGTAGCACTCCTTATAAGGACATCAAAGTGTGCAGTACGGTGCAGGAGGTGTACCGTACTGCACGAAATTGGGGGTAAAACGTGACGTACGGTACGGGAAATGTACCGTACTGCACACTTGACCCTTCTAGGATTCATGAACGGTGTTCTGGAGGCGCGGAGCGCCGACCGAAGGGATAGCTGCGAAGCAGCGGAAGGGGATTCTTCCCCTTCTCCCCTGGGGGTGCAGGGGGATATACGGGCAGCGCCGGGCTAGGCCTGGCGCATGCTCCACGAAACGGAAAAAGTCTGGCGGCCAGCCAGACTTCCCGTTTCGTGGAGCATAGGAGATACGAAAATCTTGTAAAACCTGCCACAGAGGACTGTAGAAATCATTATTGTACTGCGTTATATTGTGGGTGTAGGTATTGGAATTTACAGAAAATTGTCACATTTTTGTGACACGAAACGGTTAAATCGTGTGACAAAATGATTCTGAAATACCAGATTGCCTTCAAACTCCGTCCCTATGGAAAGGAAAAGAGCCTTTTCCAAATCCAACAACATGCTACTTTCAATGGTCAGCGACTGATAACCTCTACGGGCTGTCAGGTGAACAGCCTTGATGCCTGGGATGCGGAGAATCAGTGTGTGAAGGAAGGATATAAGGGACCAAAAGGAGAGACAACCATTTCTATTAACAACACACTTCGCAACTGTCGTGAGCAAATGGTGACGGCCTTCAGATACTTCGAGGCCAACGACATCAATCCGACGAAAAAGCAAGTTGCCGACAAGTATCAGGAAAGAATAAAGGGGATTGTACCCAAGAAGCCGGATCCGGAACCCAAGAAGGAACGTAAGCCTAAAGCCTCGGACTTCTTTGAGGTTTACGACAAGTTTGTCAAGGAAAGCGGAGAGAAGAACGCTTGGACAAAGGCGACTTATGCGAAGATGGAGACGATGCGGAGGGACCTTAAAGCCTTCAAGAAGAACCTTAAGTTCTCAGACCTAACTGAGTCTACCTTAGCAGAGTTTGTCGCTTATTTCCGGGATGTCAAAAGACTCAGGACTCCCCGTAAGAAGAAAGGGGAAAGGGATGATTATGACCACGATGACATCATCGGCTTGAAGAACTCTTCCATCGAAAAGAAACTGCGTTTTCTCCGTTGGTTCCTAAACTGGGCGACCGAAAACGGTTACAATACGAACATGGCTTATAAGTCATTCAAGCCAACACTGAAAACAACTCAGAAAAAGGTAATCTACCTTACCAAGGAGGAAATGGCCCGTGTCCGCAATCTTCAATTGTCAGGAGCCCAGGCATACCTGGATCCGATCCGTGACGTCTTCCTGTTCTGCTGCTTCTCCGGACTACGTCACTCCGACGCCAATAATCTCCGCAGAAGCGACATAAAAGGCGGCCATATTGAGGTTACGACCGTCAAGACGGCAGATAGTATATCCATCGAACTTAACGACGTTACAAAGGCGATTCTGGAGAAATACAAGGATGCTCCCTTCAACGATAACAAGGCGTTGCCGAACTACACCAACCAGGCAATGAATCGCGATGTCAAAGAACTATGCCGACTCGCCGGCATCAATGAGGATATACGCATTACAACCTACAAGGGTAACGTCCGAACCGACGAGATCCATCCCAAGTGGGAACTGGTCGGCACACATACCGGACGCCGCACCTTCATCGTAAACGCCTTATCCCTGGGAATCCCGCCGAACATCGTAATGAAATGGACGGGCCATAGCGACTATTCTTCCATGAAACCCTATATCGACATCGTGGATGATATCAAGGCCACCTCGATGACGAAGTTCAATGGGCTGTTAGAGAAAAATGATTAACTTCGCATAAAAGAACGTGCTATGGTAAAGAGGTCGCTGCAAACTACTCAAAAGGATGTCGCAAATTGCGACCACCTTCCTCAACTCTCGGTTGAGAGCCGGATCCTGACGATAAGGGATGTGCAGGTCATCCTTGACCGAGATCTGGCCGAACTGTATGGTGTCCAGACAGCACGTTTGAATGAGCAAGTCAAACGTAATTCCCGTAGATTTCCGGAAGCCTTCCGCTTTCAATTGAATCAGCAGGAGACTGATGAACTTATCGCAAATTGCGATAGGTTTAAGACCTTGAAACATAGTTCTTTCTGCCCATACGCCTTCACGGAACAAGGGGTGGCTATGTTGTCAGCCGTGCTCCATAGCGATACTGCGGTAGACATTAGTATACGCATCATGAACGCATTTGTCGCAATGCGTCATTTCCTGCTATCGAATGCTCAGGTTTTTCAGAGACTTGACCGAATGGAACTCAAGCAGCTGGAGACCGATCATAAGATTGAACAGATTTTCGACAAGTTGGAAGAGCAATCTGTCATCCCGAAACAAAACATCTTCTTCGATGGCCAGATCTTCGATGCCTATCGGTTTGTCGCCGGGCTCATCAAAAGCGCAAAGAAGGAGATAGTTCTGATTGACAATTATGCAGATGAGACCGTATTGACGATGCTTGATAAACGAGGGCCTTCCGTGAAAGCAACAATCTACACCAAGCAAGTTTCGGCACAGTTCCAATTGGATATTAACAGGCACAATGCACAGTATCCTCCCATTGAAGTCCAAGCTTTTAACAAAGCCCACGACAGGTTCTTGATCATTGATGAAAAAGTCTATCATATTGGGGCATCACTGAAGGACCTGGGAAAGAAGTGGTTTGCCTTTTCTCTTATGCAAGACATAACTCCGCAGGATCTGATCAGCCGGATTTAGTCGGCAGCGAGTGTCCATATCTTTAGTTCAACTTTGGCACATCGGTTTATCCTCTCCTGGAAACGGGAGAGGACTTTTTTGTCAATTGCGGAAATCTGAGTATCATTTCAGAGTACCATTTTGATACTCGCCGGGGAAAAAAGGCGGGTTTTCGCAAAAAAGCCAGCTCTTCGTTTGGCTTTTCAAATGCTTCTTCCTAACATGCACTTGGGCGAAGGGCTTGTCAGACAGATGTTTGGCACATTCCCTTTCCCGTGTTTGGCACATTCCGGCAAAACGCGCGTAGGATACTTCCTGCCGGACTGTACTTGATAATACGTTAAACTTTATGCTATTATGGACTCGAACAATCTTATTGAAGGGCTCCTCCAGAAGCCCCTTTGGCAGATGACCGGAGAGGAATACTGCCAGCTCACTCACTATGCTCTCTCCCTTTCTCCGAACACCGGATCATCTTCGGCACCACCCGGGCAGAAGGCACTCGGCGTTCACGCCCTGGCTGTGGAACTCGGATGCTCTGATTCCACTGTCTATGCACTGATGCGCACGCCACGCGAAGAAGACGGTTCTTCCGAAGGCGGTGGAATCCTCCGTCCTGCTGTCGTCTCCCGGATCGGGCGACGGATTGTCTTTGACGTCGACACTGCCCGCAGGCTGGCCGACGATTACCAATCGTCCCGCAAATAATCTGCGGGTCAAAAGAGAAATATGGTGCACGATGGGCTCGGCCTGCGAAGGTGCGAGCTATCGTCACATCTGCCCGTCCCGAAAAAGAATTCAACGTATGAAAAGTGTTTTTCCTCATTCCTGCCAGAAAGGGCTTGCCATTGTTTGGCCCTATAGTAGGCGACGGGAGTCGGCCTACATATTAAGTTACCAATCCCTATT
>JAFZRX010000011.1 GCA_017619675.1 Bacteroidales bacterium | reverse complement strand
TTCCAACTGTTATCCCCCTGTGACGGGCATGTTGCTCACGCGTTACGCACCCTTCCGCCGGTCGCCGCCAGGTGTATTGCTACCCCCGCGCTGCCCCTCGACTTGCATGTGTTAAGCCTGCCGCTAGCGTTCATCCTGAGCCAGGATCAAACTCTTCTTTGTATATTCTTTATTTCTCTAAGTTCGCTCCTGACACTTTTTCTTAAAAAGAAATCAACGCTCTCGATTTACTAAATATAATCGGTACTTGCTTGTACTTCCTTCAGTCTTGTCAATGATCTTTCATAAAAAACACGCCGTTTCCGGCGCTTGCCCTACTGTTTTCATCAGAAGGGACTGCAAAGGTACATCAAATTTTTAATCCTGCAAACTTTTTTGCAAAAAAATTTCAACTATTTTGAGGCCTCATTCTTTAAAATCCTGGCTTTCAATTCATAAGACCTGAGCTTGTCCTTGTAAAAATTATTGGCGTTTGTTTTTATAATATCCAGCGCCGCGTCAGAGTTGCCTTCCCAGCGCCTGCAGTCGTAGACAACGTCGTAAATACGGCCTATCTGCCAGTCCCTGCTGATGCGCAGTCCCACGGCGTAGTCCTCCCCGTATTTGGTGGTTGGGAAATTCATCTCGCGCAGCACCGGGACAAAGAATCCGCGCGGCGCGCCAAGCCCGTTTATGCGCAAAGCGTTGTTGCGGCCGTTCTCCGGCGTCCACTCCCTGTGGTCGATGATTCCCGGAGGGATTATGTTCATCTGGAAGTCGGTGATCTGGTAGGTTCCTATCACCATGGCGCAGTTCTGGGCATAGAAGGCGTCCACGAACTTCTGGAGGGTGGTGCCGTCGTGGTAGACGTCATCGGAGTCGAGCTGTATGGCAAAGCGCCCGCACTTGGGATGATGGATGGCCGCGTTCCAGTTTCCGCCTATGGCGTGGTACGACGGGTCCTGCGCTATGTACACCAGGCGCGGGTCGTCCTTGAAGGAAAGGATCTCCTGCACGGTGCCGTCAGTGGAATTGTCGTCCACCACTATCACGTTGAAAGGGAACGACGTTTTCTGCGCAAGCGCCGAAGCGATGGCCTGCCCAATGGTGCGCGCCCTGTTCTTGCAGGGAATCACCACGGAAGCCTCGTACTCGAACTCCCCTTCCTTCAGGTCCACCGCCTTGAACTCCGGCGCCAGCCAGGCGCCCACCGCCTTGAGGTGGTCCGTGCAGGCGGCTTCCATCTCTATCTGCACCTCGCGGTTGCGGGGATCCACGTAGTCGAACTGCTTCTGCCCCGATGCGCGGGTGTCGTCCTCCACTTCGTAATAAAGGAATTCGCCCACGCGCACGAGCGGGCCCAGGCGGGAGAGGCGGAGGCGGAGGTCGTAGAGTCCGGCATACTTGTATGCGGACTCAGACATTCCCGCCGCAGCCTCCTTGAGCGCCGGGACGCTCACCAGGAGCACGGAGCCGAAGTCGAAATCGTCGCGGAGCGAACCGCACTGATAGTCAATGACGGGCGCTTCCGTAAGCTTGTCGCCAACCTGCTGGAAATGGTCCGCATAGACCATGGCGGCGGCGGTGTCGCGGGCCACCTGTTCCATCCTCTCAAGGCCGTAATTGACCCATCTGAGTTCAGTCTGTTTAGTGACAAGAAGGATGTAATCGCCCTGGGAGCGCTCTGCGATGTCCTTCACGGTACCGGTGGAAGGACGCGGGGAAATATTGAATGTCTGCATATCGTGCGGTTTTGGGGGTGTAAATTTACTGCCTTTTTTTATTATATTTGTAAGCTAAGACAACATTATGGACAAGAAACTCATAATAATTCCAACTTACAACGAGATTGAGAATATAGAGGCCATAACCCGCAAGGTATTCTCCATTGAGGGGGATTACCATATCCTGGTGATAGACGACGGATCCCCTGACGGCACCGCCGCCGCGGTGAAGAAACTGCAGGAGGAATTCCCGGACAGGCTGTTCCTACTGGAAAGAAGCGGCAAACTGGGACTTGGAACCGCATATCTCACCGGATTCAGATGGTCCCTGGACCACGGCTACGACTATACCTTTGAGATGGACGCGGACTTCTCCCACAACCCTGACGACGTCCCCCGCCTGTACCAGGCGTGCAAGGACGGTGCGGACCTGGCCGTGGGCAGCCGCTACTGCAACGGAATCAGCGTGGTGGACTGGCCCCTCGGACGCATCATGATGTCCTACTTCGCATCCCTCTATGTAAGGACCGTGCTCAGGATGAAAGTCTATGACTGCACCGCCGGCTTCGTCTGCTATTCCCGCAAGGTCCTTGACACCATAGACCTTGACGGCGTCAGGATGAAGGGCTACGGTTTCCAGATCGAGATGAAATACACGGCATTCCGCCTGGGCTTCAAGATAAAGGAAGTCCCCATCATATTCATAAACAGGCAGCTTGGCACGTCCAAAATGTCCGGAAGCATCTTTGGCGAGGCATTCTGGGGCGTCCTCAAGCTCAGGTTCCGTAAAATCAAACCTAAGAAATCATGAAAAGGCTCTTCACATTGTTCATAGCCGCCTTCGCGGCCCTGGGCCTCGTCTCCTGCGGCGGCCTGGAGGATCCGTTCCTGGACAACACCTTTGTCTACATAGCTAACGGTTCCGGCGCATCCAGCGACGTGGTATCCAATGCGGCAGGCAGCTCCACCCTGTTCGTAACCCTCAGCACCACAAAGACCAGTTTTGACGCCGCGGTTGAAGTGCCGTACGAAGTCATTCTTGGCAACGGGCTCAAGGCGGGCCTGGATTTCATGATAGAAGACAGCTCCAGAAGCCCCCTCAGGTTCACCAACGGCAATTTTGTGGTGAAACTCAAGATTACCTGGCTCTATAACCCTTCATTTGACAGTTCCAAGGACAACACCCTCACCATACAGCTGCACGAAGGCAATCTGGCCAACATGAAGGTGGGCGACCCCAAGCTCCCTTCCGGCAGCAACAAGAGCAAGTTCGTGTTCACCAAACAAGATTAATATCAAAACAGATACAAAATGAAAAAATTATTGTTCAGCATCCTGCTCGCGGCGGCTGTGTCCAGCGCCATGGCAGACGAGGCCCGTCTGCTGCGCTTCCCCGCCACCAACGGACAGGAAGTAGTTTTCTCCTATGCAGGAGACCTTTACACAGTATCCATTAACGGAGGCGAGGCCAAGAGGATTACCTCCCACATAGGCTATGAGATGTTCGCCAAATACTCACCTGACGGAAAGACGCTCGCCTTTACCGGAGAATATGACGGCAACCGCGAGGTCTACCTCATGCCCGCCATTGGAGGAGAGCCTGAAAGGATCACATACACCTCAACCAACAGCAGGGACGAACTTGGAGACCGCATGGGCCCCAACAACATTGTGATGGCATGGACCAACGACGGCAAGAATGTCATGTTCCGCAACCGTATAGGCGACGGATTCCCCGGCAACCTGTGGTATGCCCCAACTGACGGCGGAATGGCCACTAAACTCCCCCTCCCCGAAGGAGGATGGTGCAGCTGGTCTCCTGACGGAAAGCAGTTGGCCTACAACCGCGTGATGAGGGAATTCCGCACCTGGAAGTACTACCGCGGCGGTATGGCGGACGACATCTGGATCTGGAACCCGGACCGCAAGACCGTTGAGAACGTGACCAACAACGTTGCCCAGGACATATTCCCAATGTGGATTGGCGACGAGATCTATTTCGCCTCCGACAGGGACATGACCATGAACATCTTCGTGTACAACACAAAGACAAAGGCAATCCAGAAGGTCACCAACTTCACTGACTACGACGTCAAGTTCCCCAGCAGCAACGGCAAATTGATAGTGTTCGAGCAGGCCGGCTGGATATGGAAACTTGACCCCGCCACCAAGCAGGCACAGAAGATAAACATCAGCATCTCCGCTGAGAACGTCTACGCCCGTCCTGAGATCATGAACGTGGCAAGGAAACTCACTGCCATGAGCGTTTCCCCTGACGGAAGCAGGGCTGCCGTAACCGCCCGAGGCGAAGTCTTTGACGCGCCCGTGGGCAACGGCGTCACCCGCAACCTCACCCGCACCGCCGGCGCCCACGAGCGCACGGCAGACTGGAGCCCGGACGGCAAGACCATCGCCTTCATCAGCGACCGCACCGGCGAGACCGAGATCTGGCTCCAGGATGCGCAGGATCCCACCAAGGCCCCCGTGCAGCTTACCAGCGGCAACGACACCTACATCCGCACCATCCAGTGGAGCCCTGACGGAAAGAAGATCCTCTACACGGACCGCAAGAACCGCATCCTTGAGGTAGATCCCGCCACCAAGGCCCGTAAGGTCATCATGACCTGCCCGGAAAACGAGTTCTACGGAGTTGAATACTCCCCTGACAGCAAGTGGATTACCTACACCAAGCCCGCCGCCAACGAAATGAGCGTGGTATACGTCTACAACCTTGAGACAGCCAAGGAGTACCCAGTAACGGAAAGGTGGTATAATTCCATGGGCCCTGTCTTCAGCGCTGACGGCAAATACCTCATCTTCACCTCTGACCGCGACCTCTCCCCTATCTACAGCCGCGTAGAGTGGGATTATGCATACAGCAACATGAGCGCCAGCTACATGGCCATGCTTGCAAAGGACACCCCTTCTCCTCTTCTCCCCAAGGACGGCGTAAGCCCTAACCCTCCAAAGAAGGACGATGACAAGAAGGAAGGCGGCGTAACCGTCAAGATTGACCCTGACGGAATAGCGGACCGTATTGTCAAGCTCCCCATCAGGGCCATGGGACGCGGCGGCGTCTACTGCGACGGCAGCAAGATCTGGTACTCCACCGGACGCGACACCCATTGCTATGACTTTGCCACCGGCAAGGACGACACCTGCGTTGACGCAAGCTTCTCCTACCGCCAGGGCGACAAGAAAGCCATCTTCAGCAAGGGCAGCGATTACTACGTCGAGAACTTCCCTGCACCAAAGGTGAGCCTCTCCAACAAGGTTGACATGGGCAATCTAACCGCCGACATAGACTACACAGAGGAATGGCCCCAGATCTTTGACGAGGTATGGCGCGCCTTCCGCGACGGCTTCTACCTTGAGAACATGCACGGCCGCGACTGGAAGGCCCTCAAGGAGAAATACGCTGTCCTCCTGCCTTACGTAAAGACCCGCCTGGACCTCAACTACGTCATTGGCGAAATGATCTCCGAACTCGCCTGCGGACACGCATACATCACCGTGGGTGACTATCCAAAGGCGCCGCGCACCAACATGGGCCTCCTTGGAGCAGAATTCCAGAAGGACCGCAGCGGTTTCTTCAAGATTACCAAGATCCTCCAGGGCGCGCCTTATTCAGAGGACCTCCGCTCCCCTCTCACGGAGCCGGGCATCGACGTCAAGGTTGGCGACTTTATCACCGCCATCAACGGCGTTTCCACCAAGGACGTGAACAACATTTACAAGATGCTGGTTGGCAAGGCAGGTGTGCTCACAGAGCTTACCGTGAACTCTTCCGCCGCAGCTGGCGGAAAGAAGGTTGTGGTCAAGCCTATCGACAACGAATATCCCTTGTACCACTACGAGTGGGTTCAGAACAACGTCAAGACCGTGGAGGAGAAATCCGGCGGAAAGGTTGGCTACATCTACATCCCCGACATGAGCGAGGAAGGCCTCAACGAGTTCGTGCGCTACTACTATCCCCAGCTTGACAAGGAAGCCCTCATCATTGACGACCGTGAGAACGGAGGCGGAAACGTTTCCCCTATGATCATAGAGCGTCTGCAGAGGGAGGCATACCGCATGACAATGTACCGTACCGGAACCCAGACCGGAACCATCCCTGAGGGCACCCACACCGGTCCCAAGGTTCTCCTCATCGACAAGTACTCCGCATCTGACGGAGACCTGTTCCCCTGGAGCTTCAAGGCCAACAACCTTGGAACCGTGATCGGAACCAGGACTTGGGGAGGAATCATCGGTATCAGCGGCTCACTGCCATACCTCGACGGCACTGACGTGCGCGTTCCGTTCTTCACCAACTACGACGCCAAGACGGGCGAATGGATTGTGGAGAACCACGGAGTTGATCCGGACATCCTTCTTGACAATGATCCTATCAAGCAGGCCGCCGGCGTTGACGAGCAGCTCCTGAAGGCCATCGAGGTCGCCCTTGAGCAGATCAAGGACCGCAAGCCTCTCCCTGGCGTTCCCGCCCCTCGTACCTTCAAGGATCTCGGGCTCCCTGACATCAAATAACCTTTTAAGCCCCTGACAGAGAGGCCCTGGGAATGACTCCCAGGGCCTCTCTGTCATCCTGAGCGAAGCGAAGGATCTAAAATTCCACCCTCCAGCTGAAATTAGGCAGGATCGGCAGCAGAGCTATTTCCTTCCATGATTCGGTGCGGGTGTCAAAGTACAGCATAAACGGATTGAAGTGGTTGGTGACGTTGCACACCCCCACATTCACCACGTGCTGTACTTTTCCCGTCTTGAACCCGGTCTGCCAGCCAAGGTCCAGGCGGAAGACCGTTGGCATATGGTAGTTGTTGTATCCGGAGTAGTACTTCGCCTGCCAGTCCGGCTCGCCCAGCATCGGCAGAGGGTAGGTCTCTGCGGCACCGTTCTCCCAGTGGCCGCTCTGCAGGATGACCGTGGCGGAAAGGCCCTTCCACTGGGCCGTGGCATTGAGCACGTGGCGGCGGTCGAAGCGCGCGTGGAAGGTCTTGCCCTCGTTCAGCTCCTCGAAGCCGTGCCTGGTGGTCTTGGACAGGGTGTACGCCACGCGTCCGTACCAGTCTCCGTGGGCGTACTCGTACAGGCACTCCATTCCGTATGAGGTGCCATTGCCCAGTATGGTGTGCTGCTCCCACGATGCCAGCGCTCCGCTGAACAGCGCCTGGGAGTACTTGTTGTAGAACAGGTTGTACATCTCCTTGTAGAACCCGCCCACCGATGCCGTGTGGTCCCCGAACCGGCCGGACAGTCCCACGCCGCCCTGCGTGGCGGTCTCAGGGGCGGCAGTCTTGCCGCCCTGGATGAACCCGCCTGAAGGCAGGAGCATATCCAGCGACCAGCCCACCGGGAGGCCTTCCAATGTATGGTAGTACTGCCTAGTCCTGTCAAACGTGGCCTCAAGGGCAAGGTGCGGGGTTATGTTCCATTTGCCCCACAGGCTCACCTCAGGATCCACCCTGTCCGCTCCGGAACGCTCTACGGAAATGCTTGACACCCCGTCGTATTCCAGGTTATGGTATATGTTCCCGCGCCCTACCGCCTTCAGGGAAAGGATTTCCGGAATGGAATACTCCAGCTGCAGCCAGAAAGTTGAAAGCCGGGCATCCGTCCGCTTCTTGATCTCCCCGATCTGCCCCGGCTCGAACTGCGCCAGGCGCAGCTTGGCGCCCTCGCTCAAAACGAAGCGGGCGCCCAGAGAGTGACGCAAGTCTGCAGAAAGGATGTATTCCGAAAGGGTGGACTGCAATGACAGATGATTCAGCGTCTC
>JAFZRX010000002.1 GCA_017619675.1 Bacteroidales bacterium | reverse complement strand
CAAGCGAGAACGTCCTGGGCCAGCCAACGGGGGCGACCACCCTGTCGATGACAAGGACGTACTCATACAGCACGGCCGGCCTTCCGACTGGCAGGACCGCCGGGTCAGTCTATGGTGAGTCCTACACCTTTGACGGGGCCAAGGGCAACCTTAGCGACCGCACCCGTACGGACCAGTCTTCCGGGCAGGAGTCTTTCGGATATGACGACGTGAACCGCCTGATCACCATGGGAACCAGGGACGTCACCTATGACGCCAAGGGCAACGTCACGGCCATCGACGGGGTGGGCTCCATGAGCTACACTGACAGCTCGCACCCGTACCGGGTGACCGGCGCGGTGCTGGACAACGGGCTCTCGACCCCGGGCACCCAGACGGTAACCTACACGGCCTTCGACCGCCCGGCTTCCATCACGGAAGGTAACGTTTCTGCCGCCTTCACCTACAACGAGGTGTCGGACCGGGTGAAGATGGCGGTGACGAACGGCTCCAACGCCCTTCTGACGCGCTATTACATAGGTGGCAACTATGAATACGACATAGACGGAAACAACGATGTGGTACAAAGGCTCTATCTTGAGGGGGACGCGTATTCCGCACCAGTGGTGTACATCAAGGAGGGCAGCGGCAGCTGGACCCCGTACAACATAGCCAGGGACTACCAGGGCAGTATAATGGCAATAGCAAATTCAAGTGGAACGGCCGTTGCCACTTACAGCTATGACCCATGGGGGCGCCTGCGCAACCCTGCGGACAATACAGTCTATACACCGGGCAATGAGCCTTCACTGATGCTCGGCCGCGGTTACACCGGTCACGAGCACCTGCCGTGGTTCGGCCTCATCAACATGAATGCCCGCCTGTATGATCCTCTAGTGGGACGATTCCTCAGTGCCGACCCATACGTCCAGACCCCGGACTTCACCCAGGCCTTCAACCGCTACTCCTATGCCCTCAATAATCCGCTGAAGTACGTTGATGGAAATGGCGAATTTGCACTAACTACAGGTACCATTATTGCCCTGACAGCAATAATTGGTGGCGTTTCCAACTGGTATATGAATGGTCACAGATTTGACGATAAAACATTTGGGTACTTCGCTGTAGGCGCTATTTCAGGTGTAGCTTCTTGGTACGGGGCGGGTTGGCTTGCTGGTATTACGCAAGCAACAGGAGTTTGGGCCGGAACATTGATTGGAGCAGCTACTGGAGCTGCTTCCAGTGCAGCGACAAGCACGATAACCACTATTGGCAACAATCTTGTTGGAGGGAATAAGTGGGATACTGGTTTAAAATCAGCAGTAGGTTCAGCTCTCGCCTCAGGAGCACTACTTGGTGCAATTTCAGGTGGGATAAAAGGATATGCGTCTGCAAAGGAAAAAGGAGCAAACCCTTGGAATAACCGTATTCCTGGCACAGAAGAAACAAAAAAAACTGCCGTTAAAGAAGGGATTCAAATTCAGGTTAATGATAATGAGTATTGTTATGCTCATGCATCAGCTTATGCTGATGCAGGGCACGGGAACCACACAGTGGAAGATTTTATTATTGCCAATGATGGAGCAAAAGGGGCCGATGTTAGTAAACTAAAAGAGTTATCTGGAGCAGAACTGGTTATTCAGGATTCGGGTGGAATGACATCTAAATCTTTGTCAGAGGCTATGCAAGTAATCGAGAATCCTAGATATGAGCTATTAGGTACGATATCTGGTGGGGGTAGTCTAAATCATTGGGTGAACATATATGAAATAAACACTGTCAACAAAATACATTGGTTTGGTGGAGGACGCTATATTTCAGTTATTTCATTAGGTATTTGGAATCCGGCTAATGGTAAGACTTCCTTAATCCCCAATGTGTCATTTTTAAAAGGTTATATGTTTTGACAAATGCAAAAGATGTTATTACATTCTATATTATGGAGTATATTAATCCTATCAACCAATAACGGGTTTATTAAAGCCTTTACAAACACCTATAATAGAGATTGGAGAAGACCAACTGATACTCTCGTTTATGTAGTTGACATCAAAGATTATGTTTCGATGTCAAAGACTAGCCGTAAATGGCTAAAGATTTCAGTAAATGAGAAAAAAAGACAGTTGTTCGAATTATTAGAAAAACGGACGCTAAAAATAGAGTATATTTTTGCTATAGATTTGGTTACAGGTGATGTTTATGAAGACCCAAGAGGGGATTTAGACTTTTTTCAACGCAAAAAAAGGAAACGACAATTACACAAACAAGATATGTCATTATGGAACTCCTCGGTCTCTAAAAAAATGCATAGTCTTATTAATTATCTTCAATTAAATAACACAGATTATATATTTCAGATATCTGGTATTTTTGAAACTAATAATAAAGATTTATATTGGATAATTAGGGATCAAGATATTTATGCTATCGTGATCTCTGCTTCTGGGAATGAAATAACTGAGTATCCTGCAGAGTATTATATTAATAGAGTAGCTGAGAATTCTGTTTTTGAGAGGAATTTTTGATGTAGCCGAAGCTTTAGGAGAACGGGCTGGTGATGTTGCTGCAAATCTTGAGGCATCTGGGCTAGGTGATTTCTGGCCTTTTGGACATGATTATGCCAACAGAATTATTGAATTAGAAGGTATCATTTGTATCGGTGTTCAAACGGGGCGGTGTACAATCAGTATTAATCCATTCGCTCCTATGGCCCCATCTGTACCAACTTATTATGTGCCTAAATAATGAAAAGAGAAGTATTATCTAAATATATTATAATTGCTGCATTTTTTTTGATTTGTATAGATCTATTGTATTGTACTATATACTTTGTCAAGGCAGGACAATATGATTCTATAATGAAAAAAGAAGGGCAAGAAGCAGTGGCAACAATTATTCGAAAAGATAACGGTAAGGCACAATATGACATAGAATATGAAGGTGTCTTTTATCGAAGTTGGATACGATTAACCAAAAAAAACTATAGAAGTACCATGGTTGGTGAAAGATTCCCCGCCATTATCCTACCAGACAAACTAAAGTATTATCATGAAGGGATAACGCCGCCATGTTTTAAATTGATCTTTCAACGCCTTCCGGAAGAAGAACAAGATATTGAAAAAGAACAGATTAGAATACAAACTATGTATGGGAATTAATTCTAAGGAAGGCTACAAAAACAGGGGAGGCTACATCTTTTAAGGTTGTTGAAAACTTTTTGATATGTGCTGATAAGTTTTCTTCCTAATCATTTTGATTAGGGGTAAATTTGTTAGTACCAAGTCAAAATGTTTTTATGACAACCGAAGAATTGATATCCCATATCAGGGTTGTTCCGGATTTCCCTCAGAAGGGAATTATGTTCCAGGACATTACAACCCTGCTTCTTGAACCGGCTTGTCTGAAGGAACTGTCCGACAGGCTCTATGAAGAATACAAAGACAAAGGCATAACCAAGGTTGTGGGCATTGAGTCCCGCGGCTACCTGCTGGGGCCTGCGCTGGCAATACGCCTGGGCGCGGGCTTCGTCTTGCTGCGCAAGAAAGGCAAGCTGCCTGCAGACGTGGTTTCAGAGACCTATATGAAGGAATATGGTCCGGATTCCATTGAGATCCACAAAGGGGCCATCAATGAGAATGATGTCTGCCTCATCCACGATGACCTCCTTGCAACCGGAGGTACCACTGCCGCGGCTTACAGGCTTGTGAAGAAGTTCAACCCCAAGGACATCTATGTCAACTTCTTGATTGACCTTATTGACTGTCCAAGGGCGGATGTATTCCCAAAGGATGCCAAGATTTCTTCAGTGCTTCCTGTACTGGAATTCCCTGACAAATAATATCATTCTACTATATCTATGAAAAAGAAATTATTCATCGCTGCTTTAGCAGTATGCGCATTCGCAATTTCAGCCAGCGCACAGACAAACTTCCAGACTTTCTACGACCTTGGTAGAAAGCACTTCACCACCACTCTGGAAGGCTTCCACCAGGACAACTGGGGAAACACCTTCTTCTTCATCGATTATGATTACAACTATCGTGAGGGAAACACAGTAGTATCTCCTAACAACACTTATTTCGAGATCGCCCGCTGCCTGAATTTCTGGGGTGACAGCGCCCTGGCTCCTCTCAGCCTCCAGGTAGAGTACAACGGTGGATTCGGCGCCACCAGCGACATGGGCTTTGCATTCCCTGTAAACAGTGCATTCCTGTTTGGAGTTGACTATTTCCTGCATTCAGCAGACTTCAACAACACCCTCAATCTCAAGGCCCTGTTCAAGAAGTTCGTCCACATGAATTCCAACGTTCCCCTGCAGTTCACCGCAGTTTGGGGCTGCCAGGACCTCTTCGGCGTTCCCAAGCTCCGCTTCAGCGGCTTCGCCGATCTCTGGTGGGAGTATGACTATACCGTATTCCTTTCCGAGCCTCAGCTCTGGTATGGCATAGGCGACCACTTCAACATTGGCGGCGAGGTTGAGTTCAGCTACAACTTTGCCGGCATGAGCGGCTTCAATGTAATGCCTTGTATCGGTACAAAGTGGGTATTCTAAGACTAAAACTAAAATCTAAACTATGGCACCGTTTTTTGAGAAACTCTTTGGATTTGATTCCAAGAAGCACAATGTCCGGACTGAGATCATAGCGGGAATCACCACGTTCCTGACCATGGCCTACATCCTGGCAGTGAACCCGAGCATCTTCAGCGCCCTGGCAGGCCAGGGAATGCCTACGGACGCTGTCTTTACGGCAACCGCCCTCGCTGCCATCATCGGTACGCTGGTGATGGCCCTCTATGCCAAGAAGCCTTTCGCCCTGGCACCGGGTATGGGCCTTAATGCCTTCTTCGTGTTCACCGTATGCCTCACAATGGGATACAGCTGGCAGTTCGCCCTGACAGCCATCCTGCTTGAGGGTATCATCTTCATCATCCTGTCCGTAACCAAGGTACGTGACCTCATCGTAAAGGCAATTCCTGACACCCTGAAGAAAGCCATCGGCGCAGGTATCGGCCTCTACATCGCCTTCATCGGCCTGCAGAACGCCGGAATCATCGTGAATGACGATTCCACCCTGGTTACCCTGGGAGACCTCACCAGCCTGAACAGCCTGCTGTTCACCATCGGCCTGCTCCTCACCTCCATCCTCGTAGTGCTCAAGGTCAGGGGAGGCGTGCTCATCGGTATCCTCGCCACCACCATCATAGGAATTCCTTTCGGAATCACCCATCTTGACGGCATCATCTCCACACCGGCATCTCTCGCTCCTGTCTTCATGAAGTTCGAGTGGAGCCAGATCCTCACCGTGGATATGCTGGTAGTAGTGCTCACATTCCTTTGCATCGATATGTTCGATACCATTGGAACCGTAGTGGGAGTATCCGAGAAGGCCCATATGCTTGACAAGGAGAACAAGGTGGAGAACTTTGACAAGATCTTCCTTGCCGACGCCATCGCCACCACAGCAGGCGCATGCCTCGGTTCTTCAACCACCACCACCTACATCGAGAGCGCATCCGGTGTTGCCGAAGGCGGCCGCACCGGTCTCACCTCATTCGTGGTAGTTGTATGCTTCGTGCTGGCTCTGTTCTTCTCTCCTCTGTTCCTTGCAATTCCTTCAGCCGCTACCGGAGCAGTTCTGGTCGTAGTTGGAGTAATGATGATGTCTCCTATCAAGGAAATTGACTGGACAGACTACTCAGAGGCCATCCCTGCATTCATCACCGCAGTAATGATGCCTCTCTCCTATAGTATCGCACACGGAATCCTCCTTGGTATCATCACTTACGTTATCATCAACGCATGCTCAAAGAACATCAAGAAGATTTCCGTTACAATGTGGGTACTTGCCGTCCTGTTCATCCTGAGATACATCTTTATGTGATGAACTAGGCGAAGAGCTCCCGGAGGACTTTGAGGGATTGGACGTTGAGGGAGCACTCATTGTGATAGCCGATGTACTGAAGAAGTATGTCGGCTATCCTGTTTCTCTGCTCTCCGTTGAGAGGGAGGAGCATGGTTTCCGTGAAGGAAGACTGGAGGAGGGATTTGACGTGGGGGAGGGAGTCCCCGGCGAAGGGCATGAGCGCCTCCAGGGAGGGCGCGAAGCCCAGGGCCTGGGCGTACTCCAGCAGGAAGCGGAGGTGGAAGTTGGAGAAGTCCCTTTCCAGGGAGTCCAGGGTGAGGATGCTGCCTCGACACCAGTCAAAGAGGCCTTCCTCATAGAAGCCGTCGCGGATGCTGCGGTAGAGCACTTCGGACAGGAACATTGCAATGGAGTTCTTGTACATGTTGCTCCGAAGGCTGTAAAGGGGGTACAGGGCTGAGATGTTCTTGGCGCGGGCCAGCTGTGACTTGGGATTCTCTATGATATCTGCTTCAAGGATGCTCAGGGGCAGGAACATGGCCATGGAGCCGCCCTTGCCCACGTTCACTATGAAACTGCGGCGGCCGTGCTCCCTGCTCAGGCAGTGGAGCACTATGGCGTTGTCCTTGAACTTGGTGAGGGAAAGGACTATCAATTGGGCGTTGCCGTTCACTTGACGTTATCTTTGAGCCAGTCTGCCATCAGGCGGAGGGACATTCCCCTGTGGGAAATGCTGTTCTTTAGGTCTTCCCCAAGTTCCGCCATAGTGTATCGCGGGAAGGCATTGGGGATGAATACGGCGTCATAGCCGAAGCCCATTGTACCCATCTCTTCCGTGGCGATGCGGCCTTCCACCACGCCGTCGAAGAAATGCTTCTCCCCGTCCTCCAGGATCAGGGTGACGACGCAACGGAAGCGGGCGGTGCGCTGCTCCTCCGGGACGTCCTTCATCACGTCCAGGAGCTTGCGGCGGTTGGCGGCGAAGTCGTGCTGGTCGCCCGCGAAGCGGGCACTGCGCACGCCTGGCGCCCCGCCCAGCGCGTCCACCTCCAGACCGGTGTCATCGGCGAAGCAGGCGGAGTGGGTGATATTGTAAATATGTTCCGCCTTTAGTATGGAATTTGCTTTAAGAGTTTCACCGGTTTCTTCAACGTCTTCGGTAATACCCATGTCCGCCGGACATACCAGCTGGTAGTCAGGACCAAGGATATCGGATGCCTCGCGCAGTTTGCCGCGATTGGAGGTGCCAAAAATAAGTTTCATAATACAAATTTATTATTTTTGCAGTAGATATGAGCAAGAAAATAATATTGTTGGCAGCCGCCGTGTTGTGTGGCACGGTCGCATTCGGACAGTCCAGGAATTTCAATCTGGGCAAATGGACGGAAATACAGAAGGCGCTTCTCCAGGAACTCAATTATTCATACGTAGACACCCTCCCCGTAGACCGTATCGAAAGGGTGGGCGTTGACGCCATGCTGGAGGCGCTGGACCCATATACCGTATATATCCCCGAGGAGGAGAACGAGGACCTGCAGATGATGCTCAACCGCACTTATGGCGGCGTTGGAGCGGTTATTTACAAGCCCGATGTCAACGGCTACGTTTCCATAAACGAGCCGTACGAGGGCTCTCCCGCCCACAAGGCCGGCCTGGTCTGCGGTGACGAAGTCATGGAAATTGACGGCGTCAGCGTGATAGGCCTCACCACCCAGGAGTGCAGCGACCGCATGAAAGGCACCCCGGGAACCAAACTCTTGCTCAAGGTCAAGAAGCTCCGCACCGGCGCCATTGAGGACGTGAACATTGTCCGTGAGCGCATTCATCTCCCTGACGTAGAATACGTTGGAATGATCAATGACACCACCGGCTACATCTATCAGAGCGGCTTCACGGAGGGTGTCGCCCAGGTTGTCAGGGACGGTATCAAGAGCCTCAAGGAGCAGGGAATGAAGCAGTTGGTATATGACCTTCGCGGCAACGGCGGCGGAATCCTCCAGGAGGCTGTGCAGATTGTAGGGCTCTTCGTCCCAAGGGGCTCGCTGGTGGTTACTGCCAAGGGCCGCAACTCAGGGGACAACCATGAATACAAGACTAACGCGGCTCCGCTGGATACGGAGCTCCCCATAATAGTGCTGACTGACGGAGGCACTGCATCCGCATCCGAGATCGTTTCCGGAGCCCTCCAGGACTATGACAGGGCCACCATCATGGGCACCCGCACATACGGCAAGGGACTGGTGCAGAGCATCCGCCCGCTGCCTTACAACGGCCAGCTCAAGGTGACCACCGCCAAGTACTATACGCCTTCCGGCCGATGCGTCCAGGCCATTGACTACAGCCACCGCAACGAGGACGGCAGCGTGGGCGCGATCCCTGATTCCTTGACAACGGAATTCAAGACCGCAGGGGGCAGGATTGTGCGTGACGGCGGCGGAATAACCCCTGACGTCGAGATCACTTCTGACCCGTACAGCAGGATTACGGTATCCCTTTCCTACAGCGGCATCCTGGAGCAATACGCCCTTGAGTTCGTAAAGAAGCACGAGACCATCCCCGCAGTGGAGGATTTCCATTTGTCAGACGCTGATTATGAGGACTTTGTGGCCTTTGCTAAGGGGAAGGAGTTCGACTACCGCTCCAGTGCAAAGACCTACTTTGACCAGATGACGCGCCAGTTGGAGAGCGACGGCCTCAAGGAGTCCATGGCAGACCAGCTGGAAGCCTTGAACAAGGCCCTGGACATAGATAAAGAAAGCTATCTCCGCCTGAAGAAGGACGAGATTGTGCCCTTGATCGAGGAGGAGATAGTTGTAAGGTATTATTTCCAGGAGGCCGGAATCAAGCTCCGCCTGCGTTACGACGATCAGCTCAAGAAAGCCCTGGCCTCACCCAGGATATCACTGTGATCCCAGTACCAGGCAGACAATTCCTGCAAGCAGTATAGCCAGGTCCAGGCTCTTCGCCTTCAGGTTCTTTTCCTTGAAGACGATGGCACCCACCACGAAAGTTACCACTACGGAGCAGCGGCGCATCAGTGAAATCACTGAAAGCAGCGCTCCGTCCTGCTTTAATGCAAAGAAGTAGAGCATGTCCGCGCCGGTGATGAACACGGCTATCACAACCAGCATCCAGTCCCATTTGAATTTCTCGCGGTTTTCCTTGTCGTGCAGGGATTTTACCACTATGCAAATTGCCAGGAGGATGGTGATGTAGAAGTTGCACCAACTCTGCAGGAACAGGGGGTCCATGCTGGCCACCACTTTCTTGTCATACAGCGCGCTGGCCACTCCCGCAAGGATGGACACCGCCATGGCGGCCACGCCCTTGCTCTTGGAGAAGTCTATGCCTTCTCTCTTGCTGGCGCCGCTGAGCAGCGTGAGGGCAAGCAGGGCCAGGGCTACGCCCGCCCACTGCCAGCCGTTCAGCTGCTCCCCGAAGATCACGATGGAGAACAGCACCACAAAGAACGGCCTGGATGCCTTGAGTGTGCTTACAGTGGTGATAGGCAGGAGTTTAAGGCCTATGAGTCCGCTCACCCAGGAGGTGGTCACCAGGACCGCCTTGAGGACCAGCCTCAGATGGTCCTCCACCGGTCCGGAGGACAGGAAAGGGGAGAGGAATAGGGTGGAGAGGGCGGTAGCCGCCAGCAGCACCCAAAGCACTCCGTTGTTCTTTAACGCCTGTTTCTTGAAGACGTCGTAAATGCCCAGCATCAGCGCTGAGCCAAGGGTCATCCAAAGCCACATATCCTATAAAGTTTGTCCTCCTATGAATTCTCTCATTATTGAAGTTGGCGGAACGGCCGCGATCTCCTTTGGCTTGAGGGCCTTCACCGCCTCCAGGAACTCCAGCAGCCTGGAGGCCTTCCCGTATGCGGGGGAGGACTCCTTTATGCTTTCCAGCAGCGGTTCGGCGAAGTATTTCAGGAGGGGCAGGTCGTACAGGGTGGAAGAGTTGAACATCACGTCCGCGTTCTCCTCGAACGGGAAGATGTTCTTGGTTTCGCCGGCGCGCACGCTCGGCCAGCGGAGGATAGTTTCCTCCGGGCCCGTGCCGCGCGTGCGGTTGTCACGGACTATGCGCCGCAACAGGCGCTTGTCCGTGGTGGAATTGTGCACTTTCTCGCCTCCTGGCAGAGCGGAGAGCGCGGAGATATAGATGCGGAATATCCTGTGCTGGTCCACCGCGGAGGTAAGGGCGGGGTTCAGGGCGTGGATTCCTTCCATGAACAGGATGTCGTTGTCGCCCAGTTTCATGGTGTTGCCGGTCCAGGTCCTCTCTCCCTTGGCAAAGTCAAACTTGGGGATTTCCACCTCCTCTCCGTTCAGGAGCCTGTTCAGGTGTTCGTCCAACAGTTCTATGTCCATGGCTCCCAGGGCCTCGAAGTCATATTCGCCTTTCTCGTCCCTTGGGGTGAACTCCCGGTTGCGGAAATAGTTGTCCATTTCCACCACCTTGGGGGTAATCCCCAGGACGCGGCACTGCTGCGCGATACGCAGCGAAGACGAAGTCTTTCCGCTGGAAGACGGTCCGGAAATCATTACTATGCGGACGTGGTCACGCAGGAAGTAGATCTGATTGGCTATTCCGGCGTATTTGCGCTCCTGCCGGGCTTCGCACAGGTTTATCAGTTCAATCCCGCGGCCTTCCTCCAGTACTTTGTTCAGGTCGTTAAGGTCGCAGATGCCCATTGCGGTACACCAGTTGCGGTATTCATCGCGGGCTGCTTCAATCTTTGTCATATCTTGTTGTTTAGTACGGTTTTCAGGTAAGGTCCGGTCACGGAGTCCGGGTTGTCAGCCAGTTCCTCCGGCGTTCCGCAGGCCACTATGCGGCCTCCGCGGGCGCCTCCGTCCGGTCCCATGTCAATTATGTAGTCTACGCTCTTGAGTATGTCCAGGTTGTGCTCTATGATGATTACCGTGTTCCCCTGGTCCACCAGTTTCTGGAGTACGCCCAGCAGCACCTTTATGTCCTGGAAATGCAGGCCGGTGGTGGGTTCGTCCAGGATGTACAGTGTGTCTCCGGTAGCCTTGCGGAACAGTTCCGCGGCCAGTTTCATTCGCTGGCTCTCGCCTCCGGAAAGGGTTACGGAAGATTGTCCCAGGTGTACGTATCCAAGTCCCACGTCCACCAGCGCCTTCAGTTTCTGGGAGATCTTGGGGATGGACTTGAAGAACTCGTACGCCTCGCTGATGGGCATCTCAAGGATATCGTTGATGCTCTTCCCCTTGTATTTAACTGCCAGAGTATCCTCTTTATAGCGTTGTCCGCGGCACTCCTCGCATACAACGTTCACCGGCGGCAGGAAGTTCATTTCAATCACTTTTATGCCGGCTCCGTTGCACGCTTCGCAGCGGCCTCCCGGGACGTTGAAGGAGAACCTTCCCGCCTTAAAGCCCCTGACCTTTGCGTCCGGGGTGTTCCCGAACAGGTCGCGGATGTCTGTGAAAACACCGGTGAAGGTGGCAGGATTGCTGCGCGGCGTCTTTCCGATGGGGCTCTGGTCAATCTCTATCAGTTTGTCGATGTTCTCCACGCCAACGACCTCCCTGTACGGCAGCGGCCGAAGTTTCGCGTGCTGGATGAGGTTCTTGAGAACGGGCATCAGCGTCTCGTTGACAAGCGAAGACTTGCCGCTGCCGCTCACGCCGCTCACGCCTATGAAGCAGCCCAGGGGGAAGTCAACGTCAAGGTCCTTGAGGTTGTTCCCGCATGCGCCGCGTATTCCCACAACCTTGCCGTTGCCCTTGCGCCTGGCCTGCGGCACCTCTATGCTGTCCCTGCCCTGCAGGAAGTCCAGGGTTATGCTCTTCTTTATGTCCTTTTCCGGGTTAGCAGGGCCGTTGTAGCATATCTTTCCGCCCAGTTTGCCCGCTCCGGGGCCCACGTCCACTATCCAGTCCGCCTGGGCCATGGTCTCCTGGTCATGCTCCACCACAATTATGCTGTTGCCCTCGTCGCGAAGTTTCTTCAGGGACGATATCAGTTTGTGGTTGTCCCTCTGGTGCAGGCCTATGGACGGCTCGTCCAGGATGTACAGCACGTTCACCAGTTTGGAGCCTATCTGCGTGGCCAGGCGTATGCGCTGTCCCTCTCCTCCGGAGAGCGAAGCCGTAGCCCTGTCCAGCGTGAGGTACTCCAGACCCACGTCAATGAGGAATCCGACGCGCTCGTTGAGTTCCTTGAGGATGTCGTACGCTATGGCGTTCTCCCTGGAGTTCAGCTTTGCAGGGAGTGCTTTCAGCCACTCCTTGAGTTCGCTGATCTCCATCGCGGCCACCTGGTCTATGGACTTGCCGTCTATCTTGAAGAGCCTGGCGTTGGGGTTCAGGCGTGTGCCGCCGCACACGGGGCACACCACCTTCTGGTCTATGTCGTCCACTATTCCGCCAAAGTTCACCATCTCCGCGTCGCGTCCGTCGCCAATGCGGAAGAAGTCGTCGGAGCCGAAAATTATGTGGCTGAGCGCTTCGTCCGGAACTTCCGAAATGGGTTCGAAAATGGAGAAGTTATACTTTCGCGCAATAGCGCGGATTATGTCATATTTGCGGTTCTCGCGCACCCTTCCCAGCGGGACTATCCCTCCGTCCGCAATGCTCACGCTCTTGTCCGGGACAATGCTGTCAATGTTCACGTCCACTATCATTCCAAGGCCCTTGCAGTGCGGGCAGTAGCCCTCCGGAGAGTTGAAGGAGAAAGTGTGCGGGGCCGGCTCCTGCAGCGAGATGCCGCTTTCAGGGTCCACCAGGTGCTTTGAGAAATGCTCCAGAGTGTCCTTCTCGGGGTCATACACGGCAAGCGAGCCCTTTCCCATGTTCAGCGTTGTCATCACGGAGTCACGGATGCGCTTCTCGTCGCCGTCACCCGGCTTCAGTTTATCCACCACAAGTTCAATGAAGTGCGGCTTGTAGCGGTCCACCGACTCCACCTCTTGCAGGTTAACTATCTGAGAGTCAATGCGTACCTGCGTGAAGCCCTTCTTGCGCAACTGCTCGAACAGGTCCCTGTAGTGGCCCTTGCGGCCCCTCACCAGCGGGGCCAGCATTATGCATTTGCGCCCGTGGTAGTTGGACAGTATCATGGAGACGATCTGCTCGTCAGAGTACTTGATCATCTCCTTTCCTGTGGCGGGGGAGTATGCGCGCGACGCCCTGGCGTAAAGCAGGCGCAGGAAGTCGTATATCTCAGTTATGGTGCCCACGGTGGAGCGCGGATTGTTTCCGGTGGTCTTCTGCTCTATTGCTATGATGGGGCTCAGTCCCTCGATGCTTTCCACCTGGGGCTTCTCCAGTATGCCCATAAAATGTTTGGCGTACGGGGAAAGGGTGTTCATATAGCGGCGCTGGCCTTCGGCGTATATGGTGTCAAAGGCCAGTGAGGATTTGCCGCTGCCGCTGAGGCCCGTCACCACCACATACTTGTCCCTTGGAATATCTACGTCGATATTCTGAAGGTTGTGCGCCTTGGCCCCGCGTATTTTTATGAACTTATCCAATTTGCAAAAACGGGTTTTGAACTCTTTCCCTGCCTATCGTGGTCTCCCCTCCGTGGCCCGGATATACGCACACGTCGCTGTCCAGGCCCATGATCTTTCCCGTGAGGGAGACCATTATCCTGTCATAATCCCCGCCGGGCAGGTCCGTACGGCCTATGGAGCCTGCGAACAGCGTGTCACCGCTGAACAGTTCTCCGCTTTCATGGCAGTAGTAGCATACGCCTCCGGGTGTGTGCCCCGGCGTAGAGATGACCTCCAGGCGGGACCCTCCAACTTCAAGGATCTGTCCGTCAAAGATGTCTTCTGTCTGCCATGAAGCGTCAGGAACCGGCATGCGCATCATTTCCGCCATCACATCCGCGTGGTCCTTGATGAACTTGTCCTCAGGGCTCAGATACACCTTGGCGCCAGGGAATTCTTTCAGGCATGCGGCCACTCCGTAGATATGGTCTATGTGGGCGTGCGTCAGAAGGATGCTGCTTATTTCCAGCCCCAGGGAGCGCACCAGTGAGAACAGTTCCCGACCCTCATACCCGTCCATGAATCCGGGATCTATGACGGCTGCCCCTTTGGGACCGTCCCAGATGACGTATGACCTTTCCTGGAAAGGGTTGAAGAAGAAATGGCGGATATTTAACATTCCACAAGGGGATTAGAATACAAATTTAGCAAACCTTTGTTAAATTTGTAGAACATACCGGACAATATATATGCACATAGGAGTAGCAGGAAACATAGGCTGCGGCAAGACAACGCTCACCACAATGCTCGCGGACCATTACGGATGGATACCCAAGTTCGAGTCCGTAACCTACAACCCGTACCTTGAGGATTATTACAAGGACATCAAGCGCTGGTCATACAACCTGGAGACCTATTTCCTGGCCCAGAGGTTCAGGGACACCCTAGAGATAGCCAATTCCAAGGAGGTCATAATCCAGGACAGGACCATCCTGGAGGGCGTTTTTATTTTCGTGGCCAACAACCGTGACCTGGGCAACCTTTCCCAGCGGGACTATGACACCTATATGCAGCTCTTCGACCTTATGATGTCAATGGTCAAGCTGCCGGACCTGCTCATCTACATCCGCTCTTCCATACCCCGCCTGGTATCCCAGATCCAGAAGCGCGGAAGGGACTACGAGCAGTCCATAAGCCTTGAATACCTCACCGGCCTGAACAACCGCTACGAGTCCTGGATAGCCAACTACCCCGGTGAGCTCCTGATCATAGAAGGGGACCAGCTTGACTTCAAAGACAACCCTGAGGACTTCCAGTCCATCACAGACCGCATAGACGCCCGCCTCTACGGCCTTTTCCCGGAAGAATCCGAATAACCTTTTCCCAGGATAATCTTGCAGATGTGCCTTGTGATGCTTTGCAGGGCATACTTTCGGTATGAAAATCTTGCATAGGGCTCAAATGCGGGTGGCTTTGGAGGCAAATGAGTATATTTGATGATATGAATAGGTTGGCATTATTTCTCATAATCTTGTTTCTCCCTGCGTGTAAATATACCCAGGAGGCTAATCCAGCTACAATAGAGTTATACCGTACTCAAAAGAAATATGCTTCCCCATATTCAGCCATCTTGTTCTATTCCTCAGTTGAGAACAATAAGAAACTGGATGATCACGCTCGTGGTGAGTTGTTCCTGGATTTGGCAGAGCTTTATGGAGAGATCCTGAACTATAGGAAAGAAAAGGAATATATTGAAAAAGGAATGGATCTTCTTGACGGAAAAGACACTCTTCTTTACAATGAATCGCTCCTGCGGCTGGCTTATGCATATCAGAAATTGGAGGACTGGGATAAAGCTGAGGCTCTGTATCAGGAAGGTTTCACCAAAGGCCAGCCTGATATGGAAACGCTGTCCAGATACCACTCAACTTATGCAAGGATGAAACTTGAACAGCCCAAACCGGATCCTTTTGCGGCATATCTGCTTTTAAGAAGGAAAAAGGAGTCTGAATTAACCTTGGATGACAGGGCTATGAAGGCTTATGTCTATCTCCTCTTAAGCAGGGAAGATCTTTGCGACAGAATCCTGGCAAGTTTCTCCCAATTGTCCATAGCAGAGAGACACGAGACCGCTTATTGGGAATTTAAAATATATAAACAGCGTGGGGATCAAGCCTCTGCCGGCAAAGTTCTTTTAGATTTATTTGAAGATCAGGAAGATATTCTTAAAGTTATCAGCATAAATTCATCCCCGACAATTTTGGCAGAGAATTATAGGGAAGAAGCTGATCTTGAAAAAGAAAAGGTTCGCGTCCAGAGACTGTCATTTGTCTTGAGCGGTATCATCACGGTACTGTTACTTTCAATGATTATAGTTCTGTTGGAGAGAAAACGCAGAAAGGCTCTGGCAACTGAACAGTCCATCCTTAGGCTTTATGAGGAGAGCAAGGAGGTTAACAATTCCCTTAGGAAAGATTTCGTAGCCCTCTATGAACAACAGTTCGCCCAGCTGGGAGAATTGTGCGAGGCTTATATCCATACAGATAAGGTTGGGGCCCTGTACCATAGGATGCGCTTCCTTTTGGGAGATCTTCAGGCCGATGACCAACTGTTCAGCAAGTTGGAGCAGACTATAGATGCTGGCTGTGACGGAATAGTCAGCCATCTAAGAAATGAGATAGAAGGAGTAACAGAACAGGATATCCGTTTTTTCTGCTTCAATTTGCTTGGCCTCTCCAACGATTCCATAGCTGTCCTTACTGGTGTTGAAACTTCCACGGTCTACTCTAGACGATCCCGGCTTAAAAAGAGGATACTGTCTTCTGACACACCATACAAAGAAATCCTACTGCAATCCATACATTAGAACAATATCTTTTTCTTGCGGATAAGCCTCCTGGAATATTCTGTCCAACACTTTCTGTATGAAAACCTTGCACGCCCTTTTCTCCGGAAAATGGGCTTTCTTTTTCCTTATTTTAGCCAAAAATAGAGAGGAGACAGTAATATGAAATACATCTTAAAAAGAATGTCGCTTGCAGTCAGTAGTTGTCTTGGGGAGGGAGAAAACCCTCCCTCCCCCCAATAAATAGTTAAAAATGAAGAAAAAGATAATAATCCTAATAACAGGATTAATAGGAATCTTTATCCATTCAGAGGTATTTGCTAAAGATAGGGATATAGATTCTGCCATAATGCGCGTTAAATACGAATATCGTCAAACTTTTAAAGATGGGAGTGTCAGAATTGACACAATGGCCCTAGATAGTGGATTAAAAGGTTCTGTATTTTACGATGCGACAAAAGAAGTAAAGGGGCAAAGACATTCAGAATTAAGTACAAAAACTACAAAAAGGATAGTAAAGGATTCTTATGAAGAACTCCTGGAACGAATAGCTACGCTAAATCAATCGGAGGTAATGTATCCTTTGCTTGATTATATCTCAACTGTTATTTACAAAGAACGATACTCTGGAGAAGTAATTACTACGGATATAATATCCAGTAGGTTTAAGTCATCATACACGGAATCAATTACTGAAGAGTGGAGGTTAGGAGAGGGAGAATACAGTATACTTGGATATAAATGCCAATTTGCGACTATAGACTTTCGCGGAAGGTCATATGAATGTTGGTATACAACTGATTTGCCCTTGAATGATGGCCCATGGAAATTCTACGGTTTACCAGGGCAAATATTAATGATTGAATCAAGAGATGGCCAGATTAGATTCAACGCTATTAGTGTTGAGAGATTAGATTCAGAAATAATCGTGTTTGAAGATGAGGATCATTATGATAAGTGTAAGAATCTTAAGCAAATGAATGAGTTCATACTATCTGTTCAAAGATTAGCGCGTTCAGTAGCTATACAAGATCAAAACGGTGTTGTAAGTATTTATCATAATCCCAATATCAACGTCCCATTATTAATAGAAAAAGAGTATTAAACAAAAGGTCTCCTGGTATCATGTTAGCGGTAAACTACCATATAGAGAATAATCTTTAAATAAATGTCTAATAGATTTATTACTGTACTGCTTTTGCTTATGGTTCCAGCAGTAGTTTTAGCTCAGAGGGTAACTGAGATACGTGGTCAGACTCTTGATGGAGCAACTGGGAGCCCTATTGTAGGGGTGTTAGTTTCGGCTACTCCAGTAGATGCCACTAATACTCTTGCATATACCGTATCCGGAACTGACGGCTCTTTTGTTTTGAAAAGCAATACAGGTTTCCCTGACAGAGTCAAAGTGACGGCTAGGTCAATGGTTACCAAGGTGCAGGAGAAAGTGATTTCAAGTGCCGGGGGTTATGTAGAGTTTCGTTTGAAAGAAGAGATACAGCAGTTGAATGAAGTTCACGTTCAGGGGACGAGAATTGAACAGAAAGGAGATACCCTAAACTACTATGTGGAAAGCTTTAGAGATGCAACGGATAGGAGCATAGGAGTTATTTTGAAAAAGCTTCCAGGGATACAGATTGCCTCTGGGGGGAGAATCCTGTACCAGAATAAAGAAATCAGCAAATTCTATATAGAAGGGATGGATTTGCTCCAGGGTCGTTATGGTTTAGTCACAAATAACCTGGATGCGGCCAAGGTGGCAACCGTACAGGTACTGGAGAACCATCAACCGATAAAAGTACTGGCGGGTGAAGAACTCCCGGAAACCGCCGCAATCAATATCAAGTTGAGAAAATCTGCTCTGGGGGCTTTTTTTATGACAGCGCAACTTGGCTTTGGTATGCCATTATGGTTGCTTAGTAATGAATTGGTTGGGAT
This sequence comes from Bacteroidales bacterium, assembly GCA_017619675.1. Lineage (GTDB taxonomy): Bacteria > Bacteroidota > Bacteroidia > Bacteroidales > UBA932 > Cryptobacteroides. The sequence goes on along the minus strand of JAFZRX010000002.1, from coordinate 157,749 downwards.
GCGTTTTACGTCTAATCAGCAGAATATGCTAGTCTACAAGGGAGACAATACAGGGAGGGATATAGTTCAGGAAATGACTTCATTTTATGGAACATCCGGAGGGACAGCTGTGAACCTCTTTTCTCCGGAACGCCCGGGGACTCCTTCTGTGGATGCTCAATATAGGCTGTTCAATAATGCTCATATCGGATCAATCAATGACTTGCACCTTCTGGGGAAGGGCTATTCTTTGACAAGCAATATCAATTATCTGTATGATGAGCAACATGGTGAAGGGATTACAGAACGCCATATTACAGTTGATGGTGGCTCACGGGACGTCCATATTAAAGAGGATGTTTTAGACATTCAGAAAAAAAGGGAGTTGAACGGAACTTTTGTGCTGGAAAAGAACGAGCCTGATTACTATGAGAATAATCGATTGGACTTCTATGTGAAAAAGAATGGAGAAGAAAGCACTGTCAGGAGTTTGACCCCCATAGTTCAATCTCTGACTTTACCTTCATTCAGTGTAGAGGACAATTATAGACGGATGTGGCGGAATAAAACAGGAAGGCGGCTGACATTGGAGGGAAAGATTATATATTCTTCTGATAACCAGAGCCTACAGGTTGATCCCATTTTGTTTCCAGAGTTGTCTTTGCTGTCTTCATCAGCAAGGCAGGATATTTTGTATGACCGATTTGAATCAGAGGTGTATGTTGCCTGGAGCTATTCTAAGAATGGGTGGAGCCTCGGTTTGCGGACGGGGGGCTTTTATTCTTTCTATGGATTAGAGACTGACATTATGGCTGGTACTAATACTCTTCCAGTGGATAGCCTTAGAAATGATTTAAAGAGGGTTGGTGCTGGTCTGATGGGAATGGTGAGTGTTGGCTATCATCAAGGGAGAATATCTTTATCATCAAATGCCCCATATAGACTTCAATACATAGAAGTTAAGAATAATTGTATAGAGCGAAGAGAAGGGGGACTATATCCCCTTATTGAACCAAACCTGACTTTTATTTGGCAGGCGACAAACCGTTGGAGTATTGTACTGAGCTCTTTTAGGAATGAATCATATGGAACCGTTATGGATGATATGACAGGCTATTTAATGCGCTCTTATAGGAATCTGTCCAGAGGTGACGGTACCATCCATAAATCATCTAGTACACGCGCTACGCTGAGTGCCAGTTATCGAAACCCGTGGAACTCTCTCTACTTGTCTGCATCAGCACAATTGATAAACAGTCATCGTGATTACATCAGCGAGGTGTTTTATGATGGAATACTGAGTACTGTGAATTGGACCTATCATCCTAATAACAGCAATACCCTCACAGGAACAGGTCGTATAGAGTATACGTTTGAAGCTATTAATACAGAGTCCAGGTTAAGTGGTTCCTATGGTTATGGTACGTCAGTGGCATTAAATCAGGGAGTCCTGTCCGACGTGTATAGTCATTACTATACGATAGCGCCTTCATTGACGACTACTATTACCCGCAATCTTATCATTAAATACTCTTCTACCTGGCGAGAAGGCAGGAATATAGTTATGGACAAAGCTGTCTTGGCTCCGATACGTACTCTAAATCAGACTTTCACACTAGCGGCTGCGCCCTTTGAAGGAATGACTGTTACGGCAACTGTCAACCACTATTTTAATGGACTTCTTCGTCCAAATCCGTCTTATTGGTTCGCAAATCTTGGGCTGCGGTACAAGAAAGACAAGACGGAAGTAAGGCTGGATTGGACCAATATCTTTGGTGTTACGGACTATGCATCCTATTCCTACAGTGATGTAAGTTCCAATTATTCTTCTACCCGTCTCCGGCCTTCAGAGCTGCTACTGCGGGTAAACTTCAGTATTTTCTAGCGGAATAGCAAATCGCTCGCCTGTGAACATCTATTATTTGGAAATAAACTAATCTGTCAGGATTGTCATCAGTTCTGTATTGAACCAGATATATTCTTTCCCTACTCTTTCTTTTGTCAGTAGGCCCAGGGTCTCCATCTGGCTGAGATACTTTTTTGCCGTATTCAGGCTCTTCAGTTTATCTGACATTAGAGCCTTTGGCCTTATGTAGGGCTGCTCAAAGAGTTTTGCCGTGTTCAGACGGGAAAGCGGCAGTTTGTTATCTTCCAAGATGGTTGCTGTCTTATCCATAAGGGCACGGATACGGTTTATCTTGTCAATGGTATACTCTGCTGTTTGTGAGACCGCTTCCAGCATAAACAGTACCCACTGTTTCCATTTCCTGGTTCCCGTTACACCCCCAAGGGCATTATAGTAATCATCTTTGTTCTGAAGGATGAATGCGCTCATGTACAGGATAGGAAGATCCAACAGCTTCTTTTGTATCAAATAGATAATGCACAGGATCCTCCCAGTCCTCCCGTTGCCGTCCCGGAATGGGTGAATGGCCTCGAACTGGTAGTGTGCCAAGGCCATTTTCAAGAGCGGATCCATTGGGTACTTGTCATCGTCGTTCAGGAACTCGACCAAATCTGCCAGTTTCCCTTCCACTATCCCTTTCCCCCTCGGGGGGGTGTAGACGGTCTCTGCCACCAATGAACCCCATCCGCGTTTTTTTATGACCACTTCGGCCTGATAAGGACGTATGCCGTCATTTGTCTGTTTTATCTGCCTATAGATATCGATGAAGGTATCAGTAGAAAGGAGACCTTCCCTGCAAACATCTTGATATCCTTTCCAGAGAGCTTCTCTATAGTGGAGAATCTCTTTGGCTGGTCCTTCCAGATAATCATCTTCCTTACAGGAGAGGTTTCTGTACAGGTCATCGTCGGTAGTGAAAATGTTCTCGATGGCACTGCTGGCTTTGGCTTCCCTCAGGGCAATGGAATTCACAAAGACAGACTGGTTTGGGAGTGTTGCGGCCAGGCCTTTCAATTCAGCCAGCCGCCTGCTTGCCTTCACGAGTTTACTCTCGACCTCTTCATCAATGAACAATGCCTTTTCAGGGGGTAAAGGAGGAAGTTGATTGTAAGGAGAATTCCTATCGTATGGTTCCATTTTGACAGATTTTTTATTCAACTGTCAAAAATAGCGAAATTTTGACAGATAGCAAAAAGAATGTCATTTTTTAACAGCGAATTAATTAACTTCCCATCTGTTTATTCGGCTTTATAAGTGAAGACACGGAAATGACAGGGAAAGAGTTCGGAAATAACTCTGAGAAGATTAGAGGGAGGCTTACAGGGCTGGTAATGGGCTTCAGGCAAGCGACGGGCTTGACTGACCTGTCCGAAGAGGTTGCGCTTAGACAGTATTACTCCTCTCATCCGGTTGATAAAGATGAAAAGGCTATTGCCCGACTGATTGTAGCGACCCATCCTGAACACGATTATCTTTCTGACGCATCGGTCCGTGAATTCAATCAAATGATTCAACGCAAAAGGAAGAGACGCGTGCTCAACAGACCAGGCATCTGGATAGGAGTTTTCGCTTCGGCAGCAATCGCTGTAGGATTAATTCTTGCTTTCTTTCGCAAGCCTGAAACGGAAGCGCTCACCACGGTGCAGATACTCAATGGAATCAAGGATATGATGGAGTTGAACATTGGCGACATAGAATACATCACAGCCCGTCCGGATGGGGGTAATGCTATTCTCACGGTCACCTTTGGAGACGGCTCAGAGAAATCATACAGGATGATAGTGGACGAGAATGAAGGTACTACATCTCTCACTTCATTAAGAACAGATAAATAATAACAAATAAAATCATTATGAGAGCAATAATTATCACTGCATTTTGCGCACTTTGTCTAAGTCTGGTCCCACTTCATGCTGCCACTGAAAAGGCGGACACCCTGAATGTAATGAAGATTAACGATCAGGCATATGAAACCTTTGACGGGAAGGAACTGGAAGGGAAAACCATAGTGACATACAATACCGGTGTCTGTACAATCGTCTTTGACGGGAAGGAACAGTTGGTCAAATTACATTTGATCAAAACATCTGATTACACCGCACCTATGACGGAGATCTACTTCATTGATGATAAAGAGGTGGATAAGGACGCCGTTGATCGGCTGAAACCACATCAGATTGAAAGTGTAATAGTCAATAAGATCGATGGAACAATAAGGGTATTTCTGAAAAAAGGTTAGAGAAGTAGAAATGTGAGAACCCTTTCCCGCACCTGGGTCAAAATACTAGTTTTTGACCCAGGTGCTATATTTATACAGGTCACTGTCCCTATAGCAGTAACTGTTTCAAATTTTTATTAAATTTGTAAGTTAAAACTATAGAGGATATGCATATAGCAATTGCAGGAAACATTGGAAGCGGCAAGACCACGCTTACAAAGATGCTGGCGGCGCACTATGGATGGACCCCAAAGTTCGAGTCCGTTGACTTCAACCCGTATCTGGCGGATTTCTACGAGGATATGGAAAGGTGGTCCTTCAACCTTCAGATCTACTTCCTGAACAAGAGGTTCAAGGACGTTGTTGACATTGCCAACAGCGACGACATCATAGTCCAGGACCGCACCATCTACGAGGACGCGCGCATCTTCGCCCCTAACCTGCATGACATGGGACTTATGTCAACCAGGGATTTCGAGAACTACTCGGACCTGTTCGACCTCATGATGTCCCTGGTGGGCAAGCCTGACCTGCTCATATATCTCAAATCCTCCATACCCAACCTCATCTCCCAGATCCAGAAGCGCGGCCGCGAGTATGAGAAGAGCATCCGCATAGACTATATCACCGGCCTCAACGAGCGCTATGACAACTGGATCAAGGACTATGACGGCAACCTGCTGATAATAGACGCTGACAACATCAAGTTCGGCAACCGTCCGGAAGACTTCGCAAAGGTTACCGACATGATTGACGCCCAAATGTTCGGACTGTTCTCAAATGAACCAGCAAGATAACAGATACGTAGTAGGAATTGACATCGGCGGCCAGACCTCCAAGATAGGTGTGGTGCGCTCCGACGGCTATATAGCCGGGAGGAGCACTATCCGCACCGACGGCTACGGCCCCGACGCGTCTTCCTTCGTCTCTGACCTGGCATCGGCAGTGAAGAAGTTGCTGGGAGAGTGCGGAGACCCTCTGGTGGAGGGCGTGGGCGTAGGCGCGCCAAACGCCAATTACTTCTCCGGATGCATAGTCAACGCGCCCAACATCAGCTGGGCTTCCGGCACGTCAGTGCCTTTAGCCCAGATGCTGTCAGCCGCGCTGGGGGGAGTGAAGGTTTCCCTCACGAACGATGCCAACGCCGCCGCTATAGGCGAGATGGCCTACGGCGCCGCCCGCGGCATGAAGGATTTCATTGTGATAACCCTGGGCACCGGACTTGGCAGCGGTATAGTGAGCGGCGGGCAGTTGATGTACGGCCATGACGGCCATGCCGGGGAACTGGGCCACGTATGCATAAACCATCACGATGACGCCCGCCTGTGCGGCTGCGGGAAGAGGGGATGCCTTGAGGCGTACGCTTCGTCCACCGGAGTGGCCAGGACCGCCAGGGAATGGCTGAACGACCGTCCTGAGGATCCGTCACCGCTCCGTTACGTGGAGCATCTGAACTCCAAGGCGGTGTATGAAGCCGCGGTCATGGGAGACCCGCTGGCAAATGAGATCTTCCAGTATACGGGAAAGCTCCTTGGAAGGGCGTTCGCTGACTTTGTGGCGTTCAGTTCGCCGGAGGCCATAATCCTGTTCGGAGGCCTTGCCAGGGCGGGTGAACTGCTCCGGAAGCCAATCGTGGAATCCATGGAAAAGAACCTCCTCAATATATGGAAAGGCAAGATAAAGGTGCTGTTCTCTACCTTGCCGGAGTCCGATGCCGCCATTCTTGGGGCGTCGGCACTTGGATGGAATAATTTATTATCAAATAATGACCAATAACATGAAAATCAAGACAATCATTGTGGCTGCGCTTGCCGGTCTGGCACTCGCGGCCTGCGCACAGAATGACAATGCCAATCTTCCGGCAGACATCAAGGCGCTCCAGCCTTCAAAGAGCCAGATTGACTCTGTAAGCTATCTGTTGGGAATCCAGTTCGCCGCACAGGCACAGAGCTGGGGATTTGACAAGGAGTACAATTACAACGAGCTCCTCAAGGGTTACAAGGATTTTGTTAATGCCAAGGGCAACCAGCAGGATCCCGAGTTCCTGGACCAGTTCAAGATCAGTCCCGAGCTCATGAACGAACTTTTCACCAACTATCTTGAGAATCTTTCCGCATTCAATGCGGCCAAGGGAGCTGCAAAGGCCGAGGAGTTCCTTGCAAAGAACAAGCTCGAGGACGGCGTAGCCGTTACCGAGAGCGGACTCCAGTACCTTATCCTTGAGAAGGGAAGCGACGTACACCCCACTCCTATGGACGAGGTTGAGGTCAACTACGTAGGTAAGTTCATCAACGGCGAGATATTTGACCAGAGTCCTGAGGGAGAGAGCGTTACCCTTCCTCTGCAGGGCGTGATCCCCGGTTGGACCGAGGGTATCCAGTTGGTTGGCGAAGGTGGAAAGATCCGTCTGTTCTTACCTCCGGAACTGGCATACGGCGCCAGCGGAAGCGGCCCTATCGGCCCCAACGAGGCCCTTATATTTGACGTTGATCTCCTGAAGGTCATCCCTGTGGCACCGCTGCCGGAAGAGGAAGACTAATCGAGGTTTATCCAGCGGATTGAGCCGTCCCTGCGCCACCAGGTCATCTGGCGCTTGGCATAATGCCGGGTGTTGCGCTGTATGAGGCTCACGGTCTGGTCCAAAGAAATAGTTCCGGGGTTGTCAAGGTAATCGAAAACCTCCTTGTAGCCCACGGTATTGAGCGCGGTAAGGTTCCTGAATCCAATCAGGGACCTTGCTTCGTCTATGAGGCCCTGCTCCACCATGCCGATGACGCGAGCATCGATACGAGCGTACAATTCCTCGCGCGGGCGCATGAGGCCTATCTTCTCTATCTCGAAATCCCGCTTTCGCGACTGCGGGACGGTGAATGACGAAAAGGGCTTCCCGGTGCCCAGGCATACCTCCATGGCGCGGAGCACCCTCATGCCGTTAGAGCGGTCGATGCTGTCGTAGGCGGCGGGGTCCAGCGTGCGCAGGTCCTCCGCCACAGCCAGGGCGCCCTCCCGCCTGATGCGCTCGGTAAGCCTCGCGCGCAGTTCGGGGTCTGCCGGCGGCACGTCGGGGATGCCGCTGCACACGGCGTCGATATAGAACATTGAGCCCCCGGTCATGACCAGTGTGTCATGACCCCGGGCGAAAAGTTCCTCCATGAGCGCCAGGGCCTGCATCTCGTACATCCCGGCGGTGTAGTAATCCTTTACGGAGATTGTCTGGATAAAATAATGGCGCACCCGCTCCAATTGTTCCCTTGAGGGGACAGCCGTGCCTATGGACATTTCTCTGTAGATCTGGCGGGAGTCGCAGGAGATTACCGGCGATCCGTATTTCAGGGCCAGTTCAATGCTGTAGTCCGTCTTGCCCACGGCGGTGGGCCCCAGGACTATTATCAGTTTCTTGGACACTATACAGGGAGTTCTTCGGTGCCGTCGTAGATGAGCTTGCCGTCCTCGTCGTCCGGATCTTCCTCGTCTTCATCCTCGTCGTCAAGGTCCTCGTCCTCCGCGTCTTCGTCGGAGAGGTCGTCCAGGTCGTCAAGGGAGATGTTCAGGAGACCGGCAAGGCCGCCCTTGCGGGGCTTGTCCTCGTCATCGTCTGAAGGGAGGTGGCGCTGCTCGGCAGGGAGGTCCTCGAAGGCTACGTATCCGTTCTCGAACTCGATGGGGTCAGGACCCTTAGAATCCACGATTACCGGAGATGGGGCCTTTTCAGGGCTCTCGCCTTCAAGGGTGATGTTCACGCTTTTCTTGTTGGTGACATCGTAGAAGTACACGAATGAGGTTATCCCGTTCTTTACGGTCTGGGATATGCTTATCTGGTCCACGGCTCCGGCGCCAAGGTCGAACAGGCCGAAGCGTGCAACCAGGCCGCCCTTGGAATCCAGTCCCTTGAACAGGATCAACTGGTCCTGCGGGAATTCCATGTCGGCGCGCATCTGCTTATGGAAAGAATACAGGGTGGAAGCCCCGTCAATCAGATATACTCTGTAAAAGCCTTTGATACCCTCAAGGGTGACTCTATACTGGTAAGTCATTCTTCGAATAGTTTTTCCGTGACAAAGGTACAAAATAATTCCACTTGGTTGCATTTTCCCAACAAAAACACTAAATTTGAATTATGTATGACCCCAATTAAGGACACATACAGCAGTATAGCCTCGCCCTCAAGGGGTTTGTACAAGGACCAGGGGAGCCGCTTCATCTCTTTCGCCTTTCCGGTGGAGACGGAGGCTCAGGTAAAGGAGATAGTGGATTCCCTGAAAAAGGAGTATCACGACGCCCGGCACCACTGCTTCGCGTACCGGCTGGGCCTGGACGGATCCAGGTACAGGTCAAATGACGACGGGGAGCCCTCCTCCACAGCGGGAAGGCCAATCCTGTCCCAGATAGACTCCGCGGGACTGTCGGACGTGCTGGTTGTAGTGGTCAGATACTTCGGAGGGATCAAGCTAGGGGTCCCGGGACTTATTAAGGCGTACAAGACCGCCGCCCAGGACGCCCTGAACCAGGCTGATGTTGTTGAGAAAACTGCGGCCGTGACATATCACATAGAGTTCGACTACCTGAACATGGATTCAGTGATGCGCACCCTCAAGGATATGGGCATACCGCAAAGCGGGCAGAGCTACGGACAACTTTGTTCCATGGACATAAGGGTCAGGCTCTCCCAGACAGAGGAAATAAATAAACGGTTAGTTAAATATTTATCTTTAATTCAAAATGTCTAAACATGTTTTTAATGCAGGTCCCTGCCTTTTGCCGCAGGCCGCATTGGATGCCTCTATAGAGGCCATCAAAGATTTCAAGGGCACTGGTGTGTCCGTTCTGTGCATTTCTCACAGGACAAAGGAATGGGAAGCCACAATGGATGAATGCCGCGCGTTGTGGAAAGAATTGTTGAATATACCTGACGGCTATGAAGTGTTGTTCCTTGGAGGAGGCGCGAGCCTTCAGTTCCTTATGGCGGCAATGAACTTCCTTGAGAAGAAGGCAGCCTATCTTGACACCGGTATGTGGGCAAAGAAGGCTCTCAAGGAGGCAAAGGGCATTGGAGACGCCTATGCAATCGCAAGTTCGGCGGATAAGAATTACACCTTTATCCCCAAGGATTTCGAGATCCCCACGGATATCGACTATCTGCACATCACCACCAACAATACCATCTACGGAACGGAGATCCGCAAGGACCTGGATTCTCCGGTTCCCCTCATCGCCGACATGTCATCCGACATCCTCAGCCGTCCCGTTGACGTAAGCAAGTACAACCTGATCTACGCCGGCGCCCAGAAGAATGCCGGCCCTGCAGGCGTCGCAGTCGCAATTGTAAAGACAGACGCCCTTGGAAAGGTAAGCCGTTACCTTCCTACAATGCTTGACTACCGCACACACGTAGACAAGGGATCAATGTTCAACACCCCTCCGGTATTCTCAGTGCTGGTAATGACCGAGACCCTCAAGTGGCTCAAGGCCAAGGGCGGAGTTGAGGCCATCAACAAGATCAACGTCAAGAAGGCGGAAACCCTCTACGCGGAAATCGACCGCAACCCTCTGTTCGTGGGTACAGCCAACAAGGAGGACCGTTCAATCATGAACGTATGCTTTGTAATGGCTCCCGGCTATGAGGACCTCCAGGACGAGTTCTTCGCATTCGCAAAGGGCAAGGGAATGGTAGGAATCAAGGGACACCGCTCAGTTGGCGGATTCCGCGCGTCATTGTACAACGCTTGCAGCCAGGAAGATGTTGACGCCCTGGTAGAGTGCATGCAGGAATTTGAAAAACTCAAGAAATGAAAGTATTAGTAGCAACCCAGAAACCTTTCTCCGCAGCAGCGGTAAAGGGAATCAAAGATATCCTCACCGGTGCCGGACATCAGGTTGAGGTGCTTGAAAACTATGCCGCCCAGGCAGACTTCGTAGCCGCCGTTGCGGACGTGGACGCAATCATCATCCGTTCTGACAAAGTTACGGAAGAGGTCATCAACGCGGCCCCCAAGCTCAAGATAGTAGTAAGGGCGGGTGCGGGTTATGACAACGTTGACCTTGAGGCCGCATCAGCCGCAAGGATCGTGGTAATGAACACCCCGGGCCAGAATGCCAACGCAGTTGCAGAGCTGGCACTTGGAATGATGATCTATATGGCCCGTACACAGTTCACTCCTTCTACCGGATCCGAACTCCAGGGCAAGACCGTAGGTATCCAGGCATTCGGAAACGTAGGACGCCTGGTTGGACAGAAGGCGGCAGCCCTTGGCATGAAGGTCAAGGCCATAGATCCTTTCCTTCCCGTAGAGAAGATTGTGGAAGGCGGTGCCGAGCCTGTCATCAACCTCGATGAGCTTTATTCAAAGAGCAACTACGTGTCCATCCATATCCCCGCCACCCCTCAGACGGTGAAGTCAATCGGTTATGACCTCATAACCAAGATGCCAAAGGGCGGAGTCCTGGTGAACACAGCCCGCAAGGAAGTCATTGACGAGGCCGGCCTCGCAAAGGCCCTGGAGGACCGTGCAGACCTCAAGTACGCCACAGACGTCGCTCCCGACAACCTTGCTGAACTCAAGGAGAAGTTTGGCGCAAGGGTATTCGCAACCCCCAAGAAGATGGGTGCCCAGACCGCGGAGGCCAACATGAACGCAGGCCTTGCAGCCGCCAACCAGATCGTTGATTTCTTTGCAACCGGAAACACCCGTTTCCAGGTAAACAAATTCTAGGACTGATGGTCAGAGTAAAACCATTCGCGGCCATAAGGCCCGCAAAGTCCCTTACGGAGGAGATTGCTTCCCCGCCTTACGACGTCCTCAATTCACAGGAGGCGTTCAGGATGGCGGGGGAGAAATCCCTGCTCCACATAACCAAGCCGGAAATCGACTTCGACCCCATCCTTGAGGAGAACGACCCAAGGGTGTACGCCAAGGCCGTGGAAAACTTCAAGCTGTGGCAGGAGAGGGGCTGGCTGGTGCAGGACCCCAAGGAGTGCTACTACGTGTACGCGCAGACAATGGGCAGCCGCACCCAGTACGGCCTTGTCCTCTGCGCCCACACTGACGACTACACTTCCGGAAAGATCAAGAAGCACGAGCTCACCCTCAAGAAGAAGGAGGACGACAGGATGGTGCACATCCGCATCCAGAACGCCAACATAGAGCCCGTGTTCTTCGCATACAGGGACGATGCTGAACTGTGGCAGATAGTCAGTGACACCGTCAAGGGCGCCTCCGAGTGCCGCTTCACGGACGAGAACGGCTTCATCCACGAATTCTGGGTGATTGACAATGACGCCACCGTATCCCGTATCACGGAGATATTCACCACCCGCGTGGACGCGTTCTACGTGGCTGACGGTCACCACCGTACAGCCGCGGCCGCACGCGTCGGAGCGGAGAAGAGGTCCCAGAATCCGGCGCATACCGGAGATGAGGAATACAACTTCTTCATGGCCGTGTGCTTCCCTGAGACCCAGCTCAAGATCATTGACTACAACCGCGTGGTCAAGGACCTGAACGGACTCAGCAAGGAGGCTTTCCTTGCAAAACTGTCGGAAGACTTTGTAGTGGAGCCTGCCGGAAAGGAAATATACCATCCAAAGGCCCTGCACAATTTCTCCCTGTATCTTGACGGCCAGTGGTATTCATTTACCGCAAAGCCCGGCCGTTACGACGACACGGACCCTATCGGAGTCCTGGACGTGACCATACTTTCCAACCTGGTATTGGACAAGATACTTGGAATAAAGGACCTGCGCACAGACAGCAGGATTGACTTCGTGGGCGGAATCAGGGGGCTTGGAGAGCTCTGCCGCAGGGTGGACAGCGGTGAGATGGAAGTTGCCTTCGCCCTGTATCCCGTTTCCATGGAGCAGCTTATCGCAATAGCGGACAGCGGCAAGATTATGCCGCCAAAGACCACATGGTTCGAGCCTAAACTGCGCTCCGGACTTGCAATACACAAACTGGATTAAACTATGCCTGACTCATTGGCCGTTCGTGCCAAGCTGAAGGAATTCTTCGGCTATGACACCTTCAAGGGAGACCAGGAGAGGATCATCTCTCACCTGGTGGCGGGGGGCGATGCGTTCGTCCTCATGCCCACGGGTGGCGGAAAGTCCCTCTGCTACCAGCTTCCTGCGCTCCTCATGGAGGGAACGGCCATTGTGATATCGCCGCTTATCGCCCTGATGAAGAATCAGGTGGATGCGATACGCGGCTTTGAGGCGGGCAGCGAGTGCATAGCGCATTTCCTCAATTCCTCCCTTTCCAGGCAGCAGATAGCGGATGTCCGCGAGGACCTGCTCTCCGGCCGCACCAAGTTGCTCTACGTGGCTCCGGAGTCACTTACAAAGGCGGACAACATCACCCTGCTCAAGGAGATAAAGGTCTCGTTCTACGCAGTGGACGAGGCCCACTGTATCTCCGAGTGGGGCCATGACTTCCGCCCGGAATACCGCCGCATCCGCTCCATAGTGGATGAGATTGGCCGCGCGCCAATAATAGCGCTTACGGCCACGGCAACCCTAAAGGTGCAGAGCGACATCCTCAAGAACCTGGGAATCCCCAACGCCGCTATCTTCAAGTCTTCCTTCAACCGCCCCAACCTCTATTACGAGGTACGCGAGAAGGTGGAGCCGGAAAAGGACATCATAAGGTTCATACGCCAGAATCCCGGCAAGTCAGGCATCATCTACTGCCTGAGCCGCAAGAAGGTGGAGGAGATGGCCCAGTTGCTGAATATCAACGGCATAAAGGCCAGGCCGTACCACGCGGGACTTGACGCCAAGACCCGTACGGAAAACCAGGACCTGTTCCTGATGGAGGAGATAGACGTGATCGTGGCCACCATAGCCTTTGGAATGGGAATCGACAAGCCGGACGTACGGTTCGTTATCCACTATGACATCCCAAAGAGCATAGAGAGCTACTATCAGGAGACCGGCCGCGCGGGGCGCGACGGCAAGGAAGGCCAGTGCATAACCTACTACAGTTACAAGGATATCCAGAAACTGGAGAAGTTCATGCAAGGCAAGCCCGTGTCGGAGCAGGAGATTGGCAGGCAGCTGCTTTCAGAGGTCGTTGCCTATGCGGAATCCAGCCAGTGCCGCCGCAAGTTGCTGCTGCACTATTTTGGCGAGGAATATCCGCAGGACAACTGCGGCAGCTGCGACAACTGCCTCAATCCAAAGCCTACCTTCGACGGCCGCAAGGAGATGTGCAGGGTAATAGAACTGATCCAGTCCCTGCCGGAGAACTTCAAGATGGAGCACCTGGCAAACATCCTCACGGGTAAGCAGAACGCAGCCATCACCTCATACCACCATGACCAGTTGCCGCTCTTTGGAAGCGGTACGGACCATACGGAGAAATTCTGGTGCACGGTCATCCATCAGGGTCTCATCCTTCATCTTCTGGACAAGGGCATAGAGACATACGGCCTTATCTCAGTCACGGACAAGGGCAAGGAGTTCTACGAGCATCCAACCGCCCTGCAGCTGGTCGAGGACCGCATCTTCCCTGACGGCGTCTCCGACGACGACGACGATGACGACGGCGCAGCCGCCTCGCTCAAGGCCGGCGGCGGAGGTGGGGACCTGACGCTTCTCTCCATGCTCAAGGACCTCCGCAAGGACATGGGCCGCAGGCTCAAGCTGCAGCCGTGGATCATCTTCGGAGATCCCGCCCTCGAAGACATGTCCATCTTGTATCCCATCACCTATGAAGAGCTCAAGAACTGCCAGGGAGTGGGAGACGGCAAGGCGCGCAAGTTTGGCGCCGAGTTCATAGCACTCATCAAGAAATACGTGGAGGAGAACGACATCACCCGTCCGGACGACTTTGTGATGAAATCCTCTCCCAGCAAGTCTGAGAACAAGGTTTACATCATAAGGAGCGTGGACCGCCAGCTTCCGCTTGAAGACATAGCGGAAACCCGCGGGCTTGAGATGGACGAACTGATGTCCGAGATAGAGGCCATTGTGGCAACCGGGACCAAGTTGAACCTGGACTATTACATACGCCAGGAAGTGGATGACGACGTGGTGGAGGAAATACTTGACTATTTCAAGGAGGAAGCCACGTCAGATTCACTGCAGGAGGCGCTTGACGCCCTTGAGCCGGATTACGAGGAGATGGAGATCAGACTTGCCAGGATCAAGTTCCTGTGCGAAATAGCGTCCTGACGTATGATTCCCCAGGAGACAGTAAGTTTGATTCTGGACACCGCCCAGATAGTGGACGTCGTGAGCGATTTCGTGTCGCTCAAGAGGCGCGGGGCCAATTACGTGGCCTGCTGCCCTTTCCATAACGAGAAGACCCCTTCCTTTTACGTTTCCCCTTCGAAGGGCATTTTCAAATGCTTCGGCTGCGGCAAGTCAGGCACGGCCGTGGGCTTTGTCATGGAGCACGAGCACTGCACTTACGTGGAAGCCTTGAAATACATCGCCCGCAAGTACAACATCGAGGTACAGGAGAAGGAGGAGACGGACGAGGACCGCGAGCGCCATCAGCGCAGGGAGAGCCTGATGCTGGTGTCCGAGTTCGCACAGAAATTCTTTGTCTCCCGCCTGAGGGAGACGCCAGAGGGCCGCAACGTGGGACTCGCATATTTCAAGAGCCGCGGCCTGGAAGATTCCACGATAGAGAAATACGGCCTTGGCTGGGCGCCAACCTCGCGGCACGCCCTGGTGGACGCCGCTTCGGAGGCCGGCTACAAGGCCGAATACCTTGTTGAGACGGGTCTCTGCAACCGCAGGGACGACGGCTCCCTGAGCGACCGCTTCTACGACCGCATAGTATTCCCGATATATTCAGTGAGCGGAAGGGTTATAGCCTTCGGCTGCAGGACCCTGCGCTCGGACTACAAGGACCTTAACATTGGCAAGTACGTAAACTCCCAGGAATCGGAGATTTACATCAAGCGCCAGAGCCTTTACGGAATATATCACGCAAAGAGCGAGATATCCCGCCAGAACAAGTGCTACCTGGTGGAGGGATACCTTGACGTGCTGTCCATGCATCAGCTGGGAATAGTCAATACGGTGGCTTCCAGCGGCACTTCGCTCACAGAAGAGCAGGTGCGCCTCATCAAGAAGTTCACCGACAACATAACCATAATGTATGACGGTGACTCCGCAGGCATCCACGCCGCCCTCAGGGGTATAGACATGGTGCTCAAGGAGGGCCTGAACGTGAGGATAGTGCTCATCCCGGACGGCGATGACCCCGACTCCTACGCCCGCAAGCACAGCCTTGCGGAGGTGCAGGAGTTCATAGGCACGCACGAGCAGGACTTCATCAACTTCAAGGCGGAACTGCTAATGAAGGAGGCCGGCACGGACATCATCCGCAAGGCCAACCTGATCAACGAGATCGCTGACACCATAGCCAACATTTCGGACGCGGTGAAGCGTTCGGTTTACGTGCAGGCAGTGTCGGACCGCTTCGGCATAGAGCAGAGTATCCTTTTCAGCAGGATCAGTTCAACGCGCCGCAAGATGATCACCGACGAGCGCAAGGAGCAGGAGCG
Organism: Bacteroidales bacterium; assembly: GCA_017619675.1. Taxonomy (GTDB): domain Bacteria; phylum Bacteroidota; class Bacteroidia; order Bacteroidales; family UBA932; genus Cryptobacteroides. The sequence goes on along the minus strand of JAFZRX010000002.1, from coordinate 142,132 downwards.
CCAGGAAAGGCGCAGGGCCGCCGCGCTGCCTCCGCTCCCGGAGGAGTATCCTGGCGGATACGCTCCGGAGCGCAGCCCCGTGCAGATCACAATGGACTCGCTGGAGGTGAACAAGCTGGTGGCCCCGTCGGAAAGGGAACTGCTTTCCTTCCTGCTGCAGTACGGCCACGACACGCTGGAGTTCTCCAGCGACTCCAAGTACTATTCCGGATCGGAAGAGGACAAGGCCACGGTGGCGGAGTTCATTGACGCCTCGCTGTCCGCGGACGGCGGTGCCCTGATTAATCCCGCCTACGACAAGATATACCAGGCCTACATGGACTGCTACTTCGAGGGCCACAGCCAGAACGACATCCTGCGCACGCTGCTCAGTTCCCCTGACCCGGAGATCACGTTCGTGGTGTCCCAGCTGTCACTGGAGAGGTATCAGTTGACGGTAAAGGACTTCCGCAACGCCCTTACAACCCGCGCTTCATGGCTGGTCAAGTTCGTGCCGCAGACCATCCTTACCTATATGGAGCGCAAGATAGAAAGCCGGATTTCTGACCTTAAGGCACAACTTGCGGACGCTGACAGCCAGTCCCAGGACAATATTCTAACAGAAATTCTTAAATTGCAGGCCGCCCAGAAAAGGGTCCAAAATGAAATGAAATAACATATGGATAAAAACTTCAAGAGAACGCTTGTTACCTGTGCCCTTCCTTACGCGAACGGCCCCGTCCACATTGGACACCTTGCAGGAGTGTATGTGCCTGCAGACATCTATGTTCGATATCTCCGCCTTCGCGGAAACGAGGTGCTGTACGTATGCGGCAGCGACGAGCACGGTGTGCCTATCACCATCAAGGCCCGTCAGCTTGGCTGCTCGCCACAGGATATAGTGGACAAGTACCACAACATCATAAACGAGAGTTTCAAGGCCCTTGGAATCAACTTTGACGTGTATGGAAGGACCTCCTCCAAGATTCACGCTGAAACTGCGTCTGAATTCTTCAAGAGGCTCTATGACAAGGGCGTGTTCATCACCCGCGAGAGCGAGCAGTACTACGACCCTGAGGCCAAGACCTTCCTCGCAGACCGCTACATAGTGGGCACCTGCCCGCGCTGCGGCTCCGAGGGAGCCTACGGCGACCAGTGCGAGAAATGCGGCTCCACGCTTTCTCCGGAGGAACTGATCAACCCCAAGTCAAAATTGAGCGGCGCCGAGCCCATAAAGAAGAAGACAACCCACTGGTATCTTCCGCTTGACCGCGACGAGCAGTGGCTCCGTGAGTGGATTCTGGAAGGACACAAGGAGTGGCGCACCAACGTTTACGGACAGGTGAAGAGTTGGCTGGATTCCGGCTTGCAGCCGCGCGCCGTGACACGCGACCTGGACTGGGGCGTTCCCGTCCCGGTGGAGGGAGCGGAGGGCAAAGTACTTTACGTTTGGTTCGACGCACCCATCGGCTATATCTCCAACACCAAGGAACTCCTGCCGGACAGCTGGGAGAAATGGTGGAAGAGCCCGGACACCAAGCTGGTGCACTTCATAGGTAAGGATAATATCGTTTTCCATTGCATCGTATTCCCTTCAATGCTCAAGGCATACGGAGACGGTTTCATCCTGCCTGAGAACGTGCCCGCCAACGAGTTCCTGAACCTTGAAGGGGACAAGATTTCCACTTCACGCAATTGGGCCGTATGGGCTCACGAATATGTGAAGGACTTCCCGGGCAAGGAAGACGCCCTGCGCTACGTGCTCACCGCAAACGCACCGGAGACAAAGGACAACGATTTCAGCTGGAAGGACTTCCAGACCCGCAACAATTCCGAGTTGGTGGCCGTGTTCGGCAATTTTGTGAATAGGGCTATCGTGCTGACACATAAATACTTCGGTGGAAAGGTCCCGGCCTTTGGAGAACTTCAGGAAGTTGACAAAGCCGCTCTTGCTGAGATACCTGCACTGAAGGCTTCGTTGGAGAAGAACATTGAGAACTACCACTTCCGCGAGGCCCTCAAGGACGCCATGGGAATTGCCCGCGTGGGCAACAAGTATATATCCGATACGGAGCCCTGGAAGGTGGCTAAGGAGGATATGGCGCGCACCGCCACCATCCTGAACGTCTCCCTGCAACTCTGCGCCCACCTGAGCGTGGCGTTCGAGCCGTTCACTCCGTTCGCGTGCGCCCGCCTCAAGAAGATGCTTGACTGCAATCCTTCATGGGACAGCATAGGCCAGATGGGCCTGTTGGAGGAGGGACACCAGATTGGTGCTGCAGAACTGCTTTTCACCAAGGTGGAGGACGACCAGATAGAGGCGCAGCTGGCCAAGCTCGCCGCCGCCAAGGCGGAGCATCTGGCAGCTGAAGCCGCCGCCGCGCCGGTGGAGCCCCAGAAGGAGGAAATCACCTTCGAGCAGTTCCAGGCAATGGACATCCGCACCGCCACGGTGCTGGAGGCGGAGAAGGTTCCAAAGACGGACAAGCTTCTCAAACTTACCATAGATACGGGCATTGACAAGAGGACCATAGTATCGGGCATCGCCCAGTACTATTCTCCTGAGGATATGGTAGGGAAGCAGATATGCATCCTGGCCAACCTCAAGCCAAGGATGATCAAGGGCATAGAGTCAAAGGGAATGATCCTGATGGCCGCCCAGAAAGACGGCAAGATGCGTTTCATCACGCCGCAGGAAGTTGTAAATAACGGATCGCAGGTAGGCTAGTCCTTCTTACGGATAACTGAAAGGCCGTCGCGTATGGGAAGTATCGCAACTTCCACGCGGGGGTCTTTCGCTATTTTATCATTGAAGGCTAGAAGTCCCTGAGTTTGTTTGTCCACGGCCGGGTCCGGGCCAAGCACCTTGCCTCCCAGGAAGACGTCGTCCACCAGTATCAGCGCGCCGGGACGGAGCTTGTCGAATATGAGGTCATAGTACTGGCAATATTCGCGCTTGTTGGCGTCGATATATACCAGGTCAAAGGGGCCGGGGAGTGATTTCAGGGTTTCCAGCGCATCGCCAATGTAAAGTGTAATGAGGTCTTCCACTCCGGCGCGGCGCCATCCCTCGCGGGTGAGTTCTTCCAGTTCGTCATTTATCTCAAGGGTGTGGACCTGCCCCTGCCCGTGGAGGCCGTATGCCAGGCATACCGCCGAATAGCCCGTAAAGGTGCCAATTTCAAGGATATCCCGCGCCCCGGTCAATTCCACCAGCATTGTAAGCAAGCGCCCCTGCACGGCTCCTGAGAGCATCTGGGGATAGTTCGTATGTAAATTGGTCTGCTTCTCTATCCATTCCAGCGCTTCTCCCTGCGCGGTGCTGTGCTCCCGGATATATTTGTCAATGGCGGTCTCCATTTATCAGATATTTTCATAAAAATAGCACTTTTTTCTGTATATTGTAAGCAGTAATCAAAGACTCACAGATCAATGACCATCAAATTAGGAATCATCGGAGCCGGCTGGATAGCCGACAAGATGGCTGAAACCCTTACCTGGACTTTGGAGCAAGGCTATATGACCCTAAAACCGCCTCCTGGCTCTCCCATGATCCACTAGTTGATAGGCACTATGGTATTTCCCCTATTTCATATTGTAATGGAAATCCGGTTTCTTATTATGATCCTGATGGAAAGCGTAGATGGCCAGTAAATGAGAAATATAAAGAATATATCAGAAAACATGAGAACAACTTTGGAGAACTGCGTGGCTCTAGAAGGCATGAAGGTCTTGACATTAATTTTAGCGGTGGAGGTAATACAGATTTAGATGCTCCAATTTTTGCAACTCATGATGGTATTATTACGAGAATAGTATCAATTGAATCCGGAGATATGAACTCAGGAGGTAATAGGATTCAAATAACATCAGAGGATGGAACAGTATCTACATTTTATATGCATCTTAATAGTATTCATGAAGGGCTTACTATTGGTGCTGTAATAACTGAAGGTCAAATGATTGGAACAATGGGAGGGTCTGGGTCAGGTATTACGGATAAATACACAACTCACCTTCATTACGAGTTGCGTATTAATGGAGAGTTAGTGAATCCAGTTATAAATGGTGATTTAATCGATCCTCAATTATTCCTTGCCCCAACAATTGATGGAGGAATGCTTGATGCTGCAATTATTACTGCTGAAGCGCCCTCTCTTTTTAAAATTGAAGAGTATTTTATTAATCAATTTGGAACTATGATATTTCTACCAAGAATTGTGTATGAACCGAAATAATCCTATAATACGAATTCTTTACCTTGTTATTGCCTCTTTATATTTTACAAGTTGTTTTCATCATAAACAAAGCCCAGACCAAGATATTATTCCTATAATTAATTCAGTTCAGGGTATTTCGGATGAAGTAGTTGAACTTAACAATGACTATCCTATAACTAGAAAAAGAATCATAGGAGAAAATACTGTCAGCAAGGATACAACTGTGAATGGTTGTCATATCAGATATGAGATAAGGGATAATGACCAATTTGCAGGATACGTAAATGATGATTATTCGTTTAGGTGTCGTGAGGTATTTTTACAGGTTCACAAGGAAGGCATAAATAAGGAATACCTGATTTGCCGTGACACATTTGATAGATGGCTTAAAGATAATAAACCAAAGTATTCAGTATCAAGCTTTGATTATAAAGGAACGAGTGATTATGGCGTCCTGCACTTTGAGGTAATGCTATGTATTCCTGATACAGACCTTGGCTTCCTGTTTGACCTCGCCATTAACAATGATGATGTTGTCATTACTGAAATTCCTATTTATTATGATGATTACGACCTTCAGGAAAGGCCATTCTTCAAAATATCTTCCTTAGAAAGTTGTTTTGAGGAATTTATAGCCCAGATTGACAGTATTCCTAAACAAAGTAATACTCAAACAGCACTGAACGTCAGTATAGGATTATCCCCCGATCAAGACACTACGGTTACTTTCATAGCTTATCTATGTCCTGAATTCCCTCTCGATATTGTTGATGATGCCGCAGAGTACACAATAGGTACATTTTGGATTAATGGAATAATTGTTATTACCCAGTTGATTAATCTGGACAACATAGAAGAGCTCGTTAATATGAAGCGCTTTGAGTTAAAAGAGGAAATATTTGATTATATAAAACTATATGGTGGACAGGCTTACAGAGAAAACAATTCTATTAGCCTTAGACAATATCATATTAGAGATGAAGCTGTGACGGAATCATACCCTATTCTAACTCAAGATTACTAACATCCTATGTATGCTCTCTGCAATCACCTGTTGTCGTTTTCCTGCACATCTTCTTCTGGAGACTGTATATCTGTTCTTACTGTCAATTCAAACTACGAAGGTATCTCCGCACGCGGTTATTATGATGCCGGATTCTGATATAAAACGAAATCCCGATGTGCAACGCTATAATAGAGGACAAAAGCAGGATTCTATTCTGTAGTGCAACGCTTTGAATCGTGACAGAGGATAGGATAAAAGCAATAATATACAAATTTAAGAAGCATTATGACCATCAAATTAGGAATCATCGGAGCCGGCTGGATTGCCGACAAGATGGCTGAAACCCTTACCGGGCTGAAGAATCCGGAGGTACAACTGTATGCTATTTCTTCCCGGAATTTGGAGAAGGCTGAATTCTTTGCCAAGGAATGGGGTGTCCCAAAGGCATACGGCAGTTATGAAGAGATGCTGGAAGATCCGGAAGTGAACCTGGTATATGTGGCCACGCCGCATTCCCACCACTTTGCACATTCCAAGATGGCAATAGAGGCTGGAAAGCCCGTATTGTGTGAGAAAGCCTTCACTGCAAATGCCAGGGAAGCCAAAGAACTCATAATCCTTGCTGAAGGAAGGCAGGTGTTCATAACCGAGGCCATCTGGACCCGCTATATGCCTCTGTCCCTGAAGGTTATGGATCTGATAAAGAACGGCGCGATAGGGCGTCCGCGCTTTATTCACGCTTCATTATGCTATGCAATGGAGAACAAGGAAAGGATACTGCGGGCAGACCTTTGCGGAGGCGCATTGCTGGATCTTGGCGTGTACTGTCTGAATTTTGCCAGGATGTTCTTCGGGACCGACATAGTGAAGACGGATTCCTCCTGCGTACTTGGTGAAACAGGAATGGACATGTATGAGACCATCACCCTTCAGTATGCGGACGGCAAGATGGCCAGCCTGGTTTCCAGCGCTTATGCCAACTGCAACCGCGAGGGCCTTATAGTTGGTGATGACGGCTACATTGTCATTGACAACACCAACTGCCCGGCAAGCGCCCGCCTGTTCACCAAGGATTATAAGCTGAGGGAAGTGTTCTTCCCGCCGGACAACCAGGTTACCGGATACGAGCACCAGGTGCTGGCCTGCAAGGACGCCCTGGAAAAGGGATTGCTGGAATCCCCGTATATGCCTCACGCAGAGACCATTGCCATTATGGAGGAGATGGATGCGTTGAGGGCTGAATGGGGCGTGAAGTATCCGATGGACTGATACTACAGATAGACCAGTTTTGATATCTTGCCCGGGGCGAATATGCTCCGGGCTGCTTGTTGCAGTTCCTCCGCCGTGACGGCCTCGATGCGGGCGCGGTCTTCCTCGAAGGAACTGATACGCCCGAACGCCAGCAGGCTCTTGCCCATGGCCAGGCACTGGGTCTCTCCGTTGTCGGAACTGATGGCCATCTGGCCTATCAGTTGCTTCTTGGCGGCGCGGAGCCTGGCGGGGGAGAGGGGTTCGTCCTGAAGCTTGGCAATGGACTTGTGGATGGCGTTGATGCATTTGTCAAGGTTGGCCTTGTCGCAGCCTATGCTAATGGCCATTATCCCGGAGTCAGTGTACTGGGTGTAGGAGCATTCCACGCTGTAAACCCAGCCGTTCTTTTCCCTAAGGAGGGCGTTGAGGATGGAGTTTGACGCGGGGCCGCCGAGGATGTTGGCCAGCAGCACGGCGGCTATGCGCTCCTTCTCCTGATAAAGGGAGGGAGCGACGGCGCCTATCACGGCGTTCACCTCGTGGTTGTGCCTGTCTATTGTCCTGTCAAACTGCATATGTATTTCTCAATGAGGGATTCGTCCAGGTCTGCCACTACGCTCAGGGCCATCCTGTCCGGGGTGAATTTTTCGCGCGCAAAGCGCTGCATTTCTTCCGATGTGATCTTCCGCACCGATGCGGCCGTGCCCAGGATGGGGCGGCCCAGGGGGTGGCCTTCGAAGAGCATTTCCTCGAACTTGTCATAGACATCGTCCGCGGGGCTGTCCTTGTAGGCCATGATCTCCTCTATGACCACGCCTTTTTCTTTCTCTATTTCCTTTTCAGGGAAGGTGGGACAGGTGGCCAGTTCCATCAGCAGGTCTATGGCCTTGCGCACGTCTTCCTTGAGGGTTGTGGCGTGGAGGACTATCTCTTCCTTTGTGGTGAAGGCGTTGAGTTCGCCGCCGAGGCGGTCAAGGCAGCTGTTTATGCTGGCCGCGCTGCGCTTGGCGGTACCCTTGAAGATGGTGTGCTCCACAAAGTGGGCTATGCCGCTGTGGTAGCCTTCCTCATCCCTGGTACCGCATCGGATGCCAAGGGAGCAGTATGCTACGGCGGAACCGCTTCGCTTTATGGCGTACAGCATTCCTGAAGTTGTCTTGCCTATCGTCATTTCTTCTTGAGGGCGGAGATTATGCTCATGTCAGCGGATGTGAAACCGCTCTTCTTGCCTGAAGATACTTTATGGGAGGCGTAGAAATAGAGTTCGTGGGTGGCGGCGTTCAGGAGGAAGACGCAGCACTTGCCTTTCTTTGTGCCGGGGGCCGGGGCTACGGAGTAGCTGACAACGCAGTCATCGTCCTCCTCAAGGAAGACGTCGTCAACGTCGTCCTCGTCCATTATGCGTATGCCTTTTGCCGCCCATTTGGAGTCAATGGGGGCTGCCAGGTCTCCCTTTGATATGTATATCTTCTTGTTGGCGCTCTTGTAGAGGTTCTTGGAGTAGTTCTTGAGGCCCAGATAACCGGTCATGTCTGAGTTGATGGAGTCCATCACATAGGCCTGCATTATGTCTATGAAAGCGGGCATGTAGAGCATCTCGCGCCCGGAAGGGTTGCCGCTGGTGCAGTACGGCAGGTTTATGACCTCCAGTCCCTCCTTGGAGAGGGCGAAAGCGCTTACGCCGCTTACGTCCACCATGCGCAGGAAGTAGTAACTGTCGTCCTTCTTGAGGTTGTCGTATTCCTCAAGGGTGCAGAACTCGTAGGGGGATATTCGCCAGCGGCGGGCAATCTCTTCCTTCAGCGGGCCGTCAAGCATGTCGCTGCCGGAGAGGACTATCTTTGTGGTCTTGGTTGGGAAGTCGCTCAGCTTGACTTTCTTGGTGTAGATCTTGGCCTGGGCGGAGCATAATGCCGGCAACAGGATAAGGGCTGCCAGAAGGAGGTAAAACTTTTTCATATGAACAAAAATACACAAAATAATGCTTAAATTTGTGAGTTATGTCAGATTTTATAGTATCAGCCCGCAAGTACAGGCCGGGGTCTTTCCAAACCCTTATAGGCCAGGACAATATAGCCCGGACGCTCAAGAATTCCATAGTCCGCGGCCAGTTGGCCCACGCGTACCTGTTCTGCGGCCCAAGGGGAGTAGGCAAAACCAGTACCGCACGTATATTCGCAAAGGCAATCAACTGTTCCAATCCGTCTCCGGACATGGAACCGTGCGGGGAGTGCGAGTCCTGCCGCTCTTTCGCGGAGGGCCGCTCATATTGCATATATGAGCTGGACGCCGCGTCCAACAGCGGCGTTGACGCGATGCGGGACCTGATAGAGAAGGTGCAGATTCCGCCGCAGGTGGGCAAGTACAGCGTCTATATCATAGACGAGGTCCACATGCTCAGCAACCAGGCCTTCAACGCTTTCCTGAAGACCCTGGAGGAGCCGCCGGCATACGCCATCTTCATACTGGCAACCACTGAGAAGCATAAAGTCATACCTACAATCCTGTCAAGGTGCCAGGTGTATGACTTCAACCGCATAAGCATCATGGACATGGTGCGCAACCTGCGTGACATCGCGGACAAGGAAGGGGTTGAGATAGAGGACGAGTCGCTGCACGTGATCGCCCGCAAGGCGGACGGATCAATGCGCGACGCGCTCACCATATTCGACCAGACGGTCGCGTTCTGCGGGACTGACATAAAATACCAGAGCGTCATAGAAAACCTCAATGTGCTGGACTATGAGTACAGTTTCCGCCTGGTGGACGCTTTCCTTGCCGGAAACCACGGAGCCGCCCTCATGATCTTTGACGAGATCCTCTCCAAGGGATTCAACGCCCAGTACTTCATATCGTCCCTGGGATCCCATTTCAGGGACCTTATCGTGAGCAAGACGGGCGGCCTGGACGCCCTTCTGGATTATCCTGACACCCTTAAGCAAAGTTACGCCCGCCAGGCCGCCAAGTGCAGTTTCCAGTTCCTTTACAGCGGGCTGGAACTGACCAACCAGTGCGAGGCGGGATACCGCATGGCCGTGAATCAGCGGCTGCACATAGAGTTTACCCTCATGAAGCTGGCCTTTATGAAGGGGGTTCCGGCGGAGGCGCCGGAACCGGCTCCGGCTGAAGCGCCGGCGGCCGTCCAGGCCGCCCCTGCGCAGCCTGCGGCGCCAGCGCAGCCCGCGCCCGCACCGGCGCCTGCCGCCGCCCCAGCGCCCGCTCCGGCACAGGAGCCTGCGCCAGCGGCCCCCGAGGCCCCGGCGCTGGACCTGGAGCCCGTCGTTCCCATCATGGCGGAACCGGCTCCGGCCCCGCAGGGTAAGCCGCGGCGTGCCGTGGCAAAGGCCGCGGGCCTCTCCCTGAACGCCATGCTCCAGGGAGACGACAGCTCCGCGCCCGCAAAGGACGCCGCCGCTCCCGCTCCCGTCGCAACAGTTTCGGACGATGATCTCCGCGGAGCGTGGATCACCGTTGCTGACTCCTACGTCCAGAGCCAGCCGCGCCTGGCCGTGGCAATGAAGAAGGCCCTGGTGGAGATAAAGGAAGAGGAGCAGGGCAAGGTTCTTTCCTTCCAGGTGGAGAACGTTTCCCAGCAGAGCTGGATAAAGGAGAAGAAACTCAGGGAGATGGAGCGCAAGCTCCAGGACGCCCTTCCAAACTCCAAGGTGCGCCTTGAGGTGGAAGTGAAGCCGGATACGGAAGTGAAGGAAGAAATAAAGTATCTCCCTTCCGAGAAGGCTCAGGATTTGATGGAGAAGAACGAAGAATTCAAGAATCTGGTAATAGATTTGGGACTGGACATTTAAAAGTATCTATATGAAACTGCGTTGCGAGAACATAGTGAAGAAATACGGCATGAGAACCGTGGTCAAAGGCGTATCCATGGAAGTGGAGCAGGGAGAGATTGTGGGCTTCCTGGGCCCCAACGGAGCGGGCAAGACCACCAGTTTCTATGTCATGACGGGCCAGATAGAGCCCAACGCCGGCCGGGTCTTCCTTGATGAGGAAGACATTACCGGGCTCCCTATGTACAAGAGGGCCCAGAAAGGTCTGGGATACCTCCCCCAGGAGGCTTCCGTGTTCCGCAAGATGTCCGTGGAGAACAACATCCTTTCCGTAATGGAAATGAATCACGTTCCCCGCGAGCAGCGCTACGAACGCCTGGAGCAGCTTATATCGGAATTCAATCTCTCAAAGGTACGCAAGAGCCTTGGAATACAGCTTTCAGGAGGCGAGAGGCGCCGTACGGAAATCGCCCGCGCCCTTGCCATAGACCCCAAGTTCATCCTTCTGGACGAGCCCTTCGCCGGAGTTGACCCCATCGCGGTGGAGGACATCCAGTACATCATCGCAAAACTCAAGTACAAGAACATTGGCGTGATCATCACTGACCACAATGTGGGTGAGACCCTCGCCATCACTGACAGGGCCTATCTCCTTTACGAAGGCACAATCCTCCAGGAAGGCACCCCCGAGTCCCTGGCGGCGGACGACGACGTCCGCACCAAGTACCTTGGTGCCGGTTTCGTGCTTAAGAAGTCAGTATCGCTGCAGCGCGCGCAGGAAGAATACGAGCGCAGGCTCCGCGAGGATGCCGCCGCTGCCGCGGAAGCCGTTACAGATTCACAAAGTCTTTGACGTCCTGGGCGCTGATAGTTGATCCTCCCAGTATCAGGAGACGCTCCACTACATTGCTCAATTCACGGATGTTTCCGGGCCAGGTCTTGGCCTGGAGCAGTTCTATTGCCTCCTTTGAGAAGGTCTTGCGGGTCATTCCCTTGTCGCAGCAGCTGTTGGTGAAGAAGTCTATGAGTTCAGGGATGTCGTCTTTCCTGTCGTCCAGGGAAGGCACGCGGATCAGGATCACGCTGAGGCGGTGGTAGAGGTCCTCTCGGAAGGTGCCTTTCTCAATCTCCTTCTGGAGGTTCTTGTTGGTAGCGGCCACCACGCGCACGTCAACCTCTATGTCAGTGTCGCCGCCTACGCGGGAAAGCTTGCGCTCCTGAAGCACGCGCAGCACTTTAGCCTGCGCGGCCAGGCTCATGTCGCCAATCTCGTCCAGGAACAGCGTTCCGCCGTTGGCCTGCTCGAACTTGCCCTTGTGCTGCTTTACGGCCGATGTGAATGATCCCTTCTCATGGCCGAAGAGTTCGCTCTCGATAAGTTCGGAAGGGATTGCCGCGCAGTTCACCTCCACATAAGGCATTGCGCTGCGCAGGCTCTGCTGGTGCAGGTTGCGCGCTATGAGTTCCTTTCCCGAACCGTTGGGACCCGTGATCAGGACGCGGGCGTCAGTGGGGGCCACCTTGGCGATCAGCTGGCGGATGTGTTCCATAGGCTCAGAGTGTCCTATCATGTCCGCTCCGTAAACCTTCTTCTTGAGGATCTTGTTCTCCTTTACCAGAGTTGCCCTTTCAGTTGAGTTCTTGAGGGTTATGAGTATCCTGTTCAGGTCCAGAGGCTTCTGTATGAAGTCGAAAGCACCCTTCTTCATGCAGTCCACGGCGGTGTCTATGTCCCCGTGGCCGGAGATCATTATTATGGCGGAGTCAATGCCCATGGAGACAAGTTTGTCCAGGACTTCCATCCCGTCCATGCCGGGCATCTTGATGTCGCAGAATATTGCGTTGTACTTGTCCTTGTCCACCATCTTTAGGGCGGTGGCGCCGTCCTCCGCCACGTCTACGTCGTGGCCTTCGTCTCCAAGGATCTCCTTGAGGGAATTGCGGATCGATCTTTCGTCGTCAATTATCAGAATCTTCATAGCAGTGCAAAGATAATAAAAAAAAAGTGACCGCTGGGGTCACTTTTTTTGTTCCATTTATGAAAGGGTTACCTTCCTCTTCCGCTGTTGCCGTTGCTGCGGCCTGCGTTGCTTGCTCCAGCGTTGCTGCGGTTGGCGCTTGCGCTTGCGGTGCTTCTGGAAGCGGTGCTGCGGGTAGCGTTGCTAGGGCTTGCAGAACGGGTGGCCGGGGCTGCGGTTGCCTTCCTGGCGTTGGAAGATGCTACTGCAGAGCGGTTTACCGTGGGCTCACTCCTGCGCACATCGTTGGACTTCATCTGAGGCGCCGGCTTGGGATCAGCTTTGGGCTGAGGCTTTGGCTGTGCCTTAGGTGTTTCCACGCGGTTGCCTGAGCTTACGCCGGCACGGGGCTTGCCGTTGTCCCTAGGGGCAGGTGCTGCATTTCCGTGCGGAGCAGGTGCAGGGTTGGCGTGAGGTGCGGGTGCCGGTGCCGGAGCTGGCTTTGGCCTGGGAGCCGGAGCGGGAGCCGGTGCTGGCGGCGGAGGAGGAGCTGGAATATGAGAGTAGTACGGCGCGCGGGCCGGACGACGATGGAAAATCCTATAGAGTATCCCGGTCCTGACAGTAACTCTTGGCTCGATGATTACACTGGGCTCAACTATCACGCTAGGTGCAGCAGCCACTGTCCTGTATTCAACTCCGCAAGAAGAAACTGCGAGAACTGCGAGTACTAAACCGAGTATGTAAGTTAACTTTTTCATGACCGTAAGATTTAAAGTTCAATTCACAAATTGCAAGTCGTGTGCCAGAATTGCAATTGCAATTCATATATAAATAATATAACTTTGTGCATTATGAAAAAGATATTAATCGTTTTAGCCGCAGCCCTGTCAGTGACGTCCTGCGCATTGCTCGGAAACATCAATTGGGATTCCGCCCAGCTCGGCCAGGCGGCCGGTGCCGCAATGACCGCAATGTCCATCACGGACCAGCAGATAATAGCGCTCTGCGCACAGTCCATAGCACAGGAGGACGCGCAGAACAGGATTGACAACGGAGCATATGCTCAGAGGCTCAAGAGGGTGCTCTCCGGAGTCAAGATCCAGGGTATGACCCTTGACCCCAAGGTCTACATAAAGAACGAGATCAACGCCTTTGCCAGCGGCGACGGTTCAATACGCGTTTACAGCGGCCTGATGGACGTAATGGACGACAACGAACTCTTCGCCATCATAGGCCACGAGATAGGTCACGTGGTGAACCAGGATACGAAGAGAGCAATGAAGAGCGCATACCTTGCCGCGGCCGCCCGCGGCGTGGTTAATGCCGCAGGAGCCGTAGGAGTCCTTTCCCAGAGCGTCCTCGGAGACATCGGCCAGGCGTATTTCAACTCACAGTATTCCCAGAAGCAGGAATTGGCGGCCGACAAATTCGGTTTCGAGTTCTCTGTGGCATACAACAAGGACCCGTACAGCATGTACAACTCCCTGGTTAAACTCCAGAAACTGTCTTCCACACGCCAGTCTTCTTATCTGGACAAGATGTTCTCCTCCCATCCGGACAACGAGACCCGCGCCAAGAAGATGAAGGACATGGCTGACAACTACGTAAAGAGCAAGAAGTAAGATGCAGGTACCCGATATAATCATTGCCGTAGACGGATATTCTTCCACCGGCAAAAGCACCCTGGCGAAACTTATCGCCAAAGAATTCAGTTTCCTTTACCTGGATTCCGGAGCAATGTACAGGGGAGTGACCCTCTTTGCCCAGGAGAACGGCCTCATTGACGAGAACAGCGTGATCTCCCTGGACCTGGAGAAAGCACTCGAGGGCCTTGACCTTTATTTTGGCCTTGACGGGACGCATATTGGAGACCGCTGCATTGAGAAACTCATCAGGACCATGGCCGTGTCATCGCAGGTAAGTCCAATCTCCGCGGTCCCGTACGTGCGCAATTTCGTGGATGACAGGCTCCACGAAATGGCCAAGGCGGGACGCGTGGTCATGGACGGCAGGGACATAGGTACCACCGTCTTCCCCAATGCGGAACTCAAGATATTCATGGTGGCCTCAGACCAGGTGCGCGCCCAGCGCCGTTTTGACGAACTGGAGGCAAAGGGAGAGAATCCTTCCTTTGACGAAGTGCTGGCCAACCTCAAGGAAAGGGATTACATTGACTCCCACCGCGAGGCATCCCCGCTGTCACGCGCGGCGGACGCGTACGTCATGGACAATTCGGACATGACAATAAAGGAAGAACTGGAATGGGTGAGGGGAGTGATCCAGGGTAAACTGGGCATCCTTGAATAATGGCCCTGAAGGTAGAAATCGATTCCGGAGCGGGATTCTGCGGCGGAGTGATCAGGGCCATAGGCACGGCCGAGAGATTCCTGGCCGCGCATCCTTCCGGCAAACTGTATTCCCTTGGCGCAATAGTCCACAATGAGCAGGAACTCTCCAGGCTGGAGAGACTTGGCCTGCACCGCACGGACAGCGTAGACAACCCTGAAATAGAAGAAGGCGGTATGCTGCTCATCAGGGCCCACGGAGAGCCTCCGGCAACCTATGTTGCCGCGGCCAGGAGGGCCCTGGGCGTCATTGACTGCACCTGTCCCGTAGTCCTCAAACTCCAGAAAGACATACGCGAGGCGTCCGTGCGCGTCTCATCGGCCGGAGGCCAGGTAATCATCTTTGGGAAGATAGGCCACGCGGAGGTGTTGGGGCTCCTTGGCCACGCCGGCGGCAACGCGCTGGTGGTGGAGAACCTGGGGATGCTCCGTTCTATGCTGGAGGAAGGCCGCATACGCAGGGACGTGCCCATCGAGGTTTTCTCCCAGACTACGAAGGATCCGGAGCAGTACTCCCAGATATGCAAGGAGTTGCGCGGGAGCGTTTCGGGCAATGTCACCGTTCACAGGACAATTTGCCGGCAGGTGGCTTCCAGACACCGCGGGTTGGAAGATTTTGCACGCGCGCATGACGTGATCGTCTTTGTCACGGGAAAGGAAAGTTCCAACGGCAAGGTCCTGTCTGAGCTCTGCGCCAGATGCAACGGGCGCTGCCATACGGTGGGGTCATGGGCGGAGATTGACCCCCAGTGGTTCCGTCCCGGGGATTCCGTGGGAGTGAGCGGAGCCACATCCACGCCGCAGTGGCTGCTGGAAGAAGTCGCTGAACATATCCAAAATTTGGCATTGTAAATAGGATTTTTTATTTTTGCACGGATAAGCCAATCAATTTTAAAACAATAATAAACACACATATTTATGGCAACAACTGCAGATTTCAAGAACGGACTTTACATTAAATACAACGAGAAGCCCTGCATGGTGGTTTATTTCCAGCATGTAAAACCCGGCAAGGGCCCCGCTTTTGTAAAGACCAAGCTCCGCAACCTGGAGAACGGCCGAATCCTGGAGAATACCTTCAGCGCAGGAATGAAGATTGACCTCATCAACGTTGAGAGGCGTCCCTATCAGTTCCTCTATGCAGAGGAGGACGGCTTCAACTTCATGCACGAGGAGACCTACGAGCAGATCACCCTTCCAAAGGACGTGGTTGAGAACTCAGACCTCATGAAGGAAGGACAGCACGTAGAGATGATGTTCTGGGTAGACGAGGAAAGGTGCCTCACCTGCGAACTCCCTACCTATGTGACCTTGGAGGTTACCTATTCTGAGCCGGCCGTAAAGGGCAACACCGCTTCTACCAACGCCCTCAAGGAGGTCACCCTGGAGACTGGAGCAAAGATCATGGTTCCCCTGTTCATCAATCAGGGAGACGTCATCACGGTAAATACGACTGACCGTTCATACGGCCAGAGGGTATAATCCCGTATAGAGAAAGAAAAAAGCAACTGAAACGCTCAGTTGCTTTTTTTATTGTATACGGTCAATCTTGAGTTGTTGGATCTTGTAGGTGTCCCCGCTGTAATTCACGAAGATCGTGACCTGGTAGATTTCCCCTCCCGCGTTGAGGTTGCCAAGGGCGTACTTCATGTTTCCGCGGCTCGCGGTATGGTTGATGCTGAAGGACCGGGGTGTGTGTGAGCTGAAGAAGGACTTGAGGATCTGCCTTGCCTGGTTGCGGCTGCAGTCGTTGGCGTTGGCCAGGATGGATACTTCCAGGTTGTCCGCGAACCAGGCGGACAGGTTGTCCGAATTGCCTTGGGAAATATATTTTGTGATGGGGATGAACACGTCATACCCGTCTGTCTGCGCCTTGAGGGACAATCCCGAGAGAAGGACTGCCGTCAGCACCAATATTTTCCTTAATAAGCTCATAATGACAAAAATTGATTGCAAATACCGAGCCATCTGGTTATCTTTGCGAATATAAGAATAATATATGAAACTGACGCTCCTGACCGTAGGAAAGACGGACATAAAATGGGTTAAAGAGGGCCTGGACATGTACGCAAGCCGCATCGGCCATTATGTTCCGTTTACGGTGACCGAGATTCCGGAACTGAAAAATGTGGCTTCCGCGGGCAAGGAGCAGATAAAGGAGAAGGAGGGGGAGCTGATCCTGAAGGGCGTGCGTCCGCAGGATGAACTCATCCTGCTTGACGAGCGCGGCGTACAGCGCAGCTCCCTGGCTTTCGCGGGCTGGCTGGAAGAGAAGCTGAACCGCGGCGGAAAGGACATAGTCTTTGTGATAGGCGGGGCATATGGCTTTTCCCAGAAAGTGTACGACAGGGCGGACGGGCGCATCTCGCTTTCACAGATGACCTTCTCCCATCAGATTGTTAGAACGATTTTTGCTGAGCAGTTATACCGCGCCTTCACCATAATGAGGGGAGAGCCGTATCATCACGAGTAATGACCTTTTTTGAAAAACGGAACTGGAAGAACATTACAAGCGGGATTCTCCTGCTTTGCAGCGTCATAGCCCTGTTGCTTGCGCTGAACCTTTCTCCGTATCCGGCAGATTCCCAGGTGGCCGCCCAGAAGGTCCAGAAAGTGGTCACCGTGAGGATGAAGCAGCTGGATTCCTATGTCCAGAGGGCCTTGGAAGAAGATAACACCCAGTGGATGGACCTTGGGGAAGTCCCGGAGGACATGGTTATTTACCGTTATGTGAACGACACCCTCCAGTCATGGGCCAACACCTTTACCGTAAGCAACGACGACATAGGCCGCAAGGTGGTGGTACAGCAGTTCACCAGCCAGAGGGCGTCGCTGTCCTCACCGCTGCTGGCCGTCACCCCGGTGGTCCAGTACCTCAACCTGGGCCCTACCTGGTATCTCACCTATCTGAAAGAAGAAGGGGACACCAAGGCCATAGCGGGTTTGGAGATAATGAGCGAGACGCTGTCCACCCAGGGGAACGGGGTGAACCCGAGCCTGGGCCTGGGCTCCCAGTTCTCCATCAAGCCGCTTTCTTTCAGCGGCGGATCCGCCGTGTCTTTCGGGGACGTGCCTCAGTTCAAGATACTTTTCGATACGTTCAAGAGTTACACCCTGTCCAAGTCATACATGATATGGGTGGCGCTGCTGCTGTTCGTGGCTGCCATGCTGCTCTTCCTTTCGGCGGAAAGGACCCTGAGGAGGTATTATATCGTCCTGGCTGGACTGCTGGCCGTGTTGGTGGGAATGTACCTGTTCGGCTTCAGGCTGCAGGAGGAGACGGAGATGTTCTCTCCCACGCTTTATGCGGACGGTCCTCTACTGTACTCGCTTGCCGCGGTCATCATAATCAACCTGGCCATTACGCTGCTGGTGGGTACTACTTACATGATCAGGGGAGAACTGTACCGCAGGCTGCAGGAAAAGAAGTCTTCCGTTCCCCTGGCCGTGCTGTCGGTCTGTGCGGTCATTATGATACTGGGAATACTTGTGCATTCGTTCTTCGCCATGCGGAGCATCATCCTCAATTCCAGCATCAACCTGGAACTGTACAAGTTTGACGCGCTGAGCTGGTATACCCTGGTGGTATACGCTTCGTTCCTGTCCGTGCTCATGATGATCCCGCTGCTGGTGCAGTTGCTGCGGCCGGCGCTCAAGAAATGGCTGAACATCCATATGGAGACCATGTCCAGGACAAACCTGTCCATATATGCGCTGCTCATATCGTTTTTCATGGTCAACGTTGCCGCAACCTTCGGTTTCCGCAAGGAGCAGGACAGGGCTGGCCTCTGGGCCAACAGGCTCTCGATAGACCGGGACATCACGCTTGAACTGGAGTTGCGCACCGTGGAGAACGAGATTGCCTCCGATGTGCTAATCGCGTCCCTCTCGATGCTGGACAACACCAATTCCATAGTGCTGAACCGTATCATGGACTATTACATGGGCCGCCTTTCCCAGGATTACGACGTGTCCGTGTTCATCCTGAACCAGGACAACGTGACTCCGCAGGCGGTTGATTACGTTAACTCCCGCATGGAGGACGGCTCCCCCATCTTTGACAATTCCCGCTTCGTCTACAGCACCACGTCCAAGGGACATTCCCGCTATGCGGCGTTGTTCACCTTCTATACCGGGAACCTGGGGCCTTCCAACATGCTCCTGGAAGTGGAGCCAAAGGCCAACAAGGAAGACCGTGGATTCTCCTCCCTTCTTGGATATACATCTCCCGGAAGGGTGACCATCCCCGCCCAATACTCCTATGCGAAATACGAATACGGCATGCTCACTTCCTACAGGGGAGCGTATCCGTACGTGAGGACGGTGTCGGATGAACTTCTTGAGGACCTTTCCACTTCCCAGAGGGCCTATCTTGTGAAGAACGCCTATTCCCATTTCGCGAACAAGATTTCCGACGATGAGATAATAGTCATATCCAGGCCCATGATATCCAACTCCAACTTCCTGCTGGATTTCATATTCATAGGGCTGATTGCCTATGCGGCGCTTTCCATCATGGCCCTGTCGCGCAAGCGCAGGCCCGTCATGGAAAAGACGTATTACAGGACAAGGGTGACCACCATCCTGGTGGCGTCGCTTGTCCTGACAATGGTCACCCTGGCGTTGGTGAGCGTCCTGTTCGTCTACAGGCGTAACGATGCCAACAGGCATACCATGATGGTGGAGAAGATCAGTTCCGTCCGGAACCTCCTGGAGAGCCGCTGCCGCAACGTCAGGGACTACGCCGAACTGTCATCCCAGGAATTCACGTCCGCCCTGGAGACCGTGAGCGACATGACCGGCTCCGACATAATGCTTTACACGCCCACGGGAGTGGCGTTCAAGTCCACCACCCAGGAAGTGCTGGACAACATGCTCTTTGGAAGCCGCATCGACGCGGACGCCTTCAAGCAGATATCGTACGACGGCAGCCGTTACTTCATCAAGAGAGATATGCTCAACGGGCACAGGTATTATTCCCTCTATGCCCCCGTATGCAATGATTCCGGGCAGATGCTGGCCATAGCGAGCAGCCCGTACATTGCCAGCAACTATGACTTCGAAACAGAGGCCATAATCCATACCATTGCCCTCCTGTGCGTGTTCCTAATCCTGATGTTCGTGGCCAGGATCCTTATCGGGAACATAGTGGACAGGATGTTCAAGCCGCTCTCCCAGCTGGGAAGCAAGATGGGCGCCTCCAACGTGGACAGCCTGGAATATCTGGAATACGACAAGGACGACGAGATCACGTCCCTTGTACAGTCATACAACAAGATGGTGAGCGACCTGTCCGACAGTACCCGCAAGCTGGCGCAGGCGGAGAGGGACAAGGCGTGGAGCGGAATGGCGCGCCAGGTGGCGCACGAGATCAAGAACCCGCTGACGCCCATGAAGCTCCAGCTGCAGAGGCTCATCCGCCTGAAGCAGAAAGGGGACCCGCACTGGCAGGACATCTTTGACGAGGTGGCCAAGGTGGTGCTGGACCACATAGATATCCTCTCTGAGACAGCCAACGAGTTCTCCACCTTTGCAAAACTCTATACGGAGGAGCCTACCGAGATGGACCTTGACCTTGTTCTCCAGGAGGAGATAGCCATGTTCGACAACAGGGAGAACATCAGGATCAACTATATGGGACTGCGCGACGCCAAGGCCACGGGACCCAAGCCCCAGCTTACGCGCGTGTTCGTGAACCTGATCAACAACGCCATCCAGGCGGTGGAGGAGCAAGGCGGCGGAACCATCCAGGTTTCCCTCAGGAATTCCTCTTCCGGAGACGGCTTCTACGACATTGTATTCGAGGACAGCGGACCCGGTGTTGCAAGCGAGAACGTGGACAAACTCTTCACCCCCAATTTCACCACCAAATCTTCCGGTACGGGCCTTGGACTGGCCATTTCCAGAAGTATCCTGGAGCGCTGCGGAGCCCGCATTTCATATTCCCGATCTTTTGTTCTGGGAGGGGCTTGTTTTACCATAGTTTATCCTAAATAATCATTCTTTTTTTGCTATCTTTGTAAGTCGTATTATAAGCGCGGATTATGAAGATAACGCAGGCCATCTATGCCGGCAGCAGCACAAGGGTTAGCCGGAAGCCCGGGCGCAAATTGCCTGAGTTCGCTTTCATAGGCCGCTCCAACGTAGGGAAGTCTTCATTGATAAATATGCTGTGCGGAAACGCCAGGCTTGCCATGACCTCCGCAACCCCAGGAAAGACCAAGGTCGTGAACCATTTCCTGGTGAACGACAAGTGGTATCTGGTAGACCTTCCGGGTTATGGATATGCCAAGATGTCCAACAAGGGCAGGGAGGAATTGTCCGCCGTGATATCGGATTATATCAGCAATTCAATGGAACTGGTGATGCTGTTCGTGCTGGTGGATTCCAGGCATGAGATCACCGCGTCTGACCAGGAGTTCATATCGTTCCTGGGAAAGAATCAGGTTCCTTTCGGGATAATATTCACAAAATGCGACAAGGTAGGCCCCAATGCGCTCAAGGCAATGGTTGACAGGGACTGCGAGATCCTTTCCCGCACCTGGGAGGAACTTCCTCCAATGTTCACCAGTTCTTCGCGCACTGCCGCCGGAAAAGAAGAAATACTTAACTATATAGAAACAATACTGGCATCGTTATGATAAAGGAACACAGAATAGAACTGTTCGCCTGCAGGGCGTCCAAGGGTTTTGCGGAGAAGGTTGTGGAATCGTGGAACGCGCACATCCTTCCCGGAGAGGAAAGGCTTCACCTGGGTATGCTTGAGGTCACTCCTTTCAGCGACGGGGAATTCCAGCCCCAGTTCACCGAGAGCGTCCGCGGCGCAACCGTATTCCTGCTTCAGTCAACCTTCCCTCCGGCTGAGAACCTCATGGAACTGCTGTTCACCATTGATGCGGCAAAGAGGGCATCGGCCTCAAAGGTTATCGCGGTAATCCCGTATTTCGGATGGGCCAGGCAGGACCGCAAGGACCGCCCCAGGGTTTCCATCGGCGCCAAGCTGATAGCCAATATACTTACCGCCGCAGGCGTTGACAGGGTTATGACGTGCGATTTGCACGCCGCCCAGATCCAGGGATTCTTCGACATCCCGGTAGACCACGTCTATGCCAGCAAGGTGTTCATCCCCTATATCCAGAGCCTGCATCTTCCAAACCTTTCCATAGCAGCACCTGACATGGGAGGCGCCAAGAGGGCCAATGCATACGCCAAGGAACTGGTATGCCCGGTGGTCATCTGCCACAAGACCAGGGAGAAGGCCAACGTGGTATCCTCCATCACGGCCATCGGAGACGTCGAGGGAAGGGACATCGTGATCGTGGACGATATGATTGACACCGCCGGAACCCTGCGCAAGGCCGCCGAGGTCCTGATGTCCAAGGGCGCTTCCAGCGTAAGGGCCTGCGCGACACACGGAATCCTTTCCGGCAAGGCGTTCGACAATATCAACGATTCCTACCTCACTGAGGTCATGATAACCGACACCATCCCTCTCCACGCCCCGGAAGGAACGGACACCAGTAAGATTACTGTGATCTCAATGGCTGAGGTTTTCGCCAGCATCATCCGCAAGGTTTACTATTACGAGCCGGTTAGCACGGAGTTTATATTTTAGAAGCATCATCTCTTTATAATGAGTCTAGTAGCTATAGTAGGACGCCCCAACGTGGGCAAGTCCACTCTCTTCAACCGCCTTGTAGGTATGCGCAAGGCCATTGTAGACGATACCGCGGGTGTGACGCGGGACCGTCACTACGGCCGTTGCGAGTGGTGCGGAAGGGAGTTTTCCGTAGTGGATACGGGGGGCTATACAAGCAATTCCGACGATGTGTTCGAGACTGCCATCCGTCGTCAGGTGGAGATAGCCATTGAGGAATCGGACGCCGTCCTGTTCATGGTTGAGGCGGCTACCGGAATAACTGATTACGACGCTGAGATAGCGGACGTGCTGCGCCGCTCCAAGAAGCCCGTCGTGCTTTGCGTCAACAAGGTTGACACGGGGGAGAAGATGTACGACGCCTACCAGTTCTACGGCCTGGGCCTGGGAGAGGTCTGGAGCATTTCCGCGGCCAACGGAAGCGGAACCGGAGACCTCCTGGACGAGGTGCTCCGAGTCCTCCCTCCGGATGACGATGACAAGGACATGGACCGCGCGGATCTCCCGCACATCGCAATCGTGGGCAAGCCTAACGTGGGTAAGTCATCCCTGACCAACGCCCTCCTGGGAGAAGAGAGGAACATTGTCACCCCGGTGGCGGGTACCACCAGGGACTCGATATCTACTTATTACAACAAGTTCGGCCACGAGTTCATGCTGGTGGACACCGCGGGAATGAGGCGCAAGGCCAAGGTCCACGAGGACCTGGAGTTCTATTCCGTGATGCGTTCCATCCGCGTGATAGAGCATGCGGATGTCTGTGTCCTTATGATTGATGCCAACAGTGGAATGGAAGCGCAGGACATGAGCATCTTCAACCTTATCCAGAAAAACCGCAAGGGGTGCGTCCTGGTGGTGAATAAATGGGACCTCTTTGAGAAGGAGAGCAACACCCTGAGAGATTATGAGAGGGCCCTAAGGCAGAAGATAGCCCCGTTTGACGACATTCCAATCATATTCACCTCCGTCACCAACAAGCAGAGGATCCTGGACGTGCTCAACGCCGTGGCAACCGTTTACGACAATTATTCAAGCAAGATCCCTACGGCCCGCCTGAACGACGTGCTCCTTCCAATAATCGAGGAGACCCCGCCGCCGGCATGGAAGGGCAAGTACGTGAAAATCAAATATGTGACCCAGCTGCCAACCAAATTCCCGGCCTTCGCTTTCTTCTGCAATCTTCCGCAGTATGTGAAAGACCCTTACAAGCGTTTCCTGGAAAACAAATTGAGGGAGAACTTCCCGTTCAGCGGTTGTCCGGTCCAGATTTATATCAGACAAAAGTAAAACTATGAAGCGCATTGCTTTGATCGCCCTTGTCCTTGCCACAGCATCCTGCAGCGAGGGCCCGAATAAAAATTGGTCTTTTGCCGAGCAGGCACTCATCGTGGATCCTGACCCGGTGATGAGGGTGTTGACCATAGACCACAGGAAAGATTCCCTGGTGCTCCGCACCCCCAGCCGCGAGCTCCCCGCCGAACTTGTCGCGGGAAGCGAGTACAAGGAACTGGAGCGGAAACTGATTGCCACGGTGACCTCTCCTGAGCAGGACGGCGTGGGTATAGCGGCGCCGCAGGTGGGTATCCTGAGAAGGGTGGTGGCGGTACAGCGCTTCGACAAGGAGGGAGAACCTTTCGAGGTATATCCCAACATACGCGTTATACGCACGCGTGGAGAGATGGTTGCGGGAGGCGAGGGCTGCCTTTCCGTCCCGGACCGCAGGGGAGAGGTGCTGCGCTATCAGGACATAGACATCAGCTATACATCCCCGTATACTCTCAAAGATACCGTGGAGACCGTCCAGGGTTTCACCGCTGTCATTTTCCAGCATGAGACCGACCATCTGGACGGAGTCCTGTATATTGACAAACTTGCAGAATGACGGATGAGGCATACATAGATCTCCTGACCTTGCAGGACAGCATACAGGAGGGGTTGGAAGACCTCTTCCCGGACAAGCTGTGGGTGAAGGCTGAGGTCAGCTCCATCCAGGTCAAGGGCAACGGCCACTGCTACATGGACCTGTGCCAGAGCGGTACGGGCGGGGTGGTGGCAAAGGCCAAGGCGGTGATATGGCGGAGCAGGTACACCCTGCTGAGCCGTATGTTCCGCGAGGCCGCTGGCGGGGACATCCAGGTTGGAATGTCACTGCTGGTGCGCGTGCAGGTAAGTTACAGCGCCCTGTACGGCCTTACACTGACCATCGACGACATAGACCCTGACGTCACGCTGGGAGAGCAGGAGCGGATCCGTAGGGAAACTATTGCAAAGCTTCAGGAAGAAGGGCTTATGGAGAAGCAGGCGGGGCTGAGACTGGCGCCGCTCCCTTACTCGCTGGCGGTCATTTCCGCCCCTGACGCCGCCGGATTCGGGGATTTCAGCAGACATCTGCTGGAAAACGAGTACGGCTTCGCCTTCAGCGTGGACCTGTTCCCGGCCACAATGCAGGGGAACCTGGCCCCGGAATCCATTTCCGATGCGCTGGAGGAAGTGCAGGCGGCGGACAAGCAGTACGACGCCGTGCTCATCCTGCGCGGAGGCGGCTCCAACTTTGACCTGCAGTGCTTTGACGATTACGGCCTGTGCTTCAACATTGCCAACTGCCCCCTGCCGGTGTTCACCGCCATAGGGCATGACAAGGATTACCACGTGGCCGACATGGTGGCCTACTCATTCCTCAAGACGCCCACGGCGCTTGCGGACGAATTCATAGGCTGCTATATGGCGGAGGACGAGCGCATCGCCTCGTATACCTCGCGCCTGCGCCTCGCCTTCAACTCAAAGTTGCAGGCGATGGCCTCCAAGGTGGACATGCTGGTGGAGCGCATAAACGCGGCGGACCCGCGCAGCGTCCTGTCCAGGGGTTATACCCTGGTCACGGACAGCGGCGGGGTGGTGCTCAAGAGCGCCGGGAAACTCAAGGCCGGGGACAGGGTGAGGATATTGTTTGCGGACGGCTCACAGGGTGCCGTAATAACTGACTGATTATGTTTGACTACAACAAAGCCATAGAAGAACTGGAGCAGATAGCCCTCAAGGTAGAGGACCCTTCCTCCAGCATTGAAGAAATAGACAAGTACCTGGCCCGCACGCGCGAGCTGGCTGACGCCTGCCGCGCCTACCTGCGCACGGCCAGGGAGAAAGTAGACGAAATGGAGAAGTGATATGCCAAAGAAGATGATATACGAGACCGATCCATGGCTTGAGTCGTGGAAGTTCGCCATAGACAAACGTCACAGGGATATCCTGATTACCAGGGAACATCTGGCTGCGGGCGGTTCACTTGACAAGGCCGTCAACAACCATCTGTACTACGGCCTTCACAGACAGAAGGACGGTTCATGGGTGTTCCGCGAGTGGGCGCCCAACGCCACCCGCATATATCTGGTTGGAGAATTCAACAACTGGAAGCGCACGGAGGCGTACGCCCTCAAGCCGGTAGGACATGGGAACTGGGAAATAAAGCTTCCTGAACTGTTCATGCACCACGGATCCCTCTACAAACTTTACATAGAATGGCCGGGCGGCGCCGGAGAAAGGCTTCCTGCCTATGCCAACAGGACGGTACAGGATCCTGTCACCAAGGTCTTCTCCGCCCAGGTATGGAGTCCTCCCAAGCCTTACGTGTGGAGGTACAAGCGCCCGGGCAGGCGCAAGAATCCTCTCATATACGAATGCCACATTGGAATGAGTTCGGAAGAGGAGAAAGTGGCTTCTTTCACTGACTTCCGCAAGAACGTCCTGCCGCGCGTTGAGGCCCTGGGGTATGACACCATACAGATAATGGCCCTTCAGGAGCATCCGTATTACGGCTCCTTCGGGTATCAGGTGTCCAATTTCTATGCGCTCAGTTCCCGCTTCGGCACCCCGGAGGAGTTCAAGGCGCTGGTGGATGACGCCCACAAGCGCGGGATAGCCGTGATCATGGACATAGTCCATTCCCACAGCGTGGAGAACGTTGCGGAAGGCCTAAGCGAGTTCGACGGCAGGGATGACCTGTACTTCTTCTCCGGCCCGCAGGGCCGTCACCCCGCATGGGGAAGCCGATGCTTTGACTACGGCAAGGACGAAACCCGCCTTTTCCTGCTCTCCAACTGCAAGTACTGGCTTCAGGAATATCATCTGGACGGATTCCGCTTTGACGGTGTGACCAGCATGCTTTACTGGGACCACGGCCTGGGCAGGGATTTCGGGGATTATAGATTATACTTTGACCAGGGAGTGGACCAGAACGCCGTCATATATCTGGCGCTTGCAAACATGCTGATCAAGGAAATATATCCGGATGCCATAACAATCGCGGAGGACATGAGCGGAATGCCCGGTCTGGCCGCCCCGTTCGAGTGCGGGGGAATAGGCTTCGACTTCAGGATGGCCATGGGCATCGCGGACCACTGGATAAAGTGGATCAAGGAAAAATCGGACGAGCAGTGGAGCATGGGGGAGATATGGTGGGAACTCACCAACAAGAGGGCGGACGAGAAGACGATCAGTTACGCTGAATGCCATGACCAGGCCCTGGTGGGTGACAAGACCATAATCTTCCGCCTGATTGACGCACATATGTACTACGCCATGAACATAGGCTCCAGGGATGTGATCGTGGACCGAGGCATAGCCCTGCACAAACTGATCCGTCTGGTAACAGCGGCAACTGCGGGTAACGGATACCTCAATTTCATGGGCAACGAGTTCGGACATCCGGAGTGGATAGACTTCCCGCGCATCGGTAACGACTGGTCGTTCAAGTACGCGCGAAGGCAGTGGTCCCTGGAGGACAATCCCATGCTCAGATACGGCCGTCTGTCCGCGTTTGACGCCGCAATGATCCATTATATCCGCTCCGCCCGGGTTCTGGAAGGCGTTCCGGAACCGCTTATGGTAGATGAAGAAAAGAAAATATTGATTTTCAAGCGAAAGAATAGTATCTTTGCCGTGAATTTTAACAAAGACCAATCGTTCTCGGATTATTCCTTTGCGGCTCCTGCGGGAGAATACCGCATTGCGTTGAGTTCCGATGAAGTAGCCTACGATGGTTTTGACAGGGTAAAAAAGGGCGAAACGCATTTAACGGTCAATGACCGTCTTTTTATTTATCTGCCCAGCAGGTGCGCAATAGTCCTTGACAAAATTAACTGATTAGTTTATGCCTTTTTTGAAATTTAACAAAAACGAGCTGGTGAATCTTTCGTATTCACTCAAGCGCGAGATTATTTCAGCCAACAAGAGAGGCGATTACTGCAACACTTCCATTGTTGCGTGCAACACCAGGCGCTATCACGGCCTTCTGGCCGTCACCCTGGACCGCTTCGGAGGTGACAGGTACCTGATGCTGTCCTCGCTGGACGAGAGTCTGATCGTGAACGGCAAGCAGTTCAACCTGGGCATCCACTGCTACGGTGACATATATGAGCCGAGAGGCCATAAATACGTAGTGGATTTTGAAGCGGATCCTGTACCTCAGCTTACCTACAAGGTGGGCGAGATCGTTTTCCGCAAGAGCATCCTTCTGGTTCCTGACAAGGACCAGATCCTGATAAAGATGGAGCTTCTGAAGTCTCCTTCAAAGGCCACCCTGCAGCTCAAGCCGTTCCTGGCATTCAGGAACATCCATGAACTTACGCACCAGAATCCCCAGGCGGACACTTCCTACAAGGAAATCCCCAACGGAGCGTCATTCTGCATGTACAAGGGTTTCCCTACCCTCCACCTTCAGCTGAACAGCACGGCGGCGGAATACAAATACACGCATCATCCGCTCTGGTACTCCAAGATAACCTACTCCGACGAGTACCGCCGCGGCTATGACTGCATTGAGGACCTTCTGGTACCGGGCTGGTTCCAGACAGAGATGAAGCCGGGAGACTCAATAGTCTTCTCAGCATCGCTCCAGGAAGAAAACCCTGCAAACTTCAAGAGAAGCTTCACAATCAACTATAAGAAGGCCCCGTTGATCACCAACGGAAGGGATCAGCTTGTCCGCTGCGCCGACAGGCTCATCACCCACCACAACGGCCACAAGATGATCAACGCCGGCTATTCCTGGAAATTCACCGGACTCCTGAGGGAAACCCTCATAGCCCTTCCGGGACTTACCCTCTACGGCAAGCACAATCCTGCGGAGTTCGAGGAAATCCTCGACAACCTCATTGCCGATGAGAGCGAGCGCCTGTACCACCGTACAACCCAGGTGGAGGCCCCTCTCACCCTGGCCGTAGACCTCCAGAAATACATCTCCTTTGGAGCCGACGCAAAGCAGGTATGGGCCAAATACGGCACCGTTGTCCGTAAGATACTCGAGAGCTATCTTCCCGGCGTAAGGCATGAGGTTGCAATGCAGCCCAACGGACTGCTCTGGGCCCAGCAGGACGGCGTGGCGTTGTCATGGATGAACGCCTATGTTAACTTCCGCCCCGTCACCGAAAGGGCCGGATACCAGGTGGAGACCAACGCCCTCTGGTACAATGCTATATGCTATGCCCTTGAAATGGAGCAGAAATACGGCGGTGACAAGGAATTCGTCCGCAAGTGGACTCCTATAAAGGAACTCATCAAGGCCAATTACCAGGGTATGTTCTGGAACCAGCGCATGGGCTGCCTGGCGGACTACGTTGACAACAACGGCCAGAACATGGACATCCGTCCAAACCAGATGCTGGCCATCTCCCTCAAGTACAGCCCTGTAGACGACAACTTCAAGCAGTCAATCCTCAGGATAATCGACAACGAACTTGTGACCTCCCGTGGAATCCGCACCCTGTCCCCGCGTGACGTTAAGTACCGCGGAGTATACGAAGGATCCCAGGTGGAAAGGGATCTAGCATTCCATCAGGGATGCACCCGTCCTTTCCTGCTGGAGGCCTACGCTTCGCTCTGCTTCCACATCAAGGGAGCGTCTTTCTGGAAGAAAGTACAGTGGCTCACCGAGGGATTCTATGACGACCTCAGCAAGCACGGCGTGGGCGCCTTCGCCGAGCTCTACGACGGCGATCCGCCGCACGAGCCGCACGGCGCCATCTCATCGGCCCTCAGCACCGCCGCCCTGCTTGCAGTAGATTATATGATGGATAAATATAAAGCAGAATAGGAGGCGTGCCCATGAGAGTTTTGATGTTCGGTTGGGAGTTTCCTCCCCATATAGCAGGCGGACTTGGAACCGCCTGCGAGGGCATAGTAAAGGGACTCGCACACAACGGCGTGGAGACCCTGTTCGTGATGCCTCACGCTTCCGGAGACGAAGACCAGAGCGCCACTACCATCATCAATGCCAGCGACGTAGCCGTTGACACCGTAAGCAGCACCCTGGACGAATTCCTTGGAAAAGTAAAGTTCATACATATAGATTCCGACATGGTCCCCTATGTGGGTCCTGAGGAGTTCTCCAATGTTGTAGAAGAGGAGCGCAGGCGCCAGGTAAAGGATTTCCGCATCCAGTACGGCCAGAAATACAATTTCTCCGGAAAGTACGGCGCAAACCTCATGGAAGAGGTTGCCCGCTACGCCATGGTGGGCGGAACCATAGCCCTGCAGAACCGCGACCGCTTTGACATAATCCACGCGCATGACTGGCTGACCTATCTTGCGGGAATAGCCGCAAAGGAACTTACCGGCAAGCCCCTGGTGGTACACGTACACGCCACTTCCTATGACCGTGGAGACGAGAAGCACATGGATACCCGCGTGCTCGACATAGAGAAGAGGGGAATGGAGGCCGCCGACAAGGTCATCACCGTGAGCGACCTCACCCGCAACATAGTGATCAACAAGTACGGTATCAATCCGGACAAGGTGGTTACGGTCCACAACGCCGTTGATTTCTCCGGAAGGGAGAACCTCATGGTGGAGAGGGGAGTGAAGGACAAGGTTGTCACCTTCCTTGGCCGAATCACCTTCCAGAAAGGCCCCGAATACTTCATCGAGGCTGCCGCCAAGGTCCTCAAGCGTACCAAGAACGTGCGCTTTGTGATGGCCGGAAGCGGTGACATGATGAACCGCGCCATCCGCCAGGTGGCCAGGATGGGCATATCGGACAGGTTCCACTTCACCGGATTCCTCCGTGGAGCGGACGTCCAGAAGATGTTCGCCCTGTCAGATGTCTACATCATGCCTTCCGTATCGGAGCCGTTCGGTATTTCTCCGCTGGAGGCCATGAGGACCAACGTGCCGTCCATCATTTCCCATCAGTCCGGCGCCGCAGAGGTGCTCAAATACGCCTTCAAGGTGGATTTCTGGGATGTGGACGCTATGGCCGACGACATCTACGCCCTGTTGCAGTATCCTGCCCTGTCAGAATTTGCCGCAAAGCAGGGATATGAGGAGGTCAACGCCCTCAAGTGGAATAACGCCACCAAGAAAATGATTAAAGTTTACGAATCCGTTTTATAAAAAGTCGAATTATGAAAAAGAGCGTTTGTTTGTATTTTCAGGTTCATCAACCTTCAAGGCTCCGTCTTTACAGGTTCTTCGATATCGGCAAGGATTCCCATTATTACGACCAGTTTGCCAACAGGACCATATTCAGGCGTGTAGCCCAGAATTGCTACCAGCCTATGAACGATATACTTTTGCAGGCCATCAAGCGCAACAAGGGTAAGTTCAAGGTGGCGTTCTCCATTTCCGGTTCGGCTTTGGAGCAGTTCGAGCGCTTCGCTCCGGAACTCCTTGACAGTTTCCGCGAGCTTGCAGCCACGGGCTGTGTGGAATTCCTCAGCGAGACCTATTACCATTCCCTGGCCTCACTGCGTTCCCCGGCGGAGTTCAAGCTGCAGGTCAACAAGCACAAGGAGCAGATCGAGAAACTCTTTGGGGTCACTCCCAAGGCGTTCAGGAACACTGAGCTCATCTATTCCGACGAGATAGGCTCCATGGTAAGCGAGATGGGATTCAAGACCATGCTCACTGAGGGCGCCCGCCACATCATGGGATGGAAGAGCCCCAACCATATCTACACCAACGACCTGGATCCAAAACTGAAGCTTTTGCTCCGCAACTATCCGCTCAGCGACGACATCGCCTTCCGTTTCTCCAACAAGGGTTGGAACGAATGGCCCCTCACCGCGGAAAAATACGTGGGCTGGCTCAACCAGGCCGACGGCGAGATCGTAAACCTTTTCATGGATTACGAGACCTTTGGAGAGCACCAGAGCGAGAGCACCGGGATATTCGACTTCATTAGCCATCTTCCGGAGGCAGTGCTTGCGGGAGGACTCCAGTTCGTAACCCCTTCGGAGGCAACTTCCAAACTGAAGCCGGTGGATGCACTTTCCGTTCCGGAGCCCATCTCATGGGCGGATGAGGAAAGGGACCTGTCCGCATGGCTTGGAAACGAGCTCCAGCAGGATGCATTCAACAAACTGTATTCACTTACCGAGAAACTTTCGATCATTGACGACGGCACCCTGTGGGCTGACTTCGGACATCTCCAGGAAAGTGACCATCTTTATTATATGTGCACCAAGTTCTTCTCTGACGGAGAGATCCATCAGAGGTTCAACCCTTATGACACGCCGTACGAGGCATTCATCAACTATATGAATGTCCTGAGCGATTTCATAATCAGGGTAAATGAGGCACTGGCAGAGAAACAACAGAGTTAAGTAGTGTAATTTTATTTATATGGATAATCAAAATAACGCTCCTTCCTGGAAGAGCGTGATGGTAACACGCCATCTTCCAAAGGAATTGTCTGGACTTGAGAGATTAAGCAAGAATCTGTGGTGGTGCTGGAACGATTCAGCCAAGACCCTATACAAGAAAATCGATCCGGAAATCTGGCACAAGTCAGGCCACAATCCAAGGGCCGTGCTGGACACCGTGAGCATCAAGCGCTTCGAGGCCCTGGCAAAGGATTCCGTCTTCATCAGCGAGCTCAATGCCGTGATGGCGGACTTTGACAAGTACATGGCAGCCAAGGCGGACCGCAAGGATCCTTCCATCGCTTACTTCTGCATGGAGTATGGTCTGGACGCCTCCCTGAAGATATATTCCGGAGGATTGGGAATCCTTGCGGGAGACTATCTCAAGGAGAGCAGCGACATGAACGTCAACATGGTGGCCGTTGGCCTCCTTTACCGTTACGGATATTTCACCCAGGTGCTTTCCGCCCAGGGTGACCAGATAGCCAAATACGAGCCCCAGGACTTCCTGAAGATCCCCGGCGAGCCGGTACTGGACGCCAAGGGGAACTGGCTCACGGTAAGTTTCAACTTCCCGGGCAGGCAGGCGTACGCCAGGATCTGGAAGGTTTCCGTAGGCCGTACGGACCTCTACCTTCTTGATACAGACTACGAGGCAAACAACCCTGAGGACCGCCAGGTAACGCACCAGCTTTACGGCGGTGACTGGGAGAACCGCCTCAAGCAGGAAGTGGTCCTGGGAATTGGAGGCGTCCGCGCGCTGCGCGCCCTGGGCCTCAATCCCCAGATATATCACTGCAACGAGGGCCACGCCGCCTTCATAGGCCTGGAAAGGCTCCTCGAATACATCCAGAACGACAAGCTGAGCTTCAACGAGGCCCTGGAGGTTGTACGCGCATCATCCCTGTTCACCACCCACACTCCTGTCCCCGCAGGTCACGACTCCTTTGACGAGGGCATGCTGGGCCGCTACGTGGGAGGCTATCCGGAGGCTATGAAGATTGACTGGCGCACGCTCATGAGCCTTGGAAAACTTGATCCTGACAACAGGTACGAGAAGTTCTCCATGAGTGTCCTCGCAGCCAATATTTCCCATAACGTGAACGGTGTATCCATGCTTCACGGCAAGGTAAGCCAGGACATCTTCTCCAACATGTACCCGGGCTATCTTCCCGAGGAACTGTACATCAGCTACGTCACCAACGGAGTGCATTATCCTACCTGGGCCGCCAAGGAGTGGCAGCAGATCCACGAGAGGGTGTTCGGCCCGGCCTTCAAGACCCATCATTACGACAAGAAATGCTTCGAGGGCATCTACGATGTCAGCGACGAGGAGATCTGGAGCGTGCGTAAGCAGCTCAAGAGGGACCTGGTGAAGGCTGTCATCGACAGGATTTCCGATCCCGTGCAGAGCAGTCATTATTCCCCCAGGCAGGCCATCACCATAAAGAGGAACCTGCGCGACGATGTCCTGACCATAGGCTTCGCCAGGAGGTTCGCCACATACAAGAGGGCAACGCTCCTTTTCAGCGACCTTGACCGCCTCAGCGCCATCGTGAACAACCATGAGCGTCCGGTACAGTTCCTGTTCGCCGGAAAGGCCCATCCTGCCGACAGGGCGGGACAGGACCTCATCCGCCAGATAGTGGAGATTTCCAAGCAGGACAGGTTCCTGGGCAAGATCATCTTTGTCCCCGGTTACGACATCAACCTGGCAAAGAGGCTCGTGCAGGGCGTGGACGTATGGCTCAACAACCCTACACGTCCGCAGGAGGCTTCCGGTACTTCCGGTGAGAAGGCCGCAATGAACGGCGTAATGCACTTCTCCGTCCTTGACGGATGGTGGGTGGAGGGATACCGTCCGGGCGCCGGATGGGCTCTCCCTCAGGAAAGGACCTACGAGGACCAGTACTACCAGAACGAACTTGACTCCGCCACCATATACAACATCATTGAGAACGACATCGTGCCTGCATACTACAAGACAGGCGGAAACGGTCTTTCAAAGGAATGGGTAGGCTATATCAAGAACACCATAGCCCACGTGGCCAGCAACTTCACCACAAACAGGATGCTCACGGACTATGTGAACCAGTACTACGACCCTCAGTATCAGCGCTTCATGAACGTCCAGGCCGATGACTTCGCCCTGGCCCGCAAGCTTGCGGTGTGGAAGCAGCAGATGAGGGAGGACTGGAACAGCATAAAGGTGGTTTCCTATACCCAGCCGGCCGCTTCCTACAGCCTTGAGCCGGGGCGCGACCTTACATCGGAGGTTGTCCTGGACCTTGGCAAGATAAAGCCGGAAGACATTGGCGTGGAGATGCTGTTTACCACATACGACGCAAAGGGCAGGCTCCATATCCGCGAGATATGCGAGTTCACCATGGATGAATACAAGGAAGGCATTGCCAAGTACAGCGCCTCCATCTTCCCTGAGAGGACCGGTATGTACCAGGTAGCCACCAGGGTTTATCCAAAGAACGCCCTGCTGCCGCACAAACAGGACCTTCCGCTGGTTAAATGGTTGTAACGTCAGGTTTTTTTGACGGTGTCCACAAAGGTCACCGCGTTGTAATAGAAAGGCTCGTCTGTGAGGCCCGGAAAAGGGGACAGAAGAGCCTTGTAATAACATTCTGGCCGCACCCCCGCACGGTGCTCCAGAATGGCGCCAGGGAATTGAGGCTGCTTAACTCCCTGGAGGAGAAGAAAAGACTGTTGTACGCCCTGGGAGTGGACAGGGTTGAGGTCCTGGATTTCGACAGGGAGTTCAGCCGCCTCAGCGCTGAGCAGTACCTGCGCGACTATGTGAAGGAGCGTTTCGGCGGGCAGACGGTCTTGCTGGGCTACAACCACCGCATGGGGTGTGACGCTCCGGATGCGGAGAGGCTCAGGGCAACGGCATCGGCCATCGGCCTGGAAACGATAGTGGTGGAGAAGGCGCCCGGACAGGTGAGTTCGACGCTCATACGCAAGGCGCTGGAAGCGGGAGACGTGAAGGGGGCGGCGGAGATGCTCGGGTACAGGTACAGCCTCACGGGCGTGGTGGTGGCGGGAAACCGCCTCGGGAGGACGATAGGCTTCCCCACGGCCAACCTCAAGCTGTACGATCCGCTCAAGATGGTGCCGCAGAATGGGGTGTATGCCGTTGAGGCACAGGTACTTGGGCAAACCTACAAAGGGATGTGCAACATTGGCGTGAAGCCCACCGTGGCGGTGGGGAACGCGCCCACGATAGAGACAAACATATTTGACTTCGACCAGGACATTTACGGACTGGACCTTAAGGTGACCTTCAAGGAAAAGATCCGTGACGAAGTCAAGTTTCCTTCCCTCCAGGCCCTTGCGGGGCAGTTGGCGAAGGACAAGGAGATAGCGATAATAAAATAATTTAGTATATTTGAACTATGGCAGAATCACATTACATGACCCAGGAGGGTCTGGAGAAAATCAAGAAAGACCTAGAGGATGCATTGGCGCAGCGCCCGGTTATTTCCGCGCAGATAGCCGAGGCACGTGAGAAAGGTGATCTGTCCGAAAATGCCGAGTATGACGCGGCCCGCGAAGCGCAGGGCCTTCTGGAAGTGAAGATAGCAAGGCTTAAGAACCTTGTGGCTAACGCAAAGATCATAGATGAATCCCAGATAGGCACGGACAGGATCCAGATTATGAATAAGGTTAAGGTGGAGAACCTGGCTCTCAAGAGGGTCATGGAGTTCACCATCGTAGGCGAGACGGAGGCGGACTTCGCCAAGGGTAAGCTCGCCGCCACAACCCCTATAGGCAAGGCGCTCATGGGCCACGCCGTAGGTGATGTGGTAGACGCAAAGACCCCTTCAGGAATCATTCAGTTCAAGGTTTTGGAAATTTCTATATAATGGCTACTATTTTCACAAGAATCGCCAAGGGAGAGATCCCATCCTTCAAGGTGGCGGAGGACGACAACTACTACGCATTCCTTGACATCAATCCCATGGCAAAGGGTCACACCCTGGTG
The DNA here is from genome assembly GCA_017619675.1 of Bacteroidales bacterium. Lineage (GTDB taxonomy): Bacteria > Bacteroidota > Bacteroidia > Bacteroidales > UBA932 > Cryptobacteroides. The sequence continues at coordinate 106,296 of JAFZRX010000002.1, read as the reverse complement.
ATCCCAAGGAACGTTGAGAACGACTATATCTTCAACCTGGACGAGGAGACTTACGCCGGCCTGTGCGCTTTCGCGCGCAAGGTGGCCATAGCCATCAAGGCGGCCATCCCTTGCGAGAGGGTGGGCGTTGCGGTCCTGGGAATGGAGGTGCCTCACACGCACATCCACCTTGTTCCGCTCCAGACGGAGGCCAACATGGACTTCCGCAAGGCAAAGTTGTCCCTTTCCAACGAAGAATTCAGGCAGATAGCCAATGCAATATCAAGCGAATATGAAAAACTGTAGAATAGCGGGCCTCATCCTTGCCGCGGCGCTTATCGCGGCCTGTACTCCAAAAGCCCGTATCAGCGGCACCCTGGAAGGGGCTCCGTCTGACAAAGTGATAGTAAAGCTCCTGGATGTGAACACATACGTGGTGCTGGATACCGTGAAGACCGACGCCGCCGGCAAGTATTCCTACAAGGTAAAGGTGGAGAAGGGCCAGCCGGAGTTCATCTACCTGTATCATGGGGACACCAAGATAGCCTCCCTGCTTCTGGAGGCCGGTGACCAGGTGAACGTAACTTCCGACACCAAAGGCAATTACACCGTCGAGGGTTCCCCTGAAAGCGAGAAACTGCAGGAGGTTGAGGAGAGTTACGCCAGCTTCCTTTCAGCCGTTTCCTCTATGACGGAGACATCCAGCATAGCAAGGGCTTACATCAACTACTACCGCCAGTGTCTCAAATATATTTCCCAGAATCCGCACTCCCTTACCGTGGTTCCGGTAATGTACCAGACCTTTGAAGGGGAGACCCCCATATTCAGCCAGCAGACGGATGCCATACGCTACCGCAGCGTTGCTGACACCCTGCTTACCATTTATCCCAAATCTAAGTATGTTCAGGCTCTCTCCCGCGAGGCTGACAGCAGGATCAAGCTCATGGACATCTACAACAGGGTTGATTCAGCTGAAGAATTGCCATTCCCTGATTTAGACCTTCCAGGAATGGACGGCAAGAAGGTCGCCCTCAGTTCCCTGGAGAATAAGGTGGTCTTCCTGTATTTCTGGACCTCACAGCATTCCCAGCAGACCCTTTTCAACCTGGATTTCCTCAAGCCCCTGTATGACGACTACAAGGCCAAGGGACTTGAAATCTATGCGGTCTGCCTGGATGTGGACAAGGCTCTCTGGGCCAGCATCGTAAGGAACCAGGGCCTTGCATGGATCAACGTGAATGACGGACTTGGCGCCGCTTCACCTTCCGTGCAGGCGTATAACGTCACAACGATCCCTACTCTTTACATCATTGAGAACGGGGAACTGATGACAAAGGAGATCACAACGGAGCGCGAATTGCGCCAGTATCTTGACAAGGCGCTAAAATAGCTTCTTCTTGCTGACAGTTGCTATGAACTGTTTGAGATAGAGAGGTTCGAAGTAAGCGATATCTTCGAATCTCTTTTCTTTATATGCCTCCATAGCAGGGCGCAGCATGGAGACCGCAAGGGGGTTGCACTGATGGAAATATGCGTTGGGGCCGGCCAGGATGTCCCTGCATTTGTCCGCGGCGTCTCCGATGAACAGCACGGGGCCCTCGGCAAGCTGCTCCGCGAAGCACCCGGGCTCCACTATCAGGTTGCGCACATCGTCCAGGCGCTTTCCCTCCGGGCTGAAGACGGCGGTGTAGACCTCCATCCTGCGGGCGTCGATCAGCGGGACGATGTATTTGCAGCCGGTGGGGATGACGCCTTCGTCGGCCGCCTGGGCGGCCAGAAGGTCCAGCGTCCCCACGGCCAGAAGCGGCAGTCCCGCGCCAAAGCAGAGTCCCTTTGCCGATGACACTCCCACGCGCAGGCCCGTGTATGATCCGGGGCCCTTGCTGACGCATACGGCGTCGCAGTCGCGCGCGCTGACGCCGCATTCGTCCAGCATCTCCTTGATCATGGGCGCCGTGAGTGAGGACTGGCGCCTGGCGTCCTCGCACAGGCGCGAACTCACTATGGCGCCGTCCCTGACAAGGGCGGTGGAGCATACGGCTGCGGAAGTTTCTATCAGGATTATCAGGGCCATGCTACTTGCTGAAAAGGATGGCCTTCAGATATGGGAAGAATGCCGCGCCAAAGTCATACAGCGGCTGGTAGAGGACTGAAGCCGCCAGTGTCTCCTTGCTCACAAGTTCAAAGGAATTGTTGATGGCGGTGAACAGTACCAGCAGCAGCGAAATGACCATCAGGCCGGTGACTATGGACAGGACGAAGCCCAGCAGGCGGTTGAGCCACCCAAGCGTGGCGAACTTCAGGATTTTCTCTATGAGTTTCCCTATGAGGGTGAATACAAGGGCGTATAGAAGGAAGAAAATCAGGAACGTTGCAATGTGCATCACCACCGGCGAAGCGTCCGGAAGGGACGGCGCCAGCGCGGTGCAGGCGGCGTTGGAAGAGTGGAATGCCATCCAGGATCCCAGAATGACTGAAACCAGGGATACGGCCTGGGATACGAAACCCTTTGTAATTCCCTGATATACAGCGGGAATCAGGCAGACCAGAATAATAATGTCCAAAGCGCTCATAGTTTTGTAAAAGACGTGGAAATTGATTAATTTTGCCGACTGCAAAATTATACAAAAAAATATGACATTCAAAGAATACAAAGGTCTGGATCTGGTAGGGACCGGCAACGAAATTCTGGAACGCTGGCGTAAGAACAATGCCTTCAGGAAATCACTTGAAGTAAGGGAAGGAGCGCCGGAATTCATATTCTTTGAAGGTCCGCCGTCCGCCAACGGAATGCCGGGAATCCACCACGTGATGGCCCGCTCCATCAAGGACGCCGTCTGCCGGTACAAGACCCAGACGGGCTACAAGGTAGACCGCCGCGCCGGCTGGGACACCCACGGCCTTCCGGTGGAGATTGGAGTAGAGAAGAAACTGGGCATCCATAAAGAGGATATCGGCACCAAGATAAGCGTTGAGGAATATAACAAGACCTGCCGCTCAGAGGTTATGAAATACACCTCCGAATGGGTGAACATGACAGAAAGGGTAGGCTACTGGGTGGATATGGATGATCCGTACATCACCTATGACAACCGTTACATTGAAACCCTCTGGTACCTCCTCAAGGATATCTATGACAAGGGACTCCTTTACAAGGGTTATTCAATCCAGCCGTACAGCCCTTCCGACGGCACCGGCCTCAGTTCCCACGAGCTCAACCAGCCGGGTTGCTACAAGGACGTGACTGACACCACGGTAACCTGCCAGTTCAAGGTTATAGGAGAGGACGAACTCTACTTCCTGGCCTGGACAACCACCCCCTGGACCCTTCCTTCCAACACCGCATTGTGCGTGGGCCCCAACATAGATTACGTCAAGGTTAAGTCTTCCAACCCTTACACCGGAAAGGAAGCCACATACATCGTTGCGCAGGCCCTTGTGGGAACCTGGTTCAACGACAAGATCCCTTATGAGGTACTCCCCGGCACATACAAGGGCTCTGAACTGGTGGGCCTGCGTTACGAGCAGCTCATCCCCTGGTTCAAGCCTCTCGAGGGTGACGCCTTCAGGGTAATCTCCGGAGACTATGTCACCACAGAAGACGGAACGGGCATAGTACACATCGCCCCTACCTTTGGAGCTGACGACAAGAAGGTGGCAGCCAACTTTGGCGTACCTCCTATGATGATACTTGACAAGGACGGACGCCCCCAGGCCCAGGTAGACCGCGAAGGCCGTTTCTACAGGCTGGAGGACATGGATCCCGTCTATGTCAACACCGTTGACCCCTCATACGCGGAGTATTCAGGACGCTTTGTGAAGAACGCCTTTGACGATTCCCTCCCCAAGGACGCCCCAACCCTTGACATAGACCTCTGCGTCATGCTCAAGAGCCAGGGCAAGGCCTTCAGGATCCAGAAGCACGTCCACAGCTATCCTCACAGCTGGCGTACTGACAAGCCCGTCCTGTATTTCCCCCTGGACGCATGGTTCATCAAGACCACCGCGGTCAAGGACCAGATGGTGGAACTGAACAAGCAGATCACCTGGAAGCCGGAATCCACCGGAACCGGACGCTTCGGCCAGTGGCTGGAGAACATCCAGGACTGGAACCTGTCACGCAGCCGCTTCTGGGGCACACCGCTGCCCATCTGGCGCACCGAGGACGGCAAGGAGGAGAAGTGCATCGGCACCCTCAAGGAATTCTACGCAGAGATCGAGAAAGCAGTAGCCGCAGGCGTAATGCAGAGCAATCCTTTCAAGGACGCCGGCTTCGACCCTGAGGACATGTCCAAGGAGAACTACGACAAGATCGACCTCCACCGCCCTTACGTGGACAACATATTCCTGGTATCCGACAGCGGCCGCAAGATGACCCGCGAGACCGACCTCATTGACGTATGGTTCGACTCCGGCGCCATGCCGTATGCCCAGGAAGGCCTCCGCGGCCTTGACGGCGGCAAGTTCGGCATAACCGCGGACTTCATCGCGGAAGGCGTTGACCAGACCCGCGGATGGTTCTACACCCTTCACGCAATCCACACAATGGTAAGCGGCACCCCCGCCTTCAAGCGCGTCATCTCCAACGGCCTTGTCCTTGACAAGGACGGAAACAAGATGAGCAAGCGCCTTGGCAACGCCGTGGATCCATTCCAGCAGCTTGACAAGTACGGCCCCGACGCCCTCCGCTGGTACATGCTCACCAACTCCCAGCCCTGGGATAACCTCCGCTACGACGATGCCGGAGTTGACGAGGTGCGCCGCAAGTTCTTCGGAACGCTGTACAACACATATTCATTCTTCGCGCTCTACGCGAATGTCGATGGCTTCGACCCTTCATCCCCGCGCGTCGCCCTGAGCCTCCGTCCGGAGACTGACAGGTGGATCATCTCCCTGATGAACACCCTCATCAGCAACGTACGCGCCGCGTATGAAGACTACGACATCACCCTGGCCGGACGCCTCATCCAGGATTTCGTATGCGACCATCTTTCCAACTGGTACGTCCGCCTGAACCGCAAGCGTTTCTGGGGCGGCGGCCTCACCAGGGACAAGCTGGCCGCCTACCAGACCCTCTACGAGGTGCTCAAGAACGTGGCAATCCTGTCGGCCCCTATCGCGCCGTTCTACATGGACCGCCTGTATCTTGACCTTGTTCCGGACGGAGAGGAGTCAGTACACTACGTGCTTATGCCTGAGGCCGACATGGACCTCGTGGACAAGGACCTGGAGGAAAGGATGGCGCTCGCGCAGAAGGCCACCTCAATGGTGCTTGCGCTCCGCCGCAAGGTGAACATCAAGGTGCGCCAGCCGCTCTCCAAGCTCGTCATCCCCGTGATCTCAGACAAGCTCCGCACCCAGTTGGAGGCCGTGGAAGGCATAATCCTGAGTGAAGTGAACGTCAAGGAGGCCGAGTTCATCCCTGACACCACCGGCATCATCACCAAGAAGATCAAGCCCAACTTCAAGACCCTGGGCAAGAAATACGGAGCCAGGATGAAGGAGATAGCCGCAGCCTTCGGAAGCATGGACCAGCAGACAATCTCCGCCATCCAGGCCAGCGAGGCCGCCGCGCAGCAGTACAGCCTTGCGCTGGCTTCCGGCCCCGTGGTCCTCGAGCCCGGAGATTACGAGATCTCCTCCGAGGACATGCCGGGATGGCTCGTGGCAAGCGAAGGCCAGCTCACAATAGCCCTTGACATAGAGGTGACCCCTGAACTCAAGGCGGAAGGCGTGGCCCGCGAGCTCATCAACAGGATCCAGAACATCCGCAAGGATTCCGGATTCGAAGTGACGGACAAAGTGAAGGTACAAATCTACGCCGGAGACGAGAACTTCGGCCAGATAGAATCCTCACTCGCAACATACAAGGACTATCTCGCCTCCCAGACCTTGGCAGTGTCAGTAGAAATGCTTACATTGGACAAAGCAGACGAAACGGCCGTCGAGGTTGAATGGGGCGTAGAGCCGGTCAAGATAAAAGTAACCAAGCAACAGAACAATAATACTATGGCAGAAGAGACAAAAACCCGCTACACGGACGAGGAACTTGCCGAATTCAAGGCAATAATCCTTGAGAAGCTGGAGAAGGCAAAGCAGGAGTACAACACCCTCCGCCAGGTAGTGATGCACAATGGCAGCAATGACATCGAGGACACATCACCTTCCTTCAAGACCGTCGAGGACGACGGCGCAAACCAGCTTTCAAAAGAAGAGGCCAGCCAGCTGGCACAGCGCCAGTACAAGTTCATCCAGAACCTGGAGGCCGCGCTGGTAAGGATTGAGAACAAGACCTACGGCATCTGCCGTGAGACCGGCAAGCTCATCCCCAAGGAGAGGCTTCGCCTGGTACCTCACGCCACCCTTACCGTAGAGGCCAAGGAAATGCTCGCAAGAACAGGAAAGAAGTAGGAAATGGCATTATCCAAGGGGAAGAAGCTCCTCATTATGGGAGCAATCCTGCTGGTGATCGACCAGGTGTCCAAGGTTCTCGTCAAGACCAACATGTCAATTGGCGAGAGTTTCCCGGTGCTGGGTCAGTGGTTCAGGATCGCTTTCGTGGAGAATGAAGGAATGGCATTTGGAATGGCGTTCGGGGGAGTCGTGGGCAAATACATCCTCACGGCCTTCCGCATCATCCTTTCAGGCCTCCTCATCTGGTGGATCCGCGACATGCTCAAGAAGGAGACGCCAATAGGATTCCTCATACCCCTGTCCCTAATTACAGCCGGAGCCATAGGAAACGTAATAGACTGCATCTTCTATGGAGTTATCTGGGACTACGCTCCGCTTTTCCAGGGCAAGGTAGTGGACATGCTCTATTTCCCCCTCATAGATACCTACATCGGTGGAAAGCACATCACTTTCTTCGACCCAGTATTCAACGTTGCGGACAGTTGCGTCACCGTTGGCGCCTTCTGGTTTGTCATATACTCCCTCTTCCATCCTTCTGCCCTAAAGGAAGATAAATGATTGAAAAACCGGCCGATTGGCCGGTTTTTTTATTGTAAATGATTATATTTACGCATAATGAAGACTTTGGAAGACGCCCCGCTCATAGTTATTGACATGACTTCCGGCCTGCACGCCCGGAACAAGACTGTCCACGAATTCTACAATCTGGTCCGCAATGACGTGGACTGGAGGTATTATGGATACTGCCCGCCGCAGGGAAACATTGACATCACCCGCCTTGGTGCCGGTCCTGAAGATGAATACATTGACGGCGTCACGGTGGTCTATGCCCGCAAGATACAGGGATCCGTGAACAGGGAAGTGGTGGCATTCTGCACCAATGCCAGGGTATATCACAAGCCAAAGACGGATGTTTTTCTCCGGAGGACCGTATGGTTCAAGTCAGAGAAGGTTGACTGCGCCTATTCCCTTGAGTCTGATACACTTACTGACCTGTCACACTATCCGTTCAAGTTCGTGATCCGCCTGTCCCATTACGGCGCGGCCCTGCTTGGCGGCCAGAGGTATTTCAAGGGGCAGAATCCGGAGTTTGACGCGGAGCTTCTGGCGTACCTGGCCTCCTGCAAGGAGGGGCAGGACGCAATGGAAGCGGAAGCGTTCCAGCGAGGATTCACCCTTGAGGGAAGCGTTCCTTCCGATGCCGTGTGCGAAGTAAGCGCATCGCACAAGACCTTCGTCACAGAAAAAGGCCTCCCTTATCTGGAGGCCCATCATCTGGTTCCCGGCGTCGATGCGCCGTGGAATGTAGTGCTTCTATGTCCGTTGTGCCGCCGCAAACTGCAGTACGGCACGGCCCAGACCAAGGCTCAGGTCCTCAGGGCGCTGTACAAGGCGCGCCAGACTTATCTTGAAGAGGCCGGAATCAGCCTCAAGGACCTGCAGGCGCTCTATTGAAGCGCGGCCTGAATAAATCTCCTGAACAGAGGATGAGGTTTTTCCGGAGTGCTCTTGTACTCCGGGTGGAACTGTGACCCTATGAAGAACTTGTGCGTGGGCAGTTCCACGATCTCCGTAAGTCCAGTCTGGGGATTATGGCCCGATGCCACCAGCCCCGCCTCGGCAAAATCCTTCGCATACTTGGCGTTGAACTCATATCTGTGGCGATGCCTTTCCGATATGTTCTCGCAACCGTAGATGTCGTAGGCCAACGTTCCTTTCGCAAGTTTGCAGTCGTATGCGCCAAGACGCATCGTACCACCCTTCATAGTGGTTTTCTTCTGTTCTTCCATCAGGTCTATCACCGGATGGGTGGTGTCAGGGTAGAGTTCAGTTGAGGCGGCATCGGCATAGCCCAGGACGTTGCGGGCGAACTCGACCACGCACATCTGCATTCCAAGGCAGATGCCCAGGAACGGGATATTGTTCTCCCGGGCGTATCTGATGGCGTGGACCTTACCTTCAAGACCCCTTCCCCCGAAGCCCGGAGCCACCAATATCCCGTTCATACCCTTGAGGTAATCCGCCACGTTCTCCTCCGTTATGTCATCGCTGAGGACGGTATGGACGTTGACCTTGCAGTCATTTGCGGCGCCTGCGTGTACCAGGGCCTCCAGGATGGACTTGTAGGCATCCTGCAGGGAGACATACTTGCCCACAAGGGCGATGTCAACTTCCCTGGAAGGATGCGACAGCCTGTACAGGAACTCGTTCCACCTTGTCAGGTCAGGAGCGTTGAAGTTCTCTATCTGCAACTTCCTGACTACCAGTTCGTCCAGGTGTTCCGCATGCATGTTCAGGGGGACCTGGTAGATGCTCCAGGCATCTATGCTCTGGATCACGTGGCCCGGCTTTACATTGCAGAACAGCGCCACCTTGCGCTTGATGTCATCGGACAGGGGATGCTCCGTACGGCAGATGATGACGTCCGGCTGGACTCCGCTCTGCTGCAGTTTCTGCACGGAGTGCTGGGTAGGCTTTGTCTTTAGTTCCTTTGCGGCGTTCAGGAAAGGCACCAGCGTGAGGTGGATGCTCATGCAGTCCTCTTCCGGGAGTTCCCACTGCAACTGGCGCACGGCCTCTATGAACGGCTGGGATTCCATGTCTCCCACGGTGCCGCCAATTTCGGTAAGGATGATGTCATACTTGCCGTCCTGCCCCAGAAGCGTCATGCGGCGCTTGATCTCATCGGTGATGTGCGGGACAATCTGGACGGTCTTGCCCAGGTAGGCGCCCTCGCGCTCCTTGGTAATGACGGTATTGTATATCCTTCCGGTGGTTACATTGTTGGCCTGGGAGGTATGTACGCCAAGGAAGCGCTCGTAGTGGCCCAGGTCAAGGTCAGTCTCCGCGCCGTCTTCCGTAACATAGCACTCTCCGTGTTCATACGGGTTCAGCGTTCCCGGGTCGATGTTTATGTAAGGGTCGAATTTCTGGATGGTGACCCTCAGCCCCCTTGCCTGCAGCAGTTTTGCAAGCGATGCGGCAATTATACCTTTACCCAGGGAAGAAACCACGCCTCCCGTGATGAAAACATACTTTGATTCCATATTCTAAGTTTTAATATTCGTCCCAGGACCTTATTGCAAGGCCTTCCACGCCTATCTTGCACAGCGCGTATATGAATGCGCTTGCAAGGCGCGCGTTTGTAATCAGAGGGATATTGTGGTCCACGGCTGAGCGCCTGATGGCAAAGCCGTTCTCCAGCTCCCTCCTGGTGAAGTTCTTGGGGATGTTTATTACAAGGTCCAGTTTGTGGCCCTCTATATAGTCAATCGCATTGGGCTGCTTGCCGGAATCCGGCCAGTGCAGGATTTCCGACTCTATGCCGTGCTGCTCCAGGAACATTGCGGTTCCGGAGGTCGAATAGATTTTGTAGCCGTAGTCCCTGAGCATCTTGCAGGCCTCCAGCATCTCCACCTTTGAATAGGAAGGTCCGGATGATATGAGGATACCCTTCTCCTTGGACGGTATCTCGTATCCCACTGAAAGCATGCTCTTGAGCAGCGCCTCGTAATAGTTGTCTCCTATGCAGGCCACCTCTCCGGTGGACGCCATGTCCACTCCGTGGATGGGGTCCGCCTGGAGCAGCCTTGCAAAGGAGAACTGCGAACTCTTCACTCCCACGTAGTCAATGTCAGCGAAGTTCTTGCTGTACGCCTCCACCTTCTTGCCCAGCATGATGTCAGTGGCCAGGCCTATGAAGTTGAACTTGGTGATCTTTGAAACGAACGGGAAGCTCCTGGATGCGCGCAGGTTGCACTCGATCACGCGCAGGTCGTTGTTCTTTGCCAGGAACTGTATGTTGAAAGGTCCCGATATGTTGAGGCCTTCCGCAATCTTGCGGGAAATCTTCATGATGCGGCGGATGGTCTCGTAGTAGAGTTTCTGGGCGGGGAACACCACGGTGGCGTCGCCGGAGTGCACGCCCGCGAACTCTATGTGTTCGCTTATGGCGTAGCACTTGATCACGCCGTCCTGCGCCACCGCGTCAATCTCCACTTCCTTGGCCCTCTGGAGGAACTCCGTTGCCACCACGGGATGCTCCTGGCTCACCACGGCGGCGTTCTTCAGCGATTCCTCCAGTTCATCCCTGCTCAGGACAACCTTCATGGCTGCGCCCGATAGGACGTACGAAGGGCGGATGAGGATTGGAAGGCCCACCTCATCTGCGAAGGCATTCACATCCTCTATGCTTGTAAGTTCCTTCCAGCGGGGCTGGTCAATGCCAAGGGAGTCGCACATGGAGGAGAACTTCTCGCGGTCCTCGGCCATATCGATTGATTTTGCCGATGTGCCAAGGATCTTCACTCCGTTGGCGTCCAGCTGCATTGCCAGGTTGTTTGGTATCTGGCCTCCTGTAGAAACTATCACGCCCATGGGCGCTTCCAGTTCGCAGATATCCAGCACCCTTTCAAGGGAGAGTTCATCAAAGAACAGACGGTCGCAGATGTCGTAGTCCGTACTTACGGTTTCAGGGTTGTAATTGATCATCACGGCCCTGTAGCCGCTTTCCTGTATCTTCTTAACGGCGGTTACACTGCACCAGTCAAACTCCACACTGCTTCCAATACGGTAAGCGCCGCTGCCAAGTACTATAACAGAGCGGCCGTCGCGCTCAAACTCTATGTCGTGCTCCGTGCCGTTGTATGTCAGGTACAGGTAATTTGTCTGGGCGGGGTATTCTCCGGCCAGGGTGTCTATCTGCTTTACGGCAGGGAAGATGCCCAGTTCCTTGCGCCGCGCGCGGGCCATCATTCCGGTCTTGTGGAAGTCCTTCATTGTCTTGCCGGCAACGAAGAAACCTATCTGCCAGTCAGAGAACCCCAGTTTCTTGGCTCCCAGAAGTGTCTGATAATCAAGTTCTTCCAGAGACGGAACTTCCTGAAGCCGCTTCATGTATGTATGGATGTTCTGCAGGCGGAACAGGAACCACTTGTCTATCTTTGTGATCTGGTAGAGGTCGTCTATGCTGTAGCCTTCGTCAAACGCCTGGCATACAGCCAGGATACGCTTGTCCGTAGGGTGGCTCAGTTCGTATTTCAGGTCAGGGATCTCCAGGGAATTGCCAACGAAGCCCCTGAGGCCCACGCCCACCATCCTAAGGCCTTTTTGCACTGCTTCCTCGAAGGAGCGGCCTATGGCCATCACCTCTCCCACGGATTTCATGGACGAGCCGATGAGCTTGGACACGCCTTCGAACTTGCCAAGGTCCCAGCGCGGAATCTTGCACACCACGTAGTCCAGCGCAGGCTCGAAGCATGCGGAGGTGACCTTGGTGACGGCATTGGGGATTTCGTGCAGGCCGAAGCCCAATCCCAGCTTGGCCGCGACAAAGGCCAGCGGGTATCCCGTGGCCTTGGAGGCCAGGGCTGACGAGCGGCTGAGCCTGGCGTTCACCTCAATCACGCGGTAGTCGTCTGAATCAGGGTCCAGGGCGTACTGGACGTTGCATTCGCCAATGATTCCAATGTGACGGATTATGTCTATCGCAATGCGGCGCAGCCTGTGGTATTCGTGGTCGCTGAGCGTCTGAGACGGAGCAACCACTATGCTTTCGCCGGTATGGATGCCCAGCGGGTCCAGGTTCTCCATGTTGCAGACGGTGATGCAGTTGTCATAGCGGTCGCGCACCACTTCGTATTCTATCTCCTTCCATCCCTTGAGGGATTCCTCTATGAGAATCTGCGGGGAATAGGTGAAGGCGCTGGAAGCCAGTTCCTCCAGTTCCTTGTCATTCTTGCAGAAGCCGGAGCCCAGGCCACCCAGGGCGTATGCCGCGCGGACTATGATAGGATAGCCTATTTCCTTGACCGCGGCCATGGCTTCCTCCATGTTGTTCGCGGCTATGCTCCTTGGGGTCTTGACCCCTATGTCGCGCATCATTGAGGCGAACAGTTCGCGGTCTTCAGTGTTGATGATGGCCTGTACAGGGGTTCCGAGCACCTGTACGCCATATTTCTCCAGGACGCCGTTATGGTACAGTTCCACTCCGCAGTTCAGTGCGGTCTGGCCTCCGAAGGCCAGCATTATGGCGTCGGGTCTCTCTTTCTCTATGACTTTCTGGACGAATTCAGCAGTCAGTGGGAGGAAGTATGTTGTGTCCGCAATGTCCTCGGAAGTTTGTATGGTGGCAATGTTGGGGTTTATCAGGACGGTCTTCTTCCCTTCCTCCCTCAATGCCTTGAGGGCCTGTGAACCGGAGTAGTCGAATTCTCCGGACTGGCCAATCTTGAGGGCTCCGGAGCCCAGCACCAGTATTTTCTCAATCTCAGCCATTGTCCTTTCCCTCCTTATATTGTTTCATGTTGTTGACGAAAACGGCGAACAGGCTTTCCGTGTCCACCGGGCCGCTGGACGCTTCCGGATGGAACTGGGTGCTGAAGAACGGCTTTGTCTTGTGCCTTATGCCCTCGTTGGTGCCGTCGTTCAGGTTGGTGAACATGGGCTCCCAGTCAGAGGGGAGTGTGGCAGGATCCACGGCAAAGCCGTGATTCTGTGACGTGATGAAGCACTTCTGCGTCCCGGGCACTATAACCGGCTGGTTGTGTCCGCGGTGGCCGTATTTCATCTTGTATGTCTGCGCGCCGGAGGCCAGGGCCATCAGCTGATGCCCAAGGCATATTCCCATGATTGGCCTGTCTTCCTTCAAGGCGTATTTCAGATGCTCTATCACAGGCAGCAGGACGGCCGGGTTTCCGGGTCCGTTGGAGATGAACAGCCCGTCGTAGTCAGTGCCCCTGAAATCATAGTCCCAGGGCACCAGGGTTACGGTAACGTCGTGTTTCAGGAGGCACCTGATAATGTTGTTCTTCATTCCGCAGTCCACCATGAGGACCTTGTAGCGGCCGGTGCCGAAGGTCTGGACCTCCTTGCAGGACACCTGGGGCACCAGGTTGTCCTTGTCAGGATCGTAGAAACCGGGGTCCACGCCGTCAAAGACTATCTTGCCCAGCATGGCGCCCTTCTCGCGGAGTTTCTTAGTAAGGGCCCTGGTATCTATACCGAACAGCCCGGGAACTTCCCAGGCCTTGAGCCACGCACCCAGGCTCCGCTCGGAATCCCAGTGGCTGTACTGCTGGGAATAGTCCGATATTATTAATCCTGTGCACTGGATCCTGTCGGATTCGAAGAACTTTGACAGCCCGTTCTCCTTCACGTCTCCCGGGACTCCGTAATTGCCTATCATAGGATAGGTGGGGATGAGGATCTGCCCCTTGTAGGAAGGGTCGCTCAGGCTCTCCGGATATCCCGTCATGGCAGTGTAGAACACCAGTTCTCCGCTCACGGACTTTTCGTACCCGAATGAGAAAGCGTCATATGAACTGCCGTCTGAAAGGATGAGTTTAGCGGTTCTCATTCTATAATGATTTTACCAATTGGTTTAACTTTTCCATAGCTTCAATGCTTTGGTCCTTGCTGGAGAAGGCCGTAACCCTGAAATAGCCTTCGCCGGCCTGGCCGAAACCGGCTCCGGGGGTTACCACTACCCCCGCGCGGTTCAGCAGCAGGTCAAAGAAATCCCAGGACGGCATCCCGCCCGGGGTCTGAGCCCAGATGTACGGAGAGTTCTCTCCGCCCACGGGGTTCAGCCCGGCCTTCTGCAGGCTTGCCCTTATGACGGCCGCCGTCTCAAGGTAGCCGTCCAGGACGGCCTTGACCTGTACTTTGCCCTCCGGGCTGTAGACGGCCTCGGCCGCCCTCTGGGAAATGTATGAGGCTCCGTTGAACTTGCAGCTCTGCCGCCTGTCCCAAAGATGGTTCAGGGATATCTCCCTGCCGTCCGATGACCGTGCGGTGAGTTCCTCCGGGACAACGTTGAACGCGCAGCGGATACCGGTAAAGCCGGCGGTCTTGGAGAAACTCCTGAACTCTATGGCGCAGCGCTTCGCCCCTTCTATCTCGTATATGGAGTGGGGGATTTGTGGGTCGCGGATGAAAGCCTCGTATGCTGCATCGTAAAAGATAATGCTTTGATTCTCAAGCGCATAGTCAACCCATGCCTTGAGTTTTTCCCTGGATATCACTGCTCCCGTGGGGTTGTTGGGGTAGCACAGGTATATGATGTCCAGTTTCTGGTCAGGGATGTCACCCGTGAAGCCGTTGCCGGGGTTGCAGGGTATGTAAACTATCCTGCGTCCCGCCATGGTGTTAGTATCAACATATACGGGATAGACGGGATCAGTTATTCCAATTACATTGCATTGGGAGAAGATGTCCCCGATATTTCCGGTGTCGCTCTTTGCGCCGTCGCTTACAAAGACTTCCGACGCCTTGATCCCAAGTCCGGCGAAGTCGTTCTCCACGATGGCGTTACGCAGGAAGTCATAGCCGGGCTCCGGGCCGTAGCCGTGGAAGGTCTCGCTGTGGCAGCAGTCCTCCACCGCCCGGTGCATGGCCTGCGCCACGGCGGGCGCTATAGGCTGCGTGACATCGCCGATACCCATCCTGATGATTTTTGCCGACGGGTTCTTCCCCAGATATGCGGAAACCCTTGCGGCGACCTCGGAGAACAGGTATCTCTGCGCCAGATTGAGGTAATTTTCGTTTATTTGGCTCATACTTCCACTATTCCTTCGAATACCGTTGTGGCGGGGCCGGTCATTACAACCTTCCCGCTTGCCTTGTCACAGTCAATGGTCAGGCTTCCGCCGTCCATAACAATTGTGCAGGGGCTCTGGACCAGGCCGCGCTCAACCGCGGCGGCGGCAGTGGCGCAGGCGCCCGTGCCGCAGGCCATGGTTATCCCGCTGCCCCTTTCCCAGACCCTCATCCGGATTACTCCGGGGGAAACAACCTTGGCGAATTCCACGTTGGTCCTGTCAGGGAATGCCGGGTCGCATTCAATCACAGGCCCGTAGGCTGTCAGGTCAAGCGTGTCCGCATCGTCCTGGAAGGTGACGTAGTGGGGGTTGCCCATGCTGACGCCGGTCCCGCGGAATGCGCGGCCTTTAGCCGCAATTTCCTGCGGGGCCTCCGTCAGGGAATAGCAACCCATGTCCACGGCAACGCTGTCCACCAGGCCGTCTTTCCCCACATTCAGATGAAGTGTCTTTATGCCCGAAAGGGTCTCAAGGGTAATGTCAGTCTTATCAGTAAGATTCTTGTCAAACACATATTTTCCAACGCAGCGGGCCCCGTTGCCGCACATCATGCCCTCGGAGCCGTCGGCATTGAATATCCTCATGCTGAAATCCGCCTTTTCGCTTGGCCCTATCAGTATGATGCCGTCACCTCCTATGCCAAAATGCCTGTCGCTCAGCCGTACCGAGAGGGCTGCCGGGTCGGCTACCGGGAAACGCTTGGCATCTATATAGACGTAATCGTTCCCAAGGCCTTCCATCTTGGTGAAATACAATGTCTTCTTTCCCATCTTACTTGGTATTTAGATACTTGTCAACTTCCTTGGCAGTCTCCCTTCCGCTTGCGATTGCCCTTACAACCAGGCTGGCGCCTGACTTGGCATCGCCGCAAAGGAATACGTTGGGGCCCAAGGCCGGATGCTCCGGTTTGAGGAATCCCATTGCCAGAAGCACCATGTCGCACTCGATGACCTTCTTCTCGCCGGTCTTCTCCATGCGGGGGCGTCCTCCTTCAGGGGAGGGTACCCACTCCACGCGCTCGGTCTCAACGCCGCACACGTTGCCCTTGCCGTCGTCAATGAAACGGTTGGAGGTCAGGCTCCAGAACCTCTCGCAGCCTTCCTCGTGGCTGGTAGTGGTCTTGAGTATCTGGGGCCAGTACGGCCACGGCGTGGCCGGGTTGTACCCCTCCGGCGGCTTTGGCAGGATCTCGATCTGGGTCACGCTCACGGCTTCATGCCTGTGGCAGGTGCCGATGCAGTCGCTTCCAGTATCTCCTCCGCCAATCACCAGCACCTTGCGTCCCTTGGCGTTCACCAGTTCATCCTTGCCGAACTGTTCTCCTTCCAGGATCCTGTTCTGCTGGGAGAGCATGTCCAGGGCGAAATAGATGCCCTTGAGATCCCTTCCAGGGATATCCAGGTTCCTGGCCTGCGGAGTGCCGGTGGCAATCACATAAGCGTCGAACCCCTCAGGGAGTTTCTGTACGTCAACGGTGGTTCCGCATACGAAGTTAATACCTTCTTGCGTCATAAAGTCCACCCTGCGGTTAATAATGTACTTGTCAAGCTTGAAATTTGGTATTCCGTAGCGTACAAGGCCGCCTGGTTTCTGCATTTTGTCAAATACGGTGACCTCGTAACCCAGGCAGTTCAAGCGCGTGGCCGCGGACAGGCCCGCGGGCCCGGCGCCAATCACCGCCACCTTCTTCCCGTTCCGGGCATACTGCTTGGGCTTGATGTATCCTTCCGCAAAGGCTTTCTCTATTACGGAGCATTCGTCCTCACGTATGGTCACGGGGGCGTCTATGCAATGGTTCAGCACGCAACTTTTCTCACAGAGGGCAGGGCATACCTTGCCGGTGAACTCCGGGAAATCGTTGGTGGCAGACAGCAGTTTGAATGCCAGTTCCCACTCCCCGTGATAGATGGCGTCCTGCCATTCGGGGGCCTTGTTGCCCAGAGGGCAGGCCCAGTGGCAGAATGGCACTCCGCAATCCATGCATCGGGAAGCCTGGAGACGGCGTTCTCCCTCATTGAGGAACTGCTCCACTTCACTGAAGTCGCAGATCCTCTCATATACAGGTCTGTGTCCCGCTTCCTGGCGGGGTACAGTCAAAAATGCCTTAGGATTTCCCATTGTCAATAATCTCTCTGAACGTTGTCAATCTTTTCCTGAATCTTACGCATGGCCTCTTCCTGGAGTACCTTCTTGTATTCTATAGGAGTAATCTGGATAAACTCTTCCTGATAGCGGCTCCAGTCCGCGAGCATCTCCGCGGCCAGTTTTGACCCGGTGCGCCTGTAATGCTCCTCGATCAGGGACTTCAGTTCGTCCCTGCGGGCCTTCTCCTCGATCAGGCTCAGTTCTATCATGTCCATGTTGCAGTAGTAGTCAAAGTTCCGGTTCTTGTCCCAGACATAGGCCAGGCCGCCGGACATACCCGCGGCAAAGTTCCTTCCGGTCTCACCCAGGACAACCACGCGGCCTCCGGTCATGTACTCGCAGCAGTGGTCGGATGTACCTTCAACTACCGCAATGGCACCGGAGTTGCGCACGGCGAACCTTTCACCCGCCTTTCCGCATATGAACACCTTGCCGCTGGTGGCGCCATAAAGTATGGTGTTGCCCGCGATGGCGTTCTCAGAAGCCTTGAACGGCGAACGCGCAGGCGGATATACGGAAATGATTCCGCCCGAAAGGCCCTTGCCCATATAGTCGTTGGCCTCTCCCTCCAGCCTGAACTCCACTCCCTTTGCCAGGAAGGCGCCGAAACTCTGGCCTGCGGAGCCCTTGAACGTGATGTTCAGGGTGCCGTCAGGCAGGCCCTCGGAGCCGTACTGCTCCGTAATGTGGCCTGAAAGCATGGCTCCCACAGTACGGTTGGTGTTCACAATGTCGTAGGTCAGTGATATAGGCTGCTTGCTGTCCACCGCATACTTGGTGGCGGCTATGAGCTCGCGGTCCAGGACGTTGAAGATGTTGTGCTTCTGGTCCCTCTGCTTGCGGATGGCGGCCGTGCCGTCCACCCTGTAAAGCAGTTTGCCAAAGTCCAGTCCGGCAGTCTTCTCATTCAATTTGCCTGTGTCTATCTCAATGAGGTCGCTCCTGCCAATGATGTCTTCGAACTTGCGGAAGCCCATCTGCGCCAGATACTCGCGCACCTCGCGCGCCAGGAAGGTATAGTAATTTACAAGGTAATCCGCCTTGCCCATGAAGCGTTTCCGGAGTTCCGGATCCTGCGTGGCTACACCCATGGGGCAGTTGTTGGAGTGGCACTTGCGCATCAGAACACATCCCAGCACAATAAGCTGTGCGGTTCCAAAGCCGAATTCTCCCGCTCCCAGCAATGCCATCGAGATGATGTCCTTTCCTGTCTTCAACTGGCCGTCGGTCTGCAGTTCCACGGAACCGCGCAGGTTGTTCATTATGAGTGTCTGCTGCGTTTCCGCAAGGCCAATCTCCGGAGATATTCCAGCGTATCTTATGGAGGAAATGGGGGAGGCGCCGGTGCCGCCTTCGGCTCCTGATACAATTATCAGGTCAGCCTTGGCCTTGGCTACTCCGGCGGCTATGGTTCCCACGCCGCTCTCCGCAACCAGTTTAACGCTGATCTTGGCCTTGGGGTTGACATTCTTGAGGTCGAATATCAACTGGGCCAGGTCCTCTATGGAGTAGATGTCATGGTGCGGCGGCGGGGAAATAAGGGATATCCCCGGGATTGAATGCCTTGTCTTGGCTATGATGCCGTTCACTTTGTATCCCGGCAGCTGTCCGCCCTCTCCGGGCTTTGCGCCCTGGGCCACCTTGATCTGTATCTCCTCTGCGTTGACCAGATATTCAGTGGTGACGCCGAAGCGTCCGGAAGCCACCTGCTTTACCTTGCTGTTGAGTGAGACTCCGTCCTTGGTTCCCTTGAATCGGGCCTCGTCCTCGCCTCCCTCGCCGGTGTTGCTCCTGCTTCCCAGCTTGTTCAGCGCCAGGGCGATGGTCTCATGCGCCTCCTCGCTGAGGGCGCCGAACGACATCGCCCCTCCCACGAACCTCTTCACTATGTTCTCTTCTGGCTCTACCTCCTCCAGAGGGATGGGGTTCTGCTTGAAGGTGAAGAAATCACGCAGGAACAGGGGTTCCTTTCGGGAGTCTATGATGGAGGTGAAGTCCTTGAATTTGGCGTAGTCGCCTTCGCGCGTGGCTATCTGAAGCGTAGCTATCGCTTCAGGCGTCCACGCGTGGCGGATACCGTCCTTGCGGAAGGAGTACTGTCCTATCATTGGAAGGACGTCGCCCTGTTCCGCCTGGAAGGCCTGCGCGTGCAGGCGGATGGCATCCTTTGCGATAGTATCCAGGCCGATGCCTTCCACCGTAGAGGAAGCGGTGCCGAAGTACTTGGAAAGCAGCTCGCTGCTGAGGCCTATGGCCTCGAAGATCTTGGCTCCGCGGTAGGAGCGGATGGTGCTGATGCCCATCTTGCTGAGGATCTTCAGCAGGCCCTTGTCCATGGCCTTTATGTAGTTGTGTCTGGCGGTGACTTCGTCCATCTGCAGGGCGCCCTTCTCCACCTGGTCCTTGATTACCGCAAAGGCCATGTACGGATTGACTCCGCTGGCGCCGTAGCCCAGCAGGAGGGCGGCGTGCATTACCTCGCGTATCTCTCCGCTCTCCACTATAAGCGCCGTCTGCACCCTCTTCTTGATGGAGACAAGGTAGTGGTGGATGGCGCTCACGGCCAGCAGGGAAGGTATTGCCGCATGATCCGCGTCAATACCGCGGTCCGTGAGGATTATGTAGTTGATGCCGTTGTCAACGGAACGCTCCGCTTCCTTGCAAAGCGCGTCCAGGGCCTCCCTGAGCCCCTTCTCTCCCTTTGCGGGATCGAAGAGCATGGGGAGTTTCTCAGTGTTGAATCCCTTGTAGCGTATGTTGCACAGCGTATCCAGTTCCGTGTTCGTGATGATAGGCTGGGGGAGGCGCACCATCTTGCAGTGGGAACTGTCCGGGGTGAGGATGTTCATTCCCACGGCTCCTATGTACTCCGTCAAGGACATCACCAGTTCCTCCCTGATAGGGTCTATAGGCGGGTTAGTAACCTGGGCGAACTGCTGCCTGAAATAGTTGAACAGCAGTTGCGGCCTGTCTGAAAGCACCGCCAACTGGGTGTCGTTACCCATTGAGGAAATTGGCTCCTGCGCGTTGGAGCACATGGGAAGTATAACCTTCTGGATATCCTCGCGAGTGAAGTCAAAGCCGCGCAGCTTGCGCTCATAGTCTTCCACTTCGTAGTCAGCCTTTCGCCCGCTGCGGAGCTTCGCCAGTTCCGTACGGCCCTCGGAAAGCCATTTTCCGTAGTCCTGGCCCTCTGAGAGGGTCTTCTTTATCTCCTCGTCCGCAATTATCTGCCCGGTCTCGGTGTCAACCAGCATTATCTTTCCCGGCTGGAGGCTGCCCTTGGCGCGTACGTTCTGCGGGTCAATCTTGAGGCATCCGGTCTCGGACGCTATAAGCATGAGGCCGTCCTCCGTAACAAGGTACCTTGAAGGCCTCAGGCCGTTGCGGTCCAGCATTCCTCCGGCATACCTGCCGTCAGTGAACAGCATGGCAGCAGGGCCGTCCCAAGGCTCCATCAGGATGGAGTGATACTCATAGAAGTCCTTGAGGCTCTGGCTGATAGGGTTCTTCTCGTTGAAGGATTCCGGCACCATCATGGCCATTGCGTGCGGCAGGCTCATGCCTGAGCGCACGAAGAACTCCAGCGCGTTGTCAAAGGAAGCGCTGTCGCTCATGTCCGGCTGGATGACGGGGGAGAAGTCCTTAACCTCTCCCAACGGCTGTGAGCTCAGCACGCTCTCGCGCGCTTCCATCCATGAGCGGTTGGACCGGATGGTGTTTATCTCTCCGTTGTGGGCCAGCATCCTGAACGGCTGTGCCAGCGACCAGGTAGGGAAGGTGTTGGTGCTGAAACGGGAATGAACCATTGCCAGGGCGCTGGTGAAGAACGGGCTTCCCAGGTCCGGGTAATATTCCCTCAACTGGTTGGAGGTGACCATTCCCTTATATACTATAACACGGTTTGACAGGGACACTATGTAGAAATCCCTGTCGTTTATCCTCCTTTCTATGTGCTTGCGCAGCAGGTACAGCTGCGTCTCGAACTTGCTGACTTCCTGCGCTCCGGTTATGAATATCTGGATTATCTTGGGCTCCGTCTTCTTGGAGGCGGCTCCCAGGACATTAGAATCGACCGGGACTTCCCTTATATGGAACAGGGTGAGCCCGGCCTTCTCCGTTTCCTGACGGATGATGTCTACGTATCCTGCGGCAAGTTCCTTGTCTTTGGGAAGGAACACCAGACCGGTTCCGTACTTAAGCTTTTCCGGAACCGGGATACCCTGGAGCAGGATGAACTCGTGCGGGATCTGGAGCAGGATTCCCGCTCCGTCGCCGCTCTTGTTGTCAGCGGCCTCCGCCCCGCGGTGCTTCATGTTCTCAAGCACCGTGAGGGCGTTGTCCACTAATGAATGGGATTTGTCGCCTTTCAGGTTTATGAGCATGCCTATTCCGCAGGCATCGTGCTCGTACTCCCTGGCGTACAATCCTTGGTTATCTTGTCGCATAAGCGGTTCCTTTAGTTGATGAACAGGATTTCGCGGTACTTAGGCAGCGGCCATGTGCTGTTGTCGCACAGTTCTTCCAGCTGGTCTATGAACTTGCGGATGGCGAACAGGGATTCGGCGATCTCATGGTATGCCAGGGCCTTCTCATATTCGCACTGTATCTCGTTGGCCTTTGCCCTTGCCTGAACCATGGCATCCACGCTGGAGCGGATCTCCTTGACAAGGAATGAAATCTCCTTTACCAGGTCTATCTGGGTCAGTGCCAGCGTCTGGTATTCGTCAGGGAAGGTTTCCTTGCAGAGGTCTATGTTCTGCAGCAGCCTTGTCTGGTAGTCCAGGGCGGCGGGAATAACGTGGTTGATTGCCATACGGCCCATAACCCTTGCCTCAATCTGGACTTTCTTGCTGTAGGTCTCCCACTTGACTTCGTTGCGGGCCTCCAGTTCCTTCTGTGAATAGATTCCCAGGCTTGTGAACAGCTTGATTGCGTCAGGTGAGGTATATGCCTTGAACATCTTTGCGACGTTGGTCTCGGTGTCCAGTCCGCGCTTTGCGGCTTCAACTTTCCATTCGTCAGTGTAACCGTTTCCGTCAAAGCATACCACGTCAATTATGGACTTGATGATTGGCTTGAGGCAGTCCATGAAGGCAATGTTCATCTCCTTTCCTGCGGCCATCTCCTTGTCAACCGCGGCCTTGAAGGCGATGAGCTGCTCCGCAACGGCTGAGTTGAGGGCGGTCATGGCGCCTGCGCAGTTTGCGCTGGAGCCCACGGCCCTGAACTCGAAGCGGTTTCCGGTAAATGCGAACGGGGAGGTCCTGTTCCTGTCCGTGTTGTCCACGAAGATCTCAGGGATTTCAACCAGGCCCACTGACTGACCCTTCTTTCCGGCAATCTCGATAGGAGTGTCGGAAGGCACGGTGAGCAGCTTGTGCAGCACGTCGGTCATGGTCTTTCCGAGGAATGCGGAAACAATTGCAGGCGGCGCCTCGTTCGCTCCAAGCCTGTGCGCGTTGGTGGCCGATGCGATGCTGGCCTTCATCAGGGCGTTGTGCTTCTGCACGGCCGCCAGCACGTTGACGAAGAATGTGACGAACTGCAGGTTGCCCTTTGCATCCTTACCAGGGGCGAGGAGCAGGGTGCCGGTGTCGGTTCCAAGGGACCAGTTGTTGTGCTTTCCCGAACCGTTGATGCCCTCGAAAGGCTTCTCGTGGAATAGGACAACGAAGCCGTGCTTGCGGGCTATGCTGTTCATCACGTTCATTATTATCTGGTTCTGGTCGTTTGAGAGGTTGGTCTCGCCGTAAATTGGCGCCAACTCGAACTGGTTAGGCGCAACCTCGTTGTGACGGGTCTTCAGGGGGATTCCAAGTTTGTAGCCTGCGATCTCAATGTCGCGCATGAATGCGGCGACCCTTGAAGGGATGGCTCCAAAATAGTGGTCTTCCAGCTGCTGGTTCTTTGAGGAAGCGTGTCCCATCAGGGTGCGGCCGGTGAGCATCAGGTCAGGCCTGGCGGCGTAAAGGTCCTCGTCCACCAGGAAGTATTCCTGCTCCCATCCAAGATAAGAGTAGACTTTCTTCACTTTGGGGTCGAACATCTGGCAGATGGGCACCGCGGCGTCGCTGACGGCCTTCAGGGCCTTCTTCAGAGGGGTCTTGTAGTCCAGCGCCTCTCCGGTGTAAGAAATGAACACGGTGGGGATACAGAGCGTGTCGTCCTGTATGAATACCGGTGAGGTAGGGTCCCAGGCGGTGTAGCCGCGGGCCTCGAAAGTGGCCCGGATACCTCCGCTGGGGAATGACGATGCGTCAGGCTCCTGCTGTACCAGTGAGGTTCCGTCAAAGGTCTCTATCATTCCGCCCTTGCCGTCGTAGTCAAGGAAGGAGTCGTGCTTTTCAGCGGTACCTTCCGTCAAAGGCTGGAACCAGTGGGTGATATGCGTCACGCCGTGCTCCATGGCCCAGGTCTTTATACCTGCGGCAACCTTGTCGGCAGTGGAACGGTCCAGGGATTCTCCGTTGTCGATGCAATTCACAAGGTCCATGTACGTCTTGGCGTCAAGGTACTTGCGCATCTTCTCACGGTTGAACACAAGCTCTCCAAAATAGTCGGAGGTCTTCATCGCGGGAATCTCTACTGTAGCGGCCCTCTTCTTGAAGGCGTCTTGAACTACATCAAATCTTGGATTGTTCATAATACACTATTTTAAACTAACTGATTATAATGCTTGATTGTGGATATCTTTAACCGCCCTTCCGCTGGGGTCGTTGACGCCCTTGAAGGACGGGTCCCAGCGCAGCGCCTCGGCCGATGAGCAAGCCACGCTGGGTACGCTTGGCACGCTCAGCGCCGCGCTGTTGCTGGGGAACAGTTCGCTGAAAATGGAACGGTAGTAGTACTCCTCCTTGTTCATGGGAGTGTGGATGGGGAAGCGCTCCGCGGCGTGCGCCATCTGCTTGTCGCTCACCAGTTCGGAGGTCATCTGCTTGAGGCTGTCAATCCAGCTGTAGCCCACGCCGTCGCTGAACTGCTCTTTCTGCCTCCAGACAATGCTGTATGGGAGAAGGTCCGTGAACGCTTCGCGGACTACCTTCTTCTCTATTTCCTTGCCCGGGCACATTTTTACATCCGGCTTCAGAGCCATGGCAACGTCCAGGAACTCCTTGTCCAGGAAGGGCACGCGGCCTTCCACGCCCCAGGCGGCCAGGGACTTGTTGGCGCGGAGGCAGTCGTACAGGTGGAGTTTGCCAACCTTGCGCACGGTCTCCTCGTGGAATGCCTGCGCGTCCGGCGCCTTGTGGAAATAGAGGTATCCGCCAAAGATCTCGTCGGCGCCTTCGCCGCTGAGGACCATCTTGATGCCCATGCTCTTGATATACCTTGCAAGAAGGTACATGGGCGTGCTGGCGCGGACAGTTGTAACATCGTAGGTTTCAATGTGATATATGACATCGCGTATGGCGTCCAGGCCTTCCTGCACGGTGTAGTTCACTTCGTGATGCACCGTGCCTATGAAGTCAGCCACCACGCGCGCCTTCTCCAGGTCCGGGGAGCCTTTCAGGCCCACGGCAAAGGAATGAAGGCGCGGCCACCACGCCTCGCTCCTGTCCTGCGTCTCGACCCTGTTCCTTGAATACATTGCGGCTATCGCCGATATCACGGAACTGTCCAGGCCGCCGGAGAGCAGCACGCCGTAAGGCACGTCGCTCATAAGCTGGCGTTTCACGGCAGCTTCAAGAGCAGGCCTTATGGCCTTGGGGCTCACGGCGCTGTCCTTGACGGCCTCGTAGTCAAACCAGTCGCGCTTCCACCAGCGGCGGATCTCGCCGTCCTTGCTGTCCAGGAAATGTCCCGGAGGGAACGGCTCGTACCGCTCGCACATTCCCTCCAGCGCCTTCAGTTCGCTGGCTACGTATGTGGTTCCGTCGTCATCGTATCCAATGTAGAGGGGAATCACCCCGATGGGGTCGCGGGCTATCAGATACCTGTTCTCCCGCTCGTCATAAAGGGCGAAGGCGAAGATTCCGCTAAGGTCCTCAAGGAAACCGGCGCCCTTCTCACGGTAGAGGGCCAGTATGACCTCGCAGTCCGATCCCGTCTGGAAGTCATATTCCCCGGCAAGGCGGTCGCGTATGCCCTGGTGGTTGTAGATCTCGCCGTTCACGGCCAGGACACAGGTCTTGTCAGGTGAGAACAGAGGTTGCCCTCCGGAGAAAGGGTCCACGATGGCCAGCCTTTCGTGGGCCAGGGTGCAGTGCTCGCTGCAATAGACTCCGCTCCAGTCCGGGCCGCGGTGCCTGATGCGGGTAGACATCTGCAATGCCTTTTCGCGAGTCTCCCGCTGGGAGCACTTGCTGTCAAAAATGCCTATGAAACCACACATAACCTTAAAAAGCTAAAAGGGCTGATTCCTGTTGGAACCAGCCCTTTATATCTTTGTTACTAACTAACTTTCATTTGCCTGTGTCCTTACGACTGGTGGATGGGACACAACAACTCGAGAACCTGATTCTGATTCTGGTTCTTGCCATTGTTGCGCTGATTGTTCCAATAAAATCCAGTCATCGTTGACTTGTTTTGCTTTGCTAATTTACAAATAATTTTAATAATGCAAAAATTTTTTCCAGTTTTTGCGTATTCTTTCTAACTTAGTGATTGAGGTACTTATTATATATATGGACGCAACGTTGCAATTGATTCTGGCTTTTGCGGTGGGTCTTCTGCTCACTGCGGTGATAGCCTTGTTGGTGGCGGGAAGGATAGTCAAGAAACGTGTTTTAACGGCCCAGGAGGCGGAAAAGGAGCGCGGGGCAGAAGCATTGAAGATGCAGAAGACCCTCTTTGACGCTGACATCGCCCACGCGCGTGAACGCGAGGACGCCCTCAAGTCAAAGATAGACGACATAAAGGCGGAAGCAGCCGCCCGCATAGAAGAAGTGAAGAAAGATTACACCAAGCGCAGCGAAGAATCCCTTGCAGCCCTGCGGGAGAAATTCGACGAGACCATGGCCAAGGTGAGCGCCCAGGTCAAAAACGAGACCTCCGAGATGCTCAAGGCCCGCCAGAAAGAGTTCAGCGAATCCAGCAACGAGAGCCTGGGCCAGATAATGGCGCCCCTCAAGGAGAACA
Organism: Bacteroidales bacterium; assembly: GCA_017619675.1. Taxonomy (GTDB): domain Bacteria; phylum Bacteroidota; class Bacteroidia; order Bacteroidales; family UBA932; genus Cryptobacteroides. The sequence goes on along the minus strand of JAFZRX010000002.1, from coordinate 80,077 downwards.
TAGCCGAGCTCAAGAAGCGCATGGAGGAAGACAACAAGGAGCAGGGCGAGCGCAACGCGGAGATGCGCGAGCGCATCAAGACCCTGCTGGAGCACAGCGACATGGCGCGCAAGAGCGCCGACGAGCTGGCGGAAGCCTTCAAGCACGGCAGCAAGATGCAGGGAGACTGGGGCGAGACCATACTGGAGGAACTTCTGCGGTCCCAGGGCCTGAAGGAAGGCATACACTTTGACTCCCAGCCAACCATCAAGGGTCCGGACGGCAAGACTGTCAAGAACGAGGACGGTGCCATCATGCGCCCGGACATCATCCTCCACCTGGACGAGAAGAGGGAAGTGATCATAGACTCCAAGGTCTCCCTTACCGCCTATGTGGATTACGTCAACGTCCAGGACGCTGCTGAAAGGCAGAAGTGCCTGAAGGCGCACGTGGACAGCATAAACAAGCACGTGGCGGAACTGGCCGCAAAGGACTATTCCTCATATATTCAGTCACCCAAGGTTTCGGCCGGGTACGTGATAATGTTCGTTCCTAACGTAGGCGCGCTCTGGTCAGCGCTGAATGCGGATCCGGTGCTCTGGCGCAGGGCCGCGGACCAGAATGTATACATCGCTGACGAACAGAGCCTGTATGGCGCCCTGAAGATAGTCAGCGCCACCTGGACGCAGGTAGTCCAGGCCCAGAACCACGAAAGGGTCTATGAACTGGCCCAGGAGATGATAGACCGCGTGGGCCTTTTCATGGAAAAGTACAAGGCCGTTGGTGATGCCCTGAACAAGGCCCAGTCTGAATACATCGATGCGGGCAAGAAACTTGACGTCAAGGGCCAGAGCATCTTGAACACATCGGCCAAACTGATCAAGCTTGGCGCAAAGAACAGCGACAAGCACCCCATCCCCGCCCTGCTTGACATAGATGACATACCATCGTTGGATATAGACAACACTAAATAATAAAGTATGAAAAAGTTATTGATGGCCTTAGTATTGGCCTCCGCAGTCCTTACAGGTTGCAAATTACAGGACAAAGCGGGCAACAACGCCGCTTCCGCCCTTGACGTTATCATGACCAGGACCAGTATCCGCGCCTTCACCGGAGAGCCGGTAAGCCGTGAGCAGATCGAGACAATCCTCAAGGCCGGAATGGCGGCCCCTACCGCCATGAACGGACAGCCCTGGCGTTTCGTTGTAGTTACTGACAAGGCTAAGATCCAGGAAGTGTTCGGATCAGGCTTCAGAAGCGAGATGTTCACCACAGCCGGCGCCGTGATCCTTGTCTGCGGAGAGATGTCCACTGACGGAAGGCCCAATATGTTCTGGTATGAGGACTGCTCAGCCGCAGCTGAGAACATACTCCTTGCAGCCCATGCCCTTGGCCTTGGCGCCGTTTGGACGGCAGGCTATCCCGCCGAGGACAGGACCGTTCCGTTTGCCGCAGCCCTGGGCATTCCTTCAAATGTCGGAATCCTTTGCACCATTCCGTTAGGAGTACCGGCAGAGGATCCGGAACCCAAGGACAAATGGAAACCGGAGAACATCCACTGGGAGAAGTGGTGATCTAGCGTACCGGAACGGCGTGGGTATTCTTTACCTCGCCCATCACAAAGGAACTGTTGAGGCCGCCTATGCAGTCCAGTTCTCCAAGGATGCGCAGCACAAACTGCTGGTATTCCTTCATGCTGGACACATAGACCTTCAGGAGGAAATCATAGTCTCCTGATATGTTGTAGCATTCGCCAACCTCTTCCATTGACTGCACGGCGTCCATGAGGCGCCGGGCGTTTTCGTATGTGTGCTGCTTCATCTTGATATAGCAGAATGCTATGAAGGAGCAGCCCAGTTTCTCCGTATCCAGTACGGCTACGCAACCTTTGATATATCCCTGCTCGCGCAGGCGCTTTACGCGCTCGAAGACAGGGGTGGGGGAGAGGTGCACCTTTGCCGCTATCTGTTTGTTTGTAAGGGTGGCGTCTTCCTGCAGGATCTTGAGGATTGCTATGTCTGTGGAGTCAAGGTTGCTCATATGCTTGTAAGAATAATATTCTGTCAGGGGCGGATTATACTGCCTGTTGGGTGATATTTTTCTGTTTATGTTCCAAATATAGTGATATTTTCCAAATTATTAAAAAGTATTGGAATTATTATCTACCAAAACGAACTTTGTCCAAGAAAAGGAAACAAAAACAGACAAGATATGAGCACAAGAAATTACCATGTAGAGACCCTGGCGGTTCACGTTGGCCAGGAGAATCCGGATCCGGCATCAGACGCACGCGCGGTTCCTATTTATCAGACGACATCCTATGTATTCCGTAATTCCCAGCATGCGGCGGACCGTTTCGGCCTCCGCGACCCGGGCAACATATACGGCCGTCTTACCAATTCCACCCAGTCAGTATTCGAGGAGAGGGTGGCGGCGCTGGAAGGGGGCGTGGCGGGCCTGGCCGTGGCCTCCGGCGCGGCGGCCATCACCTACGCCCTGCAGAACGTGCTGCAGGTAGGGGACCACATCATTGCGGCGGACAACCTTTACGGCGGTTCCTACAACCTCATCACCCACACCCTTGCCACGCAGGGGATACAGAATACCATCCTCCGCGTCAATGACCTGGAGGCGTTGGAGGCGGCCATCCGCCCCAACACCAAGGTCATCTACGCGGAGACGTTCGGCAATCCCAATTCGGACGTCGCTGACTTCGAAGGAATAGCAGCCGTAGCGCATCGGCATAATATAGTCTTCATCGTGGACAACACCTTCGCGCCAATCGTGATACGCCCGCTGGAGCACGGCGCAGACATAGTGGTGCACTCCGCTACCAAGTTCATCGGCGGCCACGGCAGTTCGCTGGGAGGCGTGATCGTAGACGGAGGCAAGTTTGACTGGAAGGCCAACGCCGACAAGTATCCCACGCTGGCAAAGCCGGATCCAAGTTACCACGGCGCCGTGTTCGCTGACGTCGCCGGGCCGGCCGCGTTCGTGACGCGCATACGCGCCGTCATCCTGCGCGACACCGGCGCCGCCATCAGCCCCTTCAACGCCTGGGTTCTGCTGCAGGGCGTGGAGTCCCTGCCGCTCCGCATCGAGCGTCACACTGAGAACGCGCTCAAGGTGGTTGACTTCCTTGCCAACCACCCCAAGGTTGCCAAGGTCAACCACCCCGCGCTCCCTGACCACCCTGACCATGCGCTTTACACACGCTATTTCCCCAATGGGGCGGGCTCCATCTTCACCTTTGAGATAAAAGGAACGCAGGAGGACGCCTGGAAGTTCATCGACTCCCTCAAGATCTTCTCCCTCCTTGCCAACGTGGCTGATGTGAAGAGCCTGGTGATCCACCCTTATACCACCACCCACTCGCAGCTGAGCCCGGAGGAACTGGAGGAGCAGCACATCACTCCTACCACCATCCGCCTGTCCATTGGAGTGGAGCATATAGACGACATCATAGACGACATCAAACAGGCCCTGGAAAAAAATAAAGAAAAAGTGTAAAAATATTTGGTTTATAATATAAACTTGTTTACATTTGTATCGGCATTAGGACAGACTGCGCAGCTGTGCCTGGTGCTGATACAAGCGTAACTAATTGATATTATGGAACAAAACAAAGAAATGACGGCAAGCGAGAGCCTCGCCCTCATCACTGAAACACTGAACAACAGCCGTAGGGCAATCCTCAGAAACAATTCAAAGGGCTTCATCCTCTGGGGTTCGCTCCTCACGGTTTTCTCCCTGGCAATCTACCTGCTCTGGCACTATACCGGCAACCCGGCATGGAACTGGCTCTGGTTCGCCTTCTCAGCAATCGGCTATCCTCTGGCAACCCTGGTATATAAGAAGGACAAGAACGCTCCCACCAATGAGATCGGCAAGGCTTTGGGTTATATCTGGGCTACCTTTGGAGTATTCTCATTGACCATAAGCCTCATAGCCATACTGGCAGTCCCCATGAACCTTTTCCTGGTCATCATCCTTCTGCTGGGCCTTGCGGAAAGCATCTCCGGCGTATTGCTCAGGAACTGGCCAATCATCATCTGCGGCTTCCTGGTTGGAGTAGGGGGAGCGGTAGTGGCTTCTACAGTCCACACCAGTGCCCTGACCCTTCTCTTTACCCTTGGCGGCGTCCTCCTTGCAGCCACAGGCCTTATTGTTAAACAGCAGTACAAGTAAGCCATGTTTCCCAAACTAGACCCGCTTCTGCACTCGGAGTTGAGGCTGGCCGTCATGTCAATACTTGCCGGGGTGGATTCCGCGGACTTCACCTTCATCAAGAAACAGACAGGCGCCACTGCGGGAAACCTGAGCGTACAGATTGACAAACTGACCTCTGCCGGATACATCACGGTAGAGAAGGGGTTCAAGGGCAAGATGCCCTGCACCACCTGCAAGATAACGCCGGAGGGCCGCGACGCCTTCAGCAAGTACGTCGAAGCCCTCAGGGAATACCTCTCAGCCGGAAATTAGTTTACCGGGACTTTTTCTCTCCAAAGACACTCCACCTTACGAACGGTATACGGTGGAGTGTTTCGTATAACAGCGGTGACAGCGTGAACACTGCGACCGTAAGGATCACATACATTGCCAGCGGCGGCAGGTTGGTATACATCTTCATCATGTAGCCAAGGCTCGCAACCACCAGGTAATGAACTATGTAGAGGCCGAAACTGGTCTTTGTCATATAAGCGGCGAAGGCGCCTGTCCTGTCAAACCTGGCCTTGAACCAGGCCATCATTGCCAGACAGGCCAGCCAGCCGTAGAGGCAGTTGAGCGGACTTCCCAGATACTGCGGCGATGTGTTGTCCTGTCCGAATGTTGTCACAATGAGCACCGTACCCGCGACGACCGCGCAACCCAGCAGCGCGCCCCAGACCTTGGAAAGCCTCTCCTGCACCTGGTCGTGTGAGAATACGAAGTATCCCATCAGGAACGGTACTATGTAGAACAGCGGCTTGTACAGGTTATATAAGCCGTCCGCTGAGTCCGGCCTTGGATTGTGGACAAGAAGCTGTTCCGCGGCATAGTAAAGGATTCCCAAAAGGATGATCCACACGATGTTTGCCTTGCCGCACCAGTTCCAGAACCTGTCTTTCCCGTCCAGTTTCCGCACCAGCAAAAGTATCAGCGAGAACAGCCACAGATCATGGATGAACCACAGAGGTCCTATACCGCTGATAGCCCATACAAAGTATTTTGCTATTATGGGAAGGCCTGCCGTGGCGGCCTGCGCTTGGGCGGTGGCAGTGTTGAAAAATCCCACCATCCAGTGGAATACCAGCAGACCTATGGTTCCAGGAACCAGCAACTTACGGGTACGGGACCTGAACCATTCCTTTCCGGAATGCTTTTCAAGCGAATACCTTGCGCTGATTCCCGCCAACAAGAACAGCAGGGGCATGAACCATGGGTAAAGGATGTACATTACCACGTCCTGATACTGCTTGCAGTCCGGCCATTCACCAAAACCGCCTATGCCTCCAAAGACACCCTTGTTGTTATAGAAGTAGATTACGTGATAGAACAGCACCAGGAGAACTGTCACCCAGCGCAGGTTGTCCAACCAATGCTTTCTCATCTGGGAAGGCCCTCCATCGCCTGGTCTATTATGTTCTGGAAGATATCCGTCTTGAGGAAGGCCATGCCTTTCTGGTCCCCCAGGACCATAAGGGTGTCACCCGGCTTGATATCATATATTTTGCGCGCGTCCTTGGGGATGACTATCTGTCCCTTGTCCCCAACCTTCACCACGCCAAAGATGTATTTTCCGTCTTCTTCTTTCATAATGTAGGAATTGTTAGAAATTTCCCACAAATATAACAATTCTCCCCAACAAACAAAAAAAGGGCATAAAAAAAGCACCCACGTTGCCGTAGGTGCCTTGAGATGCATTTGTCTGGATGACTCGACTTGAACGAGCGACCTCCTGGTCCCTAACCAGGTGCGCTACCAACTGCGCCACATCCAGATTAGCGGTGCAAATATAAACATTTTTTCATTATCTTTATAGTATGAAAAGAAGAATTATCCTTTTATTGACCTTTGCCGTCCTGGCAATCGCATCCTGCAGTTATAAGCATTATACCTATCTGAAGGCCGCTGAGGAAAGGGAAATATTCTCTCCAGCCCAGCAGGAAGAGTACGACGCATTCATCTGGCGTGCTGAACGAAAGGACAGGGACGCACTGCCCAGCAGTTTCCGTACCTGCCAGAGCGAATTGAGAAAACGTAGCGCCACTCCAGGCTATGATCCGGACTATGAGCCTTCCCTGGAAGGACTGCGTGAACTGAAAGTCAGCGCCAGTTCAGATTTCAGCGCCGGAGAACTGGATGCCCTGATCAAGGAGATCCGCAAGCTGCACAGCGGTCCCATCACAGTGGTCGATCTCAGGAGCGAGACCCACGGCCTCCTGAACGGAGACCACCTCTCCCTGTACGGAAAGGAGAACTGGGACAACAGGGGACTGACCCACGAGCAGATCATAGAGTCTGAGAAACAGATTATCCACGGCCTTGTGGGCAAGGAGATAGTTACTGGCGGCACCAGCCCCAACGGACGGACTTCTACCATGACGGTCAACACGGCAATGACGGAGGAAGAGCTCTGCGCCAGCCGCGGCATAGGGTATCTCCGCCTCACGGTGCTGGACCACTGCTTCGCAGACCCACGCAGCATAGATGAGTTCGTTTCTTTTGTCAAGAACCTTCCAGATGATACCTGGCTGCATTTCCACTGCCAGGCTGGTATGGGCAGGACCAATATGTTCCTGATATTCTACGACTACATGCGCAACACTGAAGTGCCTGTCAAGGACGTAGTTTACCGCCATTTCATGATGGGCGGCAACTTCCAGCTCTACAACGGAGAAAAAGAGGACGAGGCTGAGTGGAAGGTTCCTCTGGCTAAGGAGAAAGTGGAGATGATGCCCCTTGTCCACGAATACATCAAGGAGCAGAAGCCCAAGGGATACAAGATCCCCTGGAGCCAGTGGAAGACAAGGTTCAAGTAATTCCGGATTTACAGCAGACGGCCAAAGAGGATGCCGGCGCGGAGATAGGGAGTGGGGCGGTAGCCCCGCACCCAATCGCATAGCGCCTCGCCGTAGCCGCGGTTGAACTGGGCGAATACGGAGCAAAAGCCCAGGTCATAGGCCGCGGCGGCTTCCACGCTCAGGTAGAAGGGCCCGAAAACGGGAGTGGCCTTCAGGCTCAGCTCCAAGTTTTCGCGGCGGTAGCCGATGGTGAAATCCGCATAGCCAAGGAAGCGCCAGAAGATTTCCTGGGTGAGGTCTTCGTCATACCAGCCGATTCCAGCCCTGACGTTGGCTTTAAGCACCAGGCCGCTTGGCAGGTATGCCCCATATTCCCCAAAGATATAGTTTACAGAGCGGCTGAATACGTCGTTGTCGCTGCCCCTCATGGGGCGGCCGTTGGAACGATGCTCTATTCCCACCAGGAGCCTGTCCCTTTCTATTGGGATGTTGAGGTACCAGCCGGGCATATAGGTGTTCTCCTTGAAGGGGGAGGACTCGTCAAAGAAGTCCCATACTGACACCTGGTTATATACGAATGTGAAGTCAAGGCCTTCCTTGCCTCCGATGTTTCTCCAGAGGGGGATGCTGGTCCCGATCTGGAACTTCAGGTTGGAGGTTGTCTTGTCCACAGGCCCCTGCAGGGGTATTCCACCTATGAAATACATAGGGTGGTATACTCCAAATTCCTGCGCCTTGCATGGAATCAGAAGTGCCAGGAGTGTAAAGATGAGAATCAGCCGCTTCATTTCACCAGTAAAGATACTGAATCTTTGTATTTTCTGGAAACGGGAAGTTCCGTGCCTGCAATTGAGACGGTTTCAGGGGAGGAAAGGACCGCTTCCTGTCCGTTGACAAGGAAGGAGCGGTGTATCCTGACGAAATCCGGTCCCAGGAGGTTCTCCCACTGGGAAATGCCTGTCTTGTTACGATAAGATTTCCCGTCGCGGGCGTAGAGCCAGACTTCAGAGTCGCGGGATTCTATGTAAAGGATGTCCTCCGTGTCCAGGGTGACTTTCCTGTAGTCCGAAGTGAAAGTGACAGGGTGGCTCGTCCTTGTCTTGCCGAGCCATTTTTCCAGCCGGAACTCTCCGTAGGCGAGGATGGTGAGGATAATGGCGAGGAATACGGGGTTGCCCAGGATTGGTGCAAAGTCCTGCGAGTAAGAGAAGGTGGGTTCGCCTTTTATATAGGAGAACAGCATATGTGTCACGATCAGCAGGAACAGGGCGATGGACATCACTCCAAAGATTATGAATACACTGTGCTTGATCCTGTCTTTGGCCGGCTCCTTTGCCACTTTGGGCAGGAAGAAGGATAGGGCCATTGCGCAGGGGAGGAACATCAGGCCAATCATCATGCCCTGCCAGAACTGATAGTCCAGGCTGACGACAAGGAATGCCGTCAGGAGGATAGCCGCGATCCAGTAGAGAACTATGATAAGAACCCGTTTCATTTCCGATGTAAAAATACGGATTCTTTATGAAAAAAGAAGCGTCCTGCTTTATCAGGGGGCAGGTTAGGGGGATATGACAGAAGGTGGGCAGGATTCAACTTTGCATTTTTGGGCGCTTGCTCCGTACCTTTGCATAAAGGAATTCCTAACAGATTGTATAACCTTTAATCTTTAATGTCATGTGTATCTTAGGAACTAATATTTTCCAACTGTTCGTTTCCGGCGGCCCTGTAGGGATGGCCGTGATAACACTGTTGTTGATCGGTCTTTTCTTCGCCGCTTGGAAGGCTCCGGCATGGGTAAAGGAGATTGGACTGGCTGCTTTGGCTTTTGGCGTCATGTGGACCGTCCTGGGCTTTCTTGATGTTGCCGATTTCCTCTCCGGACACTCTGATGTCGCTCCCAATATTATCTGGGGTGGAATCAAGGTGGGCCTGATCCCTATCATTTACGGAATCATTGTCTACATCATCTCCCTGGTACTCCGTGTAATCCACAAACCAAGGATCTAACTATTCGTCAGCGCCGTAGAGCGCTGTGGGGTAGTGACCTGAGAAGCAGGCGGTGCAAAGGGTTGTCCGGCAGGACGCCTGGAGCAGCGCCTGTTCCGATAGGTAGTGGAGGGAGTCGGCGCCAATGAATTCGCAGATCTCCTGTTCGGTGTGGCTGGCGCCGATGAGCTGGTCGCTGGTTCCGGTGTCTATGCCGTAGAAGCAGGGCCAGGCGTATTTGGGACTGGCGATGAGCATGTGGACCTCCCTGGCGCCGGCGTCGCGCAGCAGGCGGACAATCTGCCTGGAGGTGGTTCCCCGGACTATGGAATCGTCAATCAGGATCAAGGATTTGCTTTCCACCACGCTGCGGATGGGGGACATTTTCATCCGGACGCCCAGGTCCCGCAAGGACTGGGCGGGCTGGATGAAGGTGCGGGCCACGTAGATGTTCTTCAGCAGGCCCCGCTCCAGTGGGATGCCAGAGGCTTCGGAGTAGCCCATGGCAGCGCTGAGGCTGGAGTCCGGGACGCCTACCACGATGTCCGCGGGGACGGGGTGCTCCTCAAAGAGGAGCCGGCCCGTCCGCTTGCGGAAAGCGTGGACGTTGCAGCCCTCTATGTCGCTGTCGGGGCGCGCGAAATAAATGAATTCCATGGCGCACATATATCTGCCCGGGTGCTGTGAATGGCGGTAGCTTTGGATTCCGTCAGGACCGATGACTACCAGTTCGCCTGGCTCTATGTCGCGCAGGAATTCCGCCCCCATGGCGTTCAGGGCGCAGGTTTCGCTGGCTACTGCGTAGCCGCCTTCCAGGCGCCCCACGGACAGGGGCCGGAATCCGTACTTGTCCCTGCAGGCGTAAAGGATGCCGCCTGCGAGGACTACGGTTGAAAAGGCGCCGTCCAGTTGGTTGGCGGCAGCGATGATGCTGCGGACCCAGCCGTCGGCGTTGGCGCCCATGCCTATCAGGTGGGCGAAGAGTTCGCTGTCGGAGGTGGACTGGAACAGGTGGCCGTGCTCTTCCAGGCTTGCTTTTATTTCATCGGCATTGACTATGTTTCCGTTATGGGCATAGGCGAAGGTGCCTGCCTTGCTGGTGATGCTGAAAGGTTGGATGTTCTCTCTTCCGCCCACGGCGGTGGTGGGGTAGCGGACGTGGCCTATGCAGGTGTCGCCGGGTAGGGTGGAGAGGGACTCTTCAGGGAAGACGTCCCTGACCAGGCCGGCGCCCTTACGGATGCGGAGTCTGCGGTCAGGCCCGCAGACTGCCAGCCCGCAAGCCTGCTGGCCGCGGTGCTGCAGTGCCTCCAGGCCCAGGAATGCGCGATGGGAGGCGTCCTCAACGCCGTAGATTCCCAGGACGCCGCATTCCTCGTGCAGCTCGTCAAGACTTATCCGTTGCCCTTTCATAGTCTAATTACAGCCCCAGTGTAATTCCAAACACAAGATAAGCATTTTTAGTGTATGGATTTGCTGCCAACTGTGCGAAAATTGGTATCGAGAATTTATCGGTAACCTGAATGTCCTTTGAAGCGGTCATTGCCAGGTTTATGACGGAGAACCGGCTTACGCCATAGAAATCCGTGGCAAAGGGTACTGCTCCCGCCGTTGCCGTCCAGTCGACACCGCCCAATGAGAACGGGACATTGATCTCCAGATAACTGCTATAGGCCAGCCGGCCGTCACCGGTCAGGCTGTCGTCCCCTGCAAAGTTGGTAAACCACTGCAGGGAGGCGAACCCGAAATCATAGCCGACATTGGCTTCGTATACATTGCTTGAGATTTCAGGGAACCAATAATCCGTCACCCCGATGTTAAATCCGCCTGCCCCATAGGCCAGGGTAAAGTCCAGTTCCCTGGTGTCAAGAGGGTTGGCTAATCCAACCGACCCCCAAGCTGACAGGCTCAAGCCTTTGTAGCTGACGCCCAGTGAAGGCTGTACCGAAACGCCTCCCAGTTCCTGACCACGCCAGACATACTGGCTGACGAGGTCAGTCCCTAAGGAAGTTTCTATATTATCTTGTGCACCGGCAGTCAACGCTCCGATAAGGAGCAGGGATGTTATAAACAACGCTTTCATGATCAGTTGTAGCAGCTTTCTCCGTGTTCGTAAATGTCAAGGCCTTCGTCCTCGACGCGGGCTTCCACACGCAGTCCGAAGAATTTCTTGATTCCAAAGAACAGCAGGAATCCGCATACCGCGGCCCATGCGTCAATTACCAGGATGCCAAGGCTCTGTACACCCAGGAAATGCCATCCGCCGCCGTAGAAGAGGCCTCCGTCTGTTGCCAGGAGTCCGGTAAGGAGAGTACCCAGGATACCGCAAACGCCATGTACTGAAGAAGCGCCCACAGGGTCGTCAATATGAAGTTTATGGTCGAAGAACTCAATGGCGAATACCAGGACAATGCCGCAAATAGTACCAATTATCACTGCACCCCAGGGGGAGACGAGGTCACATCCGGCCGTAATGCCTACCAGACCCGCCAGCACGCCGTTGAGCATCATTGAGAGCGATGGCTTTCCGTACTTGATCCAGGAGAGGAACAGGGTTGCCGCGCCGCCCGCCGCAGCGGAAAGGTTAGTAGTAAGGAATACATGGGAGATGGCGATGCGGTTAACTTCTCCGCTGGCGGCCAGCTGGCTGCCGGGGTTGAATCCGAACCATCCAAGCCAGAGGATGAACACTCCCAGCGCCGCCAGGGCCAGGCTGTGGCCCGGAATAGCGCGGCTTGTTCCATCCTTTGCATATTTGCCGCGACGCGGTCCAAGGGCTATGGCGCCAATCAAAGCCAGCACTCCGCCTACGCTATGTACGATAGCGCTTCCCGCGAAATCGTGGAAGCCAAGGTCCGCGAGCCAGCCTCCTCCCCAGGTCCAGTGACCTTCCACGGGGTAGATCAGAAGCGAGATGAAGGCGCTGTAAATCATATACATGGAGAACTTTGTCCTCTCTGCCATGGCGCCGCTGACAATGGTAGCAGACGTAGCGCAGAACACCGTTTCAAAGATTAGGAATCCCTCTACGGGCAGGTCTCCCTTATAGAATGAAAGGTCTCCCCAGTTGGGTGCGCCTATGAATCCGGCGCCGTCGCTTCCGAACATGAAGCCGAAGCCCACGAAGAAATACAGCAGGGAACCCAGCATGAAGTCCACGAAGTTCTTCATCAGGATGTTCACGGTGTTCTTGCCCTGGGTGAATCCCGCCTCACAGAGTGCGAATCCGGGTTGCATCCAAAAGACCAACATTGCTGCAAGCAGCATCCATACAGTGTCCAGAGATATAGCTAAATCGTTCATGATACATTCATTTTAAAGTTATTATTTCCTGTCCCTAAGCACGGTGTCCCCGTGTTCTCCTGTCCTGATGGACCAGGTGTCAATCACATCGCTGACAAAGATGCGCCCGTCTCCGACTTCGCCGGTATGAGCCTCGCGCAGGAGTACCTCGATTGTGGGCTCCACAAAGATGTCCCTGCAGATAATTGTCAAGGCAATGCGCTCAATTACGTCGGTAGAGTACTGGACGCCGCGGTAAATCCTTTCCTGTCGGCTCTGGCCGATACCGTGTACGCTGTGATACTCAAACCAGTTGATGTCTGACTGGAGCAGGGCCTCCTTCACATCCTCAAACCTTGTTCTGCGGATGATGGCTTCAATCCTTTTCATAATGAATCTGTTTTTAAGTTTTACAAAAACCTTTTGGGAAAGGCATAAAAAAAAGAAGACCGGCTCTTTCGAACCGGTCTTCCCTATATATCTGCAAAATACTACCCCGTCCGGCCGGTAAGACAGGATAGAATAATATTATTATTCTGCTGGTTGGAAATACCGAATATGTGGACGTTAATAGTCATTCTGCGTTGTTTTCTTGTGCTAATATAGCGACAGAATCCGTAAAAACAATAAAAAATTTAAAAAATATTTTAATAAATCGTTTTATCCTAAAGTAACGTATAGGGGGGATTTATCCCTCACGAGGGATTAGCCGCAGCAAGCTGCGCCTCTTCCCTCGTTCACCGCTAGCAAAGCAATGAGCAAATGGTCCTTCGGACCTCTGTTTTGACATTTCCCCAACCCTTACAAAAGCAAGCTTTTGACGGCTTGTGAAAATGCAAAACGCTGCACAATGTGCAGCATTTGCTCTATTGCTTTGCATGGCGCGGTGAGTGAGGGATTCGAACCCCCGGTACGTTGCCGTACACCTGTTTTCGAGGCAGGCTCCTTCAACCACTCGGACAACTCACCTTGGGTGGCAAAGATACATATTTTTTTTATCTTTGTTTTTCAGTTAAGTACAGTGGAAGGCTATGACAAAGATTAAGATGACCACCCCTCTGGTGGAAATGGACGGAGACGAGATGACCAGGATTCTCTGGAAGATGATAAAGGACGAACTGATCCTGCCGTTCGTGGACCTGAAAGTAGATTATTATGACCTGGGCCTTGTCAAGAGGGACGAGACCGGGGACAAGATTACCATAGAGGCCGCGGAGGCCTGCAGGAAGTATGGTGTGGGCGTGAAGTGCGCCACCATCACTCCAAACGCCCAGCGCATGACGGAGTACAATCTGCACCAGATGTGGAAGAGCCCCAACGGAACCATCCGTTCCATCATGGACGGAACGGTGTTCCGCGCACCTATCACCATCCCTTCAATCCATCCGGTGGTGAAGAACTGGGAGAAGCCAATTACCATAGCCCGTCACGCGTACGGGGACGTATATAAGAATTCCGAGTTGAGGGTTGAAGGCCCCGGTACGGCCAGACTGGTGTTCGACGGCGAAGACGGCAGCCACCAGGAGGCCGTGATCCAGGAGTTCAAGGGCGCCGGCGTTGTCCAGGGAATGCACAATACGGACAAGTCCATACGTTCTTTCGCACACTCCTGCTTCAAATATGCAATTGCCACCAAGCAGGACCTCTGGTTCTCCACTAAGGATACTATCTCCAAGACTTACGACGCCCAGTTCCGCAAGATATTCGATGAGGTGTACGAAGAGTACAAGGCCAAGTTCGAGGAACTGGGAATCACATACTTCTATACATTGATTGACGATGCCGTGGCCCGCGTGATCCGCAGCAAGGGAGGCTTTATCTGGGCCTGCAAGAACTACGACGGCGACGTGATGAGCGACATGGTATCCACCGCCTTCGGCTCTCTGGCAATGATGACCAGCGTGCTGGTAAGCCCCGACGGCAACTACGAGTACGAGGCCGCGCACGGCACTGTTACGCGCCATTATTACAAGTACCTGCAGGGCGAAGAGACTTCCACCAACCCCATGGCCACCATCTTCGCGTGGAGCGGGGCGCTGCGCCAGAGGGGGGAGAAGGACGGCCTGAAAGCGCTTGTCGGCTTTGCCGACGCGCTGGAAGCCGCCTGCTTCGACACCCTGAACGAAGGCATCGTCACAAAAGACCTGGTCAACCTGATGGAAGGCGTAACTCCCAAGGCAGTCAATTCCGCACAGTTCATAGCCGCCATCCGCGAACGCCTGGAAAGGAGGCTCGCATGAAAATGGTGTTTCTGGATGCGGGTACCATGGGTCCGGTTTCACTGGATCCAATAGCCGCATTGGGCGAACTGGCGGTCTACCAGGGATGCACCCATCAGGAAGCCTGCCAGAGAGTGGCTGACGCCGATGTGATCATCACCAACAAGGCCCCGGTGGACGACGCCATAATGGCGGCGGCGCCGGCGCTCAAGATGATCTGTGTATCGGCCACGGGCCTCAATCACATAGACCTGGAGGCGGCTCGCAAGCGGGGGATAGCCGTCCGCAACGTGGCGGACTATTGCACTGAATCCGTGGTGCAGATCACCTTCATGCATATACTTTCCCTAATGTGCCGTCCGACATTCTATGACGCTGAAGTAAAGGACTTTACATATTCCAGAAGCGGCGTTCCGAACGATGTCAGGGAGCCTTTCCATGAACTGTGGGGCAAGACCATCGGTATAATTGGAATGGGGAATATCGGGCAGAGGGTAGCGCAGGTGGCCTCCGCATTTGGTATGGAGCCGGTGTATTATTCCACATCAGGAACAAACCATTGCAAGGAGTGGCCTTCTCTGCCGCTGGATAAACTGCTGAAGGCTGCCGATATCGTGAGCATCCATTGTCCGTTGAACGAGCGCACGTGCGGGCTTATTGGCGAGCGCGAGCTCGCACTCATGAAGCCCTCCGCATATCTGGTGAACCTGGGCCGCGGCGCCGTCGTGGACGAAGCGGCGCTTGCGGCGGCCGTCGATACCGGCCGCATTGCCGGCGCCGCGCTGGATGTCTTCTCCACGGAGCCCCTCCCTGAGGACCATCCTCTGCTCCACTCCTCCCATCCGGAGCGCCTCCGCTTCACCCCGCACATAGCCTGGGCCAGCCATGAATCGCTGGACCGCCTGGTAGGAAGGATGGTGGAGAATATCAGGGAAGTCTTTCAGCTACGGTAAATCCCACTGATGCAGTATTGCCGTCACCGTCCACGATGGTGACCGTGTGCCTGCCCGGTTCCGGGTTCAGGCGCATCTGGTGTATGAAACGGGTTTCTCCAAGATAATCCTGGTCCAGATGCCAGTAGAGGGTGGCGTTGGGATTGCGGTGGACGGCCTGGAAGACGGCGCCGGGGGAGGAGCCGTCAAGTTGGCGCGGCATGGAAAGAACGCTGCCTTGCTCGGGGTATAGGAATTCCAGTTGTGCGGCGTCTGACGCCGGCTGGACCTTGTATTCAAGATGCCAGGTCTTGTAGTACCATTCCATGGCCGGGGGCAGGCGGAAGACGCCTTCTTTATGATAGGGGCAGACTTCGCTCTCCGCGGCCTTCTCCGGGAGCAAGATACTTTCATATTCAGGGCATTCCTGGCTGCGGAGCATACCCGATTCGGTGCAGACATCCAGGAATACGCCGCCTTCCAGGGGCTCTTCGAACCAGTCTGAGGAAGGCGGGAGAAGGTTCAGGAGGTCGAACAGAACGGGGCCGGCGGTCTTTGCGCCGGTCATTCCCGCCACGCCGTGGCCGTCGGCGTTGCCGCACCATACGCCTACGGCGTAGTCCGGCGTGACGCCTACCGCCCAGGCGTCCCTGTATCCGTAACTGGTACCGGTCTTCCAGGCTACCTTCCGGACGGACTGTATCAGTTTCCAGTCAATTTCATCCGGCCTGTTCACTTCCTTGAGAGCCTCGAACGTGTACCACAGGGCAATTCTGTCCTTGAAAGGGGAGTCTTTGATCAGTCTCTGGTACTGGCGGACCATATTGGCATAAGCCTGCGTTATGTCCATCAAGGTTCCTTCGCTTCCTCCCAGGATCAGGGACAGTCCATAGTCCGACGCGCTCCTGTTCAGGGTGGACAGCCCTGCTTCCCGGAGCACTTCCAGGAAACGCGGGGCGCCGTAGGCGCGGAGCAGATGGACCGCAGGGACATTCAGCGAGCGCGCCAGCGCCTCCGCGGCTGGAACGGCGCCGTGGAACTGCAGGTCAAAGTTCTGGGGCATGAAACCGTTCAGGTTCACCGGAGTGTCCTTGATCAGGGTCCGGGGCAGGATCACCCCTTCCTGAAGTGCGGCGCAATAAAGGAAGGGCTTTAGGATGCTTCCGGTGCTTCTGGGTGCTGTGGCAATGTCCACTTCCGATCCGTTGCGCTTCCGGAGGGGCGATGCGTTGCCCACATAGGCGATGACCTCTCCGCTACGGATGTCCAGGATAACGGCGGCCAGGTCAGCCGCCCCGCTGAGCGTCAGCTCGTCTGACCAGCGGGTGGTGGCCGCCTCCACCTGGCGCTGCAGGTGTATGTCGATGCTGCTTCGGGACTCCGTCCCGTGAGGCTGCCTCTCCACATAATGCCGCGCCAGGTTGGGAAGGGGATAGGGCGCGTCTGGGAGCGGTTCTGCCAGAGCCCCTTCAAGGGTTGAATCATCGAAATAACCCCGCTTGTGGAGGCGTTCCAGCAGGCGGTTGCGTTTCTCCAGCAACTGGTCACGGCCCTTGCCGGGATGTATGGTGGAGGGAGCGTTTGGAAGGACGGCCAGGGTGGCGGATTCCGCCCAGGAGAGTTCCGATGCGGGCCTGCCAAAGTATCGCCACGCCGCCGCCTCCAAGCCTACCACATTGCCTCCAAAGGGGGCGTAGGAGGCATACAGGGCCAGGATTTCCTTCTTGGAACAGCGCAGTTCCAGCCTTGTGGCCAGGACGGCCTCGATCATTTTCTGCCAGATGGTACGCTCCTTCCCACGGGACAGGCGTATTACCTGCATGGTGATGGTGCTTCCTCCGCTCACCACGTGCCCGGCCTTCAGGTTGCTGATAAAAGCCCGGACAAGGGCGACGGGGTTCACTCCCGGATGCCAGCGGAAATGTCTGTCCTCGAACTGGATCAGCGCCTTGGCGTAGCGGTCGGGCACCGTTGTGCAGGGCGGGAAGCGCCACTGCCCGTCATCTGCGATGCGGGCGCCCAGCAGTTCCCCGCCCCTGTCGGTGACCACCGTGGCATATGGCGTACCTTTGAAGAGGTCCTTCGGAAGGCAGCAAAGCCAGCCTGCCAGAAGGACCACTATAATGACAATAACTGTTTTCCGCCCCCGGCTCATCGGGTAACGACCGTCCTGGCGGACGCCGTATTGGCCGCGACGCGCGGATTGTACATGGCGGAGCAGGTGATGGACGGCAGGGTGTAAGAACCCTCATAGGCCGCGCGTACCTTCATAGTGAAGGTCTTGGACTTACCCTGCGCCAGGTCGAAGAACCAGTCGCAGCGGCTGTCACGGATGTCGCGGAAAGACGCGTCATCCTGTCCGCTGCCGCCGCGCATGCGGTCATTGAGGATTTCCCATCCTGACGGGATGCTTGCGCTGAGCGCCAGGGATCGGAGGTCTGACGGCGTGGCGTTGTCCACCTTCACCTGTACGGTGAACTCCGTTCCCTGCGGAACTGAATCCACCTTCATGGCGTTGCCGGATGCGTCCAGATAGGATACAGTCAGCTTGATGCCGTTTGCGGCTGCCGGAACAGGAGTTCCCGCAGGAGCCTTGGCGACTGTCATGAGGGTTGCGTAAAGCAACTGGTCGCCCGTATTCTTGACTTCAACATTTCCGGAAACGGACTGCGCATATACGGACTTGGCAGATGTTACTGCCTGACCGCCCACGGTTGCCTTGACGCCCTGGCTGCCCACCTTTGCAAGCAGGCGATCCATTGCCATTGCGGCGAAGGCTGCCTCCTGGGTGGAGTACTGGTCATTGTTGATGGCCTCGGCAACCTCAAGGGCAACCGGAAGGGCGCCCGCGACGTTGTCGGTGAGTGCCAGAACCTGAAGGACTACCGCCTTGTCACGCAGGTTGGATCCGTATGTGAAGTCGGCGGCGCTGTATTCTCCAACGCCTTCCTTGGTAGTGAGTTCCTTTGCCTGCTGTATCTTGCCGGCTACCGCATACGCTGCTGCCAGCATCCATTCCGCACGGCTGTCAAGCGATCCGGCCTCCTTGATGCGGTTCATAGCCGCATTGGAAGGAGAGCCTGCCACAGCCATGGAGTAGAGGCGGTAGCACTCGTCCAGCTGTGTGAAGGCGGCGGTGCCTGCCAGCCTGTAGGCCTGGCTCAGGTTGTTCTGGAAGCGTTTCCAGTTGTCTATGACATCGCCCTGTACCTCGAATCCTGCTGCGGCCGCCTCGGCCAGGAACTGGCCGGCCATCGAACTTGCCCAGGAGTCTGAGTTGTTGCCGCCGTTCCAGTAGGAGAAGCCACCGTCGCTGCGCTGACGGGTGTATAACTGGTGTATGATGTTAGGTATTATTGTCCTCGCCTCCTGGGAGTCAGCCTCTGACAGCTGCGGCAGCAGATGGAGGAGGGTCAGGCCCTTGGAGGAGAGCTGCTCGGTGCAGCTGTAAGGGTAATTCTTCATTGTCCTGTACAGGCCGGCCGCATCAACTGCAGGGAATCCTGCTAGTTCAAGTGTGGATCCCGCTCCCGCGTCAAACATTACGACAGCCCCGGCTTCCAGCCTTTGCTGCTTTACGGTGACGGTTTCAGGATTAGGGTTAACCACCTGGATGTCAACGGTTTCGTATGCGCTGCGGGATGCACCGCTGGCCGTTACTGTTACCTTGGCTGAGCCTTCTCCGGTGCCCTTGAGGGCAAACCTTACCACTGTATCTCCAGCTCCGTCGAACTGTGCCGTGGTAGAAGCTGATCCGTCTATCTGGAGCGGGCCTTCAACCTTCACTGTAACCTGTGCGGACTTGATCTGGTCGTCAAGGGCGAACACGTTCACCGGCAGTACGATATCCTCTCCGGTGCATACCTGCCTCGGGAGGCTCATGAGCACCATCAGAGGCGATTTGACGGCCACGGTGCGCGAGGCGTTGCCATACGCGCCGTCGTGGCCTGCCACTACCATCACGCGCAGGCTTCCCACGTACATTGGCAACTGGATTTCATGGGAATCAGTGCCCTTGTTCAGGGTGAAAGGTCCAAGGAACTGCACCACAGGATTGAACCTGTTGTCCTTGCGTGCGGCCACTATGTTCTCCTGGTCACCGCCTATTGACAGCATTGGACCGAAGCGTCCTGCGAATGCGCCAACTACCTGGTCATAAAGGTCCCAGGTCCTCACACTCAGGGCCTCTGTACTGTATATTGCCTCCCATGGAGAAGGAGTCTTGAAGTTTGTGAGGTCAAGCAGGCCTTCGTCCACTACCGCCAGGGTGTAGGTCATAGGCTTGCCGGATTTCTCGGAAACGGAGATTGTGAACTTCTCTTCAGGTGCCACTGTGTCCGCAACCTTGATAACCGGCTCCAGGTGCGATGCCGGATTCTCCACCAGCAGCCTCTTGACGCCGTACAGGCGCAACGGAAGGTCATTCCCTGTGTTGTATGGCTGTACAAGGGTTATCTGTACATAGAAGTTAGGAGCCATTTCCGGGGTCACGGTAAATGTGTATGGCGTATCCTGGCCGGGTTTTGTGGAAACCCACTCGCGGCTGATCACGCCCGCGCTGTTCTCCAGGGCGACCAGGGCCTGTCCGCTGACGGCAGCTGGAATATATACGGTGGCCTTGTCCCCGGCCCTGTAGCTGTCCTTGTCAGTTGAGAAGGTTAGCATGGACACGGAATTGGGATCCGTCCTTCCGGCTCGGCCCTGATATGAAGGCCAGTCAATTATTACGGTCTGTCCTGAGATATGTCCGCCCTGGACATCCTTTACCAGTACCAGATAGCGGCCCCATTCCTCTTCGGAAGCCCTCAGTGTGAATGTGGCGTCCTGCGATCCGGAAGTCAGTGTGCCGGATGATACTGGCTGGGCGCCTGTGCCGCTCACATAACTCTGGAGCCTGTAGGGATCGTTCTCCCACCACCAGCTCCAATCAAGTTTGAATACGGCATATTCCACCTTCCTGCCGGAAAGCCTCTTTCCGGTGGCGTCAACTACGGCAACGTTCACAGTGTGGTCCTTGTCAGTCTCCAGGTCACCGTCAGGGAGTTTCAGTCCCACATAGGCCGGGAACGGAGAATACGGCGCGGTCTGGGTGGTGAAACTCTCGTCACCGCCGCTCTCCATCACGGATGTTACGATGAAGGCCTGGAGGAGTCCCGGCGCATCCTGTGCCGGCGGCAGGTTGAAGGCCGTGTCGGCCGTTCCGTCGTCGGAAAGGATGGTCTGGAAGAGAGGATGTTCGCTGGCCTCGAAGGTTGAGGCTGGATTGCGGAAGACGTATCCTTCAAAGCCCGGGAAGGAAACGGGGCCCTTGGAGAGGGTCATGGTGGCGCTGGCGCGGAGGCCGGAGGCCGGAACGCCGGTCAGCCATGACGACGACACGCGGGCCGTGGTGCGGGCTCCGCCCTGCAGGACATCGCCCGGCAGGTCCAGGGCCACTTTAAGGCGATTGGGCTTGATGGTCTCAATGTGCAGGCTCTTGTGGAAGGCGGATCCACCCACCTTGATGTATGCGTTCCACCAACCGGTGGGATCTTCAGGGGAGGTTGCTACCGGGAAGGTGTAGAATCCGTCCTGACCGGTAGAGAGCATCCTTGTATAGAACTGGCCTTCAGGTGTATAGAGCTCCAGGGAAGCAGGATGGCCTTCAGGGATGCGCTGCATCTTGTCGGCCAGGATCATGCTCACGTGCAGTGTGTCGCCGGGGCGCCACACGCCGCGTTCGCCATATACGAATCCCTTGAGCCCTTTCTGTACTGCCTGTCCTCCTACGTCGAAGCGGCTGAATGACTTCTCATAGCCGTCGGCCAGGCGCAGGTAGCCTATAGTCTTGCCCTTCCGGGCCAGGAGTACGAAAGGCTTGTGTGAAACCTGTATTTCCGCAAGTCCCTTTCCGTTGGTCTTTCCCGTGGCGATGCGCTGTAACTGGAAATCGTATACTTCCAGGTCAACCCCCGATGCCGGCGTCGCGTCACCAAGGTTGGTGGCGGTGGCCCAGAGGGTGTTACCGTCCGCATACTGGGCCAGAAGGCCAAGGTTGGAGGACAGGAGGTTCACGGCCTTGAAGCGCTCGGACTGCATATAGTAGGATGGAGTCTCGGGGTCGTTCACGTCGTCCCAGTCAAACTGGCTCCAGTCAATGACATTGTCCCACCAGTAACTGTTCTGGATATCCCAGGTGGCCTCTTCCTCTTCTGACGGCTTGCCGCTGTCCACTGGAAGCATCTGCGGGGCAGGCTTGCCTCCGTACAGCGAATACTCTTTCCTGAACGACAGGAGGATGCGGTATATTGCGCCAGGCTCCTTCTGGAACATGCCTGACAGGTCTATGTTGAAGTCGTTCCAGGTGTGAAGGTCAAGCGAAGGGTCTTTGGTCAATGGAATCTGGCCGCTGTAAACCAGGCGTCCGGCGCGCCTCAGTTCGGAATTGCCGTCCAGGCCGTTTTCCTGGAGGAACAGGAGGACGTTGTCCTCGTATATCTTAATTATCCTGAGGTCCACTGCGCTGAGGTTCACGGCGCGGAATGGAAGCACCAGGTTGCTCTGGTCAGGCAGGATATTGCCCTCAAGTGGTATCTCTACGGCAGGGAAGGGGTCCGATGCGGCGAAACTGGTGCGGAAGTCATCGGCAAGCGCCAGGCCGCTTTCGCTCTTGACTCCGCGGTGTACTGTCAGGGAGAGATCTTTCCGCGGCTCCGCCTCGAAATAAATGCGGGCGCAGTTGTCCTTTATGTCTATGGTCTGGCGGATGGCTCCGGACAGTTCGATGAGGCCTTCGCGTGCGGCCGATGCGGCCAGCGGCTCGCTGAAGCGTACGTCCGCGTGGGGATTGCCGTCACGTACTATGCGCGCGTCTATTACCTTGAATGATCCAGCCGCAGGGATGACGGCCTTGATGGGCTTTGCGTCATGGAAGCCGTTGACTTTCAGGCTGATCTTCACTGGCGTGTCCACGTTGGAACGGGTTATTCCGGCTGTCTGGAAACTGAAGAGGTTGCCTTCGCCAGTGATGGTTACGGGAGTCTCCGGATCAACGGTCAGGACTATGTCTTCCTTTGCAGCAGGCACACTCAGCTGGATGCTTCCCTGGAGGGTGGCATCGTCCCTGATGGTAATGCCGTCAAGGGTCAGCGTGGCAGTCTTGGGAGCCGCCTGTATTTGGAAGGGGAACGCCTGGCACTGGCTTTCTTTCACGTCCAGCACCTTGCCTACCTGGAACGAACCCTCGTAGACGGTTCCTTCCTTGAGGGCGTCGGGCACGAACTCCACCACGGTAGGGCTCAGCCAGCGCTCGCTTCCTGAAAGGGCGGGTTTGAATCGGAACAGGCCCTGGGCCTGCTTCTCAATGGGGACAGGCCTAGCCAGTTCAACGCGGATGGGTGTCCCTTCCAGGACCACTCCGCCCGTGTAGGCGCTGATATAATTGGCGAACGCCGGATCGATGGACTCTGTGTGTTTGGGTGTACATGCCGTCAGACCGGCAAATATGACGATAATGGCGACCGAGGCCGCATATAGAAGTTTACGCATAGCGAACGTTTGTTTTATTGATACAAACTTACAAAAAACTTGATTCAAGTGGAAGTTAAGATGCAACTGTGATGCCGCCTATCTGCAGAGCGCCGTAATCATTGAAAGATATCTTGGCTGTCAGTTCCGGCATATCGTCGTACATCAGAACCAGGCCGGTGGTGAACTTTGCACCGGGCGTTACACGTACGTACAGGTCGCCATCCTCCATGAAATAGGATAATTGCTCTCCAATCCATACCGGCTGTTCGTCATCCAGGCCGCCCATGTCCGTGATGGTGTTGGTGACTGTGCAGATGGGCTGTCCGTTGTCATAGAAAGTGATATCGTCTCCCTGCACTTTGTAACTCAGGCGCTTGCGCAGTGCCTGCTGGATTTCGTACGGTTCCAGTTTGGTCTCGATTATTGCCGATCCCGTTTCATCGAAACGGAAGAGATAAGGCTTCTCAACATGTATTCCCGTGCCTCCCATGACTGTGCAGGACAGCCACAGCAAGTCTTTGTCAGCGTTATACTCCGCCCAGGGATTCCTTCCGTGGTAGATATTAGGGAACGGTGTTGTTTTCTTGTCCTTTACGACATGGATTCCGTAACCTTCAGCGGAGATGTCCGGATTACACCACAACAGGCTCCAGACGCTTACGCCGTGGTCGTCAAGGATATTCTCATAGCGGTCCGTATAAGGCAGGGTCATTGCCCCGTGCACCTTTTCAGGCGCCCGTTCTTCCTGCAACGGATGGTCCAGCGTTCCCCACACGGGCTGGATCTCATCTTTCTTCTTGTTATTACATGCCACGGCCATTACCGCCGCCAAGGCAAAAAATATGATTCTGGAAGTTTTCATAATACTTATAACAAATATACATTTATCGTGCTGAATTTCATACGCATCCATAATCATTTTTCAGGACGACATTGGGTCCCGTGGATGTAACACATTGATAATCAGATAAATGACACTTTTAACGGTCACGATTCCGTGACCGTTGAATTGTCTATAATGCTAACAATCAACCATTTATATCCACGCCCGATTGGACGAAGCGCCAAAGAGTGGTTCGTTAACTTTTTGAGCGAAGCGAAAGCGCCAGCAGGCGCAGGCCGGGAGGGAGGAGCGATGCGACGACCGGGAGGCCAGGGGGTTCGGGGGAGCGAAGCGCCCCCGTATTTAATTAATCCCTCACGCGAAGCAAAAAGCCGACGCTTTTGCGCCGGCTTTTTGCGGAGAGTGAGGGATTCGAACCCCCGGAGCCTTTCAGCTCAACAGTTTTCAAGACTGCCGCCATCGACCACTCGGCCAACTCTCCATCCCCGAAGGGATTGCAAAGATAGATAATTTCGCTATTTCTGCAAAAATAATTTAAATCTTAATCTTTGAACAGCATGGGAGCGAACTCTTTGAGGCAGCGGCGCCAGTTGAGCCACTCGTGTGCGGTGCCCATGGACTCGTAGAATATGTGCTTTACGCCGTTGGCCTCCAGGACGTCACGGAAGTTGGTTACCGTGGAGTGCATCTGGGGGGACTCGTCGGATCCCGTGCTGATGAACAGGAGTTTGTACTTGTCGTTAAGGCTTGCGGGATATGCATCCGGATTCTGGGCCATTCCGCTGCCGCTGAAGCCGCCTATGTAGGCGAACAGTTCGGGATGGTTGAGGCCTACGCTCCAGGCTATGAATCCGCCCATTGAAAGTCCGGTGATGGCGCGGTGGTCGCGGTCAGCGATGGTGCGGTACTTGGAATCTATCATGGGGATGAGTTCCTGGGATGCGAGCAGGTCAACTGAAGAGAAGTCGAACATGCTGCGGGGGCCGTCAGCCATGCTGGCGTTGGGGATGAGGGCTTCGCCCCTGTCCATTACCAGAAGCATTGGAACGGCCTCTTTCTTTGCGATGAGGTTGTCCATGATGTTGTCAGCCTTTCCCTGGATTGCCCAGCCGGTCTCGTCCTCGCCGCCACCGTGGTAGATGTAGAGCACGGGATAGCGCTTGTTGGGATTCTGCTCATATTCCGCCGGAACGTAAACATAGCAGGTCCTCCAGCTCTGGGTGAGCTCTGACCAGTACCTCTGCATTCGGATCTCTCCGTGTGGAACGTCCTGGGGGAGGTAGAAGTCAACTCCCACTTCCGGAATCTCGATGGCGCTGCACATCATTCCGGTGCCGTAGAACAGCTGGCTGGAAGGGTCTGCGACCTTTACTCCGTCAACAATCAGTGAATAATAGTGGAAGCCAGGGACCTGGGGGTCTGAGGTTACTTCCCAGATGCCGTCGGCATTCTTTGCCATGGGGTATTGCCTGCCAAGGTCAAGGATCACGCTCTCAGCCTCCGGGGCGTTAACCTGGAATACCACGCTGAGGTCAGGGTTGATCTTTGGATACTCTTTTCCATTGACGTTGGTGCTGGCCGGTGTAGGCTCGGTAATGAGGCCTATGGGTGTCTTGGGCTCTTTTCCCTTGCAGGATGCTGCCAGAGCCAATATTGCTGCAGCAAGTATAATAGTGCGTGTTTTCATCGTTCAATGGTTTATTTAAAGAGTTTCTTGGCAAACTGGTAAAGGCTCCTTCTCCAGGAGAGCCATTCGTGGGCGGTGTCGGGGGAGCAGTAGTACTCGTTCTGGATGCCGTAGGAGAGAAGGGTGTTGTGCATTTCCTCGATGAGGTTTCCCTCAGCCTCTCCGGTGGTGCAGAACAGCAGGTGGTAGTCCCTGTTGAAGCCGTCAATGTTCATGAATACTCCGCTGAAGGCCTCCTGAAGCTGTTTCAGGTCCCTGTAGCCGGGGTTGCGGGTGTTGAATTCCCCAACTACCATGATGCCGCTGAAGCCGGCGACCCAGGAGAATAGGTTCCTGTTTCCAAGGCCGGTGTCATAGGCCTGCTTGGCGCCCCAGGACAGACCTGCGATAGCGCGGTTGTCCCTGTCCGCGAGCGTGCGGTAGCGGCTGTCCACGAAGGGGATAACGTCCTCCACCATCATCTTGGGGAAGGCGTCGTATCCGGGCTCGGCGCCAGGCATGTTGGCAACGCCGGAGTTCATGACGATGATCATTGGCACCGCCTCGCCTTTGGCGATGAGGTTGTCAAGGATCACATCGGCGAAGCCCTGATAGATCCATCCGGTCTCGTCCTCGCCGCCTCCGTGCTGGAGGTAGAGCACCGGGTAGCGCTTGGAAGGGTTCTGCTCGTAGCCGGCAGGGGTGTACACGTACATCCTGCGGTATTCCTGGCATACGTCCGACCAGAATCTTACGGAGCGGACGGCTCCCTGGGGAACGTCTTTCTTTGGTGTGTAGAAGTCCGCGTCCTCAGGTTTCTCGTTGACCTCCACGGCGCTGGCGTAGCGGCTCATTCCGTAGAATGTGTAGGTGGCGGGATCGGCGGTGGCAAGGCCTCCCACGTTGAGGGAGTAGTAATGGAAACCGGGAACCATGGGTTCCGTGGTGGCTGTCCAGATGCCGTTGCCGTCGTTTTTCATAGGGTATCTCTTGCCAAGGTCAAGGGTGATGGCCTTTGCCTGCGGGGCCCTGACCTGGACAGTGACAGAATTGTCCGCGTTTATCTGCGGGAACTTGCCTCCGGCGTTGTAGTCTGACGGGTGCTGGGCCCGCGTCAGGACCGGAATTGCAAGCAGGATAAGTAAAAGGCTGATACGTTTCATATAACAAAATTACGTATTTTATTTTTCTTTGTGAATACATATCTTTGCATATTATATTATACTGAAACCTATGAAGAAAATAGCTCTCGCCCTCATGGCGCTCGCCTTTTCGCTCAGCGCCTTAGCCCAGGATTACAAAGTTCCTGTCACCAATATCAACCAGAACGGTTATCCGCGTATCCTGAACGACAACCGCGTCGAGTTCAGGCTCCGCGCCGGCCAGGCCTCAAGCGTAGTGATTGACCTTGGCGGCAAGCGTTACGACATGCAGCGCACCCAGGACGGAATGTGGACTGTGACCACAGACCCGCAGGTTCCCGGCTACCACTATTATTCCCTTATCATCAACGGAGCTTCTGTAGCGGATCCGGCAAGCCGTTCCTTCTACGGAACCAGCCGCTGGGCCAGCGCCATCGAGATCCCTGAGGAAGGCATGGAAGTCTTTGAAATCCAAAATGTTCCCCACGGACAAGTACGCGAGCTGAGCTACTACTCCAACTATACCAAGTCATGGCGCCCGGTAAGGGTATACACCCCTGCAAGCTATGAGAAGGGCAAGAAGAAATACCCCGTAGTGTATATCCACCACGGAGGCGGAGAGGACTACCGCGGATGGATAGAGCAGGGACGCACCAACATCATCCTTGACAACCTTATCGCACAGGGCAAGGCCGTGGAGATGATTGTGGTAAGCGTTGACAGCAACGTTCCTTCAGGCGGCCCGGGCGGCGGCGGTTATACACCAGGCGGAATGACCGGTTACAGGGAGGAACTCATCAACAATATCATCCCTTTCATCGAGAAGACTTTCCGTGTAAAGAAGGGACCTGAGAACCGTGCAATGTGCGGCCTTTCAATGGGCGGCGGCCAGTCATTCCAGATCGGTCTCAACGAGCCGGACGTTTTTGCGAACGTGGCTTCATTCTCAAGCGGAATGTTCGGAGGAATCAACGGTTCTGCTGACGTGGACCTCGAGGCCTATGTTCCGGGAATACTTACCAACCCGGCCAAGTTCAACAAGGAACATAAGGTGTTCTACCTCTCCTGCGGAGAGCAGGACCCCCGTATCAACTACACCCGCGCAACTGCGGCACAACTGCAGGAAGCCGGCGTGAACGTAAGGTTCAATTCATTCCCCGGAGACCACGAGTGGCAGGTTTGGCGCAAGTCGTTCCACGAGTTCTCCCAGATGCTTTTCAAGTAATAAATCCCTGACCATATGAAGACATTTTTCCGGATCCTTGCGGCAGCGCTGTGCGTGTGTGCCTGCACTTCTGCCCCTTCTACCAAACAGGCTCAAGGCCCCTACGGGGACTTCCGCGACTGGGCTCCCACCCCTCCTATGGGATGGAACAGCTGGGACTGCTACGGACCAACCGTAGTTGAATCTGAAGTTAAAGCCGCCGCTGACTACATGGCGGAGAACATGGCCGAATACGGCTGGGAGTACGTTGTAGTTGACATCCGCTGGTTTGTCCAGAACGACCACGCGGGCGGCTACAATCAGACAGACCCTATCTACGAGATGGACGAATGGGGCCGCTACACACCTGCGGTCAACCGTTTCCCTTCAGCAGCGAACGGCGCCGGATTCAAGCCCCTGGCAGACTACGTGCACGGCAAGGGCCTCAAGTTCGGCATACATATAATGCGCGGTATCCCAAGGATCGCCGTGAATGCGAAGACCCCCGTGAAGGGCACCAACGGCATCACCGCGGACCAGATCTACAACGAAGTCCAGCTTTGCCGATGGCTCCGCGACAACTACACCGTGGACGCCACCAAGCAGGGCGCGCAGGAGTACTACAACTCCCTGTTCGAGCTCTACGCCTCCTGGGGCGTTGACTTCATAAAGATCGACGACCTCTCTTCTCCATACCACCTGGACGAAATAGAGCTTATCCGCAACGCCATCGACAAGTGCGGCCGCCCCATCGTGCTCAGCACGTCGCCGGGAGCTACGCCTCCGGCACAGGCCGAGCACGTCAGCACCCACGCCAACATGTGGCGTATGGTGAACGACGTGTGGGACATCTGGAGGGACGTCACCAATCTGATGAGGGTTGCCCAGGACTGGTATCCTTATATCAAGCAGGGTACCTGGCCGGACTGCGACATGATCCCTCTGGGACACCTTGCGATCCGCGGCGAGCGCGGCGTAGACCGCATGACCCTGCTCAACAAGGACGAGCAGTATTCCCTGATGACTTTCTTCTGCATCCTGCGTTCACCTTTGATGTTCGGCGGAGACCTTCCTACCATGGATGACTTCACCCTGTCGCTGCTCACCAACAAGGCCGTCCTCAAGATGCACAGGGAGTCTGACGACGTGCGTCAGGTTTACCGCGACAATAAACAGTTAGTAGTGCGTTCCAAGAATCCCGGAACAGGGGAGACCTATGTGGCCCTCTTCAACACATCGGAAGAACAGAGGACCGTGGAGGCCACCCTGCTGGATCTTGGCATAACAAAGAAGTCCGTAAGCGCCGTCAACATGTGGACGGGAGAAAGTGCCGGCAAGTGCAAGGGCATTGTATCCGCCACCCTGGCGCCGCACGCTTGCGTACTTTACAGCCTTAAATAATGCAAGAAATAAGAAACATCGCCTTAATAGCCCACGTAGACCATGGCAAGACCACCATGGTGGACAGGATGATCTATCAGGCAAACCTGGTAAGGCAGCCTGAGAACCTGGGCCAGTTGATTCTGGATTCCAACGACCTCGAGAGGGAGAGGGGGATCACCATCCTGGCAAAGAATGTGTCCGTAACCTACAAGGGCGTAAAAATCAATATCATAGACACCCCGGGTCACAGTGACTTTGGAGGAGAAGTAGAAAGAGTCCTGAACATGGCGGACGGCGTGCTGCTGCTGGTGGACGCGTTTGAAGGCTGCATGCCGCAGACGCGCTTCGTCCTGCAGAAAGCATTGCAGATGGGCAAGAAGCCAATCGTTGTGATCAACAAGGTTGACAAGCCCAACTGCCGTCCGGACGACGTCCAGGAAGAGGTCTTCGACCTCATGTTCAACCTTAACGCCACTGAGGACCAGCTTGACTTCGTGACCATATTCGGAAGCGCGAAGCAGGGCTGGATGTCCCGCGACTGGCGTAAGCCGTCCGGGGACATCACGCCCCTGCTGGACGCCATCCTGGAGGTCATCCCCGCACCGGAGGTGCGTGAAGGAACTCCGCAGATGCTCATCTCATCGCTGGAGTATTCCCCTTACGTGGGACGAATAGCGGTGGGAAGGGTGACTCGCGGAACTTTGTCATCGGGCCAGCAGATAAGCCTCTGCAAGCGCTATGACATAGTCCAGAAGCAGAAGATCAAGCAGCTGATGGTGTTCGACGGCCTGGGAAAGACCAATGTTGAGAGCGTGCAGTGCGGTGACATCTGCGCCGTTGTGGGCGTGGACGGATTCGAGATCGGCGACACCATCGCGGATTTCGAGAATCCGGAGGCGCTTCCGCCAATCTCCGTGGACGAGCCCACCATGAGCATGCTCTTCACCATAAACAACTCCCCGTTCTTTGGCAAGGACGGCAAGTACGTGACTTCCAGGCACCTGAAGGACAGGCTTGACAGGGAGTTGGAGAAGAATCTGGCCCTGAGGGTGAAACCCGGCCTGGGGGCTGATTCCTTTGTGGTTTACGGCAGGGGAGTCCTCCATCTTTCCGTGCTCATAGAGACTATGAGGCGTGAGGGCTTCGAACTTCAGGTTGGCCAGCCCAAGGTGCTGGACAAGACCATCAACGGCCAGAGGTGCGAGCCAATCGAGGAACTTTCCATAGAGGTCCCGCAGGAGTTCGTGGGAGCCGCCATCGAGATATCCACCCGCCGCAAGGGCGCGCTCGTACACATGGAGCCGCGCGGCGACAGGACTCTCCTTGAGTTCGAGATCCCCACGCGCGGCCTCATGGGACTGCGCTCCAACCTGCTCACCGCTACGCAGGGTGAGGCGGTTGTCGCACATCGCTATAAAGAGTATCAGCCGTACAAGGGGGAGATCGAGCGCCGCAACAACGGCTCGCTGGTATCGCTCGAAACGGGCGAGGCCATCGCTTATTCCATGAATAAGCTCCTGGACCGCGGCCGTTTCTTCGTGGAACCGGGCGAGGAGATCTACGGCGGCCAGGTAGTGGGAGAGCACACGCGCGAGCGTGACCTGAACATCAACATCTGCAAGACAAAGAAGCTCACCAACGTGAGGGCTTCCGGGTCTGACGAGAAGATCCTCCTGCCTCCGGCAATCAAGTTCTCCCTGGAAGAGGCCCTGGAGTATATCCAGGACGATGAGATGGTGGAAATCACCCCTCATCACATGAGAATACGCAAAATTCTCCTGGATCCGCTTGCCAGAAAAAGAAATAGCGATTCGGAAGATTGTTAATAGAAAAAAATTATTTAACTTTGCAACCCTTTGAGATACCCCTTAAAGTGCTCAGGGAAGGCAGCAACCATTTTGAGTGGTCTGTCGGAAAAGAGTTCTTTGAAGCATTCGGAAACGAAGAAATACTTGCGGCGGAGCTTCAGGTAGAGGCTACCGTGTACAATCACAACTATGACTTCGAGGTTGAAAGCAAGATAGACGGCAGCGTCACAGTAGCCTGCGACCGTTGTCTGGACCCTCTTGAAATTCCGGTTCACACCTCGTTCACAGATGATGAATTGACCGCAGAACAGGCCCTGGACCTTAGTCAGGATGTATATGACTACGTATGCACTGCTCTCCCTATGATTAAAGTCCATCCCGAGGAAGAATGCAACCCGGAGGTAACAAAGTATTTGAGCAAATAATAATTAAAAATATACTACAATGGCACATCCGAAACATAAACTTTCAAAGCAGAGGAGAGACAAGAGGCGTACCCATGACCACGCCCCCGTCCCTACACTGGCCACCTGCCCTAACTGCGGCGCAACCGTTCTCTACCACAGGGTATGCCCTGAGTGCGGTTACTACAGAGGCCGTCAGATCATTGTAAAGGACGCCCAGTAAGAGTCCTTTGACGCGGTCCCTTAGTTCAACGGATAGAACGGAGGTTTCCTAAACCTTAAATAGTGGTTCGATTCCACTAGGGACTACAAAAGAGAGAGTCACAGCTGTGATTCTCTCTTTTGTAATCCAGTATATTCATTGGGGGAAGAATCCCCCAAACCCCCTCGGTCACCTTCGGTTCCAAACAATCGATAATTGTAGTATATTTGTGTCCAATTATAACTGAGGTATGGCGAACAAGTTGAGGAATATTGGGCTGTTCAATGACAGTTTCCCGCCGGTGATGGACGGGGTGGCAATGTGCGTGGAGAATTACGCGCACTGGATGCAGGAGAGCGTGGGAGGTGTGACGGTCATTACGCCTGAGAATCTGGATGCGGATTATTCTGACAAGAAATACGAGGTCCTGAGCTACCTGTCGGTGGCCGTGCCGTTCAGGCCGCCGTATGTGACGGGCATATCGGATCTGGATCCGGCGTTCAAGGCAAAGCTGATGCGCAGGCAGTTCCGCATCGTTCACGCGCACTGCCCGTTTACATCGGGCTGGGCCGCGCAGAACGTTGCAAAGAAGCAGCGCATCCCCATGGTGGCCACCTTCCATTCAAAATATAAGGACGACTTCGCCCGGTTGATTCCCAGCAAGATAATCCTGGATACGGTAATCAAGGGTATAGTCAATTTCTATGAGTCCGCGGACGAGGTCTGGGTGCCTCAGGAGTCCGTGAAAGGCGTTCTGTACAGTTATGGCTTCAAGGGAAATATTGAGGTGATGCAGAACGGGTGCGACCTGGTGGGGGATTATTCGCCGGAGTTCTTTGAGGAGGCTCGCCGCAGTCTGGGCCTTGGACCGGATGAACTGGCCCTGCTGTATGTGGGACAGCATATCTGGGAGAAAAACCTGCGGCTTACCATAGAAACACTTGCACGCATAAAGGACCTGCCGTTCAAGATGTTCTTCATAGGCACCGGATATGCGGAAGTGGAAATGAGGAAACTTGTGGAGGAGAAGGGCTTGGAGAGTAAAGTCCGTTTCGTGGGCCGTCTAACGGACAGGAAGAGACTGACGCAGTATTATGCCGCCGCGGACCTGTTCCTGTTCCCGTCATTGTATGATACTGACGGTCTGGTGGTTCGGGAGGCCGCCGCGCTGCATACGCCTTCAATCATGTTGCGGGACGCTTCGGCATCGGGAATGCTGCGCGACGGGGAGTCCGGATTCCTGATTGGGAACAGCGCCGAGGATTTCGAGGCCGCGCTCCGCAGCCTGAATGCGGACCGCGGGCGCCTGAAATCCGTAGGCGAGCGGGCGTCAACCTCCATAGTCCGTTCCTGGAGGGACATAGCAGAGGAGGCCATTGACCGATATAACTCACTGATTAACAGGGTAAAACTGATTCATCCAATCTACTAATGGAATAATGCGGGATTATTGCTATATTTGTTGGTTATGAACAAAAAGACGCTTATAATCCTTGCGTGTATTGCAGTGGCCCTGATGCTGGCTATAGCCGGCTGTATCTATGCCCTATATTCAGGTTCCGGTCCTGACAGTTCAGATAAGAAAATAAAGGCGGACTCCGCCTTGCTTGCCGCCATCCCTTCCGATGCGGCGGCAGTTATGACCTTCCAGGAACTGTCCAAGGGAATGCCCGTGCTGAGCCATTTCTGCTCGGGCGCCTTCAAGGATTATATCCAGGAGATTGTGGATGCGGGATCCCTCTCGGGGGTTTCCGTGGCCGCGTCACTTCACTACAGTGGCAATCTGGTCCCGCTGCTGGTGGTGTCCAAGGCGGACAGCGCCCTGTACAGGACGGCTACGGCCTCAGGCCTCGCCGCCCAGATGGTCCCTCACAATGACAGGGTATTCATGCTGGTATCGCCTTCGGAGACCATAGTAAGTTCCTCTGCAAGGCATCTGGAGGCCGGAGCGTCCATCCTGGACAACAACGCCTTCGCCGCCCTGGCAAAGGAACTGGGCCACAGGAACGCGTCTTATTTCTCCAATGACTACGCTGACAGGCTCATAAGCCCATACGACAGTTTCTTCAGCAAATACTCTTCGTTCCTCAAGAGGGCTTCCGAGTGGACTGCAATCTACAACAGGGGCGCGGGCCAGGAGGAATGGCTGCTCAAGACGGGCAACGGAAAGGACGCATCGTACTTCATGAACGTGCTGGACGGCCTTCAGGCAGGGAACAGCAGGATGGGGGAGGTGGCTCCCACCAACACCGTCTTCGCGCTAAGCCTTTCGCCTTCAAAGACAGAGAGTTACCGCAGCGCATACAAGAAGTACCTTGACGCCACGCAGAGGCTGTCGGCAAACAAGCAACTGGCCGAAAGCCTTCGCACCGCGGCGGGGACTACCCCCGAGCAGTGGGCCAAGGACATCCAGGAAGTGGCCACCATTTCCTGGAAACTGGACGACGGCACAGTGCATACGGTGAACGCGGTGCGCCGGGGAGGGGCCGCCGCCAAGGAGCAGACGGTAGCAGACGGCTACCCGTACGCCTCCTTCGCGGCCTGCGAGTTCGGCGACCTCTTTGCGCTGGCTGATGAAAGCGCCAGCGTTGCCATAGGCAACTGGACGCTTTCCGGAAGCCGCGCCGCCCTTGAGGACCTGCTGTCCGCAGCAGCCTCTGAAGAGCTGCTGGGAGACCAGCTGGCCTCCAAGGACTGCCTGCTGACCATGTACTACACCTCCAACGATACCAAGTTGCTGCGTTACACCCGCTCCGGCCTGGAGATGGACGTGAAGTCCGCCGTGGTCAAGTCCAACAGGACCCCGGAACTCGTGGTCGAGATCCCTCAGGGACCGTTCGAGGTCACTAACAGCGGTAACGGCAAGAAGAACACCTTCTACCAGAACGCCCAGCTGTCCCTCTGCCTCAATGACGAGAACGGCAAGGGAATCTGGGGCGTTCCTTTCAAACAGAAGATTTGCGGCTACGTCTCTGACGTAGACTACTACAATAACGGCAAGATCCAGTTCCTGTTCGGCGCCGGCAGTTCATTGTATATGATAAGCCGCACAGGCGCTTTCGTGGCAGGATTCCCGGTTGACCTGGGCAAGGAAATCCTCCTTGGCCCTGAAGTCTATGACTTCACCGGGGCAAAGGGATACACCGTAATGGTCCTCCATAAGGACAACACCCTTGAGATGTATAACCTCCACGGCCAGAAACCCGCCTCCTGGCAGGGAATCACCGCGCAGGACGTAATCATCAAGTTGCCCGAGCTGGTCGAGGCCGGAGGGCAGAAATACTGGAAAGTCACCACCACCCGGGATACTTTGTACTTCGGTTTTGACGGCGGTGAGCAGATTAAAGACAGGAAAACGCTTAATTCCCTCAAGCAATAATGGAATTCAAATCGGTAAACAAATTATATGAAGCCTCCTTCAGGGAGAACTGGGAAAGGCCCGCCCTCTCCAATTACCAGGGAGTGACCCTCACCTATGCGGAAGTGGCCCAGCGCGTAGCGCTCATACACCTCTGCTTCGAGGGCTGCGGCCTCCAGAAAGGCGACAAGGTGGCCATCTGTTCCAAGAACCAGTCCAACTGGGCGGTAAGTTTCATAGCGGCATCCACTTATGGAGCCGTTCCGGTGCCCATCCTTCACGAATTCAAGGCAGGCAACATACATTATCTGGTAAACCACTCGGAAGCCAAGGTGCTTTTCGTTGACGATGTCATCTGGGAAGGCCTCTCCGAGTCCGAGATGCCGGAACTGGCGGTTGTGGTGCAGATGAACACCCTTAACTTCCTGTACTCCAAGTACGATTACCTGCAGGACGTGCGCAAGAACCTTTCCGCGAACTTCTCCGCCAAATATCCTGGCGGATTCGGCCCGGATGACATCAATTACTACAAGGACAAGCCTGAAGAACTGGCCATGATCAACTATACTTCCGGAACTTCAGGTTTCTCCAAGGGCGTAATGCTCCCTTACAGGGCCCTGTACGCCAATATCCACTTTGCCGGAGAGTTTGCCGAACCTCAGATGAACTGCTACTCGGAGGTTGTCGCCATGCTTCCGTCCGCCCATATGTACGGCCTTCTGTTCGAATGCCTGTTCGAACTGACCATTGGAGCTCACATCCATTTCCTTACCAGGGTTCCAAGCCCCAAGATCATCATGAACGCGCTCCAGGACGTAAGGCCTGACATCATCATAGCAGTTCCGCTCATCATCGAGAAAGTTTACAAGACCCAGATAAAGCCGCTTGTGGAGCGCAGGAAGACCTTCATGAGGATTCCTATCCTTAACAGGGTTATCCGCACGCGTATCCGCAACGGTATGATAGACGCCTTTGGCGGCCGTTTCGAAGAAGTTATCATGGGAGGCGCCGGACTCAATCCTGAGGTTGAGAAATTCCTCCGCTCCATCAAGTTCCCGTTCACGGTGGGTTATGGAATGACGGAGTGCGCCCCTCTTATATCTTACGCCAAATGGTACAAGACCCGTCTTGGCTCCTGCGGAAAGGCCATCGCCAACTGCCAGATCCGTATAGACTCAGAGGATCCCCGCAAGATCCCGGGAGAAGTCCAGGTCAAGGGACCCAATGTTTTCCTTGGTTACTACAAGAACCCGGAGGCTACCGCCGCTTCCTTCACGGAAGACGGATGGTTCCGTACGGGAGACATGGGCGTGATAGATTCAGACGGATTCCTGTACCTCAGAGGCCGCAGCAAGTGTATGATCCTGGGCCCTTCAGGCCAGAACATCTATCCTGAGGAACTGGAATCAGTCATCAATAACGTGAATTACGTTACTGATTCACTTGTGATAGAGGATAACGGCGCCCTTGTTGCCCTTATCTATCCGGATTACCATCAGGCCAGCCTGGACGGAATGACCCCCGACCAGATCAAGAAGCGCCTGGAGGAGGCCCTGCCGGAAATCAATTCAGAAATTCCCAACTACGCCCGAATCAAGCGTATGGAATTCCTTCCCGAAGACTTTGAGCGTACTCCAAAGAAGAGTATCAAACGTTACCTTTACCAGAGAAACTAAGATGAACAAGTTCGACCACAGTTACATACAGATGGCCGCCATCTGGGCGCAGAATTCCTATTGCAAGCGCCGCCAGGTGGGTGCGCTCATCGTCAAGGACAAGATGATAATCTCCGATGGCTACAACGGGACTCCGTCTGGCTTCGAGAACGTCTGCGAGGACGAAAACGGCATTACCAAGCCGTATGTGCTTCACGCGGAAGCCAATGCCATCACAAAAGTTGCCATGAGCGGCAACAGCAGCGAGGGCGCCACGCTTTACGTGACCGCATCGCCGTGCATAGAGTGCTCCAAGCTCATCATCCAGGCCGGAATCAAGAGGGTGGTGTATCGCGATGAGTATCGCCTTACGGACGGAATAGACCTTCTGAAGAGGGCAGGGATAGAGGTGGAAAAAGTTGATTAGAGAAGATGAAGAAGAACACAGCCCTGATAACGGCCGTGCTGGGCATAGTCCTGGGGGTTATGCTGGCCGTTACAGTCAATGCAATACAAGGCAGGGAAAAGAAACTGCGCGTCAGCCATGACGACTGGCAGAAACTGGAACTCATCCTGCAGCAGATCAGCGAGAACTACGTAGAAGACGTAGATTACAATTCAGTGACTGAGGCCGCCGCCTCTGCGGCGCTTTCCGCCCTTGACCCGCATTCCATGTATCTTCCGCCGGTTACGCTCAAGGAGAGCGAGACCGAACTGGCAGGAGGATTCGACGGCATCGGCATACAGTTCAACGTTCCCAACGATACAGCCATTGTAATGGAGGTAATAGCCGGCGGCCCGTCTGACAAGACAGGCCTCCAGCAGGGAGACAGGCTCCTGAAAGTGGACGAGGAAGTGATAGCCGGTGTAAATTTCCCACAGGACAGCATGGTTGCCAGGATGAAGGGCCAGGCCGGAACAAAGGTTACCGTTACCGTAATGCGTGACGGAGAGGTGATCCCGTTTGAGATAACCCGCGGAAAGATACCTGTAAACAGCGTGGACGCCGCATTCATGATCAATGACACTACAGGTTACATCAAACTGGAGAAATTCACCAGGACAACCACCCAGGAGTTCGTTACAGCCAGCAAGAACCTGCTTGACCAGGGCATGACCTATCTGATATTTGACCTCAGGGACAATACCGGAGGCTATTTTGACCAGGCCTTGAACCTTTCCAACCTCTTCCTGGAGAAGGGCAGGAACATCGTGTATATGGAAGGTCTTCACCGCGAGAGGGAAACCTACGAGGCTGACGGCCGCGGCATCCTCAAGGACGTGAAACTCACTGTCCTGATTGACGAAGGCACCGCCTCCTCCAGCGAGATATTCTCCGGAGCCATCCAGGACAACGACAGGGGCCTGATAGTGGGCCGCCGTTCCTTTGGAAAGGGACTGGTACAGGAGCCTATCTATTTCAGCGACGGTTCCGGAATCAGGCTCACCGTAGCCCGTTTCTACACCCCGTCCGGACGCTGCATCCAGAAGCCGTATTCCGATGATTATCAGTACGATATCTACAAGAGATACGAGACCGGCGAGCTCACCGACGCGGACAGCATAAAGGTGAATAAGGACGAAGAGTTCTACACCGTTGGCGGCAGGGCCGTATACGGCGGCGGAGGAATTGTCCCGGACGTATTCGTGCCGCTGGACACAACCAAGGCCTCCACATTCTATTCAAACTGTTCCAGGAAAGCCACTCCGATGCGCTTTGCCTCGTACTTCTTTGACAATCATAAGCGCGAGCTGAGCGTGATAGACGATTACGGCAAGTTGCTCAAGTACCTGGACGCCAACAAGCTTGATAAGGCGTTCCTGGACTTTGCCGCAAGCAAGGACGAACTGGTTCCGGCAGAAGGGGAGTGGGAGGCGTCCGAGTACTATATGATGCCCCAGATAAGGGCCCTGGTAGGCCGTTATTCAAAACTTGGAGACCAGGCGTTCTATCACCTGTATCTGGATATAGACGATATGGTAGATGTGGCTACTGCGCTATAAACTGGTAGATGATATCTCCCATCTGCCTGTCAGGAGCGCTGGTAGAAGAAGAAAACTTTGAGAGACGCGCCGCCCTGACGGCGAATTCCCTGAGACACTGGTCCGGTGAAGATGCTTCTTCCTGGACCTTTGCATTTATGACGTCACCCCTTGGATTTACGGTAATGATAACCGTTACCATTCCCGCTCCCATGCATCTGTATGCGGGGATGGAAAGGTGGCTGGCCTTCCGTCCGTCCAGCGAATAGGAGACCACGGACGGGCCCTGGTATTCCTGCGTCTCGGCCTTGGGCTTGTCCTGCGCCGCAGGAGTGACCTCCTGCACGCTTGCAAGCCCGTCCTCCGGCTTGGGCAGCTCGAAGCCGCTCTCCAGCTCCTGCTGTAGGCGCGCGGCGTCCTCATACAACTTCTGCGCATCAGTGCCGCGGTCGTCGCGCAGGGCGCCCCTGTCCACGGCAATGTTGCGCACGTTGATCTGTCCGGCCGCAGACGCGGCCAGCAGTTCATCAATGCGGGAGGAGATATCCTCCTTGAACATCTCCTCCTGCTGAATCCTTTCTATTTCTTCCTGTTTGGAAAAATCAAGTATGAAAGAGTTTTCCCCCCGCAGGGAATAGCCGATCTGGCAGACCAGCAGGATAACCAGCACCGCGAGGTGGAATATCACGGTGCCGTATATCCCGGCTCTGTCTTCCTTGTGTAAACGCACTTTATGGCTTACTTGTTAAGATACTGTTCCACCGTTGCGGTGAGCATGTCAATGGCTACCTTGTTGTGACCACCCTGAGGGATAATGATATCCGCGTAGCGCTTGCTTGGCTCAATGAACTGCAGATACATTGGCTTTACGGTGCGTGAGTAACGCTCTATTACCCAATGCACGTCCTTGCCGCGCTCGGAAATATCCCTTTCCATCACGCGCATCAGGCGGTCATCGTCGTCGGCGTCCACGAAAACCTTTATGTCCATCTGGTTGCGAAGGGGCTTGCAGGTGAAAATGAGGATGCCTTCAATGATGATAACGTCCGCAGGCTTGACAATGGTCTTCTCCGTCTTTGATCTGGTGCAAGATATGAAGGAGTAGACAGGCTGCTCAATGGTCTTGCCCGCCTTCAGGTCCTTCAGCTGGCTGCACAGGAGATCCCATTCTATGGAATCAGGGTGGTCAAAGTTGTGGACGCGTTTTTCCTCGTCCGTAAGGTCGCTGGAGTCTTTGTAGTAGCAGTCCTGAGGGATAACTACGACTTTCTTGTCAAGTTTCTCGCAAATGGCCTTTACAACGGTGGTCTTGCCGCTTCCGGATCCTCCGGCTATTCCAATTACTAGCATATCTGTTAATAATCTGCGTTCTTAGGTGTACGTGGGAACGGTATCACGTCACGGATGTTCTGCATTCCCGTAACGAACAGCAGCAGGCGCTCGAATCCCAGTCCGAAGCCGCTGTGGGGGCAGGAGCCGAAGCGGCGGGTGTCAATGTACCACTCCAGGTTGGTGCGGCTCATGTGCAGCTCGTCAATCCTCTTCTCCAGTTTTTCAAGGGAAGCCTCCCTCTCCGATCCGCCGATGATCTCGCCGATCTTGGGGAACAGCACGTCCATTGCGCGTACGGTCTTGCCGTCTTCGTTCTGCTTCATGTAAAAGGCCTTGATGTCCTTTGGATAGCCCGTAAGGATTACCGGCTTGCCGAAGTGCTTCTCCACCAGGTAGCGCTCGTGCTCGCTCTGGAGGTCGATGCCCCAGGATACCGGATACTCGAACTGTGTTCCGTCAGCCACTGCCTTCTCCAGGATCTTGATTCCCTCAGTGTACTCCAGACGTACGAATTCCGTACCTATCACGCTCTTGAGGCGGTCGATAAGTTCGTTGTCGTAGCGGTCGTTGAGGAACTTGATGTCGTCCCAGCAGTTGTCAAGGGCGTATTTCACCAGATGCTTGATGAAATCTTCCGCCAGGTCCATGTTGTCTTTGATATCGTAGAAAGCCATCTCCGGTTCAATCATCCAAAACTCCGCGAGATGCCTTGGGGTGTTCGAATTCTCGGCACGGAAAGTGGGGCCGAAGGTGTAGATCTCTCCCAGGGCCGTGGCTCCCAGTTCGCCTTCAAGCTGTCCGCTCACCGTAAGGGACGTCTGCTTCCCAAAGAAGTCCTTGGTGAAGTCAATTCCGCCCTTCTTGTTCTTTGGAACGTTCTCCAGGTCAAGTGTGGTCACCTGGAACATCTGGCCTGCTCCCTCGCAGTCAGACGCTGTGATTATAGGGGTGTTGATATACACGAAACCCTTGGAGTGGAAATACTCGTGGATTGCGAAAGCCATCTGGTTCCTTATCCTGAGAACCGCTCCGAATGTGTTAGTACGCATCCTCATGTGCGCGACGCTGCGCAGGTATTCAAAGGAGGTGTCCTTCTTCTGGAGAGGGTAGCGCATAGGGTCACATTCCCCGTAAATCTCAATTTCACTTGCCTGGATCTCCACTGCCTGTCCGCTTCCCACGGACTCCACAAGGTCTCCGCAAACGCCTATGCAGGCGCCTGTCGTAACCTTGGCCAGGACAGCGGGGTCTATCTCAGCCTTGTTCACTACTATCTGTATGTTGTTGATGGTGGAACCGTCATTGAGGGCTATGAAGGCAATCTCCTTGTTGCCCCTCTTGGTCCTGACCCATCCTTTTGCCAGGACCTTCTGTCCCGGCGTGGCAAGTAAAAGTTCTTTGATCTTTGTCCTTTCCATAATTTAAAAATTGTTTCATTCAAAAGGCCGCGAGTAAGCTCGCGGCCTTTTAGAATATAAGGTAAGTTGCAGTTTTATTCTGCAGCTTTTCGGGCCTGATACATGATCCTAAGCGCGGAGCAGCGTCTGAGCTCCTGCTTAACATCTGTAATGATACCCATTCTGACGTCTTCGTCCGCCCTGATGACAGTTGTCATGAAGTTGCGGTCGCCTTCGCTCATACTCTCGCGCTCTGCGGCGATAAAGTCGCGGATGTCATCCGTGGTCTTGAAAGAGTCGTTCAGCTGGATACGGGCATCTGTACCGTACTGGGCCTGATACTGCCTGGTAGGGGTACCGATGTTGATGTATGAAGCAAGGTCCTTTCTCTCAAGCTTTACAGACTGTGAAGCCTCAGGAAGCTTGATGACAACCTTGTTCTCGCTTTCACGCATCTGTGTTGTAACCATGAAGAAGAACAAAAGCATGAACACGATATCGGAAAGAGATCCAGAGGAGATTCCCGGAACCTCTTTGTTATTTCTACTTCCACCGAATTTTGACATAACTTTTCCTCCTTGATGATTATTTCTTGGATACATCCTTAGGCTCGGCCTCTGAGATGTTCTGCGGCACTGCCTTCTTGACAATGCTCTGCTGGTCGTCGGTGAGCCTGATAAAAGGTTTTCCGTAGTTGCTGTATGAGAACTCGTCGCGAAGTTCGTCAATGGCCTTTACGATCTCGTTCTGTACGGCAATGTACTGGTAGTAACTTGTTCCTCGGTCATTCTGCAGTGAGATAACTCCCTTGGAAACGTTGTAGGTACCAAATCCCTCAATGTCGGTCGGGGTCTTCTCAGGAAGATTGGGATCGTTATAAGGGTTGGTGAGGAATTCCTTTACTTTATCTTTGAGCTGGCTTACGGCTATAGGTTCACTTCCGGCGAGAACGTTGTTTGCTGCGTTAACCCTGACAACGATAATGTTGCGGCGGTTAACCTGCTGGTCCTCAACTTTCTGATTAGGATCAGGCATAGGGGGCAGAAGGCGTGACAGACCGGTCTGTGATCCCATGGTTGTGGTCATGAGGAAGTAGCACAGAAGGAGGAACGCGATGTCTGCCGTTGAACTCGAATTAATCGCAGGTGTTTTCTTTTTAGCCATAACCTAATCTATTTTCTATTGCGGATAGCCGATATTACCTCACCGAGGATGATGGAAGCGATTGCAACGCCGCCGACAAGGTAGGTAAGGTTGAGGATAGTGTCAGTGAACTTAAGCGTTGATGCGCTTGGCTGGTCCACTGTAAGGCCTACTGCAGGGTTGCCCTTGGATACCAGGTATACCACAAAGCAAACGGCTGCAACGGCCACCAAACCGATAAGGAGCTTAATGACGCTCTTCGGATTGTTGATGAAGCCTACTATGGCGCTGACTATGATGGCGGCGAAAACTGCAAGGCCGAGCATTACGTAAGCCCACCTCAGCAGATTCTCTACGCCTGCGCCGTCATTGGCCTCGAAGCCCTTTACGAATCCAAGGACAAGGAGGACAACACTGACAACAATCAGCGCGATCATCAACCATTTGAATATTTTGCTATAATTTTTCATTATGAAAGTCTAAACTATAATTACTTGTTCTGGTATTTTGTAAGTACATCGATGAGGCTGATTGAAGCATCTTCCATGTCAATGGTGATATTGTCAATCTTGCTGAGGATGTAGTTGTAGAACACCTGAAGAATCATAGCAACGATCAAACCTCCTACGGTAGTGATAAGGGCCACCTTCATACCAC
Organism: Bacteroidales bacterium; assembly: GCA_017619675.1. Classification (GTDB taxonomy): domain Bacteria; phylum Bacteroidota; class Bacteroidia; order Bacteroidales; family UBA932; genus Cryptobacteroides. Next base: position 36,985 of record JAFZRX010000002.1, on the reverse strand, counting down.
CGGCAACAACGTTAGGAGAAATATCTCCAGCAGCCTGGATGGCGTCGAAGGCCTGGATCATACCGATAACGGTTCCAAGGAATCCGAGTGAAGGAGCGATGGCGATGAAGAGGGAAATCCAAGTAAGACCGTTCTCCATGTTGCTCATCTGAACGGAGCCATAGGATACAACTGACTTCTCTACAACGTCAAGGCCCTGGTCGTAACGGAGGAGTCCCTGATAGAAGATAGAAGCGATAGGACCGCGGGTATTACGGCAAACGTCCTTTGCAGCCTCGATTCCGCCCTCCTCGAGAGCTTTTTCAACCTTTGCGACAAGGCGTTTGGCATTTGTCTTTGAGAATGACAAATAAAGAATCCTTTCAATAGCAAGTGCGAGACCGATGATCAAGCAGATGATGATGAGGGACATGAATCCTGCACCACCCTCGATGAACTTGGTCTTGAGAGCCTGATGGAGAGGAACCTCAGACTTTACATTGAACGGATCAATTTCGCCGCTATCTGCAGCTTCTGCTGCCTGAGGGGCAACGATCTGCTCTGTGCGAGCAGAGGCGATGTTTGCAGAAACGAGCATGAGGGCTGCGGCTGCTAACAACATGAAAATCTTTTTCATAATCGTCTTTTGTGATTTTAATTAATAATATATTAAGTAGTTATAATATTCAGTGCGTCAAACTATCCGGACAGGGTCTGGAAATCCGGTGCAATTTAGCAAAAAAAATTCATTTATCAATTTTATTTTGTGATTTCTCCTCTTAGATTTTCATCAAGCTTTGATTTTATTTTTGAGGCGTCCGGATACTTGCCCAAAAGGTAGAACAGTTTGGCCAGCGCGCACTCCGTGGTAATGTCATAACCGGACACCACGCCCGCCTGCTTGAGGGATTTTCCCGTGGCGTAAAGGTCCATGTCGACGCAGCCTCCCATGCACTGCGTGACGTTCACCAGTACCTTGCCCATCCCGTCCGCCTTTCTCACGATATCGGTAAACCATGGCTTTGAGATGGCGTTTCCGGAACCGTAGGTCTCTATCACGGAGGCCCGTGTCTTTGGGCCGCAGAGGAAGTATTCAGCCAGGCTGGGTGTGATCCCGGGATGGATCTTGAGGACGGACACGGCAGTGTCCAGGTCCGTGTTGATCCTGAACGGCTCACCCGGCGCCGGGCGGCGGATGATGGCGTCGTTGTAGACTATCTTTATGCCCGCTTCCGCAAGGGGAGGGCAGTTGGGAGACTTGAAGGCGCTGAAACTGGAGGAGTCAGCCTTGGTGGTGCGGTTTCCGCGAAGCAGCTGCGAGCCGAAGAAAACCGCCACCTCCGGCACGCGCGAGCGGCCTTCCGCGTCCTTGGCGGAGGCGATCTCAACCGCCGAGACAAGGTTCTCCTTGCCGTCCGTGCGCAGCGTGCTTATGGGCAGCTGGCTTCCGGTGAAGACTACGCTCTTGTCCAGGCCTTCCAGCATGAAACTGAGGGCCGATGCGGAGTAGGCCATGGTGTCCGTGCCGTGAAGGATCACGAAGCCGTCGTAGTTGTCATGCTCTTTTTCAATGAGTTTGGCCAGCGCTATCCATAGCCCGGGCTCCACGTCTGAGGAGTCGATGAGCGGGTCGAAGGTGTAGGAATCTATCTTCAGGGCGAACTTGCCCAGTTCCGGGACTTCCGACAGAATCTGGTCGAAGTCGAACGGCCGCAGGGCCTTGTCCACGGGGTCTTCCTTCATCCCTATGGTTCCTCCCGTGTAGATGAGCAGGATGGACGCTTTTGATTGGTTCAGGTTCATAGGTTGAACAGTTTTATTGCGTTGGCGGTTGTGGTTTCCGCCACTTCTTCTATCGTGACACCCTTGATTTCCGCAATCTTGGCGGCCACCAGGGGCAGGTTGGAACTGTCGTTGCGGGTCCCGCGCAGGGGAGTGGGTGCCATGTACGGCGCGTCAGTCTCCAGGACGATGCGCTCCAGGGGGATGTCTTCCACCGTCTTTGCCAACGAGGCGTTCTTGAAGGTGACCACGCCGCCTATGCCCACGTACCATTCGCCGTAGGACTGGAGGCGGCGGAAGGTCTCGGGGCTGCCGCTGAAAGCGTGCATGCCGCCCTTCCGCGGCAGCGCCTTGCAGCTGTCCAGGACCGCGAAGAAGTCTTCCGTGGCCTCCCTCAGGTGGATGTTCACCGGGAGGCCGAGGCCCGCGGCCCACTCAAGCTGCCAGCGCAGCGCCAGTTTCTGCTCCTCCTTGAACTCCTTGCCATAGTGGTAGTCCAGGCCAATTTCCCCAATCGCCACCACTTTCTCAGAGGCGTACTGCAGCATCAGTTCTATCTCTTTCTCCCAGTCCTTGTCCACGGATCCGGGGTAGAGCCCCAGCATTGGCAGGAGCACACCCGGCCAACGCCTGCAGAGGGCGAACATGGCCTCCCGCTCGCGTGAATCCACGTCCGGCTGGAGCAGGATCCGGACGCCGGCGTCCAGGCAGCGCCTGATAACGGCGTCCTCTTCTCCCGCGAAAGCCGCGTCCGAGTTGTGCGTATGGGTGTCTATGTAATACATAACTTACAAAGTTAAGCATTTTTGAAGACGATTGAACAGCGCTTGAGCAGGTCCGTGTAGATTATTCCTTCGCCCTCCAGCATCCCGGTGTAAAGGAGGGCGTCCCTGTATTCCATCCCGCACTTTGCGGCGATGTCCTCGATCTCTATCCCGCGCTTCGACTTGATGAGCGCGGCCACCTGCTGCAGGCGGGCCAGGTCCTCCGGGCTGACCTGCGCCGCGAACAGGCGGTTGATCTCCTCGGAGAGCAACGCCTTGCTGCGGCGCGTGAGCACGCCCAGCCCCAGGGCCGACACGAAGCCCGGCAGATCCGTCAGGGGCTCCGCTATCTTGCTCCGGATAATCCTGTTGCAGCCCTCGGAGCGCACGTCGTCGGCCCTGCCGGGCAGGGCGAACACCTCCCGGTCATACTCGAAGGCCAGTTCGGCGGTGATTATTCCGCCTCCTTCCATCTTGGACTCCACCAGCACCGTGGCCAGCGACAGCCCCGCTATTATCCTGTTGCGCCGCAGGAAGTTGATGGCCTGCGGGCGCGTTCCCGGCGGATAGTCCGTTATCAGGGCGCACCCTTCCGTGGACGCCATCCTGGAGGCGATGCCGCGGTGCACGGAAGGATACACGCCGTCTATCCCGGTAGCCATCACGCCTATGGTGGGGAGGCCGTGCTCCAGGGCGGCGGCATGGGCGCATACGTCCACGCCCATGGCCAGGCCGCTCACTATCACCGGCCTCCGGACGGCGTCGGCCAGGGCCTCCGTGATCCGCGCGGTCCACTCCCTGCCGTACGGCGAAACGTCCCTGGTGCCCACGATGCTCACCGCCGTGGCGGTGTTGAACAGCCTCTCCGGGGGCGTATTGCCGCGCAGGTAAAGCCCCATGGGGGCGTCCGGGCACTCGAAAAGCGCCCTGGGGTAGTGAGAATCGTCCAGTGTCAGGAAGGAGTATCCGCGATCCTCCAGCCAGAGGAGTTCCTTCCGGCTGCGCTCCAACTCATCGTCATTGATCTTGTCAGGGTATTCCGTGAAGGGACCGAACAGGTCCCGCAGTTCCCGCCCGCGGAGGCGGAAGGGCGCCATGGCTCCGCCCAGCCCTTCCACCAGGCAGCGGGCCAGCGCCGGCTTGAATCCGAAAATGCGGTTGAGGGTGCAGAACGCAACCCTCTCGTCTGTAGTTTCCATAGTATTAAGTTTAGGCGCCCAATATAAACAAAACTATCCGTGTAGAAACCGCTACACGGATAGTTAGTCAAATCTTTATGTGAACTTCTAGATAATCAGGAGGGCGTCTCCGTAAGGACCGAAGCGGTAGTCTCCCTCGAGGGCCACCTTGTAGGCCTTCATCACGTTCTCGAATCCTCCGAAAGCGGCCACTGACATGAGCATTGTGGACTCAGGCATGTGGAAGTTGGAAACTATTGCGTCCGGAATTGAGAACTCGTATGGAGGGAATATGAACTTGTTGGTCCACATGTCGTTTGCCTTGACCTCCTTGTCCGTGGTGACATAGGACTCCAGGGCCCTGATGGTGGTGACTCCCACGGCCAGGATCTTGTGTCCGGCCTTTTTGGTGGAGTTGATTATCTGTGCGGCCTCCTCCGTGATGATCATCCTCTCAGCGTCCATGCGGTGCTTGGAAAGGTCCTCCACGTCTACCTTGCGGAACTGTCCTATACCCATGTGTACGGTGATGAACGCCTTGTTTATATCCTTGAGTATCATCCTGTTGAACAGTTCGCGGCTGAAATGCGCGCCTGCGGCGGGCATGCTCACCGCTCCCTCGTTCTTTGCGAATATGGTCTGGAAGTTCTCCTTGTCAGCCTCGGTCACCTTGTCCTTCACGAACAGGGGCACCGGGGTCTCTCCCAGGCTGAACAGGGCTTTCTTGAACTCGTCGTACGGGCCGTCGTAAAGGAAACGCAGGGTCCTTCCGCGGGAGGTGGTGTTGTCGATGACTTCGGCCACCAGGCTGTCGTCCTCGCCAAAGTAGAGCTTGTTGCCTATGCGGATCTTGCGGGCGGGATCGACTATCACGTCCCAGAGCCTCTGCTCCTTGTTCAGTTCCCTGAGCATGAATACCATGATGTCCGCGCCGGTCTTTTCCTTCTTGCCGTAGAGACGGGCGGGGAACACTTTGGTGTCGTTGAAGACAAAGGTGTCTCCCTTTCCGAAAAAATCAATGATATCCTTGAAGATGCGGTGCTCTATTTCTCCGGTTTTCCTGTTGAGTACCATCAGTTTGCATTCGTCACGCCATCTTGTGGGCTCTGTGGCTATGCGGTCCTTTGGAAGGCTGAATTGGAATTGAGATAATTTCATTTTGGTGAAGTGTCAAGTAAATTATATACGGTGCAGACACTCAAAAAGTTTCACCTTCCTACAGCACATTTGCAAAAACTTCCAGGATGGAAGGGAAAGTGTCCTTGAGGGCCTCCTCCAGGGCCTCGCGGTCCATCCAGACGGCGGCGGTGATGTTCTCCTCCGTCTGCGGGACAAGGGCGGCGTCTTCCAGGCAGGTCATGCTGTACCAGAAGGTGTGCTTCAGCACCCAGCCGTTCCGCTGGTAGCAGTGGCGGGTCTCGCATATGAAGTCTCCCAGTTCAAGGTTGGCCAGGCCTGTCTCCTCCCACACTTCCCTCAGGGCGGTGGCGGAAATCTCCTCTCCAGGCTCCTGATGGCCCTTGGGAAGGTCCCAGATGCCGTTTCGGCGTATCATAAGGTATTCGCCTTTTAAGTTGCGGACCAGGCCGCCTGCGGCGTTTACGTCCCTGACATCGTCTCCCAGTTCCTCCTTTGAGAGAATGACCTTGCTGCCTACGTATATATTACCCATTGTAGAAAAAATGCTACCTTTGTCTTCGAGTGCACAAAAATAGAAAAATGTTGGCAGAATACAAGAGCAAACACGGAACCGTATCGCGCCCGCCATACGAACTTTACATGGGCTTTGCGGACATGCGCAATTTTACCCAAATGCTTCCCCCGGACAAGCGCGAACAGGTTACCGCCACCTATGACACGATAGAGGCTACCGTACAGGGTTTCAAGTTAGGGGTGAAGGTCACCCGCAGGGAGCCCTATTACCTGATAGAACTGGAAGATGACAACGCTCCCTTCCATTTTGAGATAATCCTTCACTTTGACCAGGCCCCTGAGAACAGGACGGATTTCTGGATTGAAGTCTCCGCGCAGTTGAACTTCATGATGAAGGCCATGCTGGGCGGAAAGATCCAGGAAGGCCTTGACAAGATAGTGGACGGCCTTGTGGCCGTGTCGGAAGGCCGCGCCCCGGAAGGCGTGGACCTTTCCAACATAAACGGCAATTTCAAGTTCTGACATGGACGGACACGCACTGGCCCTGTCCTGCCTTGGGATGCCCGCTTCGGTGTCCATAAGGATCAATCCCTTCAAGGCGATAGAGCCCCCGCAGGGGGCCTCCCGCGTTGAATGGAGTCCGTACGGCTATGTGCTTGAATCCCGCCTCCAGTTCACCCTGGACCCGCTTTTCCACGCGGGATGCTACTATGTGCAGGACTCTTCCGCAATGTTCGTGGGAGAGCTGTTCAGAAGGCTCGCGCCCGATGGCAAGGACCTCCGCGTCCTGGACCTCTGCGCCGCGCCGGGCGGCAAGACTACGGACCTTGCCGCGTCGCTGCGCCTCCGCTGCGGAGACGGATTCCTGCTGGTGGCGAACGAAGTGATGCGCCAGCGCGCCTCCGTCCTTTGCGACAACGTCACCCTCTGGGGCGATCCCAACGTGGTGGTGACCAGTGTGGATCCCGCCGCCTTCGCTTCGCTCGGAAGTTTCTTTGACGTGATAGTGGCCGATGTGCCCTGCTCCGGGGAAGGCATGTTCCGCAAGGACCAACGCGCCATGGAGGAGTGGAGCCCGGAGGTGGTGAAACTCTGCGCCGCCCGCCAGAGGCGGATCCTGGCTGACGCCTGGCCCGCCCTCCGCCAGGGCGGCCTGCTGATATACTCCACCTGCACCTTCGAGGAGGAGGAGAACGACGACAACCTGGAATGGGCCGCCCGTGAGCTTGGGGGCAGGATTATTCCTCCTGCCGATGCGCCCTCCGGCGTTCGCACCACGCGCTGCGGCCACATGCTGGTGCCGGGCGAAGTGCCCGGCGAAGGCCAGTGGGCCGGCGCCCTGGTCAAGGAGAGCGAAGGGGGAGAGCGCCGCGGCAGCCTTTCATCCCTCCGTCCCCTGAAGGAAGGGATAAGCAAGGGCGTGCAGAAAGGCAAGGACTTTGTACCGGACTGTGACTATGCGCAGAGCCTGGCGTTCGACCGTACGGCATACCCTTTGGTGGAACTTGACCGTGACACGGCGCTCGCGTTCCTTCACAGGGACAGCATACGGCTCCCGGAAGCCCCTCTCGGATACCTCGCGGTCTGCTTCCAGGGCCATCCGCTGGGATTCGTGAAGAACCTTGGGACCCGCTGCAACAACCTGCTCCCGCAGGCCCGCCGCATCAGAATGAACATTTATTGATTATGAGAAAGATATATCTGCTTTTACTGTCCATGGCGCTTTGCGCGGGGGCCTTCGCCCAGCAGCGCACCGCGGAAGATTTCCTTCAGAGATACAATACCGTATCCAACCGCCTCGGCCCCGCCGGTGTCGGTATAGAGACCCTTATCACTGAATGGGAAGCCGCCTATCCTGAAGACATAAACATGCTCCAGGCCAAGTGGGCGTACTATTATACCAAGGCCGCATCCACCACTATAGTGCCCATGGACCAGGAAAAGTATCTTGGCGAACCACCGGTATTCTCCCTCAAGGATTCCCTGGACAGGGACGTCAACTATTTCCAGAAGACCATCTTTGACGACGACATGTTCGGGACCGCGACCCAGGCCATGGACCAGGCCATAAGGCTGGACCCCCTGAACCTGGAACTGCGCCTGGCCAGGCTCACCTCCCTCATCACCTACGAGGGCGACAGCCCTGACCTCACTTCCCAGGGCCTTAACGCCCTCATCGACTATCATTACAAGTCAAAGCCGGCCTGGGTGTTCGCCGGAGACCCTGTCACCCAGGAGGAATTCGAGGAATCCATCCAGCAGTACTGCTACGAACTGTATCAGATAGGCACCCCCACGGCCTACGAGGCCTTCAAGGACGCCGCCCAGAAGATGATCGACTACAAGTGCAAGAACGTTGTCTTCCAGAACGACGTGGCCGCCTACTACCAGACATACAAGGACAATCCCAAGGAGGCCCTCAAGCGCTACGCCAAGGTCCTCAAGTCCGTTCCTGACGACTACACCGCCATCAAGAACAGCGTCCTTATAGCCCGCAAGACAAACGACAAGAAGACCGAAAAGAAATACCTGGCCCTCCTGGCCAAATACGCCCCCACGGAAAACGAGCGTCTCTCCGCCCAGGCCCGCCTCTCCGTCCTTAAATAAAATCAGGTCCCACCCAGGCCGTCGACAGGCATCAGGTTTTGATAAATCATTAATAATGACTAGATTTATCAAAACTAAACCTGTATCCACATGTCACGTATCATTGAACCCGTAAAGCAGCGTCCCACAGGTACAAACCAGAGCCTGAACCTGGACAGCAAATCCCTTAGTTCCATAAGGTCCCGTGCCGTTACCGTTTCCCAGAAAGGAGGTACACTCACCATCAAATTCAAGGATTTACCTCTTCCTAAGGCAACCGTTGAGGAATCCGCCAAACCATGGATCTCCGTCAAACGGACAACCTCCCTGGGGGAGTCTGCCCTGGTCATCACATTCAAGTCCAACCTTACCTATGAAAAGAGGAAGGGGAAAGTTACCCTGTTGTTCAAGGTTGGAAAGAACGCCAGGACAATGGTCCTTTCTTTCACGCAGGGCATCCATTCCAATCTGACCAAGGCGTTCAAGGTCCTGGAGCAGTTCTACGAGGCGGTTGACGCCCGCAACTGGGAAGATCCCTGGATTCCGGGAAAGACCTGGCCGGGAATCTTCTTTGAGGACAAAGTGAACTTTACCAAGTTGTATATAAGCTGCAGCAGTTTTGAAAAGCGCCGGATGAAAGGTCAGGTACCGGATTGTATAGGCGATTTCGGGAGCATTCTCAAATCTATCTCCTTCTATTATCAGCCTGATCTGGCCGGTCCGCTGCCTGCTTCCATACAGAAGCTGACTAACCTTGACACCCTTTATCTGTCCGACACGTCCATCACTTCCGTTCCCGATGTGTTTGCCGGCATGAAGTCCCTTGCAGAAGTTAATCTCTGCATGAATGAAAAAATGGAAGGTCCCATCCCGTCAAGCATAGGTGATTCTCCCGTACTTAAAAAAGTGAATATTGCCGGAAATGGGTTTACAGGGACGCCTCCGGCTTCCTTGGCTAAAGTGGGTCGTGAACTCAGGCTTTGTGAGAACCGTCTGTCCGGCCAGATTCCACAGTCATACCTTCAGTCCAGGGATGCCAGATATATCCTTGAGGAACTCCTGTACCAACAGGACGGTTATGGCTTTGACATTAGCAATGTAGAAATACCTGTCTTTGGCCAGAGATGGTATGAAGGGACACTTGTGGACCTCAATGGAAGGCCGTTTACAATGAAGGGGATAACAAAAAAGAACAAGTATACGGTCTTCTTGTATTGGGCTCCCTGGTGCGAACCGTCTATCGCGCTTATGGAACAGTTGAAGGCTTTCTACCAGGCATTCCACAATAAAGGGATTGAAGTCATAGCAACTGTGACAACCGCAGATAAGGGAGGGATGTGGTCGGACCGTGAAGGCCAGAAGCAGGTGCTGGAGCAACTTGGCTGCACCGAGTGGTTCAATTATTATTACCGGGACGCTGCAAAGGATATCTATTACTCTCGTATGCCTGAGGCTGAGGTAGCGGACAGTGCGGGCAACCTGGTGTTCAGCTCAATGGTCAATCTACCGGATCCCGGAAGGAACCGCCTTGGCAAATCAGTTTCAAGAGAACTGATCCCGTTCCTGGAGAGCCTCGTCGGTTAAAAATTCCATTATGGAAATATGAAAAAGATAGTTACAAGAGTGTTTGCTGCGTCGGTATCGCATTGATTGCCTCTCCGCCGATAATCAGCCGTTAGTGCGGTTGCGGCGGGAGATTTCCGCGGAGTTGACAAGGTTGTGGCAGATGCAGTAGATGCCGCCGGCAATGGAGGTCAGGGGGTTGAGGAACACGTAGCCTATCCAGATCATCAGGGTGGTGTTCTTCTGGCCCAGGGCCTGGCCGGCGGTGATGTTTTCCACCTTGCCGAACTTGTCGCCTATCCTGTGGCCTATGGCAAACTGGCAGAGGCAGCTGACTGCAGGTACCAGTCCAATGAGCAGCAGTGACCACCAGGGGAGTTCGCTGCGCACAATGGAACGTGTCGTTATTATTATGGCAAGGCAAAGGCTCACGAGCCATATCTGGAAGGCCTTGCCATAGTTCCTCATGAAGAAGCGCTGGGCGCGGGGCATTGTGTACCTGATCAGCCAGGCGGCAGCCGCAGGCATGATCAGGGTGGGGAATACCTTGCCCAGCAGCGTCAGGAAGGAGGACAGGAAACTCTGGTCCGGATTGGGGTGAACCATAGGGAATACCAGCGGTATCAGTATGGAAACCAGCAGGTTGATGAGGATTATGTAGGACATCACCCCGGAGATGCTTCCTCCTATCTTCTCAGTGACCACCCCTGCGGCTATCGCCGTGGGACAGATCCAGCAGAGCATGAACGCCTCCAGGAGCACGCGCGCCACATCGCCCTTCACAAAGAAGAGGGCGGCGGCGCTGGCGAGGCATACGAGCGTCTGGATTATGAGCAGGTACAGGTGCCAGCGTCGGAACTTGAGGTCGTGCGGGGAAGTGCGGCTGAACTGCAGGAACAGCATCATGAATATGAGTATTGGCTGTATGGTCAGGACGGCCTTTTCCAGGACGGGGCCGGCAGGATGCAGGGCGGGTATCCAGTGATATACCAGATAGATGGTCACGCCGGCTATCATGGCTACAATCAGCGGATTTCTCCTGAAAAATGTTCTAAGACCTTCCATACCTGCATTTAAGGATGGCAAATATCGCAAAAATTCATAACTTCGCAGACTGTTTCAAACAAATTAAACATATAATGAAAAAGTTAGTTGTATTTATGATGCCTCTGTTGATCCTTGCAGCATGCCAGAACAACAAGGTTGAAGGCGTGGACAAAGCTGACATGGACCTCAGCGTTGCGCCGGGAGCGGATTTCTATCAGTATGCCAACGGTGGTTGGATAAAGAACAATCCCCTTCGTCCGGAGTACGCGCGCTTTGGCGCCTTTGATTCCCTTTCAGAAGAGAACGAAAAGAACCTGAACGCACTTTTCCAGGAAATGGCTTCAATGGAAACCACACCGGGTACCGTTGACCAGAAGATTGCAGACCTCTACAAGATGGCCCTGGATTCCACCAGACTTAACGCCGAAGGCTTCGAGCCGGTAAGGAAGTATATAGATGAGATATATGCCATCTCCAACAAGACGGACCTCGTGAAGAAAGTGGCCGAACTCCACCTGGAGGGACAGGGCCCGTTCTTTGGCGTGGGTGTTTCCGCAGACCTCATGGATTCCAACATGAACGTGGGTTACATGGGCCAGGGCGGACTTGGAATGCGCGACAGGGATTACTACACCGAGCCTTCCAACGCAGCCATCAAGGAAGGTTACCGCAAGCTTCTCGCAAAACTTTTCGAACTTGCAGGTTATGAGGAGAACAGCTCAAAGATTGCCGATTCAGTCCTTGGCTTCGAGGACCAGCTCGCACAGATCTCCTGGACAAGGCTCCAGATGAGGGATGTGGAAGCCTCCTACAACCCCATGAGCAGCCAGGAAATCATCAAGAAGTACCAGGGCTTCGACTTTGGAACCTACTTTGCCGCATTCGGCCTTCCTGACCTTGACAAGGTAATCGTGGAGCAGCCTTCATTCTTCGAGGGATTCGGTCCCCTGTTCGCACAGACCAGCCTGGACGACCTCAAGAACTACGTGGTATCTGGTATCATCATGGACGCCTGCGGAACAATTTCCGATGAGTTCTACGATGCATACTTCGACTTCTTCAGCCGCCAGATGACCGGCGTTTCCGAGCAGAAGCCGCGCTGGAAGAGGGCTATGGCAGTTCCTAACGGCGTACTTGGAGAGGCTGTGGGCCAGATGTATGTAAGCAAATACTTCCCTGAGAGCTCGAAGCAGCAGGTAAAGGAACTTGTTGAGAACCTCCGCACCGCCCTTTCACAGCATATCGCTGACCTGGACTGGATGAGCGACGAGACCAAGGCCTACGCACAGGAGAAACTCAAGGCCTTCACCGTCAAGATTGGTTATCCTGACAAGTGGAAAGACTACTCAGGAATCAACATCGATCCTTCCAAGAGCTATTACGAGAACATGCGCGAGGTAAGCAAGTGGTTCGTACAGGACAACCTGGATGACCTTGGCAAGCCCGTGGACAAGGAAGAGTGGCACATGTCCCCTCAGACCGTAAACGCATACTACAATCCTACATCCAACGAGATCTGCTTCCCTGCAGCCATCCTGCAGCCGCCGTTCTTCAACCCCAACGCTGACGACGCCGTGAACTACGGTGCAATCGGAGTTGTGATCGGACACGAGATGACCCACGGATTCGACGACCAGGGCCGCCTCTTTGACAAGGACGGAAACATGATCAACTGGTGGACTTCAGAGGACGACGCCAAGTTCCGCGAGAAGGCAAACCAGCTTGCGGCACAGTACGACGAGGTTGAAGTACTTCCCGGTGTTCATGCAAACGGACAGCTCACCCTTGGTGAGAACATTGCTGACCACGGCGGACTCAGCATCGCCTACACTGCCCTTCAGAACGCACTGGGCGGAAAGACCCCCAAGAAGGTTGACGGATTCACCGCAGACCAGCGCTTCTGGCTTGGATACGCACGCGTATGGGCCCAGAATATCACTGAAGAGGAGATCGCCCGCCGCACAAAGGAGGACGTTCACTCACTTGGCAACAACAGGGTCAACGTAGCGGTACGCAACTTCCAGAATTTCTTCGACGCGTTCGGAATCAAGGAAGGCGACCCTATGTACCGTCCTGAAAGCGAAAGGGTTCACATCTGGTAATCGATGAACGCTTCTCGCTTCATAGCCGGGAAACTACGTTTCAAGGGAAAGATAGCTATGGTGTCCATAGCTATCTCTTTCCTTGTCATGATACTTGCGGTCTCAATCTCTGCCGGATACCGCAAGGAGATCAGGGAAGGCGTGTCCTCGTTCTCCGGGGACATAGTCCTGGGCCCTGCAGGGCAGAGTTATCTGAATTCAGACCAGCCCGTCAGCGCCAATCCGTCCTATATGCAGCAGTTGCTGGACGTTGAGGGCGTGAAGAGCATTTCCCCCGTCATCTACCGCGCGGGTATAATAAAGCAGGAGAGCGAGATCCACGGAGTGGTCTTCAAGGGCGTCGAGATGGAAGGGGAGAGCCTTGACGCGTCAATCCCGTCGGGACTGGCAAAGATGATGTCCATCTCCGAGGGGGATGCCATGCTCACCTATTTCGTGGGAGACAACATCAAGGCCCGCCGCTTCAATGTGGTGTCCATCTACGATAATCCCCTGGACATTGAGGAGGCCCTTATAGTATACGTTCCAATAGAGGATATGCGCCGCCTGAATGACTGGGACGAGGACCAGGTGTCCGCCCTGGAAGTGACCCTGGGAAGCGCCTACAAGTCCACAAACATGATGGAGGAGAAGGCTTCCGAACTGGGCAACATTGCCCTTCTGTGCGCACAGGAGGACGAGCCGCGGATCATGGCCACCTCGATTGTAAGGCAGTTCCCGCAACTTTTCGACTGGCTGGACCTCATTGATTTCAACGTGGTGTTCATACTGCTCCTGATGGCAATAGTGGCCGGATTCAACATGATATCGGGCCTGCTGATAATGCTCTTCCGCAATATCTCCACCATAGGTACGCTCAAGGCCCTTGGAATGACGGACAAGGGCATAGCCAAGGTGTTCCTCCAGGTATCTTCCAACCTGGTTCTGAAGGGTATGCTCATAGGAAACGCGCTGGCGCTGCTGTTCTGCCTGATCCAGGGCAAGACGCATTTCTTTAAACTGAATCCGGAGAATTATTTCGTGAGCTTTGTGCCGGTTGCGGTGAACATCCCCATGATACTCCTCGCGGACCTGGCCGCCTACATCATCATAATGCTGCTGCTCCTGTTGCCGTCCCTGTTCATTTCCAAGGTGGACCCGGCGCAGACCATGCGCACGCAGTAGATTATCTCCTTGCAGTCCTTGAACTTGTATTGCCCGACCCTGAAGAGGAGTCGTGCGAGTGGGAGGAGTTGCCTCCCGCCTTGCCCGGGTTGGGGTGGAACGGCCAGAACAGCCCCAGCTTTATGATGCGCGGGGTGCGGATGTGGCCGTCCGCGCTGAAGTAGTCCGCGTAGCCCAGGGGCCAGCCCATTCCGGCATTCTCCCATTTAACGAATACGCAGGCGTTCTGCCATTTCATGTTGGCGAACAGGTCTATGTACGGGGCGTTGCCGTATTCCGTGGCTGTCTGGTTGTAGAATATTCCAATGTTTGGATTCCATCTCTGCAGGTTATACTTGGTGTAGAAGAAGACATTGGCGCCCAGCTGCATTGTCATGGCGTCGCCGTTGATGCCGAACTGGACGTAATAGCGGGCGTTGGCGGAAACCATGGGCAGGGGAAGAATGTCCTGCTTTGAGGAGAGCTGGAAGAGCACCCTGTGGTCAAGGTGCAGGAACTTGAAGAGTTCCAGGTCCTTGTCAAGGGTGACGCTCAGCACGCTCATGGGGTCCGTGTTCTGCGTGGCCAGGGAATGCTCGTTATAATAGATGTTGTTCACCAGCAGGGCGTAGTTCACGGACGCCTCGAGTTTCCAGCGCGGGATAGAAAGTTTTCCCTGGAACTTGGAGGTGGATATCTTGTCAAAACTGTTCTCCCACTTGAAGTGGTTGACCATCATGTGCTGGACGTAATAGCCAGGCTCGTCAAGGGATGTGGAGAAGCCAAGGTCCAGGACGATGGGGCTTGTGCGCGCCCTGCGGAACGGGTAGAACTGGAACAGGGCGTTGGCGCTGATGTCAAAGTCCCCGGCCTCGTCGCCCACCAGGCTGTAGTGGCCCAGGGCGTTCCACTGGAAGTAATTCCTGAACTGGCCCTGCGCCCCGGCATAAAGGTATCCGGAAGTCCATGCCTTTGAACCCTGTTCGTGCAGATATGTGGGATCCGCCTGGGCGTAATGCAGGATGTCCAGTCCGGCGCCTACGTCCAGTTTGGACACTATGGCCTCCTTGGCCCATGGCTGAAGGCGTATGAACACCTTGTTGTTGAACTTGGTGACGCCAAGGGAGTCGTATGCCGTGGTAGGGTTGATGTATGCCCTCGAGGAATAGTATTGCTTGGCCAGCGCCGATGTCATGTTGTCCTGGTACTTGCGGTAGATGCGGGTGAATTCCGTGCTGTGCCCGATGAAGGCGGTGGTGACGTCCTCGTCGGCGACAGCCGTGGTATCAGCCAGCGCCTCGAGGGGCTCCTCTGCCTCCGGATGGAGGTCTTCGGGGTCAAGTTCCTCAATCTCCTGGTCATCCTCCAGTTCCGCGATGACTTCCTCCACTTCTGGGGCCTTGTCCTTCTTCTTGAACAGATTCTTTATGAAACTCAGCGGGATGCGGTACTGCTGGTCCACGAACACCGTTTTCTTGACCGTGTTGCTGCTCGCGTCCTTCAGGTATACATCCACCTCGCGGGCGTCCACGGTGGTGTCCCTGATCCAGAAGTTGTCCACTATCATACCGTTTTCTTTCTGGGAGACATTGTTGGATATGTATCCAGCGTGCAGGAGATACTTCTCGCCCACGTAACTGGTGTGGGCGTAGAGGCTCTTGTTGGCGGTGCGCTCGTTGGAAAGCATTCCCTCGCTTCCGTATCGGTCATAGCCTACGGTCACGTTCCACTCAGGAGTGATGTTCTGGGTGGTGAGTACGTGGATGTTGTGGGATGCCGTCTGCTCGCTCTCGAACAGGGTTCCGTAGTAGGCCAGTTCCGTGTACGGGGTCTTGGTGTTGTACATTGGCAGGGTGGCCGCGGAGAATGTCCAGGGCTCCAGTGCGTCGTAGAACATCTCGCCTTCCTCAGACACACGGTTGAAGAAGTTGTTGTACAGGACAGGGGAGCCCGCCGTACCCAGCCAGGTGGCGTTCACGTCCTTGCGCAGGAAGGGATAGTCGTTGAAACGGTAGTTGATGTCTTCCTCCCTTTCCGCGTCAAGTATCGTGAGGTCATGGAAATCACGGCTGTGAGTCCAACTGATAATGCGCTTGTACTGCATGGAGTCCGGCAGGAAGTAGGTGCTGAGGATACGCGGGGTGGCTTTTATTACGCTGTCCTTGTATGCCTTCTTATCCGCCTTGACTTGCTCAAGGCTGTCCTTGCGTGCCTGCAGGATTGGAATCATCTGTTCCCGGTCATATCTCTTACGGGCCCTGTTGTCCAGGGTGGAGTACCAGTGCTGGAAGATGTTGTCCTCTATGAATGTGGAATCATCCCTGTGTATGTCGTCAAGGCTTATTGCAAGGAGGGAATCGGCCACGGAAAGGAGGGAGTCGAGTTCCGCGAATTCCGGAACCACGGGTTCTTCCTCCACTACGGGCTCTTCTTCAAGGACGGCATCGAAATCTATGAAGGCGCTGTCCTGGGCGTTGAGGAGGCTGTCCGCGATTTCAAGGGTGAGGCCGGCCTCCTGCGCGGACCAGCCGCGCTTGTAACCGTCCGTAGGGTAGGTTACGGTGTCAGGCGCGGCCGCGGGCACGGCCGGCTGAAGGCTTCCGCCCTGCGCCACGGCGCCGCTGAACTGCGTCGCCGCCACGGTGAGCGTAAACGCTACAGGGAACCATATGTCTGACAATATACCCTTCATTGTCCCTTTTCAATCATTTGCGAGGCCCGTTCCAGGGTCTCTGGTTTTCCGGCGTCCACAATCTCCAGCCCTTCCGGAGCGTATCCGTAGATGGGAAACTCAGCCGCCATCTTAAGGTAGAAGTCCGTTATGGAGAACCTTTCCGGCATTTCCTGCAGCAAAGGTAGGATTTTCTCCGATATATAGTGAATGCCTGCGAACGCATATTTGCCGCAGTCCTCCACGCGGAGGTCCTTGAACGGACTCCGGACCTCGCCCGTGGCCACGTTGGTCCATCCCACCAGACGCATGTCCCTGTCGAACAGGAAGTACCTCTGAGTCTTTCTCTGGCTTACCAGCAGGGTGGCCAGGGCGTCCGGGCGTTCGGAATCGGCCATCGCCTTAAGGTCAGCGTTGGAAATGATGTCAACGTTGTGAGCGAAGAAACTCCCTGAGCCCTGCAATAATTCTGCCGCTTTGCGGAGCCCGCCGCCGGTTTCCAGCGGCTGGTCCTCCTCCACGCTCAGTTCTATCTTAGACCCGAAGTAATCCTCCAGTTCAATGTAATCCGATATCAGTTCCGCGTAATGGTGGACGTTGATCACGAACTCGTCCACGCCGGCGCCTTGCAGCTTGCGTATCACGTGCCACAGCAATGGCTTGCCCGCCACGGGCACCAGGGCCTTCGGCAAGTGGTCCGTGAGCGGTTTGAGCCTGGTTCCCAGGCCTGCTGCAAAGATAAACGCCTTCATTTCCTATTTCATTTCCCTGTGGGTGACATTTACCACCGTCTGTGGGAATTTCTCTTTCAGATGTTTCTCCACCGCACAGGCGCAGTAAACTGACCTGTGCTGCCCGCCGGTGCATCCAAAACACAATTGCAGGTGGGTGAAACCCCTTTCCAGGAATCTCTGTACGTGGGCGTCAACCAGCTTGTATATGCTGTCGAGGAACACCAGCACTTCGCCGTCCTCCTCCAGGAACTGTATCACGTCCGCGTCCTTGCCTGTACTGTGGGCGAAGCGGGCGTATTTCCCGGGATTATGGACCGCGCGGCAGTCGAATATATATCCTCCTCCGTTGCCGGAATTATCCTGCGGCAATCCCTTCTTGTAGGAGAAACTGATTATGTCAATGTGCAGAAGTCCGTCTTCCACGGGCTTCTCCTTGGGCTTGCACAGTTCCTTTATCACCTGGTCCAGGTAAGGATACTGCGGGAAATCTCCCAGGGCGCGAAGGTTGTCCAGCGCGGCCGGAATGCTCTGCACAAAGTATTCTTTCCTTTCTATGAGCCCCCTGAATCCGTATGCTCCCAGCACCTGGAGGGTCCGGAACAACACGAACAGGCGCAGTCTGGAGCGGAAGTCCGCATGGTCCACCTTGGTGTAGCGGGAGAGGCTTTCCAGATAGACGCCCAGCAGTTCCTCCCTAACTTCAGCGCTGAAGCGGGAACTTGCCTGCCACAGGAAGGAGGCCACGTCGTAATATATGGGGCCCTTGCGTCCTCCCTGGAAATCGATGAAATACGGCTGGCCGTCCACCAGCATCACGTTACGGGATTGGAAGTCCCGGTACATGAAGGTGTCGCCGTGGGCGCAGGCCAGCAGGTCAGCCTTGAACTTCTCGAAATCGTCCTGGAGGGTGATCTCGTTGAATTCCACGCCGCTCTCCTTGAGGAAGCAGTATTTGAAGTAGTTGAGGTCGAAGTCTATGTTCCTGGCGTCAAAAGCGCTCTGCGGATAGCAGACGCTCCAGTCCAGGCCCTGCGCGCCCCGGAACTGAAGGTCCGGCAGCAGGGCCACGGCCTTGGCCAGCAGGGCGCGGTCAGCAGGCGAGTATTCGCCTTTCCTGCGCCCGGGGGCGACGGCATCGTAAAGGATAGTGTCGCCCAGGTCCTCCTGGAGGTAGGCCAGGCCATCGTCAGATACTGCGAATACTTCCGGAACGGGGAGGCCCTGCGCCTTGAAGTGGGCGCTGATGGCCAGGAAGGCGGCGTTCTCGTCCCTGTCAGTGCCTATCACGCCTATGCAGGAGGGGCCTTGCTCCGCGCTCAGGCGGAAGTAGCGCCTGCGGCTGCCCCCCGCTGAAAGCGGGACCAGCCGGGTGCACTCCTGCGAGGTGTAATCCCTGTACAAAAACTTCAGAACGTCCATCCTATGCTTCTTCTATCGCCTGGTTGGGGTCTAAGATGTCGCAGCCTCCCTTTGGATACTTGTTGGGCAGTGCCAGGAACTTCCTGATAATGAGGAATGTGAGGATGGCGCAGGCCGCAAATGCCAGCCAGTACCACTTGGGTCCCATTATCTCTATCCAGTACTCGTAGTCGCTCAGGGAATCTATCTGGCCCATGGCAAGGGCGAGCGTGTTGTTCACGAAGTGCATGAGCATTGTGAGCTTGAGGGATCCGGTCTTGTAGTATACCAGGCCCATTACCAAACCGATTATAAAGGCCGGGATGGCCTGCCACAGATTGCCGTGGATGACGGCGAATACGGCGGCGGATATAACGATCGCCCATACCGGCTTGATTCCGTTAGTGCCGTCTTCCTTCTTGTAATTGAGCAGGCCGCGGAGTATCATACCCCTGCACAGCCATTCCTCAAAGAACGGGGCGAAGATTGAGACGCACAGGAAATTGATCCAGATATTGCCTCCTGTCAGGCCTTGAAGCGCGTTCTTCAGCCAATCAGGCATGTCCGGCATTATGTAGCCCAGGATGTCGATGATGAAACCGGCTGTAAGGACAAGAGCGGTGGCCAACAAAGCGGCTTTCCACGGGCCCAGGCTGCCAAAGTTGTTGCTGTCCAGTTTGTATCCCATATCGAAGAATGAATTGCGCTTGCTCTGGAGCGATGCGTAAATCATTGGCGGGATGAACATTATGGGATATGAAATGACTGTGACCATCTCTACTACCGTTTCCGGAGAAGAGGAGGCGAAAGGCGCGGCTATGATAGAGGCTACAATGGTTCCTATGAGCGCGCCTGCAAGGAAGAGGAGCAGCAGTATTATGCCGCCCTTGAAACCCGGCGTATAAAACGGGAAGTTGCCGTAAAAATTGTAATTCTTGGTTCTCTTATTCATAAAGCGGTGACGGATAAACGCCTTCTTTAACTAGTTCTGCGAATTTTGCCACTACGCCCGGACGGTCTTCCTTGAAGGTGACGCCGAACCAGCGGGACGGAGTGCTGAGCACGCAGCATTTGTCCCCGCCGTCCTTGATCATGCAGTCGACCGCGTACGGGATGTAGTATTCTTTCTTCAGTTCCTGGGAATTGGCGGCCAGGAAATCCTTGAAGATGGCCGCGCTCTTCTCAAAATAGTCAGGGGTGAAGCCCCACATGTTCATGGAGCAGAGGTTGTCCGCGTCCAGGACCTCGTTCTGGCCGGTGACGGAGTTGTCTCCGCGCACTACACCGTCCTCTCCCTTGGCAATGTTGTGGAATTCCACCACGTCAACCAGGTTGCCTTCCTTGTCGTAGGAGCAGATTCCGCGGGATACGCCTCCTGACTCAGACAGTGTGTTCTCCAGCGTGAAACCTACTATGCAGTACTCTCCAGTGCTGTCTCCGTGGGCCTGGAGCCACTCTCCAAGGATGCGGAAGGAGTCGCGGCCGTAGTAGTCGTCGCCGTTGATCACGGCGAAAGGCTCCTTTACGGCCTCCGCTGCCATGAGCACGGCATGGGCGGTTCCCCAGGGTTTCACCCTTTCAGGGTTCACGCTGAACCCTTCAGGTATCTTGTCAAGTTCCTGGGTCACGAACTGGAACTCCAGCGGACTGCCGTCTGTGCAGAGCACCTTGCTGTATTTCTGTTTTACTATTTCCTGGAACTGCTCCTTGAAGTATTCGCGGACAATGTAGACGACTTTTCCGAACCCGGCGCGGACGGCGTCGTAGATAGAATAGTCTATGATGGTCTCGTTGTTGGGACCCAGTCCGTCCATCTGTTTGAGACCGCCGTAGCGGCTTCCCATGCCTGCCGCAAGGACAACTAATGTTGGCTTCATATTTTTATTGGTTATAGTTTACAAATTTAGTTAAATTTGCAAATATGAAAAAGAGCCCTGTCGTCAATTACATAATAGTGTCTTCGGCAATTTTCCTGGTGGTCATCACCTTCCTGATGAGGGACAACCTCATACGCTGGATAGGTGCGGAAATGACCCTTCTGCGCCAGCGCAAACAGATCGAGTACTACCAGAAAAGCAATGCGCAGCTGGACGAGCAGCTGCACAACCTTTCCACGGACAGGGATACGCTGGAGAAGTTTGCCAGGGAGAACTTCCACTTTGCCGCCCCGGACGAAGACGTCTACGTCATAGAAGGGGAGTAGAACCTCCGGATGGTGGCCGCGGCGGCCGCCACGTTATGGACGCGGAGGATATCGGCACCGCCCTCAAGCGCACAATCGTGCGCTTTTTCTGTTACCAGGGCGCTGTTGCAGGTCATGCGTTTCATGGAAACGCCCACCAGCACGGGGCGCCCCAGGGCTTTCAGTTCGCGCAAGTTCACGAGCAGTTCCCAGTTCTGCGCCACATCCTTTCCAAAGCCGAAGCCGGGGTCCAGGATCCAGTCCGTGACTCCCATGTCTTCCGCCTTCAGGCGCCATTCCCTGAAAAAGTCAGCGACCTCGGCGCGCGCGAAGAAGCCGCCGCGGTGCATGGCTATGTAGGTGAGGCCCTCGCGTGCGGCCAGGGGGAGCATGTCGGCATCGTCCGCTCCCGCGGAGATGTCATTGACGATGACCTTGCGCCCCAGCAGGTCGATGGTGCGCTCTATGACCATGGCGCTGGTTGTGTCTATGGAGACGTTGAGCCCGGCGGGCAGGGACTTGAGCACGGGCTCCAGCCTTTTCCACTGCTCCGCAGGGGGGACAGGCTTGTAGCCCGGGCGCGTGGATTCCGCACCAATGTCAATGATGTCAGCCCCTGAGGTCAATACGGAGGCGTTGTACCGGCTGGGGGCGTAGAAAGAATCCCCGGTGGCGTTGAATATGCCCATTATCTGTACTTCCATAATGCAAAAATATAGAATTTTTGGGTATATTTGTAAATATGCTGGTAGTATTGGAAGGATTGGACGGAGCGGGCAAATCCACTCAGGTCAAAAGGCTCGCGGAGTATCTGCGGAGCCGTTTCGGCAACCTGGAATACATTCATTTTCCCAGGTATGACGCTCCCGTCTACGGAGAACTCATAAGCAACTTCCTTAAAGGGGATTTCGGAGAAATAGACAAGGTGCACCCGCAGCTGGTGGCCCTCCTCTTCGCGGAGGACCGTCACGGCGCCGCACCCGCCATCAGGCAGTTCCTGGCGGACGGTTCCGTAGTGCTGCTGGACCGCTACGTGTATTCAAACGTGGCCTACCAGTGCGCCAAGATGCCAAGCCAGGGAAAGGCGGAATACCTCCGGGAATGGATCCTGAACACGGAATACGGCCGCTTTGACCTTCCGCGCCCGGACCTGAACATCTTCCTTGACGTTCCAATCTCATTTGTGGAGTCCAGCCTTCACGGCAACCGCAAGGGGGACGACCGCAGTTACCTGCAGGGCCGCCAGGACATCCACGAGGCCAGCATAGAGTTCCAGAAAAGGGTCAGGGAGATTTATCTCCGCCAGGCCTCGCTGGACAAGGATTTCCTGATTATCGACTGTTCCGATCCGGAAGGCAGGATGCTTCCTCCGGACGATATATTCACCAAAATAAAGGCTGCGGTTGACAGCCGCCTCAAATAGTTATGGGTTCTTTCTACAGCGGTTTCCGCCGCCTCTTCGCATGTCTGATCGGTCTGGTTTTCTTCCTGTCCGGACTTCTCAAACTCATTGACCCGGTGGGCACCACCCTCATAGTGCGCGAATACCTCAAGTTCTTCAATCTCACCTTCCTGATGGGAATGGACAGGTTCCTTGCAGTAGCCCTGTCGCTGCTGGAAGCCCTTGTAGGAGCGGCGCTTCTTGCTGGGGTATGGAGCAAGATAGTCGCCCTCATAACCATGGTGATGATGGCGTTCTTCACAATTATAACGCTCTTCCTGCTCATCAAGAACCCTGACATGGACTGCGGCTGCTTTGGCGAGGCCATCCACCTGACCCACTGGCAGACATTCCTCAAGAATATAGTGCTCTGCGTGTTCTGCATCCCGGCTTTCCTGCCGTTCAAGCTCATGCCGCCGCCGCGAAAGATCAGGTACGTGGGCTTTGGAATAGCCGCCCTCATAATCATTGGAATTGCCGTATACTCACAGAACCACCTTCCATTGGTGGACTTCACCCCATACGCACCCCAGTCAGAGATTTTCAGCGCTAACGGCAACTATGACCAGGACGCCCCAATCCTCTCTTTCAAGGACGATTACGGTGACTATTACGATGAACTGGCCACCTATGGAAAGGTGATCATCTATTCTGCCTATGAGCCTGAGAAAATGACAGCTGAAGACTGGGCCCGCATCACTGAATCCGGCAATGAAGCCTTCATGAACGGGGCCAACTGTCTCATCCTCATCTCAGCCGCCAATACTGAAAGTGTCCCTCTGGATATGAGGACGAGCACCTTCACGACAGATTACCGCACGGCCGTCGCCCTCAACCGCTCCAACGGAGGCGCGACCTACCTGGAAGACGGCACCGTGATAGCGAAATGGGACAAGAAATCACTCCCTACAGGGGACGAAATGTTCATGATCCTGGCCAGGGACGCTACGGAATACTCCGTAAAGGCCCAGTCCCGCGGCCGCGTATGGCTGCAGGCCGCAGGTATCACCTGCCTTGCTGCATTGCTGCTTCTCTAATAGGTAACAGGTATCTCGAATACCGTATTCAGGATTTCCATCAGGGCTTCCGGGGTATCTACCTCCGGAATGATCCACTGTGACTTGTAGACCAGTCTTGGAATGCCGTTCTTGCCCTGCATGGTGGTGCGGCCGAACAGGTCGAAACTCTTGGAGAAAATGGAACTGATGGCGGCGTTGCGGGTGGTCTCGAAGAGGCGCTCCTCGCTGCCCAGCAGTTCCGCCGCCTTCTGGTTGGCGGCGTCAATGGTGCGCGGATACCAGCCCTTTGCGGGGTCTTCGGCAGTGAAGAGCCATTCGTCGTATTCCGCAAACTTCTCGGGGGCGGCGCACCATACGGCAAGCGCCAGCCTGGCAAGTTCGCAGGAGCCTGCGAACTGGTCCCTGCCGCTTGCCGCAACGTACGGGTTGCAGGCGTAACTGAGCGGGCAAGGAGTGAGCACGAAGGCTATTTCCGAAGGATGCCTTTCCACTATCTCCTTGGCCGCGAAGTGGATCTTGCGGCAGTGGGAGCACTGGTAATCGAACATCAGGTTTATGTGGTATGTGGCGTCAGGGTTGCCCAGGACGGGCGTTTCAGAGGCCTTGAGCACAGGGAGGGAGCCTTCCGCAATTCCGTGGTCATAGGCCACCCTGGGGGTGGTCAGGAGCTGGAATCCGGCCAGGCATCCGGCCAGCAGGAGACCTGCGGCCCCGAATGCCGGATTCCATTTGTTGGGACAGTTCCTGTGGGCCTGATACCATAGCAGGCCCGTCACTACGATGCCTATGGAATGGGCGGTCATACAGTACTTGCAGAACTGCCCGATAACCCATTTCTGGAGTATGAAGAACCAGATCGCGGCACCCAGTATGGCTCCGCCAAATACAAGGAGCATCTTCCAGATGATGGGGGAGAGCTCCCTGTCCTTGACAAAGTACAGACATAAAAGTATGGCCAGATAAACACCTACTGCAAGCCCTGCCACGGGAATCACGCCCAGTACGGCGGACCATCTGCTGTTCAGGACATTGTCGCAGGAAGAACCCGCGCCGCATCCTATCATAGCGGTTCCCTTAATGGAATGCATTGCCATGATAACGCATAAAACAAGGGCCACGACGCTCAGAAGCGCCGTGACCCGTTTAAGCGTTATAGCACTGTTTTTCTGTGCCATAATGAATACTAATAAGCGTTAGGAGCACCAGGTGAAGGTACGTTGTCCGTGAATGGTGATCCCATAGCGTGAGCGGCCTTGAGAGGAGCTGCGAGCGTAACACCTGTTCCGGCAACCTGTGCGCCTGCACCGAATGATCCCCTGATAGGAGTGGTGAGGTTGATGGTGCTTGCAGGCATCTGCATTACAGCGCCCGGAGTCATAGGCATGCCCTGAGGACGACGGCCCTGTTCTACACTCTCGATTGTAACTTCCTCGTTGCCGATCTTGATGACCTGTCCTGCCCTAAAGCCCTGGATAGCCTGAACTTTGAGAGCCTTTGCACCTGAGAGAGCGCGCTCTGCAAGGACGGTTGCGCCTGCGGTTCCTACTTCCTTGATGGTGGCAACCTCATTGCCAAGATAAAGCTTGGCGCCCGGCTTGAGGCCGGCTACGCTAGCAACCTTGATGTTGGTTGCTCCGGCAGGAGCGTTGGCAGCGAGGCTTCCGTTAGCCTGGAGCTTGAAGTCGTTGATGTTGTCATCGGCGTCTGCTCCGTCAGGATAACGTCCTGAGCTGAGGTTAGGAGTCATGAGAGTCTGGCCAGGGAGCAAGTTCCTGGTGTTGGGGGAGTAAACCCTTACGCGGCTTCCGCCGAGTCCGTGTCCGGAATCAGCGTGATATCCCTCTGATGACCATGCGTCAACGATGAGACCATAGTTGAGGGCGTCAGCAACGTTGCCCTTTGCGGTACGGAGGGTGATTGCACCTGCATTTGCAAAGCCAGGTCCACCGTAGTACTGGTTGGCCTCGCCCTGGAATCCGGCCTCTTTTGCACCGGCCTTCATGACAGGAGCGTCAATAGGATGGTCGGCTGCGAGGGCCTCCTTGAGTTCGATCTCGAATACGAGGGCCAGTACAGGCTCGTTGGATGAGTGGTCGAACTTGGTTGCGGGTTCGAAGGAAACACCTGTTCCGTTGTTTGCGAACGGAATGTTGGCAGAGTGGAAGTACTTGATAGGTTCCTCAAGGTCGAGACCTGTTCCGGCCTGCTCAAGAGGCATAGGACCTCTGATTGAGCTTACCTGGGACTGGGTTCCAACTGACTTGACGGTAACCCACTCGATTCCGTGTCCCTCGCTGGCGATGTCAAGACGGATCTTGTCGCCGGGGCTGATGTTGGCAACTGAGGTAACCTTGATGTTGGTGTCACCCGGTTTTGCATCGTATGCAAGGTAAGCCTGTGTTCCCGGCTTGCCGACCTCGGTAACGGTTACAACCTCATATTTCTCGATGGTGCGGTCAACTGCAGGATACTCTGCGCCGTAGCCGATAGCCATCTTCTGGCCAACCTTGAAGCCTGCGATATTGGTTACAGGAACATTCTTTGAGCCTGCGGGGATGGTGATTACCGGTCCCTCAGGAAGCGGCTGCCACAGTGTGGTAGGAGTGCCGTAGGTAACCCTGTTGTTGTTCCTCTGGTCTGCCTGTGCGTCATCCCTTCCGGGAGCGGTAACCTTGGCTACAACGGCCTTCTCTCCGTCGATCTCGATGGTGTCGCCGGCCTTGATTCCGTCTACGCTGCGCGGATAGATAACCTTGTCACCCTTTGCTGCGGGAACTGCAAGGCCTGTGGTTGCGAGTCCAAGAACATAGAATCCCTTGGGAGCGAGAGTTGTTCCGGCAGGGATGGTGATGTTGGAGAATACAGGGATGTTGATCTTGTGTGTGGTAACGGTCCATCCTGAGAGGTCAACGGCGTCGTTGCCGGCGTTGTAGAGCTCGATGAATGAGTCTGTAGCGTTGGCGCCGGAGATGCGGAACTCGTTGATCTTGATAGGATAGGTGTTGCGTACCTTCTCGATGGACTTCTCGGTCTTCTTGCCCCACTTGGCAACGCCAAGGAGGTCACCGTTGAATTCCTTGTCACCTGAAGTAACGTCAAATGTAACGATCACGGTCTGGCCGGGAGCGACAGCATAGTCGATCTTCTTGGCGGCCTCAGCCTTCCATCCGCTTGGAACGTCTACGCTGAGGGTGAGGTCCTTGATCTCCTTGCCGGTGGTGTTCACGAACTTGACGGCAACTTTCTGGGTCTCGCCGGGGATGAAGGTCTGGAGGCGGTTAGGCCTGTTGATGTCCTTCTCTGCGGCAACAGTTACGCGCTCTACGTCGTAGTGGGCGGCAACAATGTTGGCCTGTACGGCCTGCTGGAGTTCAGCTGAAGGGAATGTGCCTGCGAAGGTTACGGCGCCCTCGTAGAAGGTTCCCTGTGATCCTACGGAGTTGTCTCCACCGTTTCCGAGGAGGATGGCTCCCTGCTTGCGCATCGGGTCGTAGCTGCTGCGAGGATTCTGGATACGTCCTCCATCGTAGTAGATGCGGAGCTCGCCTTCCTGGGCGTCTCCACCCATTGACCTCCAGTGATGAGGCTCACCGTCGGCGGTAGCGGTAACGAATCTCCACTCAACAGGGTTGAGGGTAGGGCAGAACTTGTCGTTAGGATCAGGATTTACGCAACCTACAAGGTTGTTCTCCTGGTCTGTCATGATCCAAGGACCCGGCTCGTTTCCGTGATACCATGCGGTCTGGTTTCCAAAGTAGGTGGTCTCCATGGTTCCGTCACCGTCGTCGCGGGAGTCGGTCTCGGCGTTACCGTAGTCAAAGCAGCAACCGTCGTTGTAGTGGTTACCTGCGATTACCCAGTACTGGCCTTCTGCCTGGTCGTCAACCGCGATTCCCTTGGTGTCGTTCCAGCGGAGTCCCATACCGGGAGCGATGAACGTACCGTAAACCTTCTGGTTGTAGATGGTTACAGGTGCCCAGTCCGCTACGGGGATGTTGTTGAATCCACCCATTGCGTGGCCGCTGAATCCTCCGCGAGGGGCCTGCTGCAGGTCGTTTCCGCTGGGGCCCTGGTCGTAGATGATTGTGATCCAGCAATAAGTGTCGGCGCAGAACTTGTCCTGTGCATCAGCGTCGGCGGCTCCGGACGGCGTGATGCCAATGTCCAGTTTCTTGCCGTCAGACTGACGCATTACCTGGTAGAGAGGGCCCTTGTATGCCTTGAACAGAGCACGGGTGGTACTGTGTGCAGAGGCGCAAGGTGTTCCTCCCTGGGCGTAAACGTCGCAAGGACCTTCCGGTCTTGAGCCGTTCTGGCATGCAGCAATAGTGAGTATCGCTGCAGGGATCACTATCACAGCTGTGATAATGGAAATGAACAACTTTCTTTTCATAGATCAGATTGTTAGAATGAGTTAAAAGTATATTAGTTGTTATTAATGATAATCTCGTATGGCATCCTGGCCATTATGTAGCCGGCCTTACGGTCTTTCCAGTCTTTTGAAAGCCTGAGGATGGAGTATCCCACATCCTCAAGCGGGGTGCCCCTGAATACGTTGGCCTTTGCCCTGGCGGACTGTCCCAGCATCTCCATGGCCATTTCCATAGGGCTTTGCGGCTTGGGGTATTCAGCGACGTTCCACTTGCTCAGGTCAGTGCCCGGTTCTACCAGGTTTATGGCATAATTGAGGGCGTCCTCAAGGGTGCCCAGTTCGTCCACCAGGCCAATCCTGAGGGCGTCAGATCCGGTCCATACCCTTCCCTGGGCAATGGAATCAACGAATGCCGGTTCCATGCCGCGGCCCTCGGCCACAATGTTCACGAACCTGTCGTAGATCCTTTCCACGCTGGCCTGCATGTATTCCGTCTCCTCTTCGTCCAGAGGTGACATCATGCTCAACATGCCGGAGTGCTTGTTGGAGCCCACGGTCACCACGTTCAGGTGGGCTATGTCTTTGATGGTCCCGCTAAGGTCAGGAATCATGCTGAACACGCCTATCGAGCCGGTCAGGGTGGTGGGGTTGGAGTAGATCTTATCGCAGTTGTTGGAGATCCAGTATCCGCCGGAAGCGGCGTAGTCTCCGTAGGAAGCCACAACAGGCTTCACCTTTGCGGTGAGGTCAATCTCCGCCTTGATCTGTTCCGATGCGAAGACGCTTCCGCCGGGGGAGTTCACCCTGAACACCACCGCCTTCACGGTGGAGTCCGCGCGGACGTCGGAAATGATCTGGGCGAAGCGGTAGCCTGCAACCTCCCTGTTCTGGGTTCCTTCCACTATCTGGCCGTTGGCGTAGATGATGGCCACTTTCTTCTTGGCCCTGAGGTTGTCCTTGACCTTTGCGTTTACGTAATTCTCAAAGGGGATGAACTTTATGTCATCATACTTCTTTACCATTGCAAGGTCAGTGAGTTTCTGCCTGCACTCCTCCCTGGTCATAAGTTGGTCAACCAGACCGGCGTTCAGGAAGTCCTCCGGGAAGTTGAGTTCCAGGTTGTCTATCATTTCATTGAGCCTTTCCAGGCTGATGCCCCTGCTCTGTGCGATAGTGCCTGCGAAACTCTCCCACATGCTGTCTATCATTACCTGGTTCTGCTCCAGGTTCTCCGGGCTGGGTTCGCTCTTTATGTATACCTCTCCGGCGGATTTGTATTTGCCGTGCCTGATAAGCTGCACGTTCACGCCCAGCCTGTCAAGGAGGTCCTTGTAGTAGATTATCTGGCTGCCGATGCCGTTGAAACCCGTGGTCACGCCCTCATAGGAACAGAGGTAGACCTTGTCCGCCACGGAAGCCAGGAAGAGGCTTCCGTTTGACGGGGCGTCCATCCTTGATACGATAGCCTTGCCGCTCTTGCGGAAGTTCTCCAGCGCCGCGCGTAGTTCAAAGATGTCGGCATTGCCGGCTGAGACTCCGTCGGGTACCATGTAGATGAACTTTACGCCCGGGTCCTTGGCGGCGGCGTTGATCGCCTGAACGGCCTTCCAGATGCCTATCGAGGAGGTTGAGCCGCCCTGGATCATGCTCAGGGCGTCAGGCATGGACTCCTGGTCAGCGATGGTGAACTGGTTCATGTCCATATAGAGGACGCCTTCCTTGGGGAGGTTGGTGGCCGTCTTCCCGGCGGCCGCCATGGCCCCTATGAAGGCCAGTCCGAACATGAAAAGGATTAGGTTGAATATGATGAGACCGCAAATGACGGCCACTACTGTCTTGATAAATTGTTTCATTGTCCGATATTTTCCCAAATTCTCACAAATATAACAAAAACCGCAAATAAATGCTAACTTTGTGCGGACTAAAACATAGTTTTATGGCACAAAAACCATCCATTCCAAAAGGCACCAGAGATTTCTCCCAGCATGAAATGGCTCAGAGAAATTACATATTCGATACAATCCGTTCCGTGTTCAGGACATACGGCTATTCACAGATAGAAACCCCGGCAATGGAGAACCTCCAGACCCTCATGGGAAAGTACGGGGAGGAAGGGGACAAACTGCTCTTCCGAATACTCAATTCCGGAGACGCCTTTTCGGATGTGGACATGTCAAAGCCCCTGACTTCACAGGTTTGCGAGAAGGGTCTGAGATATGATTTGACGGTGCCTTTCGCCCGTTTCGTGGTACAGCACCAGAATGAGATCAGTTTCCCGTTCAAGCGCTTCCAGATCCAGCCGGTATGGCGTGCTGACAGGCCCCAGAAAGGCCGCTACCGCGAGTTCTACCAGTGCGACGTGGATGTCATAGGCAGCCGCTCGCAGGTGAACGAGCTGGAACTTGTCCAGATAGTGGACAGGGTCTTCAAACTGTTGGATGTCAACGTCCTCATTAAGATAAACAACCGCAAGGTGCTCACCGGACTGGCGGAGATCTGCGGATTCCCGGACAAGGTGGTTGACATTACCGTTGCCATAGACAAGCTTGACAAGATAGGTCTTGATGCCGTCAAGGAGGAAATGCTGTCCAAGGGGCTCTCCCCGGAGGCGGTTGCCGTGCTGGAGCCGGTGCTCCAGCTTTCTGGCACTACCGCCGACAAGATCGCCCGTATGAGGGAGATGATGGACGGCAAGTCGCAGGCCGGAATGGAGGGCCTCCGGGAACTGGAGGAGCTCTTCGGCCTCATAGACGCCGCCGGCATAGACAGCCAGGTGGAGATAGACCTCTCGCTGGCCCGCGGGCTCAATTACTACACCGGGGCCATCTTCGAGGTCAAGGCCCTGGACTTCCAGATCGGAAGCATTTGCGGAGGCGGCCGGTATGACAACCTCACCGGTATCTTCGGCCTTCCGGACATGTCAGGAGTGGGCGTTTCCTTTGGTGCTGACCGCATCTATGACGTCCTTAAAGGTCTAAACAAATTCCCTGAGAGCATCGCGTGCTCTACCAACCTGCTGTTCGCAAATATGGGAGAGCTGAGTTATATCCTTCCGGTTGCAAAAGCTCTCCGTGAGGCCGGCGTGGCCGTCGAGGTCTATCCGGACAACACCAAGCTCAAGAAGCAGTTCGACTATGCGGACCGCAAGGCCATCCCGTTCATCTCCATAAACGGCAGTGACGAGGCCGCCCGCGGAGAGATCCAGATAAAGAACCTCTCCACCGGCGAGCAGCGCAGTTTCTCCAAGGACGACACGGCCGGAATGATAAAATTTGTTTTTTAAAGAAATCTGCTTACCTTTGCAGTCCAACACTGCGGGGTAGAGCAGTTGGCAGCTCGTCGGGCTCATAACCCGGAGGTCGGAGGTTCGAGTCCTCCCCCCGCTACTACGAAAGCACTTGCAATTGCAGGTGCTTTTTTTGTTATAGAATTATTCTATTCTTGCCGATATCGGCAAAATAATGTTATATTTGTATCGGTATATGAGCTAAAATTGCCGATAGATTATGGATTTCATTACCGTCAGCCAATATGCAGAATTGCATAACCTTTCTGAGCGCACAGTTCGCAACTGGTGCAGCGCAGGAAAAATGGAGGGGGCCTTTCTTTCAGGGAAGACCTGGAACATACCTGCCGACGCCCCGCTGCCAAGAAAAGGAAAACGCAAGGTTAGTCCGCTTATGAAGCGCCTCAGGGAGGAAAAAGCGGGAAAAGTGAGTGGAGGTATTTACCACCGGACACAGATCGATCTCACTTACAATTCCAACCATATAGAGGGTAGCAGGCTTACCCACGAACAGACACGTTATATCTTCGAAACCAACACGATCGGCATCACGGACGAAAGTGTGAATGTCGATGATATTGTAGAGACAACCAACCACTTCCGATGCATCGATCTTATCATAGACCGGGCAGAGGAAAGGCTCTCGGAATCCTTTATAAAAGAGCTGCACCGCACGCTGAAAACCGGGACTTCCGACAGCCGGAAGGATTGGTTTAACGTCGGTGACTATAAGAAGCTTCCCAACGAGGTGGGAGGAAAGGCCACCTGCCCTCCAGAGGAAGTCCATCAAAGAATGAAAGCACTTCTTGCCACTTACAATGCCAAGAAAGAGAAATCACTGGAGGACATCATCGACCTCCATCAGAAATTCGAAGTCATCCATCCTTTCCAGGACGGGAACGGGCGTGTAGGGCGTCTGGTAATGTTCAAGGAATGCCTTGCCAACGGTATTGTTCCATTTATCATTACGGATGATCTCAAATTCTTCTATTACCGTGGGCTTAGCGAATGGGGGCATGTTAACGGTTATCTGACTGACACTTGCCTCACGGCCCAGGACAACTACAAGGCACTTCTGGACTATTTTAAAATAAAGTATTGATAACCAATCCTTGCAGTTTTTTGTAGTTTTTCCCACGGTTCGTTGTCTAACGGGTGAGAACGAAAAAAGAAATGGAAACGAAAGAGCAAAGATTTTCAAGAATCGTTGAAGAGTATAAGCGGACAATCTATACGGTCTGCTATATGTTCTCCAAGGATGAAGACGAGGTAAATGACCTGTTCCAGGAGATCCTGATCAGACTCTGGCAGGGATTTGATTCCTTTGAGGGAAAAAGTGATATCAAGACGTGGATTTACCGCGTCAGCCTCAACTTCTGCCTCAATTATGACAAGAAGCAGAAGCGTGCCGGCGACCGGGTGGACCTGGACATGGACATCAAACCCTACGAGGACAATTATGAGAAATCCCTGCAAGTCAAACGCCTCTACAAGAGAATCAATGCGCTCGGACTCGCTGACAGAAGTGTCATCCTGTTGTGGCTCGAAGGCCTGAGCTACGACGAAATCGGCGCCATCCTCGGCATCTCTGTCAAGAACGTTTCCATCAAACTCGTTCGCATCAAAGAACAATTAAAACAAATGTCGAACATCTAAATTAGCAAAACAATGGAACCCGTGGATATCAACTCTCAAGAACTGCAGGAACTCAAGTCTGAATTCAATGACTTGAAGGAGACACTCAACGAGCAGCGAATCGTAAACAAAGGTCTTCTGGAACACATTCAGAAGCAAAAGGCTTCTTTCATCGGGAAAGACCTTACCACAAGAATGTCAATGGACGTGTTCACAATCCCGATGATTCTTGTCATATGCAATGCAATCGGATGGCCGATGTGGTTCGCCGCAGCCGTATCGCTCTGGGCAATCGCAGACCTGGTCTCCGTCCTCTGGATGAGGAAAAGGTTCAACCCGCAGAATCTGCTCGAAAGCGATGTACTGACCGTGGCAAAGAACGTCAAAGATTATAAGAAGTTTTATCACCTGTCCACAATCATCGGGGCCATTCTTGCCGTAGCGATGACCGTGTTCATCATCATCCGGGTCTATACGCAGGGGCACACCGGCAGCAGTCTGTTATTCTTTTTGATTCTATTCCTGATCACTTGTGTGATTTCCGTGGTGATAACTGCCAGAAAGTACAGGCAGTTGATGGCTTCTTGCGACAATCTCATCGATTCCCTGGAGAGTAGGTAGGGTCAATATCCTCAATGAACGACTGGAGTTGAAGCAATCCTTCGATGAAAGCGAGGTTCGAGATTCGGAGTGTTTGGTCTACTACAGAGGATAAATCGAAAGATTTGTCCTCTTTTTTATTACCTTTATGAAAACGCTTGCCATGCAGATTCTTCAACTGGTAAATTCAGGTTTACCGGTGTTAATAGCTACTTCATCAAGAATTCCGTCGGAGTTATTCCCGTTACCTTCTTGAACAGGCGGCTGAAATGGTGCGGATATTCAAATCCAAGCAAATCGGCAACTTCTCCTACGCTGAGCCCTTTCATCAGGAAGGTTTTAGCCTGGTCGATGACGAAGGTGTGGATATAGCCGATGGCGGTTCCGCCAGTAGCTTGGTGAATCATATCGCCAAAATAGCGGGCCGAATAAGCCAGTTCTGATGCGCAGTAGGACACAGTCGGGAGTCCCTTCTCGTGCTGCAGGCCCTTGGAGAAATAGTCTACCAGCAGGCGGTGGAAGCGTTTGAGGATGTCGCTTTCACCGCTTTCCTTTTGCGAAAGTTGGCGAAGGTAGATGCGCTGACAGTAATCCAGGATCAACTGGAGGTAGCTAATGAGGATACTACGTAATGCCGGGGAGTCCTGGTTCTCCTGCATTTCCTTTCTCATCGTGACCAGAAGAAGCGATATCCTTTCCCATTCCTGGGGCCCCATCTTGAGCCAGTCTGTATAGAAATAGGAGAAAAACGGATTTTCTGGTTTATACAATTCCGGTGACCAGAGTAGCGCCCATCCGTTGATGTACAAGGGTGTGCCGTTGTCTTCTCCTCCGCCAATCTGACCCGGTGCAACTGCTATAATGGAGCTGTCTCCTACGACAACGGATTTTGTGCCGTAAGACAGATACTTAGGGAATTGCTGCTGAATAAAAAGACCATAGACACCATAGTTATTAAGGCTACTCCGGAACGGGGACACCTCGTCATAACTAATCAAAGCCAACTGCGGATGCAACACCGGAGCACCTACGTACTCGGCATAGACATTGGGGTTATCGACCTTCAGGATCTTCTTCATAACCTTGCAAAGATAGCAAAATCTGCGAAATTGGTATAAAGTCAGCGAAAATAAGTACAAAAACTTGGATATTTCCCCTTACCTTTGCACCATGAAACAACGCGTAACCATAGCCCTTGCAGCAATGCTGCTGCTCGGCTGCAACCAGAACAAGAATATGAATACCCTGAATCTCACCCAGGAATGGGACAAGACCTTCCCGAAATCGGAACTCGTCAATCACAGCAAAGTCACTTTCCACAACCGTTTTGGCATTGAACTGGCCGCCGATATGTATGTTCCCAAGAACGCAGAAGGCAAGTTGGCTGCTATTGCCGTATCCGGTCCCTTCGGCGCCGTGAAGGAGCAGACCTCCGGCATCTATGCCCAGCATATGGCCGAGAGGGGTTTCCTCACCATCGCCTTTGACCCTTCCTATACCGGCGAGAGCGGCGGAGAACCGCGCCGCATGGCCTCTCCCGATATCAACACGGAGGACTTCCTTGCGGCCGTCGATTTCCTATCCACCAACGAATTGGTAGATCCCGAGCGTATCGGCATCATCGGCATTTGCGGCTGGGGCGGAATGGCCATCAACGCGGCGGCGCTTGACCCCCGCATTAAGGCCACGGTTACTTCCACTATGTATGATATGTCCCGCGTGGCGCGTGAGGGCTACTTTGGCAGCACCGATAATGAGGCCGCCCGCGACGCTCAGCGGCAGGCCTGGGCCTCCCAGCGCACCGAAGACTATCGCACCGGTACCTACAAGCGTGCCGGCGGCGTGGTCGATCCGCTTCCGGACGATGCCCCCTGGTTCGTCAAGGACTATCACGCCTATTACAAGACGTCCCGTGGCTACCACAAGCGCAGCGGCAACTCCAATGACGGTTGGAATGTCATCGGTACGATGTCTTTCATGAACCAGCCCTTGCTGGACATGGCGGGCGAAATCAAGACCCCCGTGCTCATTATCCACGGCGAGAAGGCCCACAGCCGCTATTTCAGCGAAGGCGCTTTCGCGAAACTGAAGGGCGACAACAAGGAACTCCTCATCATCCCCGGAGCCGTGCATACCGACCTCTATGATGATGTCGCCGGAGTCATTCCCTACGACAAGATGGAAACCTTCTTCAAAGAGAACCTGAAGTAATGAAAGCCGCTATACTCACAGTATTGTCCTGTTTCATCCTGTCCTTGTCGGCTTGCGAAAAGCTTCCTGCTCCGGTGGAACAGGAAGCTAAACAGGAAGAGAAGAAACAGCCCGAGGAAAACGGGCAGCAGAACGGAAAAGAGAACACGCAGACTATGACCATGGAAATCACTGCCGGGGGCAAGACCATCACAGCCACCCTGGCAGATAATGCCACCGCCAAGGCGCTGGCCGAAAAGTTGAAATCCGGATCCATAACCGTTGAGATGAGGGCCAACGGTTTTGAGCATTACGGGCCGCTTGGATTCTCGTTGGAAAGACACGATGAGCAGATTTCGGCAGTCTCCGGAGACATCATGCTCTACAACGGCAACAATATCTGCGTTTTCTACGGAAACAACAGCTGGTCCTATACCCCGCTGGGTAAGGTCGAGGGAAAGACCGCTGATGAGCTGAAATCATTCTTCGGCACCGGCACAGTTACAGTCACATATTCTCTGAAAAAATAGAAAGAATGAAACGGGTAATAGTTATTTCGACGAGCCTTCGTCATGGTTCGAACAGCGACATGCTCGCTGACCAGTTCGTGGAAGGCGCCCAGAGCGCCGGAAACGACGTTGAAAAGATTTCCCTCATGGGCAAGGATGTCCAGTTCTGCAGGGGCTGCCTTGCCTGCCAGAAGCTGGGTCGCTGCGTCATCAAGGACGACGTGAACGACATCATAGCCAAGGTCTTGGAGGCCGATGTCGTTTGCTGGGCGACGCCCATCTACTACTATGAGATGAGCGGACAGATGAAGACGCTCATCGATCGCCTGAACGCCCTGTATCCGCTGGACTACAAGTTCCGCGACGTATATCTGCTTACTACTGCTGCCGAGGACGATGAAGAGACGCCTAAACGCGCCGAAGCCGGCTTGGCGGGATGGATAGACTGCTTCTCAAAGAGCCATTTGGCAGGCACGCTCTTCTGCGGCGGCGTTAACGACCCTCGCGATATAGTGGGCAACAACAAGTTGCAGGAAGCCTTCGAATTGGGAAAAGCGATTTGTTAAATTCGATTTCCCAGTTGAAATCCAAATAAAAGTTGATAATATTTTCAGCTTTTTCAATAAATCGCTCTGGATCAGGTATTTGAAAAATAGCTGATTCGGAGCGAAACAATAATCGCTCATCGGTCTCGTAGAGATCGATGCATTTGAGACTCATAAAAATCCTCGGTAAACAAACTTCCCAAAGCGGACATCTGGTGCCAGTGCCGCAAGTATCTGCATTAGGTTACGGAGGCGGGAGGTACAAACTTTAACAAGCGGACTCCAAAGCCGCATTCGAATTTAAGTACTCTCTCCCAAAGGAAGTCTGTTTACCAGACAGGATTTCAATTGCACTATGAGACATAGCAGTTGACATATGGCTGCTGATGCTTCATCACAAAATATATACGATTGACCAGGCGCCTCGCAATCTTGATAATTGCTTTGCTCGGTTTCATTTTCCGGCAATACTCAACAAATGCAGCGGACAGAGCTGGGTCTTTTCGTGAAGCTACCCATGCAGCCTCTACAATCAGCCATCTCAACTTAGAATGACGTCGAACGGTGATATTACCGGTCCCATCATGTTCGCCACTAGAATAGCAC
>JAFZRX010000014.1 GCA_017619675.1 Bacteroidales bacterium | reverse complement strand
GTCTGAAGAACCTCGAGTTCGGCTATACCATCCCTAAGACAATCATGAGCAAGATAGGTTTCAACTCTTGCCGTTTCTATGTCAGCGGATTCAACCTCCTGACCTGGGCCAAGGAAATCAAATGGTGTGACCCGGAGGTCAGCAGTTTCGTCGGCTATCCTCAGCAGCGTGTTATTAACCTTGGAGCAAGAATCCAGTTCTAAACCGGCTTAGTTATGAAAAAGATATTTGCAATCATACTTTCTGTACTGGCGATATCCGCTTGCAGCGACAAGATACTGGATATCAAGCCCACGAACAGCATTTCCGATGCTGCCGTATGGTCAGACGCCAATTTGATCAGGGCCTACCATACCGCTCTCTTCAATGCCATCCCTCACGGTTTCAAGATCGACATGATGTGTAAGACCACTGACGAGATCGTTACCGTGAATTCCGGCAGCTCACCCGTAATTGCACTGGGAACCCTGACTCCGGACAATGTGGGTAACCTCGCTACTACCCAGTGGCACGGCGGATGTAACCTCAACTACTGGAACCAGGCATACCAATACCTGCGCAGGATCAATTTCTTCCTGGAGCAGATGGAGAATGTCACCGTCACTTTGAACGACAAGGACCAGCTCATCGCCGAGGCAAGATTCCTCAGGGCCTTCATCTATTTCTATCTGATAGAGCGTTACGGAGACGTTCCTCTGGTTCTGGAGTCATATGAATTGGGATCAGACCATACCTTCTCCAGCACTTCATTCGATGAAATAGTGGCTTTCATAGAGCAGGAACTCGCTGCTATCATGCCAGCGCTCCCTACCTACTATGCAGCGAATGACGGTAGCTTCGGCCATCCTACCAAGGCTGTATGCCAGGCCCTCCTCAGCAGGATGTACCTGTATGCAGCATCACCTCTGTTCAACCCTTCAAACGACAGGTCAAGGTGGACTAAGGCTTATGACGCTTCAAAGAAGTTCATAGAGACCTACACCCAGTACTCTCTCTATCCTGACTACCAGAAACTGTTCAACCAGAACAGCGGAAGCACGAACAGTGAGATTATTTATGCCCAGAACTTCACCTCTACCAGCAGCCACCAGTTCCCTATCAACAATATCGGCCGCCGCTACGGCGGATATGGCGGATGGTGGGGAAGCGCAGGCGTTTCAAAGGAACTCCTTGACGACTACGACATGATCAACGGCGAGCCCGCTTTCATCTGGAACGGCAACGTAAAGACCATAAACCCCGCTTCAGGATATGACCCTCAGCATCCTTATGACAACAGGGATCCCCGTATGGATATGTGTATCATCCACGACGAGTCCATATTCCACGGAGACAAGTTCGAGATGTGGGTGTCTTCAGACGGTACCAGCTGGGGATATGACAACTACCGCCAGAGCAGCGACAACCCTGTTCCCAACCAGCAGATCAGGAAGTTCATGCCACCGGACAACATCCCTATGAACTGGCAGGAGAAATACCAGCAGCCTTGGATCCACTTCCGTCTTGGCGAGATATATCTCAACTTTGCTGAAGCCGCATTCGAGCTTGGCAAGGAAGCCGAGTGCCGCGAATACATCAACAAGATCCGCGCACGCGTGGGTATGCCCGGCCTTCCTGATTCAGTTACAGGTGAGAACCTGAGGCAGCGCTTGTACAACGAGCGTCACATCGAGCTCGTATTCGAGGAGCACAGGTACTTTGACCTCCGCCGCTGGAAGATTGCTTCTGAAGTGCTCAACCGCCCGGGACATGGTATCAAGATCGTCCTTGACAAGGCCACCGGAGTCAAGACTTACTCTGATGAGCTCCTCCTTGACAGGAAGTTCTACGATACCATGTATCTCCTCCCTATCGCAACAGAAGAAATCCTCAGGAACAACGGTACTCTTCAGCAAACCTGGACCTGGAGATAACATTCTAAAGATAATCGTTGCGTTTCAGCAATAAATTTACTATAATAGCGCTGGTACTCTATATAGAGTGCCAGCGTGCTTTTTGTACGCCTCAGTTTCCGCACTGAAACCAAAAAACCAAACGATAAAATGAAGAAACTGTTCAATTTTTTCTTGCTGGCGGCAGCCCTGACTCCTTTCCTGCTGTCATGCTCAAATTCAAGTTCCAACTACGAGTACCCTTTCCAGAATCCAAAGCTCTCCAATGAAGCCAGGGTGGACAACCTGATCTCCCTGCTTACCCCGGAGGAGAAGGTGGGCCTTATGATGAACAAGGCTGTATCCATCGACCGCCTTGGAGTCCCTTCCTACAACTGGTGGAGCGAGGCCTGCCACGGCGTACGCGCCGGCGGCTACACCGTTTATCCGCAGCCTGTGGGAATGGCATCGTCCTTCAATCCCGAACTGTTCTTTGAAGTGTTCGACACCGTATCTGACGAGGCCCGCGCTAACTGGAACCGCTCGGATCACGACATCTTCAACGTTGGCATGCGCGCCAACTATGTTCCTGGAAATCCGGAACTTACTTTCTGGTGTCCTAACATCAACATCTTCCGTGACCCGCGCTGGGGACGCGGACAGGAGACCTGTGGAGAAGACCCTTATCTGTCCAGCATCCTTGGAGTACAGACCGTGCTGGGAATGCAGGGCAACGACAAGAAGTACTTCAAGACCCACGCATGTGCAAAGCACTATGCCGTACACAGCGGACCGGAGCCCCTGCGCCACAGTTTCGACGCAAGAGTTTCAATGCGTGACCTCTGGGAGACCTACCTCCCCGCCTTCAAGGCCCTTGTAATTGACGGCCACGTACAGGAAGTGATGTGCGCATACAACCGTTACGAGGGAGAGCCTTGCTGCGGCAGCGACAGGCTTCTCACCGACATCCTCCGCAACAAGTGGAGTTATGAGGACATCATCCTCACTGACTGCGACGCCATCAACAATTTCTACAACAAGAACCAGCACGGAACCCATCCTGACGCTGTCAGCGCTTCAGTTGACGCCATCCTTTCAGGCACTGACCTGGAGTGCGGAAACGCTTTCGTTTCCCTTGGCGAAGCATTCGAGAAAGGTCTCATCAGCGAGGCTGACCTCGACGTTCACCTTCGCAGGACCCTTCTTGGACGCTTCGAGCTTGGAATGTTCGACCCGGCCGACGCCAATCCTTGGCATGACCTGGGAGAGGATGTGATCAGCAGCGAAGAGCACGACGCGCTTGCAAGGCAGGCAGCCCGTGAGTCCATGGTTCTCCTCAAGAACAACGGAGTCCTTCCTCTGAACAAGAGCGCCATCAAGAAACTCGCCATCATAGGTCCTAACGCCGACGACGTTTCCATGATGAACGGAAACTACGGCGGAAC
Organism: Bacteroidales bacterium; assembly: GCA_017619675.1. Classification (GTDB taxonomy): domain Bacteria; phylum Bacteroidota; class Bacteroidia; order Bacteroidales; family UBA932; genus Cryptobacteroides. Next base: position 78,908 of record JAFZRX010000014.1, on the reverse strand, counting down.
CCCTACCGAGGAGCATCAGAGGTCCATCCTTGACGGTTTCAAAGCCGCTCTCCCTGGTGTGGAGATCTTCACTGACAAGGCCTGCGAGATCATGGATGAGTACAGCACAACCTACCATATCCCTGACTTCAACAACGGACAGGGCTTCTATGTAGAGTTCTTCAACAACCGCAACTTCTCAGGCAAGCCTGTAGCAACCGGATATTATGACAGGATCAACTTCTCAACATTTGGAGCATACGGCTTCGCTGAGGGAGTTGAAAGGGAGAACATGTCAGTGCGCATCACCGGCAAGTACACCCCTGACTTCACCGGACCTATGTCATACAGCGTATCTTCTGACGGCACCTTCAAGTTCACCGTGAACGGCCGCGTGGTCGAGCAGACCAAGCCTGGCGACGCAGCCCCTGCAAGGCGCGGCGGATTCGGCAGGAACGCAATGCCTACCAAGACCTTCGACGTAGTTGCAGGCAAGCCTATCGACGTAAAGATTGAATACGTACAGGGAACAGGCAGCTTCGCAATGCTCAGCGCAGAGTTCTGCGAGCGCAAGCTCGCCGAGTTCAGCGACCTCGCCGCAAAGGTGAAGGATGCTGACGCAATCGTGATCGTAGGAGGTATCTCCGCACGCTTCGAGGGCGAAGGCGGCGACCGCTCTTCAATGGACCTCCCTGTAGTACAGCAGCGCCTCGTCAAGGCTATGCACGCTACCGGCAAGCCCGTCATCTTCATCAGCTGCTCAGGTTCAGCCATCGGCTTCGGCGCTGTAGAGGATCAGTATGACGCACTCCTTCAGGCATGGTACGGCGGCCAGGGCGGAGCCCAGGCTATCGCTGACGTTATCTTTGGCGACTACAACCCTTCAGGCAAGCTTCCTGTCACATTCTACACCGGTGACGAGCAGCTTCCTGACTTCCTTGACTACAACATGGAAGGCCGTACTTACAAGTACTTCCACGGAAAGCCGTTGTACGCTTTCGGCTACGGCCTCAGCTACACCACTTTCGAGTATGGCAAGGCCAAACTCAACAAGTCTTCAATCAAGGCCGGCAAGTCAGTCACCATCACCGTTCCTGTAAAGAACACCGGTGACGTAGCTGGTGAGGAGGTAGTACAGGTTTACGTAAAGAGCCTGGACAACCCTGACGCACCTATCAAGTCCCTCAAGGGATTCAAGAAGGTCAACATTGAGAAGGGAGCTACCTCCAATGTAAAGATCACCCTTGGTCCTGACGCATTCGAGTACTACGACTCCTCAATTGACGAGCTGTCCGTATTCCCTGGAAACTACAAGATCCTCTATGGTAGTTCTTCAAGGGACGAGGACCTGCAGTCACTTGACCTCAAGGTTCTTTAGACTATTTGTGAATCAACCTTAATATTATTAACTGTTATTCAAGATGAAAAAGCTATCACTTCTGATTTCTATTGCAGTCTGCCTTCTTCTTGCGGGCTGTAACGGAAACAAGGGATATGACTATCCCTTCCAGAACCCTAAGCTCTCCGTGGACAAGAGGGTTGACAACCTTATCTCCCTCCTGACCCTGGAAGAGAAAGTGGGCTTGATGATGAACGGTTCAGTATCAATTGACAGGCTGGGCATCCCGGCTTACAACTGGTGGAGCGAGGCCTGCCACGGTATCTGCCGTCCGGGCGCAACCGTGTTCCCTCAGTCAATCGGCCTTGCAGCCACATTCGATGAGCCTCAGCAGCTGGAAATCTACACTGCCGTATCAGATGAGGCTCGAGCAACCTGGAACACCACTGACCACAACATCTTTGGTAAGACCGAGGCTACTGGAGGCATCTGGAACATTGGCCTTTCATTCTGGTGTCCTAACGTTAACATCTTCCGTGATCCACGTTGGGGACGCGGACAGGAGACCTGCGGCGAAGACCCTTACCTCGCAGGTGTGATGGGCGGAGCAACCGTCCGCGCAATGCAGGCTTACGACGGCAAGTACTACAAGACCCACGCTTGCGTAAAGCACTATGCAGTACACAGCGGTCCTGAGAGCGAGCGTCACCGCTTTGACGTTACCGTTTCAATGCGTGACCTCTGGGAGACCTACCTTCCCGCATTCCGCACCATCGTAAAGGATGCTGGTGTTCAGGAAGTTATGTGCGCATACAACCGCTACGAGGGCGATCCTTGCTGCGGCAGCGACCGTCTCCTCACTGACATCCTCCGCAACAAGTGGGGATATGAGGACATCATCCTGTCAGACTGCGGCGCCATCAACAACTTCTACACCATTGGCCAGCACGAGACCCATCCCGATGCCATCACCGCCAGCGCAGACGCTGTCCTTTCAGGAACTGACCTGGAGTGCGGTACCAGCTACAGGGCTCTTCTCCAGAGCGTTGAGCAGGGACTCATCAGCGAGGCTGACATTGACAAGGCTCTTGCACGCGTACTCCGCGGCCGCTTCGAGCTTGGAACCTTCGATCCTGAAGAGGGCATGCCTTGGGCCGGACTCGGCGCCGATGTTATCAGCAGCCCTGAGCACACCGCCCTTGCTTACAAGGCAGCACGCGAGGCCATGGTTCTCCTCAAGAACGACGGCATCCTCCCTCTCTCAAAGAACATCAAGAAGATCGCTATCGTAGGTCCTAACGCCGACAACGCTTCCATCCACAATGGAAACTACAACGGAACTCCTACCGCAGAGAACACCATCTCCATCCTGGAGGCTATCCGCAAGGAAGTTCCCGGAGCAGAGATCATCTACGAAAAGGGCTGCGAACTTGCAGATCCTCTCATGACTGACGATAAGATCCCCGCTCTCAACGGAGGAAAGGGAATGCACGCAGACTTCTTCAACAACACCAAGTTCGAAGGCGCTCCCGTTGCATCAGCTGACCTGAACACCGTTAACATGCGCACCTACGGAGACTATCGTTTCGCCGACGGCGTTAACGCCACTGACTTCTCCGCCCGCCTTACCGGCAAGTACGTTGCCGACTTCACAGGCGCACTCAGCTACGCTGTTCGCGGCGCTGGCGCTTACAAGCTCATCGTAAACGGCAAGACCATCGACTCTCAAGAGGAGGTTCCCGGCATGCGTATGATGAACCGCAGGCCCGCTATCCCTGAGAATTCATTCCCTGTTGTTGCCGGAAGGACTTATGACATTGTTGTAGAGTACACCAAGGGACCTGAGGGATCCGCATTCCTCTCACTTGACCTCTGCAGGCGCTATCCGGCCCAGTTCAAGGAAGTAGCAGCCAAGGCTGCACAGGCAGACGTCATCATCATGGTTGGCGGTCTTTCCGCACAGCTTGAGGGTGAGGAGATGATGGTTCCTTACGAGGGATTCTCAGGTGGTGACCGTACCCGCATCGAGCTTCCTCCGGTACAGAAGGGACTCCTTGACGCACTTGGAGCAACTGGCAAGCCGGTTGTATTCGTAAACTGCACCGGAAGCGCAATCGCTTTCGCTGAGGTTGAGACCAAGTACAACGCTCTCCTCCAGGCTTGGTATGCCGGACAGGCTACCGGACTTGCAGTTGCCGATATCCTCTTTGGCGACTACAACCCTGCAGGAAGGCTTCCTGTCACATTCTACAAGTCCACCTCTCAGCTTCCTGACTTCCACGATTACAACATGGAGGGACACACTTACAGGTACTTCCGCGGCGAGCCTCTTTACGCATTCGGATATGGTCTTTCATACACCACCTTCGAGTACGGCCAGGGAAGCCTCTCAAGCGATTCCATCAAGGCTGGCAAGAGCGTAGACATCACCGTTCCTGTTAAGAACACCGGAAAGATGGACGGCGACGAGGTCGTTCAGATCTACGTGAAGAGCCTTGACAATCCTGACGCTCCTATCAAGTCCCTCAAGGGATTCAAGCGCGTCAACATCGCAGCAGGCCAGGAGGCCAGCGTCAAGATCACCCTTGAGCCATCCGCATTCGAGTATTACGATGCTTCCATCGACGAACTCTCAGTACGTCCCGGCAGCTACAAGATCCTCTACGGAAGCTCATCCCGTGACGAAGACCTCAAGGCACTTGACCTGAAGGTTCTCTAGTCTTAGTAATTAAGACACAACAAAAAAGGCTTTGGATTTCTCCAAAGCCTTTTTTTGTGCGCGGGATGAGATTCGAACTCACACAGGTGTTACCCCACTAGCTCCTGAAACTAGCGCGTCTACCGTTTCGCCACCCGCGCTACTGGGACTGCAAATATACAAAAAAACTTAATAATAGCACACTTTTCAGAATTCATAATAAAAGGTTAACCTGTGAGTCCAGCCGTTGACGGTGAAAGTTACCTGGGTGTCCGTATAGTCAAGGGTCAGGTCAATGTCCTCCAGATCCTCCGCGGTCCAGTCAAAACCGCTTTGGGCTATAAGTTCCCCTATGGGGAAACTGCGGGTCAGTTCATTGCCCAGATATACCTCCAGGCGCAGCGAATCATCCCCTTGGCGGGGTACAATGCAACTGTATGCTCCATTGTTTGGTTCCGCCCTGGACCTGAACGACCCTTCCAGAACATTTCCTTCAAAGTCAAAGCCGCAGGAATTGCCGCGGAGGTAATAGGTGAATATCTCGTAGGGATTGTTGTCCCTGATTGTCACACAGGCGTGGTTCTTATGCAAAAGGATTGTGTCCCGCAGGCTGTCACAGCGTGTATCCAGTTCAGAACGGTAATAATAAACAGCCGGAAACGGCTTTCCTTCCTCTACCTTCAGTCCTTGCACACCAGCAAACTGACCGCCCGAACCGGATACAGCAACCAACCATATTCTTTCCCTGGGGACCTCTACGGTGCAGGAGGGGCCACTCACAACATTCAACACCCCTTCCATTACCGTATCCGAGGCCGCCAGAACCCAATTAACTATCATTTGTGAATCACCTTGGGAAGGTACCTGCATTGTAAGCCAGCACGGGCACGCTTCCCTGTCCTCCTTGATGCTGCACGAGTGGAGCGCGACGGCACAGGCAAGGACTAGCGGGACACAAATCCTGATTGCATCAGAACACATAGGAGACTGACATTATCACATCGTTGGGCAGGACAAAGAAGCCCGCCCCTTCATCCACCACCCGCCCACAGCGCGGGCATTCATAGCGGATGTAGTTGTCATAGCCAGCCCAGACCCCCAGGCCGAATTCAAGGTTCAGATGGGGATTGAGCATATAGGTATATCCTCCGGTAAGCCCGCTCCCATAGCGGTCTCCCTGGGATGTATATTCAGATTTGTATGTACCCACGTTGTATTCCTGGTACTGGATCTTTCCGGCCACCCACCATCCGGAGTAGATGTGCCAGGGCCAGAACCGCGCCCCAAGGGCGTAGGTCTGCTGCCTGGCCTGCACCTGTGTGTCTTCTTTTCCGAAGGTGAAAGGGTTATACTTCACTCCGGCATTGACACTCCAGTGCTGAGCTACTCCGTACGACGCCTCCATGTTCATCGTTCCCAGGAAGGCATAGCCGGCCATGTTGGTAGAAAGGGCCATGTTCTGGGCCCATGCGCACGCCCCGCATAGAAGCAGGGCAAACGCCATGATATATTTCTTCATTTAATTCAGATATCTGTTAAAAGCCTGGTCTATAACGTATTTGTTCTCCGGATACAGGTCTATGAGGGCCTGCTGCAGCTTGTCTCGGTCCGTTACCGTAGAGCGGAGGGCGGTGAAGATCTTGCTGTCTCCAATGCCGCGGTCGTCCATGTAGAGGAATATCTGCGGGCAGAACCAGTAGGAGGTTCCCAGTTCGGAGATATAGTTCCCGTAGCGTTCCTTGTACAGGACGTTCTGCATGTAGAAAGCCCACATCTCCCCTACCTCACAATAGCCTGCGTCCGGTTCCGTGCCCACACCGTATATCTTCATCCCGGAGGTAACGAACGAAGTGATCACATGCTTTATGTACTTGTTCCAATATGCGGTTCCAACCCTCACGAAATGGCTGGAGTGCGCCAGTTCATGCTGTACAATGTTGTATATGGAACTGTAGTCATCCTGATACTTCAGGCCTATGGTTATGTCCGGAAGGAAACTGGACAGGATACCCATGTATTCCCCAAGGTATTCGTCCACCAGCTTCCCTTCCAGGAAACTGCCCTGCTGAAGCATGGGGGCGCTGCTGGTGGAAAGGTTCTGGAACAGCCACAGCCGGAGGTTCGCCGGCGGCGGCGTGACAGTGACGTCCTCACGCGAGCAGCGCACGAAGTAATCGTATACCGCGTTGTTGGCTACGCACCTGCTGAAGAGCTTCCGCTCCGAATCCTTGTCAATGAGGACGCTGAGTCCGCTTGCGGGACCGGAACCCAGGGTGGATACCGAAGCCGGCACCAGCAGAAGGTTCACCCCAATTCCAAAGCCTTTCTGGTTCTGGAAAACAAGCCTGTAGCGGATCTCGGAGGAGAATGATTTGGGAATGAGGTAGTTGCCGGATGCGTCGGTATAGGCCGAAGAGAACTTTACAAAACTGTTTACCGACACCATCACGCCCGAGACCCCTACAGGCTCACCGTCATTATATTTATCGTCTACGATCACTATTGAGCCGGAGGGCCTGCCGTCCTCCTCCCCAGCCTTTGTCATGGGCAAAAGCATCTTTTCATTTCCGGAAAGCCTATACGCTTCCCTCTCTACGGCCGCCCAATCCACATCCGAAGCCTTTGTGGAGGTATTGTCCGGAATAAAGCACCGGTCCAGCATCTCATATCTTATATCCTGCGGGAACTGGAAATCCTGCGGGACCACTGCATATTGCCAGGTGATGTCACCCTCCGCTATGGAGGGATCGTGATAATAGTCCCCTTCCCGGATAATCTCATAATCCAGGGGGTGGTCCAGGAGATTGACTCCCATTATCTTGAGGAGTTTGAACTGGGTGTCGTTCACGGGCAGGAAACGGACGTAATAGTCCGTCACCTCCAGCCTTGGAGCCCCGGCCTTGGTGGGATACAGCTTCTCAAGGGACTGCTGCATGATATCAAGGGAGTACGGATCTTCAAGCTGGTCTCCAAGCACAATCTGTTCATGCGAAAGGGCGGACAGATTGGCGTAGCGGCCTCCGCCCGGCCCGGACATTTCGTCCGGGCGGCAGGAGAGCGCAAGCAGGGTTACCCCTAAAAACAAATACAATCTTGAGCAATTCATAGTTCAGTCTTTCTTTTCCGGAACAAAGGTATGGAGAGGTATCCGTTTACCGGAAAAAACAAACGATTAATACGGCTAATCCCGCTCAGAGAGCGTTCTAGCCGTATTATTATTTGTCAAAAGACTGCTATTTTTTAGAAAAATGACACCGTTTTCTGCTCGATTGCGGACATCAGGCTGTTCCCCAGGCGGCTTACGCCAAAGCGGAAACTGTCCTTATTGAGCCATTCGTCCCCAAGGACGGCCGAAACGATGGAATAGTATACAAGTGCGTCACCTGCGTTTGAGATGCCTCCAGCGGCCTTGAAACCCACTTTGATGCCGGTTGTCTGATAGAATCTGGCAATGCACTGGCACATCACGTATGCGGCCATCGGTGTGGCGTTCACATCCACCTTGCCGGTAGAAGTCTTGATGAAGTCCGCACCGTTCTCCATTGCAAGGAATGAGGCGCAGGCAATCTTTTCCGGAGAGTACAGCAATCCTGTTTCAAGGATGACTTTCAGGATAACCTTCCTGCCCTGCTTCTGCGCAGCGGCGTCAATAGCGGCGCGCATTGCCCTGATCTCCGCCGCGGCGGTATCATAATCGCCTTCAAGGAATGCATTGAGCGCCAGGACGATATCGATCTCCTCCGCTCCGGCCTCAACCGCCATCTCGCACTCGCGCACCTTGACCTCAAGGAAACTCTGGGACGAAGGGAAGCAGCCGGAAACCACCGTTACGTGCACATCTTTGGAAGTACGGGTCTGGGCGACCACGGACGCAAAATTGGAATAAACGCAAACCGATGCCGGAAGCGGATAGTCCGGCCATTCACTCTCCAGGCGGTTGACCTTTTTCACAAGCGCCTGCACCGTCTGGACGGTGTCGTTTGACTTCAGGGTTGTGAGGTCCATCATGGAGAAGCATTTCTTTAGCACTTCAGGGCTTGCCAGGGCGTTTGCGTTGCCGGCAATATGGCCCAGTATCCTGCCTATCTCTTCCTGGTCCGGTGTATAGCCGTACTTTTCAAGAATATTGCTCATATCATTCAAATATTTGGTCGTTAATTTCAGTGTCAGTGGTGTTGGGGGTATCGATTGGGGTTTCCATCCTCATCTTCCGGGCCTTGGCGTCCAGTTCCAGCGCTACCTTCTTCAGCATCCTGGAGTATCTGAGGGGGTCCCTCAGGTAATACTCCACGCTGACGTTGTAGTCTTCGGAAGTGTATCCGTATTTATTGAATATGGGTTCGTAAAAGAGCGTAGTGTCCGCCTTGAAGCCCGCGTCCTGATTATCGAACAGCCACTGGTCCGCGATAAGCATCTCCTCGTATATCTTTATCATCTTGGAACGGGGGATGACCTTTGGGCCGTGGGAGCACGCGGCGGCGCACAACGCCGCTGCGGCAACTGCAATCAGTATTCTGGCGGATACTTTCATAAACTATCTCAGTTCTGCTCCGAAGTCTTTGCGGAATGCGTTAAGGATATTGTCCATAACCCTCTCCACATCCTGGTCCGTCAGGGTCTTCTCGAGGTCCTGGAGGACGAAGCTCATGGCGTACTGCTTCTTGCCCACGAGGATCTTCTCACCACGGTAAACGTCAAACAGGGACACCTGCTTGAGCATCTTCTTGCCGGCCTTGAGGGCGGCGGCCTGAAGGGCCGAGTATTGGACGCTCTCGTCCAGGAGGAGGGCCAGGTCGCGGCGCACCTCAGGGAACTTGGGCATCTCCTTGAACGCCACCTTGTCGCGCTTTACAAGCTCGAACAGGGCGTTCCAGTCAATCTCTGCGGCGAATACCGGCTGCTTTACGCCGAACTTGCGGCACAGCGCCGGATTCACGGTTCCCATCATCACCAGTTGCTTGCCCTTGCCCGGAAGACTGTATACCATTCCCTCTGAGAAGATATCCTCAGGAGCCGGGGCGCACCACATCTGGTTCAGGTCTGCGCCGTAGCGCTTGAGAAGCAGTTCCACATATCCCTTCAACTGGAAGAAGCTGCCCTTGCGGGTCTCATTCCTCCAGGACTTGTCGGGAGTTCCGGAAATGAACAGGGCGAAGCACGGATGTTCGCTGTATCCCTCAAGCGTTGTGCCTTCCTTCTCAGGGAGCCTCTGGTATACGGAGCCGTACTCGAAGGTCTTGAGGAAGTTTATCTGACGGTTGATGTTGTATGCTATAACCTCCAGGCCGTTCAGGATCAGGGTCTGGCGCATTACGTTCAGGTCTGATGAAAGCGGGTTCACGATGTGAACGCACTTCTCAGGCGGGAACGCCTTGAGGTCATTATAGTAGTCACCCTTTGTCAGGGAGTTGTTCATTGTCTCCGTGAAGCCGTTTGCGGCCAGAAAGTTGGAGATGGAATTGCGTATTGCCTCCGGTTCCGGCTTGGGGGTGGCGTTAACGGACATCTTCATGTGCCTTGGAAGATCGATGTTGTTGTATCCGTAGATACGGAGCACCTCCTCAACAACGTCGCACTCCCTGTAAACGTCAACCATATAGGTAGGTGGGGCCACTACGGCTCCGCCTTCCGTCTTCTTTACAAACTCATAGTTCAGGCCCTTGAGGATGCCCTCGATGACCTCGGCGCCCAGTTTCTTGCCCACGAAGGCGTCGATGCGGTCATAGTCCAGTTCAATCTGCTTGCGGTCCGTGATGCCCGGAACGCAGCATTCCTGGATCTTGCCCTCTATTGTGCCGCCGGCCACCTCCTGGATGAGGAGGGCGGCGCGCTTGAGGGCGTAGATTGTGATGGAAGGGTCAGCGCCGCGCTCATAGCGGAAGGACGCATCGGTCTGGAGAGTATGCGCCTTGGAAGTCTTGCGGATTGACGCGGGGTCGAAATAGGCACTCTCCAGGAACACGTTCTGCGTGGCTTCGGTCACTCCCGATTCGAATCCTCCGAATACTCCGGCGATGCACATGGGGCCCTGCTCGTTGGCGATCACCATGTCGCTGGCGTGGAGCTTGCGCTCGACCTCGTCAAGGGTGACGATGGGTTCGCCCTCGGCAGCGCGCCGCACAATCACCTTGCCTCCAAGTACCTTGTCGGCATCGAAGGTGTGCAGCGGCTGTCCCAGTTCGAACAGCACAAAGTTGGATACGTCAACAATGTTATTGATAGGCTTGAGCCCAATTGACATGAGCTTCTTCTGGAGCCACTCCGGCGAAGGGCCGACCTTGACGCCGCGGATGGTGAGGCCGCTGTAACGGGGCGCGCCGTCCGGATTGACTACGTCAATCGGGATGCCGGCGCCCTCGCCCTCGCGGAAGTCATCCACTGAAGGATATGCGAACTTGCAAGGGATGCCTTTGTGAAGCAGGCAGGCGTACAGGTCGCGCGCAACACCTATGTGAGAAGCGGCGTCCACCCTGTTGGCGGTTATCTCATATTCTATGACGGCTTCGGTCTTGAGGCCCAGGTAATCCTTAGCGGGAGTACCTACGACGGCAGAATCCGGAAGCACCATTATACCCTCGTGGCTGGTGCCAATGCCCAGCTCGTCCTCGGCGCAGATCATTCCGAACGATTCAACGCCGCGGATCTTTGACTTCTTTATCTTGAAATCTCCGGGGAGGACGGTTCCAATGCGCGCAAAGAGCACTTTCTGCCCTGCCGCTACATTAGGAGCGCCGCATACCACGGTAAGCGGCTCGCCTGTACCGTCATCCACCTTTGTCACGTGCAGATGGTCAGAATCCGGATGCGGTTCGCATTCCAGGACCTTTGCCACTACAACTCCCTGAAGGCCGCCGGGAATCTCTTCCTCTTCCTCAACGCTGTCAACCTCAATTCCAATGTCGGTCATACAGGTGGCCACCTGCTCCGGAGTAAGATCACACTCAAGATAATCTTTGAGCCAATTGTAAGAAAGCTTCATATATAATTATAATTTTAAGTCGTCAACTGAAAACAGGGAATTCACGAATTCCTCCTTGTCAAACACCTTGAGGTCCTCTATCCCCTCTCCTATTCCCAGGAACTTGATGGGAATCTTGAACTGGTCCGCTATGCCAATGACCACGCCGCCCTTGGCCGTGCCGTCAAGCTTTGTGACGGCCATGGCGGTGACGTCAGTGGCGCGGGAGAACTCCTTGGCCTGCTGGAAAGCGTTCTGCCCGGTGGAGGCGTCCAGCACCAGCAGCACTTCGTGCGGGGCGTCGGGGACCACCTTGCGCATCACGTTGCGGATCTTGGTGAGCTCGTTCATAAGGTCGATGCGGTTGTGCAGGCGCCCGGCGGTGTCTATCAGCACCACGTCTGCCTCCTTTGCCACCGCGGAGCGCACGGTGTCATACGCCACTGAGGCAGGGTCAGCGCCCATCTTTTGCTTGACGATATCCACGCCGGCCCTGTCCGCCCAGATCTGGAGCTGCTCCACCGCCGCTGCGCGGAAGGTGTCCGCAGCGCCTATCATGACCTTCTTTCCCTGGGCGCGAAGGCCGGCGGCCAGTTTGCCTATGGTGGTGGTCTTGCCCACTCCGTTCACTCCCACGACCATGATCACGTATGGTTTCTTGGTAAAATCAAAGGCCTGGACGGGTCCTTCCCCAATGTTTATCAATTGGGAGATCTCGTCCCTGAGCAGGTCCACCAGTTCTTCGAAGGACATGTACTTGTCCCTGCGCACCCTGTCCTCAAGATTGTCAATGATCTTGAGGGTGGTGTCCACACCCATATCGGAGGCTATGAGAGCCTCCTCAATGGCGTCCAGGGTGTCGTCATCCACCGTGGAGCGGGCCGCGATGGCCCTGTGGAGCTTCTGGAAGAAGTTCTGCTTTGTCTTTTGTACGCCTTTGTCAAATATTCCCATAACAACAGGTCTGTAATCTGCAAATATACGAAATAAGATTTGATAATCTGATTCTTGAAATTCACTCAAAAAAATTAACTTTGTATGATTTTTAAAGGTTAGTTATGAGCAAGGACAAGATAGGCACCTTAGGCGTCCACGCCGGCTACGAGCCAGGCAACGGTGAACCGCGCCAGATTCCAATTATTCAGAGCACTACATTCAAGTATTCCTCAAGCGACGACATGGGCAAACTGTTCGACCTGGAAGCCTCCGGATACTTCTATACCCGCCTGCAGAACCCCACCAACGACCACGTAGCCGCAAGGCTCGCCGCCATGGAGGGAGGTATCGCAGGAATGCTCACCTCCTCCGGCCAGGCCGCCAATTTCTTCGCCTGTTTCAACATCTGCGAAGCCGGACAGCACATGATAACCACCGCAAACATTTACGGCGGAACATACAACCTGTTCGGAACCACTTTCCGCAAGATGGGCATCGACGTCACCTTCATTGACCAGAACGCTCCGGACGAAGAGTTCGAGAAGGCCTTCAAGCCAAATACAAAGCTCCTCTTCGCGGAAACGCTCACCAACCCCGGAGTAAGGGTACTTGACATCGAGAGGCTTGCCGCCATCGCCCACAGGCACGGTGTTCCCCTCATCGTGGACAACACCTTCCCCACCCCGGTGTTCTGCCGTCCTATCGAGTTCGGCGCCGATATCGTGACCCACTCCACCACCAAGTACATAGACGGCCACGGTTCCTCCGTGGGAGGCGCCCTCATTGACAGCGGCAACTTCCCCTGGGACACCTATGCCGACAAGTTCCCCGGACTCTGCTCCCCCGACCCCTCATACCACGGCCTCACATACACCAAGAAATTCGGCAAACTGGCATACATCACAAAGGCTACAAGCCAGTTGATGAGGGACTTCGGATGCATCCAGAGCCCGCAGAACGCATATTACATTAACCTGGGACTCCAGAGCCTGGAGGTCAGGGTAAGGCGCCAGAACAGCAGCGCACTGAAAGTGGCGCGCTTCCTGGAGCAGCACCCTGCCGTAAAATGGATCCATTTCCCCGAACTGGAAAGCGACCCTGACCACGCCCTCCAGCTCAAATATTTGCCGGAAGGCTCCAGCGGAGTTATGGCATTCGCACTGAATGCCGACAGGGACTTCACCAACCGCTTCATGGACCACCTGAGGCTGGTGACCATAGAGACCCACGTAGCGGACTGCTACACCTGCATCCTTCATCCGGCAGCGCACACGCACCGTCAGCTCACTGACCAGCAATTACTCGAGGCCGGAGTGGATCCTGACCTGATGCGCCTCAGCATTGGCCTGGAGGATCCTGAGGACCTGATTGCAGACTTCAAGCAGGCATTTGAGGCTGCCGCACAAAAATAGACTTATGCAGAGCCACACTATAACTGTCAAGGACTTTAACTTTGAAGCCGGCGGACACCTGGATACGGTGAACGTACTTTACCATACCTCTGACCGGGCATACGCCAAGGGAGACAAGGTGGTATGGATATGCCATGCGCTCACCGGCAATTCAGACCCGCAGGACTGGTGGCCAGGCCTTGTAGGCCCCGGCAAGTTCATCGATCCGGACAATTATTATGTGGTCTGCGTCAATATGCTTGGATCCCCATACGGGACTACCGGGCCCGCCAGCATCAATCCCGCAACCGGCAAGCCTTTCTACCTTGATTTCCCGCGCGTAACTGTAAGGGACATCTGCAAATGCAACTTTGCAGTGATGGATTACCTGGGAATAGAGAAGGTAGATATCCTTATGGGACCGTCCATAGGCGGTTTCCAGGCGCTGGAAATGAGCATAATGCAGCCGGAGCGCGTGAAGAACGCAATCTTCATGGCAACCCTCCATCGTACAAGCCCGTACCTCACCGCTTACGAAGAGGCGCAGAGGATGGCCATGGAGGCCGATCCCACCTTCCGCGAGGCCGCCAGCCTCAAGGGCGGCGAAGCCGGCCTCAGGGCCGCGCGCGCCATAGCCCTAATCTCCTACCGCAGTTACGAAGGCTACAAGCTCACCCAGAGCGAGACAGACCCTGAAGTAATGTTCGCCAACAAGGCCTGCACATACGAGAGATATCAGGGCAAGAAACTGTCAGACCGCTTTGACGCTTACAGTTACTGGTCCCTCTCCTATAGCCTTGACAGCCACAACGTTGGCCGCGGCAGAGGCGGCTGCCAGGCTGCGCTGTCGCGCATAACCGCCAACTGCATCGCGGCCGGCATAGACACTGACTGTCTCTTCCCGTGCTCTGAGGTCAAGGAAATGTCCGATATGATTCCCAACTGCCATTTCGCACGTATGTTCTCTGACTTCGGACATGACGGATTCCTGCTGGAAAATGAACAATTGGCAGGAATTATAGCTCCGCTGCTTTGATTTGGCGGAAAAAGTTGTATATTTGCATTCCACAAGGGGTATTAGCTCAGTTGGTAGAGCGTTTGAATGGCATTCAAAAGGTCAGCGGTTCGATTCCGCTATGCTCCACAAAAGAAGCTCGGCTCACGCCGGGCTTCTTTTGTGAAGCATGATTATGACGGGGGCGCTACGCTCCCCCGAAACCCCCTGGCCTCCACTGCTTCAACTTTCTAACGAAAGTCTTGCTGACGTTCCGGCCTGCGCCTGCAGGCGCTTTTTAACCCTCCCACACGACTCTTCTATCCCCTCGGTCGTCGCTCCGCTCCTCCGTACCTCAATTAACCGTTACGCAACATTGGACCGTGGAGGGTAAAGTCCTGATAATCAATGATAAGAACATTTTAACGGTATTGAAATCGGCACCGTTAAAAACATCATCTTACTGACTCTCAACACTTTACGTCACACAGCTAATGTTGAATCTGGGAATCACTCCGGTTTTCAGAGTTATAGTGTGCAGTATGGTACATAAGGTGTCCCGTTAGTAGCGTTTCTCCCCCTTTTTTGTGCAGTACGGTACGCCGGTTGTACCGTCCGTAACACTTCTCTATACCGGTTGTCCGTCCATATTATTGGGCAGTGGAGCGTAAGGGATTGATAATCAGTACGATAAGAAAAGAAGCCCTATCCAAAACGAATAATGCATCTATAACTAAGTGATTTATTATCAATACATTCCACTCCACGCACTTTGCAACGTCACATAATGAGAGCGGTATGAGGGGGTTGCCTCCGGGGCCCGTGGCCGCAGCAGAAGGAAGTCAATGGAGTAGAGCAAAGGCGCCATCAGGCGCCCGGCCGAGCCGGGTATTTGTCGTAAGGCAAATACGGAAAGGTGTAAAGGCCATGGGGGTGTGGGAGGGGGCGTGCCCCCTGAATTGCTTTTGGGATGAGCGTAGCGAAGGCTTCCGGAGGTAACCCCCTCATACCGTATGTGTAAAGGAAAAGGGATGATAATTGGATAGGATTAATAGATAGAATGCATTATCTTTGGGTTAGAGAGTATGACGGATTTTGCGGCAATAGATTTTGAGACGGCAAACGAGTGCCCTACCAGCGTGTGCAGCGTGGGGGTGGTGGTCGTGCGCGGCGGGGAGATAGTGGACAGTTTCTACAGCCTGATCCATCCGGAACCGGAGTATTATAAATGGTTCTGCCAGCAGGTTCACGGGCTGGGCCCGGATGACACGGAAGACGCGCCTGTATTTCCTTATGTATGGGAAAAGATAGAACCGCTCATAGAAGGGCTTCCGCTGGTTGCCCATAATGCCAGGTTTGATGAAGGATGCCTGAAGGCTGTGTTCAGGGTCTATAGGATGGACTATCCTGATTACACATTCTATGACACGCTGTGGGCGTCCCGGCACCACTTTGGATTCACTCTCCCCAATCACCGCTTGCCCACGGTGGCTGCGGCCTGCGGCTACGACCTCACAAACCACCATAATGCCCTGGCCGATGCCGAGGCATGCGCCTATATCGCGATGAAACTGCTCTGACCCATCATGTTTTCTGCATGGCCAACACCCTGCGGGTCTGGATAAGGACAGAGATGATTATCAAGGCTATTCCCAGCCAGAAAGACCAACCCACTTCCCTGTATTCTTTGAAGATGAGCGCGGCGAAAGCCATGCTGTATACCGACTCCAGGTTGTAGGCCAGGTTCACGGTAAATGCGGACAGCGTCCGCATGGCGTGAAGCTGGAACAGGAACGGCAGGATGGTGAACACCGAGCCCAGAAGCAGGAGCCACGATACATCCTTCCCCTGCGGGGCGATATCGGCCCCCGGGAAAAGTTTCAGATACAGCGGAATGACCAGCGACAGGAAGATCACTCCCCCAACCAGTTCGTAAAGAAGCATAGTGGAACTGTTCTGACCCGTTTCACGCGCTACATTTATGTTGAGTACCGAGAACAGCGAATACATGGCGGCTGACAGCAATCCCAGCGCTATTCCCAGCCTGTATCGCACGTCAAGGCTGAATATCAGCAGGACTCCGGCTATGGCTATGAAACTGATGAGCACTTCCGCCCAGGAGACGCGCTTGCGGTTTATCAGGGGATGAAGGATTGCGGCAAAGAAGCAGGAAGTGGCAATGCATGCTACGCCAACCGATACGTTGGAAGCCTGGATGCTGGCGTAGAAGGCCACCCAGTGCAGGGCGAGGATCACACCGCACCCGGCTATCTTCACAAAGGCTTTCCAGGACACTTTGTGCAGCTTTCCCATACAGGCGAGGACTGCCGCCAGGGTGGCCACGCTTACCATAATGCGATACAACACCAGGGGCAGTCCCCCAAGGGAGATCATCCTTCCAAAGATGCCGGTCCAACCTGCCAGGAAGACGGCCGTATGGAGGATTGCAAGAGTCTTGTTCTTTTCAGAGCCCATTTTTTCTGTACAATTATAAGCAATAAAATCTATATTTGTAATTGACAATAAAGAAACAGGAGGACTTACAATGAACAACACAGTTATAGACGCGCTCAAGAACAGGCGCAGCATCAGAAAATTCAAGAAAGTACAGATTACTGACGATGAGCTCAAGAACGTGCTTGAGGCTGGTACCTGGGCTCCAACCGCAATGGGCTTCCAGGATCCTTGGATAGTTGCCGTCCAGAACCCAGAGCTGATGGAAAAGATTGCCAAGCTCAACGCAGAAGTGTGGGGCAGGGATGTCAATCCATTCTACGGCGCCCCTACTTACGTGCTGGTTTTCGCATCTAGCCCAAAGAAATGGGCCAACGGTGTTCCTGACGGCAGCCTTGTACTTGGAAATATGATGAACGCCGCATACGCCATTGGCCTTGGCTCCTGCTGGATCAACCGTGAACGTGAAATGTTTGAGACTCCGGCCGGAAAAGAACTCCTCAAGGAATTGGGAATGCCTGAGGACGTGATTGGCGTGGGCGCGCTGGCTTTGGGTTATCCTGATATGGCCCCCCTCCCGCCAAAACCGCGAAAGGAGGGCTATTATAAGATAATCAAGTAATTGCCAGCAACCCTTATCTGACAGGGGTAATTACAATTGTCCGCTGATAGGTTTCTGGATATGCACGATATCCAGGAAGCGTTGAGCGGGAAGTATCTCCAACGCCGGTATCAGCGTAGTTCAAGTTGAGCGTGATGTCTCCAGACCTCTCCAATTGATACTGATAAACTGCTTTTGTCAGATTGTCAGTTGTGAAAGGATAGGCGTTGAAGCCAAACGGCACATCCATCTTGAACATAAGTCCTTTGCCTGAATCATCGGTGAAACTTACCCTGCGGCAATCCATACGCAGGCCATAGTCCTGTGGAATCAGGTATGGCTCATACATATCGTCAACAGTAGTTGACCACTCCCCTATGCGGTAACCGCTCCTCCTGTCTGGATATGAAGCCTGAGGTCCGCGGCCATACCAGTCTACATTGCCCAGTGAGCCGTCCAGAGACAGGGTGACGCCTACGCGCGGCAGCCAGGCCGGCATATCGCCCTCAGGGAACAACTGGTGCTTCACGGTAACAGTGCCGTCTGCATCCACCCTCCAGGAGAATAGGCTTTCCATTCCATTTGACCTGCGTCCCATGATATAAAGATCCAGTTGGGTGATGCCCTGGGCTCCGCCAAAGAGCACCAGCTCACGGACATCAATATAAACTGCACCGTCTTCTACACGGGACCTGACATAAACCGGCACCCATCTCAGCTTGTCAAGGCCTGCGGCATAAAAGATGGCTGCTATTGAAGAACTTGCGCCAATTGCGCCGTAACCCTGCTGTGCGTTGGTCAGCAATGAGCGGACAGTGCCGGCATTCCAACCGTCAACCTCATTGGCAACCGGAGCCCTCCACAAATTGACCTTCAGCGGAGCGGAAAGCATCTGTTTCCCGTCTACTACCATAGAGGTCAAGGCCCCGCTCTGGGCGTCAAAGGTATATGTAAAGCCAGCACCGGATGCTGTAATCTTTCCGTCAGACTGAGCCAGGGAAACGCTTCCTGCTGGCTTTGGTGCAGGTGAGGCCGGAAGGTTCCAGCCTTCAAGGTCAAACTGCTCCCAAGCAACCTCGTGTCCTGCCTTGGCCCATATCTGGTCATTGCGCAGGCGTGAACTGATTGTCAGGCGATATTCCTTGCCAGGAACAATCTGCGGCTTTGTATAAGGGACTTTAACTGCAACGGTTCCCTGAGGGTCAATGTCAAGGTTCAGGGTTCCGGAAGCAACTGTCTGTCCGTCAGCGGTTATCTCCCATATTGTGTCATACCTTGATGCGTTGGCAAAGTAACTGCGGTTGTGGATCTCCACGAGACCGGTGCGGCTGTCCAGCATTCGGTAGTTCAAAGGCTGCTGGCTCTTCTTCATCTGCCACATTTCCGGCTGAGGAACACGGTCAGGCCAGATGCTTCCGTAGGTGCGGGCGCCTATTCCGTATGTGTAGAAGGTGCCTTCGTCAATCTCCTCTTCAAAATCAAGCCACAGGGCGGCGGCAGCCGGGTCAAATCCGTCAGAAGGATCCACGGCGGCCGCAAAGACGCCCACGTTGTCCACCAGTGCGTCAATGATGTACTCATTGGTATCCTGGCCGTTGCGCTCTTCGTTGCGGCCTATGCACAAGGACATAGGAAGGTTGCGTATGTTGCCTTTGGCTTCGCCCGATGCCACCTCCGCGCCGTCAATGAATATCTTCATTGTAGCGCCGTCATATACTGCGGTTACATTGTGCCAGCGGTCTTCCCAATTGGCAGGGATGTCTCCCCTGATGGTAATCACCTGGCCGTTATCAATGTAGAATTCCACCTTGTCATTGTTCTGCCTGAGGCCAAACTGACGGCTTCCCTTGGTTATCATATATCCTCCGCCGCGGTTGAAGTACCTTGGGCAGATATCCAGCGTAAGGGTGAGCTTGTCTCCGCTGATCTCGACATTATCAGCCCTGTAAACCTGAACCCACTGCTCAACAGGACCAAAGTCGATGGCCTTCCCAGTAGGACCCTTCACAAGCTTTGCGCGACCCATGATGTCAGCCCTGGTACCATAAGGGGACTTGTCTACCAGCCTGCGAACAGGCTCTGTGAGTCCCGGGCTCACGAAATCCCAGATGGCACCTCCCAGGAGTGACGGGTGTTCGTCAATTTCACGCCAGAAGTCATCAAAACTGCCTCCTCCGTTTCCTGCCACGGATACATACTCATCCATAAAGGACGGACGCTTGTCGCTACGGTCAATACCATAGGACAATTCATGCTCCATAGGGCTTGGATAGCGCGGTCCAACTATATCTTCCGCATCGTGCTTGGCAGCATTGCCTCCGTACATCCAAAACCTGGTTGGATCATATTTCTTACCTTCCTTTACAACCTCCGTTATGTTAGGGCCTTCACCGCTCTCGTTTCCAGCGCTCCAGAAAAGCACACAGGCGTGGTTGCGGTCACGCAGGACCATCTGGCGCACCCTCTCCCTATACATCGGTGCAAAATCAGGGACATTGGAGACATATTCAGTGGCGTGGGCCTCATCTCCGGTCTCATCAATGATGTACAGACCATACTCATCTGCAAGGTCAAGGTATTCGTTTACAGGAGGATAGTGTGAGGTTCGCACTGCGTTGAAATTGAACTGCTTGAGAATCTCAAAGTCCTTGCGGATGGTGGCCTCGTCCATGGCGTGGCCAAGTTCAGGATGCTGCATGTGGGAGCACTCCGCAATGACCTTGAGCGGCTGTCCGTTCAGATAGAAAACACCGTCAATGATTTCCGTCTTCTTGAATCCTATGCGCTTGGTAACCTCATCCACAACGCGTCCGGAAGCATCCTTGAGGGTCATCTTGAGGTCATACAGATCCGGCGTTTCCGCTGTCCATTTATTTGGCGAAGCAACCCTTGCGCGAAGGGAAACCAGATTGCTCCCTCCTGCAGGAATGCTTATGGCATCCTTCTGCATCAGAGCTACCTGCCTTCCCTGGCGGGATACCTCTGCGGTAAGACTGTAGCCGGAAGCGGCAACATCATATGCTGTAAGATCTATCGCTACGCTCAAGTCAGAGTCCGTGAACGATTTGTCAAAGTCCGTGATGACCTGCCAGTCACGGATGCGCGCCTGCGGTGTTGCAAATACAGTTACGTCATCAAAAATACCTGCAAGGCGCCAGTAATCCTGACCCTCCAAATAATATCCGTCGCTGTACTTGAGTACAAGTACCGCCACGGTGTTGCGCCCAGGCTTCACATACTTGGTAATATCATATTCCGATGGCTCCTGCGCACCTTCATTGTAGCCCACTTCCTCTCCGTTTATCCATACGAAGGATGCGGAGGCCACTTTCTCAAAGCGGATGAATATCCTGTCCCCTTTCCAGGAAGACGGGATATTGAACGTTGTCCTGTACGCACCTGTAGGATTGTAATCCATTGGAACGTCCGGCACGGTTACGCTGAACAGCGCCGGCGGCGGAGGGGTTCCGGCTTGAGTCTGGCGCATTGGCATATTCTGAGTGGTACCGGGCATCCTGTTGGTCTTGAACGGGGTGCTTACATTACGGAAGAGAGCCTGGCCAAAGCCCTGCATCTCCCAATTGGACGGTACATCTATATAAGACCACCTTCGGTCATTGAACCCTGTACGGAAAAAGCCGTCCGGGATTCCGGCTGGATTGTCACTATAAAAGAATTTCCATTTTCCGTCAAGTGAAATGTTCTTTTCAGGAATGTGGAAGGCTCTGCCTTCCTCCTGGTTAAGTCCATATACTGACAAGTTCTCCACATAATATGGAAGGTCCTGCATAAAAGGCTTATCCTGCGCATTCAGCAGCACCGGTAAAAGGAGGAATGAAAGGAAAAGTGCTCTGGCTCTCATAATGATACTATTCTGTATCATAAAGATAGTACAATTCTCCCTCAAAAATAAAGGATATCAAAAATGTCCAGTTATCGCTCAAAAAAAAGCCGCATCAACTGATGCCGCGCTCTTTCTTTATGGTCTCGTAGGCTTCCTGGATCTTCCGGAATTTCTCTTCCGCCGCCTTCTGGACCTCCGGGCCCAGCGTCGCCACCTTGTCAGGGTGATATTTCATTGCCATGCGGCGATAGGCGGCCTTGATCTCATCGGCCGTCGCAGACGGCGAAATCTCAAGCACGGCATACGCGGACTCCTTGTCCTTGTAATGCATTGAGATAATGGAAGTGATATCGGAAGAATTGAGCCTTATGGCCCCTCCAATGGCCTCCAGGACGTCTTTCTCTGATTTGCTGAAGTCTCCGTCGGCTATGGCTATCTGGGTGAGATAGTGGAACAGCTGCAGCCTCTGGGAATAATTCATGTTATTGGCAATCTGGGTGCCCACGGAATAGACATCTATCTGCTGGGTGCTCAGGCTGTCCAGAATGCGCACAGCCTCGCTGACGGCGTTGTCTCCAAAGTTGCGCCTTATGAAGTCCTTCACTACGTCAACCTCTGACTGGAGGGTCTTGCCGTCCGCCCTTATCACTGCCGATGACAGCACCAGCAGGCTCACGAAGAAACTGTTGCGCTGCTCCGTACTGCTGTAAGGGCGCGAGCCCTGCTGGCTCTGCGTGTAACCGCCGCCGGTGGTCCTGGTGTACGTCGTACCCTGACCCGAGCCCGTGCCCGAGCCGCCGGTTATCTGCTTGGCAGCGTCAAGCGTCTTGTCAATTACCGATCCGAACAGATATCCCAACAACGCGCCTATGGGCCCATATGCGACCCATCCCAGGACGCCAACTATCCATCTTGCCTTTCCCATTACTCAGATTCCAATTTCTCTACTTTCATTCCGTTGTCTATCCACTCCGTGATGCCTCCAAGAAGGTTGTACACGGTGTATCCTGCCTTGGAAAGGGCCGCAGCGGCTTCAGCGCTGCGACGCCCGGTACGGCAGTACACCACCAGGGGCGTCCTGTTCTCCACAGGGCACAACTTCTGAACCTGGTCCAGGAAATCCTCCTGATACCAGTCCGCATTGGCCGCTCCAGGTATGTGGGCCTCAGTGAATTCTTCATCTGTACGTACATCCAACAGGAACGCACCTTCCCTTACCTGGGTCTGCAGACCGCCCTGGTTAACGTTGATGACCTTGCTTGCGCTGGCGCAGGAAACCAACCCCATCAATACGGCCAAAAACGGCATCAGTCTCATTTGTCTTTCTTGTTTGGGTCAGTGTTGGGATCCAGATTGCCGCGATAGTCTATCTGATCACGGTGCTGGGAACGGACCCTGATATCCGCCTTGCCATTATCGTAAACCTCAATGCGGTAAACCACGTAATCCTCTTCATTGTCCGTGCCTATCACAATGGTACGTTTGGTGGCGGACCTTTCTTCCGCATAGGAGTCGATTGGGGCCTCGAAGTTCAGGCCTTTGCCTCCACCGTAAGGAAGGTCCCAGGCCTGTCCCACATACGGAAGGTGGGAGATTATGGTGCCGTCGTTCACGGTAATTGAGTACGGAGAGGTCAGTGCCTGCTGACCGCCCCTGCGCGGCAGCATGAACTGCACGTCAATCCTGTAACTCTGGGCATCCAGGCGCTGCTGGACAAGGGCCTGCTCTTCAGGGGTGATCTTGTCAGCGAGCAGTACGCCGCATCCCGTAAACAGGACCGCCAGGGCGCAAATGGCTATAATTTTCTTGAACATATCCTTTTTTGTTTAGCGTTATCACACAAATTTACAAATTATAAGCCGTATGTGTACAATGAGACATAAAAAAGGCCCGCAGCAATTGCAGGCCTTTCTTATGATGTGTTCTCAGGAGAGATTACTTCTTGTCGAAGTACTCCTTAGCCTTGGACTCTTCTACGAGATGCTCTACAAATACGTATGCACCGGTCTTTGGAGATTTCTCCATGCGGATGCACTTGACCATGCTCTTGGCACCGGCCTTTGCTGCGAACGTAGCTACTGCTTTCTTTGCCATAGTTTTATACTCCTGATTTTAATTACTTGATCTCACGATGAACGGTAACCTTCTTGAGGAACGGATTGTATTTCTTGCGCTCCAACCTCTCAGGATTGTTCTTCTTGTTCTTGGTGGTAATGTAACGAGACATTCCGGGTACACCGCTAGCTTTCTGCTCAGTGCACTCAAGGATGACCTGCACCCTGTTTCCTTTAGCTTTCTTTGCCATAATTCACGAGTTTAAACAAGGTTAATTAATCCTTTCTTCTGAGCATCCTTGAGGGTTGCGTCCAGACCATTCTTCTCGATGATCCTCATACCCTTGCAGGATACCTTCAATGTGATGAACCTCTGCTCCTCTTCTGACCAGAACTTCTTGGTCTTGAGGTTGAGGGAGAAATCACGCTTGGTGCGCAATTTTGAATGGGCCACATTATTGCCCTTCATTCTCTTTCTTCCTGTTACTTGACAAACCTTTGCCATAATTCTATTCTTTTTTAATTTTTAATTACAAACAATTTTAAAAAACCTGCGCCAGCGGATATTCTTGGGGAACTTCTTGGAGGCGTCCGTGGAGAGCCATATCACTATAGGCCTTCCAACTATGTGGTCCTCCGGGACAAAACCCCAGTACCTTGAGTCCAGGGAATTGTGCCTGTTGTCTCCCATCATGAAGTAATAGTCCTGGCGGAAGGTATAGCTGCCTTCTCGCAGCGCGGCCTGAATGTCTCCTCCCTCGTAATCCTTGATGATCCTGCTGTAAAGCGGCAGGGTTTCTTCATTGATCTCAACGCTCTGGCCTTTCTGGGGAATCCAGATGGGTCCGTAGTAGTCACGGCTCCAGCCGGTAGCGGTGAACGGGAAGAGTTCTGCCTCAGCGGGCTCCCTGTCCAGGTTTGCCTCCACGCTCTGCACAATGTCAAGTGCCTTGACCTGCGGGAGCATTGCGGCGGTAAGCGGCATGGCCGGATACCCCGGCAAAGCCGGATCGAAGAAGAGTTCCGAGGCGTTCACGCCTAGTTTTTCAAAGAACTTTTGATTTATCTTTCCACCTGCGGTGACAACCTTGTAAGTAAGCTGTATGCCCGGATAGACTTCCTGCTGCTGGCCGTTTATATAAACGAGGCCGTCAATGACCTGAAGCATATCGCCCGGCGTGGCCACGCAACGTTTCACATAATGGTCTTTCTTGTCCGAGGGGCGAACCTTTACCGGACCCCAGTTCTTTATTACTGTTTCCCTGCCGATCATGCGGCAAAGAGCGTAATAGTCGTCTACGGGAGCTTTCACAAGGACGCTGTCGCCGTTTGGAAAGCCAAAGACCACGTTGTCTCCCTTTTGCACTTCCCTGAAACCGCGGAGCCTCTTGTAATCCTTCTGGATAAGCTTGGAATATGATTCCTTTCCAAAGATGGTATTATGCGTAAAAGGCACTGTGAGCGGCGTTTGCGGAAGCCTTGGCCCATATGTCAATTTGCTTACGAACAGGCGGTCGCCTGTGTAAAGCGTACTTTCCATTGAGGAGGAAGGTATTTTGAATGCCTGGAAAAAGAAGATGTTCAGGAATGTCACGAAAACAACCGCGAAGATGATGTCATCAAGCCAGTCGTTGGCAACGTCTCTCTTTTCTCCTTTCTTGTAGCGTTTCTTCCAGAAGTTCCAATGAACCTTCTTTGTGATGAAGATGTCAAAGATAACTATCAGGCCTAAAAGCCACCAGAAGTTTCCCAGCCAGATTACCCACAACACATAGAGCAGAGCCCAGAATATGAAGCCTGTCCAACGGTTATGGTAAAATTCCTTCCAGCCCATGGGGAACTACTCCGTAACAGACTTAAGAATAGCTTCGAAAGCCTGAGGGTTGTTCATAGCGAGGTCTGCCAATACTTTGCGGTTGAGGCCCACATTCTTCTTGGCCAGCTGACCCATAAACTGGGAATAAGTTACACCGTACTGACGTGCGGCTGCATTGATTCTCTGAATCCAAAGGGCGCGGAAATTGCGCTTCTTTGCTTTCCTGTCACGGTATGCATAGGTGAGACCTTTCTCATAGGTGTTCTTTGCAACCGTCCAAACGTTCTTCCTTGAAAGGAAGTTACCGCGAGTCTGCTTTAAAATCTTCTTGCGGCGTGCTTTTGAAGCAACTGAGTTGACTGATCTTGGCATAATTTACTTTTTTTTCTGGAGGCAGTGGCTTGCAGGGCAAGCGCTTCACAACTGCGTCATCCACGTTAAACTTAAAATGATACTACAACGCAAGGAGCTCTTTTACCCTCTTCTCATCCGCCTTCTTGAGGAGTGCGAAATGATCAAGGTTCCTCTTCTGCTTCTTGGTCTTCTTTGTGAGAATGTGGCTGTGATAAGCGTGCTTTCTCTTGATCTTTCCCGTTCCGGTAAGCGTGAAGCGCTTTTTGGCACCGGAGTTGGTCTTATTCTTTGCCATTTCTTTTGTTGTTAATAATTGTTAATATTTGTTGCCCTATTTCTTTTTGATAGGCGCAATAATCATTGTCATACGCTTTCCTTCCAGAACCGGCATGTTCTCAGCCCTTCCGAACTCTTCCAGTTCAACCGCGAAGCGGAGGAGCTGTTTCTCTCCCTGCTCCGCGAACTGGATTGAACGGCCTCTGAAGAAGATAGTGGCCTTCACCTTGGAACCCTCCTGGAGGAATTCCTGGGCGTGCTTGAGCTTAAACTGGAAATCGTGCTCGTCCGTGTTGGGGCCGAAACGTATTTCCTTGAGCACTATCTTGGCCGAATTCGATTTCATCTCCTTGGCCTTCTTCTTCTGCTGATACAGATATTTCTGGTAGTCAAGTATCTTGCACACGGGAGGATCTGCCTTGGCACTGATCTCTACGAGATCGAGTTCCAGTTCGTCGGCAATAGCAAGCGCCTTGGCCAGGGGATAAATCCCCGGCTCCGGAACGTTGTCACCTACCAGGCGAACCTGCGGTGCAGTAATCTCCTGGTTGATGTTAAGCTCGTTCTCATCCTTCTTCTGGTTAGGATAAGGACGGTTTGGTTTCTTGCCGTTAGGCTTGAAGCCCGAGGGCTTCGGTCTGTAAGGTCCTGCCATGCTTTATGATAACTCCTCGGCAATTGCCTGATGGAAATAATTCACAAATCCGTCCAGAGTCATAGAACCGGCATCTACGCCTTCTCGGCGCACTGATACCGTTTCACTCTGGGCTTCTTTATCACCAACGATCACCAGTACAGGGACCCTGAGAAGGGAAATCTCGCGGATTCTCTTGCCAAGTGTCTCATTCCTAGCGTCAATGGAAGCGCGAATATCGGAATTATTCAGGAAACTACAAACTTTTTCTGCATAATCCGCATATTTTTCGCTCACTGGCAGCACTTTAACCTGATCCGGAGACAGCCAAAGAGGCAGATGTCCGGCGGTGTGCTCCAGTACAACGGCGGTGAATCTCTCCATTGACCCGAACGGGGCGCGGTGGATCATCACCGGACGTTTCTTGCTGCCGTCAGCGTCAGTGTATTCCAGCTGGAAGCGCTCAGGAAGGTTGTAATCTACCTGAATCGTGCCAAGCTGCCACTTGCGGCCGATGGCGTCCTTGACCATGAAGTCAAGCTTTGGACCGTAGAAGGCGGCTTCGCCCTTCTCCACTACGGTCTTGAGGCCCTTCTTCTCAGCGGCGTCTATGATTGCCTGCTCTGCCTTGGCCCAGTTCTCGTCGGAGCCGATGTACTTCTCCTTGTTGTCAGGGTCGCGGAGGGAAACCTGCGCCATGTAGTCAGTCATCTTCAGGGTCCTGAACACGTACAGGATGAGGTCGATAACCTTTTCGAACTCTTCCTGGAGCTGGTCAGGGCGGCAGAAGAGGTGGGCGTCGTCCTGGGTGAAACCGCGTACGCGGGTGAGACCGTGGAGCTCGCCGCTCTGCTCATAGCGATAGACTGTTCCGAACTCTGCGAAACGCAGCGGCAGGTCGCGGTATGAGCGCGGCGAGCTGCGGAAGATCTCGCAGTGGTGAGGGCAGTTCATTGGCTTGAGCATGTATTCCTCGCCCTCCTGCGGGGTGCGGATGGGCTGGAATGAATCCTTGCCGTACTTGGCGTAGTGGCCGGATGTTATATAAAGCTCCTTGCTTCCGATGTGAGGGGTCACTACCGGAAGGTATCCGAGCTCAGTCTGCTTCTTACGGAGGAATCCCTCCAGGATGTTGCGCATCACGGCGCCGCGCGGGAGCCACAGCGGCAGGCCCAGGCCCACCCTCTGGGAGAAGGTGAACAGTTCCATCTCCTTGCCCAGCTTGCGGTGATCCCTCTTCTTGGCCTCTTCCATCATCACCAGGTATTCCTCAAGCATGGATTTCTTGGGGAAAGTGATGCCGTAGATGCGGGTGAGCTGCTGGCGCTTCTCGTCTCCGCGCCAGTATGCTCCTGCTATGGCGGTGAGTTTCACGGCCTTGATGACTTCCGTGCTCCTGAGGTGAGGGCCGCGGCACAGGTCTGTGAAATCTCCGTTCTCATAGTATGTTATGGTGCCGTCCTGAAGTTCGTTGATGAGCTCCACTTTGTACTGGTCCCCTTTTGCGGCGAAGTACTTCAGGGCGTCTGCCTTGCTTACGTCAATTCTCTTGTATTCCTCCTTGCGGGCTGCAAGTTCCAGCATCTTCTTCTCGATCTTTGGAAGGTCGGAATCCGTGATCTGGTTTCCGCCAAGGTCTACGTCGTAATAAAATCCATTCTCGACAGCGGGACCGATACCGAACTTGACTCCCGGATAAAGGGCCTCCAGGGCCTCTGCCATAAGATGGGATGAGGAGTGCCAGAAAACCCTCTTGGCATCGTCGCTGTCCCACTTAAGGAGAGATATCGTTGCATCCCCGTCGATTGGACGGTTCAAGTCATACACAACCCCGTTTACCATGGCGGCGAGTACTTCCGCCGCAAGGCGCGGGCTTATGCTCTCAGCAATTTCGTAAGCGGTTATTCCTTCTACAAATGGCTTTACCGCTCCGTCTGGAAATGTTATGTTAATCATATCGTTATATATAAGGAATGCAAATATACTGTTTTTTTCCGTATCTTTGTATTAATAAACACCACTGATTATGAATAGCGACATATCTGCAAAGACTCTCTGGGACAGCGGCGCCAAAGGCGGCCTGATACTGGGAGGAATAACCATAGCATTCATGCTCCTGGGCCTTCTGCCCGGACTTCTGCCGGACTCATCCATAGGCGTTTTCCTGACAACGGTCCTGTCATTCATTTTATGGGGAGCAAAGATTTTCTGCTGCGTGTACGTGCTCTTCGCCCTCATGCGCAAGTTCACCCTTGACTTCCCGGGAGCGGACAGGAAGACGGTCCGCAAGTTTGGCGTGATAACCGCTTTCACGTCAGCGCTCATCTTTGCGGCGTTCATACTGGTCTATTACCTTTACATAGCCCCTGACGCGCTCAATGAAAGCTTTGCGGCAGCGACGGAAGCATATTCTTCAATGCTGGATTCCAACTCCATGCAGGCCCTTGACCAGATGCAGGGCAGCATGCCCGCCATAATGTTCTTTGCAATGCTCATTTACTGCACCCTGTTCGGCTGGGCGGCATCCGCCATCATAGCCTCCAGGCTTGTAAAAGACGATCCTTTCAAACAATAATATGGACTATCCCGTTGACCTCAGCATACTTATCCCTTCCTATAACGAAAGGGAATCCCTGCCGGAACTCCTGGCCTGGATTCACAGGGCCCTTGAGCCGGAAGGCAAGTCATTCGAAATAATAATCATAGACGACGGCAGCGACGACGGCACATGGGAAGCCGTCAAGGAACTTGCGGAGGCGGATCCCTGCCTGCGCGCCATCCAGTTCCGCCGCAACTACGGCAAGTCAGCCGCACTTTTCTGCGGCTTCAAGGCCGCGCGCGGGCGCGTGGTCGTCACCATGGACGCAGACCTCCAGGACTCTCCCGAAGAGATTCCCGAGATGTACCGCATGATAGTGGAAGACAACTGGGACGTGGTTTCCGGCTGGAAACAGCACCGCCAGGACAACAAACTGACCAAAAACCTGCCTTCCAAGCTGTACAATGCGACGGCCCGCCGCATCACCGGCATCAAACTGCACGACATGAACTGCGGCCTCAAGGCCTACAAGAACGAGGTTGTCAAGAACATAGAGGTCTACGGGGAGATGCACCGCTACATCCCGTATCTCGCCAAGAACGCGGGCTTCACCCGCATCACTGAAAAGCCGGTACATCACCAGAAACGCAAGTACGGCAAGAGCAAGTTCGGCATGGACCGCTTCGTGAACGGTTTCCTTGACCTGATCTCACTCTGGTTCCTGTCCACCTTCGGTCGCAAGCCTATGCATTTCTTCGGCTACACGGGAATCTTCATGTTCATCGTGGGATTCATTATGACCGTGTGGATCATAATAGCGAAACTGGTCCATCAGGCGCACGGACAATACTTCCGGGCGGTAACGGACCAGCCTCTGTTCTATCTCGCCTTACTGGCTGTAGTTCTTGGAGTGATGCTCTTCCTTGCCGGATTCATATGCGAGATGATCTCCCGCACGGCCAGCGAAAGGAATACCTATAACATCAAGGACAGTATCTCTCTCTAATACTTGTTGAGAGGATAGATCTTGGTCATGTTGTGGACCTTCCTGCGGATTGCGTCCACGACAGCGGTGTGCTCAGGGCACTCCAGGTCAGTTGCGTGTGCCGCAACGGAGGTGAGGACCTCGTCTATCATGGAGACAATCTCTTCCATGTCCCTTTCAACCATTCCGCGGGATGTGACCGCAGGGGTTCCGATACGGAAGCCCGAGGTCTGGAACGCGGAGCGGGTGTCGAACGGCACCATGTTCTTGTTGAGGGTGATGTCAGCCTTTACCAGCTGCTGCTCAGCCATGCGTCCTGTAACCTCAGGGAACTTGGAGCGGAGGTCTATGAGCATCAGGTGGTTGTCAGTTCCGCCGGAAACAACGTTGTAGCCCCTCTTGAGGAAGGCTTTGCACATTGCCTGGGCGTTGGCCAACACCTGCTTCTGGTAATCCACAAACTCCGGCTGCATGGCCTCGTAGAAGGCCACCGCCTTTGCGGCGATAACGTGCTCCAGAGGTCCTCCCTGCACTCCGGGGAATACGGAGGAATTGAGGATCTGGCTCATCTTCTTGATCTCACCCTTAGGTGTTGTGAGGCCCCAGGGGTTGTCGAAGTCCTTGCCCATGAGGATGACGCCTCCGCGCGGTCCGCGAAGGGTCTTGTGGGTTGTGGAAGATACTATATGGGCGTATTTAACAGGATTCTTGAGGAGGCCTGCGGCTATCATTCCGGCCGTATGGGCCATGTCAATCCACAGGAGGGCGCCTACCCTGTCCGCAATGGCGCGCATGCGCTCGTAGTCCCACTCGCGAGAATATGCCGATGCGCCGCCGATGATGAGCTTTGGCTTGCACTTGAGCGCCGTCTGCTCCATCTTGTCATAGTCAATGCAGCCGGTTTCCTGGTTGAGACCGTAAGCCACTGCATTGTACAGGATTCCGGATGCGTTGACCGGTGAACCGTGGGTGAGGTGTCCGCCCTGGGAAAGGTCAAGTCCCATGAAGGTGTCGCCCGGCTTGAGGACGGCCATGATGACGGCCATGTTTGCCTGGGCGCCCGAATGGGGCTGTACGTTGGCGTATTCTGCATCATAGATCTTCTTGAGGCGGTCTATTGCCAGTTGCTCTATCTGGTCTACGACTTCACAGCCGCCGTAGTAGCGCTTGCCCGGATAGCCTTCTGCGTATTTGTTGGTGCAAATGCTTCCCATGGCGTCCATAACGCCCTGGCTTACATAGTTTTCAGAGGCTATGAGCTCAAGGCCTGAGGCCTGCCTGTCCCTTTCTTTCTTGATAAGGTCAAAGATCTGGATGTCCTGTTTCATAATGGTATTGTTATATTCAAACAAGCAAATATAGCAAAATAATGTTACTTTTGCACCCATAATGGACCATCGTAAATTACTAAACAGCGAACTGGGCAGGATAAGCCCGCAGCAATACCGCACGCGGCAGCCTGGCGGCGTGGTGCTGGTGCTGGACAACATACGCAGCGCCCACAACGTGGGCAGCGCATTCCGCACGGCAGACGCCTTTGGGATTGACAAGGTGTGCCTGTGCGGAATATGCGCGTGCCCGCCGTCCGCGGAGATCCACAAATCCGCGCTGGGCGCGGAGCAGAGCGTCCCGTGGGAGCATTACGCCGATACGCTGGAGGCGGTTCGGCGCCTTCGCGAAGAGGGCTACACCCTGGTCAGCGTGGAGCAGGCCCTGGGCGCTGTCAGTCTGGAAGACTTCCGGCGCGAGCCGGGCCGCAGGTACGCCGTCGTCTTCGGCAATGAAGTTGACGGGGTGCGGCAGGACGTGGTGGACGCATCGGACATGGTGCTTGAGATTCCACAGTGGGGAACCAAGCATTCCCTGAACGTTTCCGTGGCGGTTGGCGTCATCCTCTGGCACTTCCGCCCGTGAGCCGTGACAATTTGTCAGTCCTCCGACATTAGGCACAGACCTTGCGCTTGTTATTCCGGCCCCCAAGGGACCGGTTTTTTTGTTGCATACAAATATTAAAACATAACAATATGATAAGACCATTGGCAGACAGAGTGCTTATCGAGCCCCAGGAGGCTCAGGCACAGACAGCTTCCGGACTTTACATTCCGGACACGGCAAAGGAGAAACCCCAGCAGGGCAAGGTCCTGGCAGCGGGCCCCGGAAAGAAAGATGAACCTATGGAAGTAAAGGTTGGAGACGTAGTTCTTTACGGCAAATATTCCGGCACAGAGGTAACCGTGGACGACAAGAAATACCTCATCGTAAAACAGTCTGACATTTTAGCAATCCTGTAAGATCATGGCAAAAGAGATAAAATTCAACGTTGACGTCCGTTCAAAGATGAAGGACGGCGCAGACGCATTGGCAAACGCAGTAAAGGTCACGCTGGGTCCTAAGGGCCGCAACGTGGTATTGGACAAGAAGTTCGGCGCTCCGCAGGTTACAAAGGACGGAGTTACCGTGGCCAAGGAAATAGAACTGGAAGACAGGTTCGAGAACATGGGCGCCCAGATGGTCAAGGAAGTGGCTTCCAAGACCAACGAGCAGGCCGGTGACGGTACTACAACCGCTACCGTTCTGGCTCAGGCAATCATAAACGTAGGTATCAAGAACGTCACCGCAGGTGCCAACCCCATGGACCTCAAGAAGGGCATTGACAAGGCCGTGGACTGCATCGTGGGCGAACTCAAGAAGCAGAGCCAGGAAGTTGGCGAGGACTACTCCAAGATAGAGCAGGTAGGAACCGTTTCCGCAAACAATGACAACTACATCGGCAAACTTATCGCCGACGCCATGTCCAAGGTAAAGAAGGACGGCGTGATCACGGTGGAAGAGGCCAAGGGAACAGAGACCGAGGTAAAGGTAGTTGAAGGAATGCAGTTCGACCGCGGCTTCATAAGCCCGTACTTCATGACAAACGGAGACAAGATGGAGGCCGTCCTTGACAATCCTTACGTCCTCATCACTGACAAGAAGATCTCCACCATGAAGGACCTCCTCCCTATCCTCGAGCCTATCGCCCGTGAAGGAAAGGAACTCCTCATCATTGCGGAAGACGTTGACGGAGAGGCACTCACCACCCTGGTGGTGAACAAGTTGCGCGGCACCTTGAAGATTGCGGCCGTAAAGGCCCCGGGCTTCGGCGACCGCCGCAAGGAGATGCTTCAGGACATCGCCATCCTCACCGGCGCCAACGTCATCTCCGAGGAGAGAGGCTACACCCTGGAGAACGCTTCCCTTGACATGCTGGGCAAGGCCGACAAGGTTACCATCTCCAAGGAGAACACCACCATCGTAGGCGGCGCAGGCTCCAAGGATGACATTGCCGCAAGGGCCGAACTCATCCGCAAGCAGATTTCCACCACAACCTCCGACTACGACCGCGAGAAACTCAAGGAGAGGCTCGGCAAACTGGCCGGCGGCGTAGCGGTGCTCTACGTTGGAGCCACCACCGAGGTTGAAATGAAGGAGAAGAAGGACCGCGTGGAGGACGCCCTCAACGCCACCCGCGCAGCCGTCGAGGAGGGTTACCTCCCTGGAGGCGGCGTGGCATACATCCGCGCAGCGGAATGCCTCAAGGGCCTCAAGGGTGACAACGACGACCAGACCACCGGCATCCACATCGTGGCAAAGGCCATCGAGGAGCCTCTTAGGATGATCGCGGAGAACGCTGGTGTTGACGGCAGCGTCATCATCCAGAAGATCAAGGAGGGAAAGGGTGACTTCGGTTACAACGCCCGCACTGACGAGTTCGTCAATATGTACGAGGCAGGTGTGATCGACCCTACCAAGGTAGCCCGCGTGGCACTGGAGAACGCCGCTTCCGTAGCAGGCATGTTCCTCACCACCGAGTGCGGCATTGTGGACATCCCTGAGAAGGAGCCCGCCGCTCCCGCCATGCCCGCCGGCGGCATGATGTAATAACACCCGATAGGAACAAAAAAAGACTCGGAATCATCCGAGTCTTTTTTTTGTGGTGGGAGATGAGGGAGTCGAACCCCCGACCCTCTGCTTGTAAGGCAGACGCTCTAAACCAACTGAGCTAATCTCCCGTGGGGATTGCAAAGGTAAGGAAAAAATCAGGAGTTGCAAATTTTTTTTGCAATTTTTCAATCTTCCAGCAGTTTGAGGAAGTCCGCCACCACAAATGCACTGCCGCCCACGTAGATGAGGGAGCGTGAAGTGGCGGAGGAGGAGGCCAGGCGCAGGGCGTCGGCGACGGAGTCGCAGGCGCGCGCCTCCGCATCCGGCCGAACAGCCAGAAAACGGCGGAGTATCTCTGCAGACGGAAGGGCGCGCGGGGTGTCCGGTGCTGTAAAAATGTATTCCGCGTCCTGCGGCATCAGCGGGATGATGCCGTCCAGGTCCTTGTCAGCCATAACTCCGTATACCACAATGAGTTTGTCGTATTCACCGCCAGCCATAATCTCCTCCAGGCGGCCGAAGTTCCGCTTCAGCGCCGCCGGATTGTGTCCGATGTCCGCAATGGTCAGCGGTTCCTCACTGACCGTCTCCCAGCGGCCGCGCAGACCGGTCATGGCGGCTGCATGGCAGATGGCTTCAAAGTCCGGCTCCTCCCCCATCAGGTCCAGCACGCACAGCACCGTCCGGAGATTCTCCTCCTGGCACTCCCCCTGCAGATCCATCCTATCCAGAACAGACTCGGAGGACGGAGTACTTGGTTGAAAAGGGCTTTCGGCGTCAAGCCTGTTTTTATCGCCCTTTTCAACCAAGTACTCCGTCCGACAATGCTCAGGAGCGAAGAACAACGGGCAATGGGCCGCTGCGGCGGCGGCTTCGAAGACGGGGACCGTCTCCGGGTCCAATTCTCCTACCACGGCGGGCACACCGGGCTTGAAGATACCGGCCTTCTGGCCGGCGATCTCAGCGCGGGTGCCGCCCAGCAAGGCACAGTGGTCCAGACCGATGGATGTAACAACGGCAACCTCAGGGACTATGATGTTGGTAGAGTCCAGAAGGCCTCCCAGGCCCACTTCAATCACGGCTACGTCCACCTGCTCCCGGTCAAAGTACCAGAAAGCCAGCCCGGTGGTAATCTCAAAGAAAGAGAGGTCCGGAGAATCGAACTTATCCAGGAACTCCAGCACGCTCTCCCGCGGAATCATCTGGAAGCCGCCGTCAGACACAATCTTGATCCGCTCCCTGAAATCCAGCAGATGCGGCGACGTAAACAGCCCCACGCGGTACCCGCTGCCCGCCAGCGACGCCGCCAGCATGGAACAGACCGAGCCTTTACCGTTGGTGCCGGCAACGTGGACGCAGCGCAGGCGTCCCGCAGGGCCGCCCATACGCGCGTCAAGCTGCCGTATCCGGTCAAGCCCCGGCTTGTAGGAATCCGAGGAAAAACCGGCCGTCTGCACGGACTGATGGCGCTCAAAGAGCCCTTTTATTATTTGTTCGTAGTCTGACATATTTGAAGTGTTTCCAAAAATAGTTATTTTTGAAGTCTTATAGAACGCAAAATGAAGAAATTCTCATCGGCTCTACTCTCCTCCTACATCATAGACGGAGTCCCTCAGGCCCTCTCTCCAATAGAGATGCTCAACGACATCTCCATTGAGAAGCACCCCGTGGAGGACTTCTCCGAGACCATTGCCGACGAGACCACTGACCCCGAACTCAAATCCTGCGCCATTGACGCCGAGCACATGCATTACTACCTGAACAAGGTAGTAGCCAGCATCCGTCAGGACTTCCCCCTTGCGTTCCCCGCCCAGTACACAAAGAGCCTCATAGCCCAGGAACTCATAGAAACCCTGTGGAAGGACGGCCATTTCCGCCTGCAGGACCTGGCGCTCTCCGCAAAATGGGAGTGGTGCGACGGCGGCCTGGGACGCTTCGCCGCCCTTTACCGTTCCTGCGAGGCCGCCGCGGACTTCATCGACGCCCTTGGCATCCGCCTGCAGAAATACAATGTATACAAGGCCGATGCCTGCCGCCTGTCATTGAGCGCCTGCATTGCTGGGACCCAGCCCGAATCTGATGACGAACTGGCCGACGCCGCCGCGGAGGGAGAGCCTTCGCTTCACCGCAGGCTCATCGTACCGCAAAGCATAGTCCCGGACGCAGAAAGCTGGCTTGTCTTCATCCCCTTTGACTCATGCGACTTCCGCCTTGGCGGATCCCTCTTCTCAGAGGTTGTCAACGGAACTCCGGACCCTGCACCGGAGAACGGCGATGCGGACTACTTCATGGACTGCTTCGAACTGGTGCGCGAACTTGCGGAGGACGGCATCCTGCTGAGCGCCGCAACCGTGGGCGAGGGCGGCTTGCTTTCAGCTATGCGCCGCATGAGCGCCATATGCGGCGCCTGCATCAACCTTGCGGACATCAAGAGCACATATCACGAGAAAGACTCCATCAGGATACTGTTCTCGGAGGTTCCGGGAGCGCTCATACAGATACGGGACATCGACTTTGACTACATAGACGCGGAGATGCTTCTCCAGGACATCGTATACTTCCCCCTGGGCCATCCTGACGTTAAGAGCAGGGACATTACGGTCCTTGATTCAGGCAAAACTTCCATAGAGGCCATACTGGATTCGCTTATCAGAAGCCAAAGTTCAGAAGGTGAAGATTAAAGCGCTGATTTGTAGAATATTTTTACTAAATTCGCGACCGAAATTTAGAAGTAGAATAATAATATGTTTGAAAGGAAAAAAAGAGTTTACCGTTTTGGCGGAAAGACCGCCGAAGGTGACGGTAAGATGAGGGAGCTCCTTGGTGGAAAAGGAGCCAATCTGGCAGAAATGAGCAAGCTTGGCTTGCCGGTACCTGCAGGTTTTACAATCACAACTGAGTGCTGCGCAGAATACTACGCTCTTGGCGGTTCCTATACTCAGGAGCTCAAGGGTGAGGTTGCAGCCGCCCTGGAGGCCACCGAGGCCCTCATGGGCAAGAAGTTCGGTGACAAGAAGAACCCTCTTCTTGTAAGCTGCCGCTCCGGCGCCCGCAGCTCCATGCCTGGAATGATGGACACCATCCTTAACATCGGACTCTGCTCCGACACCATCCCCGGCATGATCGAGAA
Source organism: Bacteroidales bacterium (assembly GCA_017619675.1). GTDB lineage: Bacteria > Bacteroidota > Bacteroidia > Bacteroidales > UBA932 > Cryptobacteroides. Next base: position 42,005 of record JAFZRX010000014.1, on the reverse strand, counting down.
GACCGGCAACCCGCGCTTCGTATATGACGCATACAGGCGTCTCATCATGATGTACTCCGACGTTGTAATGGAGAAGGCCGAAGGCATTGAGCCCGAGGACGGAAAGGGCATACGCCAGCAGCTTGACAAGATGATGGCAGACCTCAAGGAAGCCAAGGGGTACAAGAGTGACACAGAAATCACCGCAGACGAACTCAAGGAACTCTGCGAACTTTTCAAGAAGAAAGTTAAGGAAGTCCTGGGAGTTGAATTCCCGGACAGCGCAAAGGCCCAGCTCTGGGGTTCCATCGGAGGAGTATTCAAGTCCTGGAACGGAAAGAGGGCAATTGCATACCGCAAGATAGAGAAGATTCCTGATGACTGGGGAACAGCAGTGAACGTACAGTCTATGGTATTCGGAAACATGGGCGAGACCTCCGCTACCGGAGTTGCTTTCTCCCGTAACCCTGCCATCGGAGACAACAAATTCTACGGAGAGTGGCTCATCAACGCCCAGGGCGAAGACGTAGTAGCCGGAATCCGCACCCCTAACCCTCTGAATGAGGCTACAAAGACAGACCATAACAAGAACCTGCAGTCACTTGAGAAGGCAATGCCTGAGGTTTACAAGGAGCTTGACGACATCCGCGTCCTCCTGGAGAACCACTTCCATGACATGCAGGACATAGAGTTCACCATCCAGGACGGCAAACTGTACATGCTTCAGTGCCGTATCGGAAAGAGGACCGGCCTCGCCGCCCTCCAGATGGCAATGGACATGCTTGACGAGGGCATGATCGACGAGCGCACCGCCGTCCTCAGGGTATCCCCCTCTCAGCTTGACGAAATCCTCCACCCTATCCTTGACCCTTCATCAGAGAAGAAGGCAAAGGTTATCGCCCACGGACTTCCCGCATCTCCGGGCGGAGCCGTTGGACAAATCTGCTTCACCATCGAGGATGCAATGAAGGAGTACGCCAAGGGCAAGAAGGTTATCCTGGTCCGCGAAGAGACCTCTCCTGAAGATATCGAGGGTATGAGGGTTGCAGCCGGTATCCTTACCACCCGCGGAGGTATGACCTCCCACGCCGCATTGGTAGCCCGGGGATGGGGCAAGTGCTGCATCGTAGGATGCGAAGCCATGAAGATTGACCTCGCAAACAAGACCGTAAGCTTTGGCGACCTCAAGTTCAAGGAGGGTGACACCCTTTCACTGAACGGTTCCAAGGGCCTTATCTACGGTTCCGAGATTGCTACCATGGACGCTTCTGAGAACCCTCTGTTCAAGAAGTTCATGGCAATAGTTGACAAATACCGCCGCCTTGGCATCCGCACCAACGCGGACACCCCTGAAGACGCTGCACGCGCCCTTCAGTTTGGCGCCGAGGGTATTGGCTTGTTCCGTATAGAGCACATGTTCTACGGCAAGCACTCTGAGTTGCCTCTCTCCAAGCTTCGCAAGATGATCCTCTGCGACACCGAGAAAGAGCGTCAGGCAGCCCTGGCAGAGCTTGAGCCGTTCATCAAGGCTTCCGTAAAGAGTACCATGAAGATCATGGACGGCAAGCCGGTAGTATTCCGTCTGCTTGACCCGCCTCTGCACGAGTTCGTTCCAAAGAGCCAGGACAAGAAGGCTGAGATCGCAAAGGAACTTGGCGTAAGCGTAAAGGAAATCGAGAAGCGCGGCGAGCACCTGCACGAGGTTAACCCTATGATGGGTCACCGTGGAGTACGTCTGCACGTTTCCTTCCCTCTCATTGCCGAGACTCAGTACAGGGCCATCTTCACCGCCACCGCCGAGCTCATCAACGAGGGCTACAAGCCAATCCCTGAGATCATGATCCCTGTTACCGTATCAGCCCGCGAGCTCAGCTTCCAGAAGGGAATCTGCGACCGCGTACGCTCAGAGGTAGAGGGCCGCTACATGATGACCATCAACTATAAGTTCGGTACTATGATCGAAATCCCGCGCGCCGCCCTTACAGCAAACCGTATGGCACGCACCGCGGAGTTCTTCAGCTTTGGTACCAACGACCTCACCCAGATGACCTTCGGCTTCTCACGTGATGACGTAGGTACCTTCATGGGTGACTACCTGGGCAACAAGATCCTGGATGCAGATCCGTTCCAGACCATTGACACCAAGGGTGTGGGCAAGCTTGTAGAGTACGGTATCCAGGGCGGACGTTCCCAGAGGCCGGACCTCAAGTGCGGCATCTGCGGCGAGCATGGCGGAGATCCTGACTCAATCAACTTCTTCAACAAGATTGGTCTGGACTATGTTTCCTGCTCTCCTTTCCGCGTTCCTATCGCAAGGCTTGCAGCAGCTCAGGCTGCTATAAGCCAGAGTGAATAAGACTTATGTCAAAGCACTATTATACCTTAAACTTAGGCCGCATTACCACCATTCTGGTTGCGGCCTTGTTGGTTGTATCCTGCTCTACAGCCAGGAAAGCAACCCAGACGCAGGCTACGGCGCAGGTTGCCGCCAATCAGACAGGCGCCTCTTCTTCCACCGCATATCTGGAGGACGAAGAGCTTCCTGATGCCTCCATCTATCTTCCATCTCCCACAAAGCCGGGAGATCCTCTTTTTGAAGGAGACCTCGCATACTACGCCTGGGGCAAGACCATCCGTCCAACTGAGCGCGGAACCTTGGCTCACGATGACGCCAGCAGCTCCATGTCCTATGTTGCAAAGAGGTTTGAGCCGGCCTTGGGGTTCCTGTTCAGTTCAGAGACCACTCCCAACCTTTACAGGCTTCTCTCCAAGTCCTACACTACCACCAACAACGCCAACAAGAAGGCCAAGGACTACTACAAGCGCAAACGTCCTTACGTTGAATTCAGCGAGCCTACAGGCGTTCCTGAGAGCGAAAGAGGCTCACGCAACAGCGCCTCCTACCCTTCCGGTCACGCTACCAGGGGCTGGACCATCGCCCTTGTACTTGCAGAGTTGATGCCTGAAAGGAGTGAGCAGATCCTCAAGATTGGCTACGAGTACGGTGAAAGCCGCGTTATCGTGGGTTACCACTACCAGAGTGACGTTGACGCCGCGCGCATCGCCGCCGCCGCCGCCCTGGCCGTCGTACACTCCAACGAAGAATTCCTTAACGACATGGCCCTTGCCAAACAGGAACTCCGTTCCCTCGGTTACATAAAGTAAGGTACGTTCCGGAATTAACTTTCCGGATGGATTTCCAAAAACTACTGTTTAAATATCTTTCATTATAATATTATGTAAGGTATACTACCCAGTACTACCGTAAAGATTGACCATATAAAACAAGAAAGGTGACCCGGGAGGGGTCACCTTTCTTTGTATCTGGGTTGTCAGATTACTTTGTTACGAGAACGGATACACGGTTCTCAGGAGCGGTCTCGAACGGGTTAACGGTATCTCCGAAGTACTCGGTGGTGATACGGTTAGCTGCGATTCCAGCTGCCTTGAGGGCATCAGCAACAACCTCAGCACGACGCTGTGACAGGGTCATGTTCCAACGAGGATTACCAGTCTGCTTGTCAGCGTAAGCGCTGATTGTAACAACTGCCTCAGGATACTGCTTCATGAGGTTGACAACGCGGTCGATCTTCTCCTGCTCTGAAGGACGGATCTTCCACTGGTCGATAACGAAGAGAACGTTCTCTGTGGTAGCGCGGGCACGAGCGCGAGCTGCAGCCTCTGCTGCTGCCCTCTCTGCTGCTGCCCTTTCTGCTGCGAGACGGGCGGCCTCTGCGTCAGCGGCGGCCTTCTCTGCGGCAGCTCTTTCAGCGGCAAGGCGTGCAGCCTCAGCCGCTGCCCTCTCTGCTGCAAGGCGAGCGGCCTCTGCCTCAGCTGCAGCAAGAGCTGCGGCTTTCTTCTTGGCAGCGCCAAAGTTGAACTTAAGACCTGCGAGAGCGTTGATCTGATAGTCGAAGATGTCACCGACCTTTGAGTTGAAGTGATCTGAGTAGCCGTTTGCTACAGCCTCAAGCTCAAGGGCAACTGCATCTGACAGTCTGAAATCGATTCCTGCACCGGCGCGGCCAAGGAGTGAAACCTTACCGCCATCCCAAAGATAGTTGTCTTTGTAGAAGTGGCTTGCGATTGCATTGGCCTCATCGTTGTTGAAACGGTAGTTTGCACCTGCTCCTACGAATACATAAGGATTGATTATACGCTCCTTATAGCCTGCGAAGAGACTTGCGATGTCGAAGGTAGCGTCCAATGCAGCCTGTGCATAGTTGAACTTATAGATGTCCCCGTAAAGAGGAAGCGCACCCTTTGCCTGCCAGCCGGCGATGTCTCCGCGAAGGCCGAACACAGGAGTAAACTGATAGCCAACATTGATGGCCGCGGCAGGAGAAAGAAGGTTCTGCCAGTTGGTCTCTCCGATGGTCTCTCCAACGCCTCCCTTGATACCGATATACCAGTCAGGGAAGAACTGCTGAGCGTTTACGCTGAAGGTAAGCGCAAGAAAAGAAGAAAGAACTAATAATGCTTTTTTCATATTAATATGTGTTATTACAGAATAATCCTATATACTGCAATATTACGAATTTTTTTTCTTATGTCAAAATAATACATAAAAAAGAGACGCCCCTGTGCGGGGCGCCTCTTTAATATTGAGTTAAGTTTGAAACTTACGGCTCAACAGGTGCGGGAGCTGCAGTTCCCTTCTCAATGAAGGTTACAGTTACCCAGATTGTGTTCTTAGCTTCAAGACCACGGTCAAGCATGTAGCTGAGGGTGATAGGGATCTTCACAACGATAGGATCAACGATTACACCCTGGTTGAGGTCGAGGCAGAGAACGTTAGGATCGTTAGCATCGAAGTAGATGTTGAGCTCCTCGATGAAGTCAGCACCACTTACGAGCTCTACGTTGCCGATCTCGATCTCCTGGTCGTAGTCAACTACGATCTCGCCAGTTTCAGCGTCAGGTCCGATTGCGCGGAGACCATCCTTGTCGTTCAGCTTGATTCCGTTAAGGTCAGCGATGTTGATACCAGCGATGATGTTGGTATGAGCAAGGCTATCCTTCTCGTGCTCAACAACGATTCCATTTCCACCGTCGAATACAGGGATAGGATCCTTGGTCCAGAGCCTTACGGTTGCAGAGTCAACGGTTGCATCCGGCTGAACTGCAGGGATGAGGCGAGCTGCTACGTAGAATGCGAGGCTATCCCACTTATCCCACTCGAATGTCATCTTGTCAGCGAGGTTAGCAACGGTCTTGTCCTCAACGAGTCTTACAAGTCCACAAGGAGTTGTAGGCTCCTTAACTGCTGTATCAGCAGGCATCTTGGTGATGTTCTTGAGGTCCATCTTGAGCTCCTCTGAGGTCTCAGCGTACTCGACAACCTTCAGGTAATCCTGGAACGGCTGGTGAACGAGATAGTAGTGGTATGTGCTTTCGTCAACGTCACCCTTAACCTCTACGCTGTAATCCTTGGTCTCAGCATCGTCAACAGTTACGTATGCAGACTTAGGAGCGATGCGTGCAGGGTTGCCCTCTACGTTGATTGTAACAACGAAGGTGTAAGCGATGTTAGCGAACTCAGTCTTAACTGTTACCTTCCACTCACCCGGCTTGTTCAGGTTGATGTCGAAGTTGGTTGTCTCCTCACCGTTAGCGTAACCGAAGTCACCACCGGTAACGAGTGAAGCGTCAGCCTTCTTACCGTCAATTGTAACCTCAACGCCCTTCTGAACACCCATTGTAAGAGCGTCAGCAGCAACCTCGTCGAGAGTGTAAGGCTTGTAGTACTCCTTATGATAATCGTATGCGGCTGTGATAGCGTCAACTACGATGTTGGTAGGACTGCTGTAGCATACCATTGTGTCGATAGGTCCAAGTTCGATGACTGCGTCTGCAGGACGTGCCTTTACGATATACTCGAACTCACCTACGTACTCGGTAGCGTTGGTCTGGTCGAACTTCTGGATTGAATATACATATGTAGAGTCAACCTTTCCGTACTCAGCAGCGGAAACGAGAACAGCGTCGATGGCGTTCTTGTCATTGGAGTGCTCCGTAACGGCTCCTACGCCCTCAGTGTAGTCAGTCTCAGAATCCTCGTTCCAGGTCTCGGTAGCGTCTGCACCTACAAGCCTGTCACGGTCGCCGTCAACATGGATCTTGGCGATAAGGGTATCCTTGATGTTATCATAGTACTTGTAATCCCAAGGAATGATTACATCGATAGTACCTTCGTGTACATCCTGAGGAGTAAGTGTCAGGGCAACAGTGTCAGGAACTGCATGGTAAACACCATAAGCCCAACCAGAATAAGGTCCACCTGCGTGGCTGTTCTGGAGGGCGATTCCTACATATGCGAAAGCCTCACCGTCAACGATGCAGTCTACAACGGTCTTAGGACGGTTAGGATGAACAGTGGTCTCGAAGGCCTTGTCCTCTGAAGCGTAGTAGTCAGAATCGTAATCATCATCGTAAAGGGTGTCACCAGCAGCCGGGGAAACGAGCTTGATGTCGTTTACACCGAAGAATGCCTTAGCCTCTGCAGGAGTCATGTAAGCTCCGGCAACGTCAGCAACAACTGACCAGCGGCCTTCTGTGAATACCTTTACAGAATCTGAAGGAGATGAAGGAGAAACCCTTACCTCATGGTCGTCCCTATAATCGTACGCAGGGATAACATCACCTTCCTCTGCGTCATAGATCTGGAACAGGAGGTCATGTGCGCTATCGCCATAAACGTTTGCATAGTCAGAGGTTACGTACTCTACGAGAGCGTCGTCACCTTCTCCAACTGTCTGCGCTGCCTGAAGTGCAACTGCAAAAGTAGGAGAACCAAAGTAAGACTGGGTCTTGAGGCCCTTTACAATTGCGTATACGTCTACATAACCAGGAGCGTCCTCCCTGTAAACGAGCTGCTTGATTGTGAGCTCTACAGGTGCGGCGGCAGCGGCCTTTGTAGCAACTGCAACCATCTTGGCTGTTTCCATGGTAACGCGTGAAGCGGCCTCAGGAGGAGTAACCATGAATGAAAGAACCAGGAGGGTGTCAGAAACAGTCTGTCCGTCAGTGAGAGTGAAAGGATAAGCAGACTCATATCCGAAGGTTGAAGACGGAACGTAAGCCATGCTCTGGATGAACTTAGCATACTCGCCGAACTGGCTGTCGATAGCTGCGGAAGCAGCGCCGAGAGCCTCGAGAGTCTCCTCGATAGCGGCAACGCGTCCTTCATCTCCGTCAAGAGCGTCAAGGCGAGCCTCGAGAGCTGACTGGAGATCGGAGATTGCGGTGTTCAAATCTGCGAGAGCCGAATTGACGGTACCCTTGTCAGCCTTGCCGTCAAGGGCGGCGTTGATGGTACTAACAGCAGAGGTGAGGTCACCCTTGACACCGTTAATCCTGTTGTTCAGTTCGTCGTCACCGATGGTAACCTTTGGAGCAAGTCCATTCAGGGTAGTCTGGAGTTGCTGGAGCTGATCCTTTACCCAAGGCAGACCATCTGTGTTGCTCTGGATGGCATTGATCTGATCCTGGAGCGAACTGATGTCCGGAGAATAGTCTTTTGTACAGCTAGTGTACAATAGTGCAGAACCCGCGAGGGCAAGCACTAACGCCATTCTAAGAATTTTTTTCATAAATGGAATAGATTTAAAAAGTTAAACTATAATAATTGTATTTGTTTCACTTTGTAACAATAATCGCGTTTTTGCTATGCTGAAATGCATCCAATACCGCACTTGGTACAGACACAATACAACATACAACGCACAAAGATATGCAGAATATTTCTTTTATGCAATAAAAATAAACTTTTTTCTTGCGTCAAATAACTTCCATATCGGCTTCTGGAAGCCATCCCTGCCTGCCGTCGGGCAGTTCCACGTTCATCCATTCGCCCACGGAATCCAGGATTCTGACCTTGGATCCGGCGTGCAGCACGAACAGGTCTTTTGCCGAGCCGCTGTCCGGGGAACTCTTGACAGAGGTGACAGCCCTTGTAATTATGGCGTCAGTGGCGCTTATATACTGATTATACTGCATACGCGCAAAGGTAAAACACAGCGCACAGAGCAGCAGGGCGGCGATTCCGCCAAAGAAGCCGGCCTTGCGGCGCGCCGGGGTGGCGCCAAGCGCGAAGAGCAGCGCCAGCCCCAGCGCCGCGGCCAGCAGCGCCAGGAAGAGAACCGCCCATACGTCCCTGGGGAAAACGCGGGACAGACCATGGAACCACTGGGCCAGGAAAAACTCCGGCACGGTCTCTATGTTGTCCTGTATGAACTCATTGGCATACTGCAGGTTATGCTTTATGTCCGCAGATGACGGATTAAGTCTGAGGGCACGCTCGTAGAAGAGGATGGCGTGCGCATAGTCAGATGTCTTGAAATAGGCGTTGCCAAGGTTGTAGTAGAGGTCCGCGGATTCGACTCCCAGGCTTTCTATCCCCTGCCAGGCCTGGAGCGCCTCCTCCCAGCGGCCATCTGAATAGGCCGCGGTGCCGGCGTTCCACAATGAATCCGGATAGCTGTCCTGGGCGCGGAGCGCTGCGCCCGGCAGCAGCAACAGCAGCAGGGCCGCCGCCGCGGCTCCGCCCGCCTTTGTCTTTCTGTTACCCTTCATGGCGTTGTCTATATCTGAGATTACCTCGAGAGATTTCTTGTAATGCTCCGACATGGCCTCGTGGCCGGCGTCCGGCGAATAGCGCGCGTATTCGCAGGCGTCCAGCAGGTCAGTGAACTCCTGCGCGGTCTGGGCCGGCGTTCCGCGCGAGCAGAGTTCCGCGCTGATATTCTCCTTGGACATATCGGCAAGGTCCATGTTCAGTTTGTCGCCCACGAAGCCCAGCAGGGCCTTGTGGAGTTCCTCGTAGAAAGCGGTGTAGAGGTTCTTGTCCAGGAATACTCCGGCCTGGGCCAGTTTCTTGCGGGCCATGGAGGTGGCCTTGCGGTTCTTGGTCAGGGCCACGTCCGCACGGCGGGCGCCTATGCGCCTCAGCGCTATGAATGCCGCCGCCCAGAGCAGCAGGAGCGCCGCCGCAAGGGCCCAGAAGGCCTTGCTGAAGGCGAAGCCGCCGCCTGCGGAATTGAACTTTGGAGCCTTTGTGGCTATGTAGCGGATGTCACTGTCCAGATTGCGGACATCCTTGCGGGAAACACTGTTGATGACACCCGCGTTGGGACTGTCGGTATTGGCGCCCCTGGCCACGCTCAGCGGCATGGCATCCGACGTCAGGGTCACATACTTGCGGGTGTTGATGTCAAAGTAGCTGTACTCTACGGGATCTATCGTAAAATCTCCGGGGCTGCGGGGGATGAACGGGAACTCGAACACCTTTGCGCCTTGGGAATCGGATATCTTTACGTCATAGACCTCGAAATCCGGCGGGAACTGCACCTTTGGCGCCTCCAGCAGGTAAACGTTTCCGCTTCCGGACACGGTTACCTTGAGGGATCCGGCGTCATGTGCGTTGAGAGAATTGGACGACAGTTCCGCATTCATGGAGAACTTTCCCACACCGCCGCCGAACGAAGCCGGAGCCCCTGAAGGGAGCGGGGAAACCTTGACTGTATAGCCCTTGGAGTATATACGCTTGCGCAGGGTGCGGTAATCGTCCTGGAAGAAACTGTCGAATATGCTTCCGCCGCCGGTGGCTACGCGGACGTTCACCAGGCAGACTAGTTCCGCCGGCTCTATGGCCAGGTCTCCGCTCTGCTGCGGGATAATGGACCAGGTGCGCAGTATGGCGGAATTGTAAAGGCTGCCGTTATAGTTCTCACGGGTGAATTCAATGTTGGTGGGAGCCTGTATCTCCTGGCTCCAGAAACCGTTGAAGGACGGGAAACGGGCGTCCTCGAAACCCGCTACGCTCACCCTCTGGTACAGTTTCAGGGTCACGCTGATGGGCTCGCCAACCACGGCCGACGTGCGGCTCAGCGTCAGGCGCAGGAAAAGGTCGTCGTCGGAGATGCTGCCGCTTTCCTGCGCGGTCCCTCCGGACGAGCCGGACGCGCCCTGCCCTCCTCCGCCGCTCTGGGCCGAAACCACCTCCACGGTGGCGCCGGAGGACGTTATCTCCTTCCCGCCAACCTTTGCGCTGGCGGTGGGAAGGGTGAACTTACCCTCCCTCTTTGGCATGAGCACATACGTGAATGTGGTCTGGGAAGTGCGTGAGCGCTTTCCGTTCACTATGGTAACGCTGGTGGAAGAACCCCTCTGGGGGCCCCAGACCAGTTGGAAGTCGTCGCCGGGACTCCACTGGAAGTCCGTTGGAGAGTCCTCTCCCTCAATGATGAAAGTTACGTTGAACTGCTCGCTGACCGCCACCAGATTGGGGACGTCGACGCGTATGGATGACTGGGCGCGCAGCGTAAAGGCCGCCGCCAGCAGCATCATTATGGCTACCAACCGTTTCATTACCAATTCTTTTCTTTCTTGTTAGGGTTAGCCTGGGCTTTTTCCTTATTCACCTTGTCCTGGGTCTCTTTCTCCTTGGCCTGTATGGCGTTCAGCATCTGCTGGGCCTGCTGCGGGGATATCTTCTGCTCGCGGGGCTGCTGCTGTTGCTGGTCCTGCTGTTGGTCCTGATCCTGCTGCTGTTGCTGCTGGTCCTGATCCTGGTTCTGGTCCTGATTCTGGTCCTGGTTGTCGTCCCCTCCGCCTTCCTGCTCCTGGTCCTGCATCTTCTTCTTTGCGTAGATGTAGTTCTCCTTTGCGTCCAGGTCGTCCGGATTGCGCAGCAGGGCCTGCTTGAAGGCCTCCACCGCCGCCTGGTAATTCTCCATCTGGAGGGCCACGTCGCCGGCGTTGTAGAAGTAGTCCGCACTGTTAGGGTGGTTCGGGGCCACGTCCTTTATGGTTTCCAGGGCCTTGGCCGCCCCTTCATATTCTTCCTGCCTGTAAAGCGAGGACGCAAGGTTGTACTGTGCCGCCACGGAAAGCGAATCCTTGACCGCCGCCTTGCGGTAGTCTATCTCCGCCTGGCGGAAGTTGCCCCCGCGGAACTTGCGGTTGCCTTCCCTCACTTCCCTGCGGTCCACCTGGGCGCTTGCGCCCACGGCCAGCAGCGCGGCTGCCAATATCAACGCTATCCTTCTCATACGAACAGTTTCTTCCTGGGGCTCCTCTCCCCCAGCAGCATTTCAAGCATAAGGAATATCAGTGCGGCGGCAAAGAAATACATGAACTGCTCGTTGTATTCCTCGAACACTATGGAGTTGAACCTCTCGTCCTCCATCTTGCGGATTTCCTCGATGATGGGGTTCAGGCCGAACTCTTCGTTCCCTGCATGCACGTACGCCCCGCCTCCGGCGCCCGCTATGTCCCTAAGCGTCTCCTCGTCAAGGCGCGTCACAACTATGTTGCCCTCGGAATCCCTGAGCAGCTCTCCCCCGTAAGGGATTGGCTGGCCCTGGGTGGATCCCACGCCTATGGTATATACCTTGACCCCGTTCTCCGCCGCAAGCGCCGCGGCCTCCACGGGATCGTCCTCATGATTCTCTCCGTCCGTGATCACAATTATGGCGCGGCTCTTCTCGCTCTGCGCGCTGAAACTGCGGATCGCGGTGGTTATGGCGTCCCCTATCGCGGTACCCTGGACCGGGACGGACCGTGTATCCACGGAGGAAAGGAACATCTTTGCCGATATGTAGTCCGAAGTGATAGGCAGCTGCACGAACGAAGTCCCTGCAAACACTATCAGGCCTATCCTGTCGTCCTGGAGGCCGTCCACCAGCCTGGTTATGGCCAGCTTGGCCCTGTCCAGACGGCTCGGGGAGTAGTCCTCCGCAAGCATGGAGTTGGACACGTCAAGGCATATCATGATCTCAGCTCCCGCAGATTCGTGCTCGCGGATCGTGGCGCCTATCATGGGGCGCGACAATCCCACCGCGAAGCAGGCGAAGGCTATGGCCAGCAGGACACAGCGCAGCCACCCCTTCACGGAGGAATAACGCGGCATCAGCTCGCGCACCAGCGCCTCGTCCCCGAATTCCCTCAGGGACTTGCGGCGCCTGTAGCGCATGATACCGTATCCCGCCAGGATGACGGGAACCAGCAGCAGGAGCCACAGGAAGTGAACGTTACCAAAATAAATCACGGCAGTTTCTTGAACAGGAATCTCAATATCAGTTCCAGGAGCAGCAGGGCCAGGGCCCACAGCGCGTACTTCAGGAACAGTTCTTTATATACCGGGAAATTGTCCACGGTTACCCGTGTCTTTTCCATCTTGTTAATCTCCGAATAGATCTCCGCCAGCTTGGTATTGTCCGTGGCGCGGAAATACCTTCCTCCGGTAATGGAGGCCATGCTGCGGAGCAGGTCCTCGTCCAGCTGGACGGGCAGGTTCTGCATCTCTATGCCCCAGGGGGTCATGACGGGATACGGCGCGTTGCCGTTGGCGCCCACTCCTATCGTATAGACCCTGACGCCGTATGTGGAGGCTATCTCCGCCGCGGTCTCCGGGGCAATCTCGCCGCTGTTGTTCTCACCGTCGGTGAGAAGTATCACAACGCGGCTCTTTGCGTCGGAGTCCATCAGGCGCGCCACAGCCGTGGCAAGGCCGTTGCCTATCGCGGTGCCGTCGTCAATCAGGCCCGTCTGGATCTCCTTCATGAGGTTGATCAGCGTGGCGCGGTCCGTGGTGAGCGGGCACTGAGTGTAGCTCTCCGCCGCGAACACCACTATTCCCATGCGGTCCGAAGGCCTCTGCGCTATGAATTCCATGGCGATGTCCTTGGCCGCGTTGATGCGGTCCGGCTCAAAGTCGCGCGCCAGCATACTGGAGGACACGTCCATTGCCAGGATGATGTCAATTCCCTCGGTATCCACCCTTTCCGACTGTGACGACGAGCGCGGACGCGCGATGCACACCACGATGAGGCACATCGCGGCCAGGCGCAGGAGCTCCGGCAGGTGGCGCAGCACCGCCAGAGGCGTGCTCCCGCCGCTCTGCCACTGCTTTCCGGAAGCCACGTTCAGGCTCGTGCGCCTTCCCGTGAGCTCACGGAACAGGTAGAGCACTCCAAGAAGCGCCGGAATCAGCATCAGCCAAAGCAGTTTTGGATACTCGAAGAACATCAGGCGGCCTCCTCCTCTTCTTTCTGCTCACCCTCCAGTTGGGTCTGGTAGGTGGACGTTACAAATTTCACTGCGGAAGGCACCGCCGCGGCGTTCTGCTGCTCGGTGGCGGCGAACTTTGCGAACTTCACGAAGTCCGCGGTCTCGAACAGGTCCTTGGCTTCCGCATAAAGGTCATCCGGGACGCGTCCCTTGAGGGCGTCGAAGATCTCCGCGGTGGTCATCTCCTCCGCATTTATGCCAAAGACGTTCTCGATGTATGTGCGCAACGTATCCGTGATGCCGGAATACAGCGTCTTCTGCTTTTCCGGCGCCCAGTACTTGTCCCCGCGCAGGTGGTCAAGCTTGCGCAGCGCCACAATGTACGGCGGATCGCGGTGAACCTCGGCAACGGTCTTTGTGCGGCCGGACATCTTTATCAGGCAGCCTATGATTATGGCCAGTACGGCCACCAGCCAGATTCCCAAAAGGTATGGCAGTATTTCCGCAAATGTGAGCGGATACTTTATCTGGCCCTTTATGTCATGTATCTGGAAAGTGGCGGTGTCAATGGGGATGGTCTTGGCCTCGAATTCCATGCCGTCGTACAGCAGGGTGTCCAGCTGCCCTCCCGCCGTGCGCTGCACGGCTATTTCCGGCAGCCGGTAATGCCCCTCCTCGAACGGGGCCACCACCACGTATGCGCGCAGGTTGAACTTCACGTCCTGCCCCTTTCCGGTAACCTTGAGGGTGTCTATCCGCCAGTTGCGCACCAGGGTCAGGGTGTCCGTGAAGGCCTTGGTGTAATCCTGGAACGCCAGGGTCGTCCCCGCGGCCACGCCGTTGATCTCCACACCGTATTCCAGCTGGTCCGCTATGAGTATGGAATCCCTCTGCTGGAGCTGCTTCAGGTAGCTCTGGCCGGAAGGGATTATTCCCGCCGCTAATACGTATATGGCCAACAACAGTCTCATTTCTTGCTGAACAGGGTCATCAGGCCCTTTACATAGTCTTCGTTTGTCGCTATATCTACGGAATCAACCTTGTACCGGTTGAACAGTTTCTTCTCCTTGTCAGCGACCTCCCTGTACCAGGCGCCGTATGCCTCGCGCATGCGCCTGCTGGAGGTGTTCACCCAGGAGTCCGCGCCAGTCTCCAGGTCGTGCACGTTCACCAGGCCCAGGTCCGGGATGCCCTGCTCGCGGGGGTCGTGGACCTTGATCACAGACAGGTCGTGGCGGTTCACGGCAACCTTGAGGGCGTCTTCGTAACGCGGGTTTCCTTCCTCATCGGCATCCATCATGTCGCTGAGCACGAACGCTGTGCATTTCTTCTTGATGGCGTTGGTCAGGTAGCGCAGCGCCTCGCCAATGTCGGTTCCGCGGGAAACGGGCTCCAGGTCGATAATCTCCCTGATAATGTGAAGGAGGTGGCTCCTGCCCTTTCCCGGCGGGATGAACTTCTCCACACGGTCGCTGAAGAACAGCGCCCCCACCTTGTCGTTGTTCAGGATGGCGCTGAAACTTAGCACGGCGGCGATCTCCGCCAGCAGTTCCCTCTTTGTGCGGGACGCGGTTCCAAAGAAACCGGAGCCGCTCACGTCCACGAGCAGGACCACCGTCAGCTCGCGCTCCTCCTCGAACACCTTCACGTAAGGTGTCCGCAGGCGCGCGGTGACGTTCCAGTCCATTGAGCGCACGTCGTCTCCCCACTGGTACTCGCGCACCTCGCTGAAAGCCATACCGCGTCCCTTGAATGCGGAATGGTACTCTCCGGCGAAAATCTGGTGCGAGAGAGCCCGCGTCTTGATCTCTATCTTGCGGACTTTCTTCAGCAGGTCTGCAGCGCTTGTGCTATGGGACGATAACTGCATTGATAACTTGCTCGATGATGTCTTCTGACTTGACGTTTTCCGCCTCCGCCTCATAGCTGAGGCCGATACGGTGGCGGAGGACCTCGTTGCAGACGGCCCTGACGTCCTCAGGGATAACGTAGCCGCGCCTCTTGATGAAGGCGTACGCCTTTGCCGCCATGCTCAGCGAGATGCTGGCACGAGGCGATGCGCCGAAGGAAATGAGGCCCTTCAAGTTCTTGAGGCTGTACTCCTCAGGGGTACGCGTAGCGTAAACGATATCCACTATATAGCGCTCGATCTTCTCATCCATGTATACGTCGCGGACCACTTCGCGGGCGCGGACAATGTCCTCCGGGCTTATCACGGGCTCCGCCTTGGGGAACACGCCGGAGTTGTTCATCCTCACGATCAGCCTCTCCTCCTCCTTCTTTGGATAGTCCACAACCACCTTGAGCATGAAACGGTCAACCTGGGCCTCCGGAAGAGGATAGGTTCCTTCTTGCTCGATAGGGTTCTGGGTTGCCATTACAAGGAATGGTTCAGGGAGCTTGTAGGTCTGGTCTCCCAGGGTCACCTGGCGCTCCTGCATGGCCTCCAGCAGCGCTGACTGCACCTTTGCAGGGGAACGGTTGATTTCGTCCGCGAGGACGAAGTTGGCGAAGATGGGGCCCTTGTGCACCTCGAACAGTTCCTTCTTCTGGGAGTAGATCAGGGTTCCCAGGAGGTCTGCAGGCAAAAGGTCAGGGGTAAACTGGATTCGGCTGAACTTGGCGTTCACGGCCTGGGACAACGTATTGATCGCCAAGGTCTTTGCCAAGCCTGGAACGCCCTCCAGAAGAATGTGTCCGTTGGCCAGGAGGCCAATCAGAAGGTTCTCTACCAGATGTTTCTGTCCCACTATCACCTTTCCCATCTGCATTGTGAGAAGGTCCACAAATGCGCTCTCCCTCTGAATGCGTTCGTTGAGTTCTTGGATGTTGATATTTTCCATTATATTTTAATAATTTTGCATTCGTATGCGTTATTCCATAACCCTTTGCTATGACGGTTCGTCCTTATTCGGCTGGCAGACCCAGCCGGGGGTCCCCACCGTCCAGAGCACCCTGGAGGATGCCCTTGGAAAACTTCTCCGCACTCCAGTGAGCGTTACCGGAGCGGGAAGGACTGACACCGCCGTGAACGCCATAGGCTACGTGGCCCATTTTGACGCCCAGGAGGGCCTGGATACGGAGGCTTTAGGCTACAAATTAAATGCCATCCTACCCCCTTCCATAGTGGTTCTGAGGGTGTCCGCAGCCCCTGCGGAATTCCACTCCAGATTTGACGCTACAGAACGCAAATATACATATTTTTTGCATCGTAGAAAAGACCCTTTTGCCGGACATTATTCATACCAGTGCACTTATTCCCTGGACCTTGAGGCCATGCAGGAAGCGGCCTCCCTGCTGCTTGGCACGCACGACTTCCGCTGCTTCCAGAAAACCGGCACTGACGTGAAGACTTCCATCTGCACTGTGACCGAAGCCGCCTGGCATTCCTACACCCCGGTGCACTCCTCCGTAATGGACTTCCCCGCCTCCGAGGGAGACTATCTCTACTTCAGGATATGCGCCGACAGGTTCCTCCGCAACATGGTGCGCGCCGTCGTTGGCTCGCTCATCGACGTCGGCCGCGGAAAAATGACGCAGGACCAGTTTGCAAAACTGATCCTGCCTCCATTTGACGCGCCTGCTGACGGCCCGTCGCGCGGCGACGCCGGGGAATCCGTCCCCGGCTACGCCCTATTTCTCTCCGGAGTCTCCTATTGAACTACCTCCAGGGAGTGATTATTGCTACCACGGCATCAGTTTGAGCAACATCGACGGCCTTGGCCGGGATTTTTGTGCTGACGGCGGCATCGTTTCCTCCGCTGTAGACCTTGGCGCTGGATACGCCCGGATCCACTCCCAGTTTCTTGCAGATGGCGTTCAGGTCCAGTTTCACGGGCTTCTCCAATGTTCCGTTCAGGGAAACTATGTACCAGGTGTTGCCGTGACGGCGGGCCATGGTTACATATTTGCCCGGATAGCCGTCAATCAGGCGGGTCTCATCCCAGGTGGTGGGAACCTCGCGCATGAAGTCAAGGCAAATGTCTGACGTGCCGTCCGTAAGGTTGGTAGGCGCCAGCGCAAAGTTCTGTATAGGATTCTGGTATACTACGGCGAGGCCCAGCTGGAACACGTCGGTTGTAACCCTGCGGGAGCCCCTCTGCGGGTTGCGGCTGAGGCGCCTCTGAAGGAACGATCCTCCGAACTCCATTGAAGCCACCGTATTGCGGATGAAAGGATGCAGGCATGCGAACTCCGGCTCCAGGTCACAGTCGCTCTGGTTGAAGACCATGTTTTCCGAAGCCCTCACGGCCTCGCTTCCCACAAAGTTGGGATACATCCTCTCCCATCCGCGCGGCAGGGTCGCGCCGTGGAAGATGCACATCAGGCCATAGTCGTTGGCATCGCTCAGGATATCCTCATAATAGCGAAGTGTCTGCTGCTTGTCACCGCCAAAGAAGTCAACCTTGATGCCCTTAACGCCGGCCTTCTTCATCCACGCCATCTCCTTCTTGCGGCTTGGGGCTGTGGTCAGGTTGTCCTTGGGGCTCTGCGGGATGTCGTTCCACCATCCGCTGGAACTGTACCACAGGAAAACGTCCACATTCTTGCTGTTGGCGTAGCGGATCAGTTCCTCCATCTTGTCGTAACCGAGGTTCCTGTCCCAGTATGCGTCCACCAAGGTGTACTCCCAACCCATTGCGGCGGAAAGGTCAATGTATGCGACCAGGTCATCCCAGTTGATGCTGGCGTCCTGCCAGAGGATCCAGCTCCAGGAACTGCGTCCGTACTTATAGTCGATGGAAGGCTCGTACAGAGGCTCCACCACGTCCCACGCAACAGTGGTTTCAGTAATAGGAGCCAGGTCCTTGCCCACCGTGATGGTCCTCCACGGGGTCGCTCCCGGTATGGAGAATGCGGCTCCGGCATCGCCCTCGCCGTTGTTCTCCTCCGGCAGCGGGAATGCGACGGTGTATCCCTTCACGGGATCCCAGTCGCTCAGGTGGCTTCCGCAATACCGGCTGTCGACGCCGGTCTCGCTGATCAGCACCCACGCTCCCTGCGCCGTCTTGAACAGGCACGGGAACGTATATCCGTGACCGTACTCCGACTTCTCCTCCAGGGGCTTCTCCAGATAATAGAATTCCTCATAACTTGGCTTAGTGCGGGCGAAGCCTATCATGGCGTCGCTCTGCGGAGTCAGGAACGATACCGTTCCCGCCGGCAGTTTGAAAGCCGAAACCTCCTCGGATATGCGTATTCCACCCGGAGCGTAACCGCGCGTCCTGGGGCGCGGAACGACATACCTGAAGGCGATGTCATTGTCGCTGACCCGGAACTCCACGTCAACGCTGAGGGCTGCTTCGTTCTGGAACGTGACCACGGCCACGTTGGCCTTGTAGTTGACCTCCGACGCCTTGATTGTGGGCACCTTGTAGGTCTGCTCCACGGTATACGCCGTGTCTTTCACGAACTTCAGCGCGGAAAAATCACCGATGTTTGCCTTGAAGCCCAAGGCCGACGGCTCCAGCACCTGTACACCGTCATACTCCACACTATAGCGTGCGTCCGCGCTCACGCTCACCTTGAGCTTCCCATCGGGACCGCTCACGCTTGTCTGCGCATTCGCGCACACCAATGCCGCCGCCGCAACCACCGCGGCCATCAAAATCTTACGCATATCGGAACTCTATTAGAATTGTACTGCAATTATGGTTATAGTACACATCGTATACATCCTGCAATATACATCTTTTTCCCGACATTCAAAACCCCTCCCCTTCCCCACCTTCCTCCCGAACCCCCTACAGCCGGTTCGACCGGCTCACCGGCCACGTGGTGGCAACTATCTGATTTTCAGTACTTTACCTCCACGCCTCACCGCAGAAATCATACCTTGTATGGGAAATGGTCTCCAGTGCTCCTAGCGTCCGGAAATGAATGCCGTTGGGAGCAAAAAAGGGGGTAAAACGCTCCTGACGTCCGTTTTAGAGGACCGTTGGGAGCAGGTAACCGGTAAAGCGGAGGGCGGAGGTAACCCCCGCCGAAGCGTGTGGAAAAGACGATACCTCACTGACTGTTCGTCGACCGTCCTGGTATTACCAGGCGGCGTTGCCGCCGGTGGCGGCCTGGTACTCGTGGTCCGTGGGGAGGTTGGAGTTAGCGAAGGCCGGCGAAGCGACCTCCGGGCCGTCCCATCCGTCAGGATATCCGAATACTGTGAAGTCTATGATTCCCAGCGGGCTGCTCTTTGGCCAGTCCGTGATGGTCAGGCGCACGAAGCGGCAGTTGACCGGGGCGAAATCGTCATAGATGGTGTCCTTGGGAACCGTGTTGCCGGTCTTGTCAAGGACTGTGAAGAAGGTCTTTCCGTCCTGAGAAGCCTCCAGCTTGTACTTGAAGACAGGAAGCGAAGCCTCCGCAGGAGCGCCCGGAGCCCTCCTGGACGAACTGAAGAGGATACGCAGGCCGTCAATGCTGAAGTGCTCCACAACATCGAAGCGGGTGGCCGGAGAAAGGTCCAGCGTCATATACGGCTGGGCGTCATCCGGCTGCGGTCGCCAGATGGTGCCGCTGTAATTGTCTATGCCGTAAGAGGCATAGAAGCCTTCCCTCTCGGAAGAGAAGTCCTTGAGCGCCGCGATGTCCGCCATCTTGTTGATGGTCACGGGGATGGAAGCGCGCCTGTCCTTGCGGGCGGGAGCGAGCGGCGCCGGCTGCGGGGTATCGGTGATCTTGCAGCTCATGTAGCCCTCATCATCAAAGACGATGCGGTCCATGCCTATGCGGCGTCCTCCGGTAGGAGTGGAGAACACTATGGTATAGAACTGCCACCACTCTCCGTCAGGACCCTTCACGATGGAGCCGTGGCCGGTACCGGTCACCAGGCCCTCAGTGTGGCGGGTAAGAGGATTGTTAGGGGCGTATGTATACGGGCCGAGCGGGGTCGGGGCCGTGTAGTAACCCTGTGCGTAGGACTTCCACTGGGTTCCGGAAGCGGAATACTCAAGGTAGTAGATTCCGTTACGCTTGATGATCCAGGGGCCCTCTATCCAGCCCACGTTGGAGTACTCGTTGGCGTCGCCATAGTGCTCCCAGGTGTGCATGGGGTTGAAACTGAACAGGTGGGTGGGCTTCTCCGCAAAGCGGGTAAGGTCATTGGGGTCAAGCCTTACTCCAAAGATTCCGCTGATGCCGTAGCCGGGCCAGAAAAGGTATGGCTGGTTGTCGTCGTCAACGTAGATCTTGCAGTCGAATCCCCTGTTCCATCCGTCGGCCACGGTGCCGGTGTTGTGGAACGCGCCTATGTCCTTGTAAGGGCCGAGGGGGCTGTCCGCAACGCGGACGTGCTCCGTGTTGCCAGTCATATAGTACTTGCCGTTGAACTTGGCGATGTCCGGGGCCACCGGAATGCCTCCTTCTACCTCAACCTCATGGAACTCCCAGTTCAGGAAGTCCTGGGAAACCCATATTCCGCCGCCGGTACAGGCCATGTACCACTTGCCGCCGTCCTCGAAGACGGAGCAGTCTCCGCCGGCGTTGCCCCCGTTTCCAATTACCATTGGAAGCGGGTTGCAGTATCTCTGGGCGGAGGCTGCAATGCACCCTGCCAGAGACAGCGCTATAATTGCCAAACGTCTGAATTTCATAGTATAAGGCTGTTACTATTATTTACCCTGGTACTCCAGGAACGGGAATGTAGGAGTAGCGTACTGCGGCAGTTCCGTTCCCTCCGGATAACCGAATACGGTGAAGTCAATAACTCCAAGAGGGGCCTCCTTTGGCCAGTCCGTAACGGTGAAGCGCACGAAACGGCAGTTGATGGCGGCGAACTCGTCATAGACCACATCCTTTGCAACGGTGTTCTTTGTCTTGTCCAGCACGGTCACGAATTTCTTTCCGTCACTTGAAACCTCCAGTTTAAACTTATATACAGGGATGACTGCAGGGCTTCCGAATCCCCTCCTGGCCGGTCCGCTGAACATTACCCTCATGGCATCGATGGTGAAATGCTGCACCTGGTCATAAGGGGTGGCGGGGCCAAGGTCAAGGATGAAAGAAGGAGTCTTGTCGTCGTCCGCCGGCATCCATACGGTTCCGCTGTAGTTGTCAACGGCGTAAGCGGCGGGATAGCCGTCCTTTGCGGAAGAGAATGTGGACTGCGTGTCGCCTCCGACCATCTTGTTGATGGAAACCGGAATGGAAACGCGCGCTCCGGCGGCCCTTCCGGGAGCCGGCTGCGGAGATTCCGTTACGGTGCAGTACATGAGTCCGTCATCGTCAAAGGTCACCTTATCCATACCAATGCGGCGGCCTCCTGGAGGATTGCTCAGAACTATTGTGTAGAACTGATACCACTCGTCCTTGTCCTTCAACTTGACAATGGAGCCGTGTGCAGTACCGGTAACAAGGCCCTCGGTCTTGCGGAGCAGAGGGTTGTTAGGCGCGTATGTGTATGGTCCCAGAGGTGATGTCGCGGTGTAGTAACCCTCCGCATAAGACCTCCACTGGGTGCCGGACGCCGAATACTCAAGGTAATAGATTCCGTTGCGCTTGATTACCCAAGGACCCTCGATCCATGCCACTGAAGGATACTCGTTCATCTCTCCGTAGCGCTCCCATGCGTGCATGGGGTTGAAACCGAAAAGATGGGTGGGAGTGCCCTGGAACGTGGTGAGGTCGTTGGGATCCAGTTTCACGCCGTAGATACCGCTTATTCCGCGGCCCGGCCAGAACAGGTAGGGCTGGTTGTCATCGTCCACAAATATCTTGCAGTCGAAACCGCCGTTCCATCCCAGTTCCACGGGGCCGGTGTTCTTGAACAGGCCAAGGTCCTCGTACGGTCCCAGCGGGTCGCTGGCAGCATATACGTGGTCGCTGTTTCCGGTAAGGTAGAACTTGCCGTTGTATTCCGCCAGGTCAGGGGCGCCCGGGATATGCTCCACCGCGTGGAAATCCCAGTTCAGGAGGTCGTCGGAGACCCACATTCCGCCGCCTGAGCAGCACATGTAATACTTTCCGCCGTGCTCCAGGACAGATACGTCACCGCCGGCGTTTCCGCCCTGACCTATTACCATAGGGAGCGGATTGCAGAACCTCTGGGCGGACAGCGGGAACGCCAGCGCCAGGGCTACTGCTGTTGTCAAAATAGATCTGAGTTTCATAGCCTACGGTTTATTGCCTGCGGTTTGCGGCCTGGTACTCCGCGTCCATAGGGAGGTTGGAGAAGGTAGGGGTGGCTACTTCAGGAGCGTCCCATCCCTCAGGATATCCGAATACGGTGAAGTCAATTACTCCCAGAGGGCCGCTCTTTGGCCAGTCCGTGATGGTAAGCCTTACAAAACGGCAGTTTACAGGCTTGAACTCATCGTAGATGGTATCCTTGGAAACGGTGTTCTTGGTCTTGTCGAGCACGGTAGTGTACTTCTCGCCGTCCTGGGATACTTCCAGCTTGTACTTGTAAACGGGAAGTGTAGCACCGCCTCCTCCGAAGCCCCTTCTGCTTCCGCCGCTGAACATAACCCTCATGGCGTCGACGGTGAAGTGCTGTACTACGTCGAAGCGCGTTGCGGGTGAAAGTTCGACGGTGATTGAAGGCTGGGCGTCATCGGCCTCCGGCATCCATACTGTTCCGCTGTAGTCGTCTACCGCGAACGCTGCTGGCCATCCGTTCTGCTGTGAGGAGAACTTTGACAGGGCGTTCATCGCATTCATCTTGTTGATTGTCACGGGGATGGACTTGGGAACGTCAGTCTTTGCAACGGTTCCCGGAGCGGGTTGAGGAGTGTCGGTAACTGTGCAGTACATGAGACCGTCCTCGTCAAAGGTCACCTTGTCCATACCAATGCGGCGGCCTCCCGGAGGATTGCTCAGAACTATGGTGTAGAACTGCCACCACTCGTCCTTGCCCTTAAGTTTCACGATGGATCCGTGGGCGGTACCGGTTACAAGGCCCTCGGTCTTGCGGAGCAGAGGGTTGTTGGCTGCATATGTGTAAGGTCCCAGAGGGGATGTTGCGGTGTAGTAACCCTCCGCATATGTCTTCCACTGGGTTCCTGATGCTGAATATTCAAGATAGTAGATACCGTTGCGCTTGATTACCCACGGGCCCTCGATCCAGGCTACTGAAGGATACTCGTTCATCTCTCCGTAGCGCTCCCAGGCGTGCATGGGGTTGAAGCCGAACAGGTGTGTAGGCTTGCCCATGAAGCTTGTGAGGTCCTTGGGATCCAGTTTCACTCCATAGATTCCGCTGATTCCGCGGCCGGGCCAGAACAGGTAGGGCTGGTTGTCGTCGTCAATGAAGATCTTGGTGTCGAATCCGCCGTTCCATCCTTCCTCCACGGGGCCGGTGTTCTTGAACAGTCCCAGGTCCTCGTATGGTCCAAGAGGGTTGCTTGCCACATATACGTGGTCAGTGTTTCCGGTAAGATAGAACTTGCCGTTATACTTCACAAGGTCCGGTGCAACCGGGATGTGTTCTACTGCGTGGAACTCCCAGTTAAGAAGGTCGTCGGAAACCCACATACCGCCTCCGGAGCAGCACATGTAGTACTTGCCTCCGTCCTCGAGTACGGTAACGTCACCGCTGGCGTTTCCTCCCTGGCCAATAGGCATGGGGAGAGGGTTGCAATAAGTCTGCGCGAATGCCTGCACGGACATTGCCAGAGACAGCGCAGCGATAAATAAAGACTTGATTTTCATATGGTTATAAATTAATTAGTGTCAAAACAGCGTCAACTCCTCAATCTCCGGGATCTCTCCCAGATCCTGTTCGGGAGTGTCTATGTCAATTATGTCGTTCATGTCAATCTCCACGAACTCCTCCTCCGGGGTCTCCGGGGCGTCGTCCTCCGGCTTGTGAAGCGGCTCCATGAAGGCCACGCTCTTCACTTCCCAGCGGTCCGAGCACTTCTTTCCCTTTGCGGCGATTCCTTTCTTGCCGATGAACTCTTCCGCGTCAACCGCCTCCGGACTGCGCGCCGCGTTCTTGCCACCGAAGGTGACAAGGAACTGCGGGTGCAGGTCCTCGCTCAGGTCCACCAGGTACGAGCCCCTGCCCTCCGCGATGAAGGAGAGCGGAGTATTGTCGCTGAGCACGAAGGAGAAGCGCTTCACGTAGAAGGCCTTGACGGACGAATCGTAATAAAGCGCTGTGTATGTCTTGTCAGGGTCGAACTTCTCGATGGAGAGCACGTCGCCCTGATAGCGGTTGGACACGTCGAAGGAAGTGGTGTAGAACGTTCCGTTGCGGAAGATGCAGAGCACCTTGTCCTCCGTGTCAAACTGGCCCAGGTACAGGCCGCGGCCCTCGTCGTTGAGTTTCTGGATGTCAGAATCGTACCACATGTCCTTGCCGGAGATTGTGGATACGCCCTTGCTCTTGAGGGTTATGCGCTGGATGGGGTTCTTGGACACCAGGTTGCCCCTGGAGGTCTTTCCCTTGATGGCCAGGGTGGAGAAATCGTATTCTCCGGTCAGTTTCTTGAGTTTGGTGCGGGGACGGTAGAATATCTTGACCGTTTCCGCCTCTCCGTTGTGGTTGGCGCTGAACCAGAGCAGCGACGATCCCGGCGTGCCGTTGGTAATGTCGTAGTCCTTGTCCCTGGTTATGGACGTGATGGCGAAACGCTTCGCGTACGAAAGCGCGGTCTTGCCCTCACGGTAGATTACATTATATATGGTACGGGTGTCGTTGCGGTTGAACACGCCCACATATATGATATTGTTCCAGAAGAAAGCCTTGTCCGTAACCTTGGAGATGCGGTATTTTCCATCCTTGGAGATGACCACCACCTCCGACATGTCCGAGCACTCGCATACCAGTTCCACGCCGTCGGCCTTCTTGAGGCCTATGCCCACGAAGCCCTCCGCCTTGTTCACATACAGTTTGGCGTTGTTGTTCACCACCTTGGTCACGGAGATTGTCTCGAATCCCGTGAGTTCCGTCTGGCGCGGGAACGCGTCGCCATACTTCTTCTTGAGGCTGCGGAACCAGTTGATGGTATAGCGCGTGAGGTGGTCCAGATCGTCCTGGACGGCCTTCATCTGGTCTTCCAGGCCGCGGATGCGCTCGTCCATGGCCTTGGTGTCGAACTTGGAGATCCTGCGAACCGGCTTGTCCACCAGCTTGAGGATGTCTTCCATCACTATCTCCCTGTGGAAGAGGTCCTGGTAGGTCTTCATCTGGATGAAGATGTCCTGCAGCTGGTCTTCCCAGGTCTTCTGGTCATGCTCCAAAATCTTGTAGACGCGGTTCTCGAAGAATATCCTTTCAAGGGAACTGTAGTGCCAGTCGTTCTCCAGTTCTTCCAGCTTTATCTCCAGCTGGCGGCCCAGCAGGTCGCGCGTGTGGAAGGTGTCGTACTCCAGGATCTGGTGCACGTCCAGGAACTGCGGCTTGTTGTCCTTGATGACGCAGGCGTTGGGGGAAATGCTGTATTCGCAGTCCGTGAAGGCGTACAGGGCGTCTATGGTCTTGTCCGGGGACACGTCGTTGGGCAGGTGGATAATGATCTCCACCTTCTCCGTGGTCATGTCCTCTATCTTCTTGATCTTTATCTTGCCCTTGTCCTTTGCCTTGAGGATGGAATCGATGAGCATTGGCGCCGTGCGGGTGTACGGCAGTTCCGTTATGACAATGGTGTTCTTGTCAATCTTCTCTATCTTGGCGCGGATCTTAACCATGCCGCCGCGGTGGCCCTTCATGTACTTGGAGCAGTCCGCGAAGCCTCCGGTAGGGAAATCCGGATACAGTTCGTAGTCCTCTCCCTTTAAGATGGATATGGAAGCGTCCAGCAGTTCGTTGAAGTTATGCGGAAGTATCTTGGAAGCCATACCCACGGCAATGCCCTCCGTTCCCTGCGCCAGCAGGAGCGGGAAGCGCACCGGGAGCTCCGTAGGCTCCTGGTTGCGGCCGTCGTAGGACGTCATCCAGTTGGTGATTTTCTTGTCAAAGAAGACTTCCTTGGCAAACTTGCTCAGGCGAGCCTCTATGTAACGCGGGGCGGCGTTGGAGTCTCCGGTGAGGATGTTTCCCCAGTTTCCCTGGCAGTCTATGGCAAGGCCCTTCTGGCCCAGCTGGACCAGGGCTCCCAGGATGGACTGGTCTCCGTGCGGGTGATACTGCATGGCCTGTCCCACGATGTTGGCGACCTTTGTGTACGAGCCGTCGTCCATCATGTACATGGCGTGCAGGACCCTTCGCTGCACAGGTTTAAGTCCGTCCACTATATGGGGCACGGCCCTCTGCAGGATAACGTAGGAGGAATAGTCCAGGAACCAGTCCTTGAACATTCCGGACAGCTTGAACTTGTTGCTGTCGCTACCCAGCAGCTTGGCGAACCTGCCTGTGGATTCCCCTTCTTCTACGGGGACTTCTTCTACCATCAACTCTTCGTCTTCCATCTCTTGCTCCTTATTCTTCATAGCCGAACCGGCGAAGTTCTTTCCGGCTCTCCCTCCAGTCAGGATCCACCTTCACATAGAGCGAAAGGTAAACCTTCTTCTGGAAAAAATCTTCCATTTCAAGCCTGGCCTCCGTGCCGAGCTTCTTGAGCGCGCTGCCGCCCTTGCCGATGATGATGCCCTTCTGGGAATCCCTCATGACATATATCACGGCCGCTATCTCATACCTCTGCTCCCCTTCCTTGAAGGCTTCCACCTCAACCTGGCAGCTGTACGGAATCTCCTGCTCGTAGTTGAGCAGTATCTTCTCCCGGATAATCTCCGAAGCGAAGAACCGCAGGTTCCTGTCAGTGAAGGTGTCCTTGTCGTACCACGGCGGGCTGGCGGGCAGTTTGTCCAGGATCTCCGCCATTATGGCTTCCATGTTGAACTGGTGCGCCGCGGAGGCCGGGATCACAACCGCCTGCGGCAGCTGCTCCTTCCAGTAATCCATCAATTGGAGCACCCGCGGCTGGTCGCTGAGGTCTATCTTGTTTATAACTACTATGACCGGACACTGCAAGTCCTTGAGCTTTAGGACATACTCTTCGTTCTTGTCCGGTTTCTCAACCGTGTCCGTCACATAAAGGATAATGTCCGCATCGCCTATGGCGGTCCGGACAAAATCCATCATATTCTCCTGGAGGCGGTAATTGGGCCTCAGGATACCCGGTGTGTCTGAATATACTATCTGGTAATCCTCCCCGTTGACTATTCCCATTATGCGGTGCCTGGTGGTCTGGGCCTTGGCTGTGACAATGCTCAGTTTCTCCCCCACCAGCGCGTTCATGAGGGTGGACTTGCCCACGTTGGGATTGCCTATGATATTTACGAACCCGGATTTATGCATTACAGAAACGCTCCCATTCTGAGGATACTGATTTCACTCTCTGTGAGATATCTCCACTCGCCTTTCTTGAGGCCCTTCTTGGTAAGTCCCGCGAAGTATACCCTGTCAAGGGCGCGGACCTCATACCCAAGAGACTCGAATATGCGCCTTACTATGCGGTTCTTTCCGGAATGGATCTCTATTCCAAGCTTGCGGTGGTCGTGCTCGTCTATGTATTCAAGCTCGTCGGCCTTGATTTCTCCGTCGTTCAGGGTTATTCCCTCAAGTATCTGGTCATAATCCTCCTGCTTGAGATCGTGGTCCAGGATAACCTGGTAAATCTTCTTCTTGTCAAATGAAGGATGGGTGAGCCTTTCCGCCATCTCACCGTCATTGGTAAGCATCAGGACGCCTGTAGTGGCCTTGTCGAGCCTGCCCACGGGGAACACCCTGTAGGTGCAGTCTTTCATGAGGTCCATTACGGTCTTGTCCGCGTGGGGGTCGCTGGCGGTGGTGACATAGCCCTTTGGCTTGTTCATTACCACATATACCTTCTGCTCTCCCTTGAGGCGCTCTCCGTTGAACTTGACCTCGTCCTTGAGGACGTTGATCTTGGTTCCCAGTTCGGTAACCACTTCTCCGTTCACGGTAACTACGCCCGCCTGGATCAGGGTGTCCGCCTCACGGCGCGAACATACGCCGGAATTGGCGATGAACTTGTTCAGGCGAACCTCCTCCTGGAAGGTCTCGGGAACCTGCCTGCCCTCATATGCGCGGGCGTCGGATTCGGCCTTGCGGCTGATCATGCGGTTGATGCCCTCTCCGTCCCTGTCGTTGAACTGGGCGGGACGGCGGTTGTACGGCTTGCGGCCGCCCTTGTGCGGGCCGCCCTTGTACTGACCGCCCTGGCGGTTGCCGTCCTGGCGATAGCCTCCCCTCTGGGAAGACTGTCCGCGGTATCCGCCTTCGCGGCGATAGCCGCTTTCCTGGCTGCGGTATCCGCCCTCCGGGCGATGGCCGCCTTCATGATTGCGGTAGCCTCCCTCGCGGCGATATCCGCCTTCCTGGCTCTGGTAGGCGCCATCACGGCGATAGCCGCCTTCCTGGCTGCGGTAGCCTCCTTCGCGGCGATAGCCGCCTTCCTGGCTTCGGTAGCCACCCTCGCGGCGATAGCCGCCTTCCTGGCTGTGATATCCGCCTTCACGGCGATATCCGCCCTCACGGCGGTACCCGCTGCTGCGGTGTTCTTCATAGTTTTTGTTTTCGTAGCGATGCCCTCCCTCACGGCCGGCATCCCCTGCTGAAGGTCCCTTCCTGCGGGGCCTCAAGACTCTTCCCTCGGAAGAATACTTTTTCTCTGGTTCCATTACTGTAATTTAAATTCATAAGTTATTGTTCCCTGGGACGGGACAGGATCGTTGGACTTGTTGAAGTGAGACTCCATAGCCGCCTTCCTGGCCGCCGCCCAGAGTGTCTGGTCCGTGATAGTTGTTCCGTCCGCGCCGGGAACCGCCTTCTCGACGTTTCCATACTGGTCTACGGTTACGGCTACCACGACTCTTCCTTCTCTTTGCACATCATATACGGGCCTTGGCAGGTTGCCCACTACTGAGCGTCCCTGCACATGCACGTTAGGGTTTCCGGTTGTATTGCCCTTGTTGGTATTGCCGTCGGGCTGACCGGCCCTGTAGGTATTCGAGCCCTCACGGGCCGAATGCGGGGCTGTTACGGACGTATCCTGAGCCGCCATGCCCGGGAACATTGCACGCTGGTCAAGTTCCGGTTCCTGGGGCGGTGAAGGCACGTCCACGTCGCCAAAGTCATCCGGCCGGGAGGCCGGTGTCAGGTTCTGGGAGATGTTGTTCTGTACCGGTGACTGGGCACGCTGGACCAGTTCTATGGGGCGGTCCAGGTCAGGATCCTCCCCGCGCGGCTGCGTGCCGTACCTCAGAGGCATCTCCTCCTCTTCCACCTCGCTGAAATCCATGAGGAAAGTGGTTTCCTGAGGCGGAGGATACAGGTATGAGAGTCCGGTAAAGCTGCAGAAGACTATGGCCAGCACATGCACAAGCACGGCCACGCCGGCTCCCACGAACGTGGAAGTCTTCTCTTCCTTTCCCCTTACCCTGAGATACTCTTTCATTATTCCGGTTGTGTTGCCAATATCACTTTATAATGGTTCCGTTTGGCAATGTTCATCATTGTCACCACCTCCCGGATAGGAACGCTCTCGTCAGAATAGATGGAGAACGTAGGGTCTTCTTCCATCTGCAGCAGGCCCACCAGCTGGTCTTCCACCTGGGAAGGCAGGGTAGGTACCTCGCTGCCGTTGATATGGTACGTGTAGGTGTCGTTGCCCCAGTCCTTGATGGACACGCTCACGGTTGCCTTTGCGGACACCTGGCCGGTGCTCTTGGGGAGCAACAGCTTGAGCGCGTTGGGATTTACCAGCGTGGACGTAACCAGGAAGAAGATGAGCAGCAGGAACACTATGTCCGTCATTGAGGACATAGAGATATCCGATATCACCTTTGTGCTTCTCTTGATTGCCATCTTTTATTCCTCCTCTGCGCTTGCGGGCTCGTGGAGAAGGTCCATGAAGTCAATTGTGGCGCTCTCCATCCTGAAAACCAGGTCCGAAATCCTTGATGTAAGGTAGTTGTATCCGAAATATGCCAGGATTCCCACGATAAGACCGCCCACGGTAGTGATCATGGCGGTGTAGATACCGTTGGAAAGAAGGGTGATGTCAATGTTGTTGCCTGCGTTGGCCATGTCAAAGAAGGCCTGCACCATTCCTATTACGGTTCCAAGGAATCCGATCATAGGAGCGCCTCCGGCGATGGTGGCCAGGAAAGGAAGGCCCCTCTCAAGGCGGGCAACCTCTACGTTTCCGGTATTCTCAACTGAAGTCTGGATGTCTCCCAGCGGGCGTCCTATGCGCTCGATACCCTTCTCAACAAGGCGTGCGATTGGGGAATCGTACCTCTGGCAGAGCATGGCGGCGGACTTGATCTTGCCCTCGTGGATATAGTCCCTGATATCCCTCATGAAATTCTTGTCAATCTTGTTGGCGCGGCTTATCATCCACCACTTCTTGCCAAAGATGTAAATGGCTATGATGGAGAGCAGTACCAGAACAATCATAAGCCATCCTCCCTTGGATGCCATCTGGATCAGGGAGAAGGACTGCTCTTGCGGAATAACCTGGGCCACCTCTGTGGAAACGGCGCCCTCGAGTTCAGACTGGAGTAAAGTAAACAGCATATTCTTAATTCTAAATTTTAAATTATCTCTTCACGTTCGTGCAGGTCCTTGATGCGCAGCTGCGTGGTGGAATTGCCCCTGTAATAGTTCTCCACTATGGAATAACAGGCGTCAAACGGATTTCCTGCCTTTATGTAATCATAAAATTCCGACATGTTGAAGGCTATGGCCGGAATCTGGTGGTACGGCTGCGACTCCTGGATGAGGTCCAGTTTCACGTGCACGCCGCCCGCTCCCACCTTGCGGCCGTTGCCTCCGTCATAGACGTTCTCCGTAAGGAACAGCGGATTGTTGTTTCCCGGGCCGAAAGGCTGGAACTGCTTGAGCAGCCTGAGGAACTTTGGCGTGATCTGCGCGAAGTCCAGCTTTGCGTCTATGGTCACCACAGGCGTAAGCATCTCCGTGGTGATCTTTCCGGAGATGAAGCCGTTGATCCTTTCCGCGAACTCCTTTATGTTGGACTGCTTGAGCGTAAGGCCCGCCGCGTATACGTGGCCGCCGAAGTCTTCCAGCAGGTCCGCGCAGTGCTCTATGCTCTGGTACAGGTCAAAGCCGGCCACGCTGCGCGCGGATCCGGTGATGAAGCCCGTGGCGTTGGAATCAGTAAGCACAACCGTAGGTTTATAGAAAGCCTCCACCAAACGTGATGCCACAATGCCCACGACTCCCTTGTTCCAGCCGGGATTATACACGATTATTGCGTTGTCGTTGATGAGGCACTTGCCGTTCTGGACCATTTCCAGGGCCTCGCGGGTGATCTCGCGGTCTATGTCCTTGCGGTCGTTGTTCTTCTCGTTGATCTGCTTTCCTATCTCAAGCGCCTTCTCCATGTCAGTGGCCGACAGCAGTTCCACGGCCTTCTTGCCTTCGTCCATCCTGCCCGCGGCGTTGATGCGCGGCCCAATCTTGAAGACGATGTCGTCGATGGTGAGATGGCCGGGCTCCAGCTGGGAGAGCGAGATCATTGCAAGGAGACCCTTGCGGGGGTCTTCGTTCAACTGCTTTAAGCCGAAGTGCGCCAGCACCCTGTTCTCCCCCACCATCGAAACCAGGTCGGCGGAGATGCTCACCACCAGCAGGTCCAGCAGCGGGATGAGGGACTCGAAGGGAATGCCGTACTTGATGGAGTACGCCTGCACTAATTTGAAGCCCACGCCGCAGCCGGAGAGGTCGTCGAAAGGATAGTGGCAGTCTTCCCGCTTGGGGTCCAGCACCGCCACGGCCTTGGGGAGTTCGTCCTCCGGAAGATGGTGGTCGCAGATGATCACGTCAATGCCCTTGCTTCGGGCGTATTCCACCTTCTCTATGGCCTTGATGCCGCAGTCCAGGGTGATGATGAGCTTGACGCCGGTCTCGGAGGCGTAGTCGATGCCTTTCATTGAAAGGCCGTAGCCTTCGCTGTAGCGGTCAGGGATGTAGAAGTCCACCTCGGGGGTGAAGCGCTTGATGAAGGAGTACACCAGGGAGACGGCGGTGGTGCCGTCCACATCGTAATCTCCATAGACCAGGACCTTCTGGCCTCCGGTGATGGCGTCGCGCACGCGCTGGACGGCTATGTCCATGTCCTTCATCAGGAAAGGATCGTGGAGATCCTCGAGAGACGGGCGGAAGAAGGAGCGGGCCTGTTCAAAGGTCTCAACGCCCCTTTTTACAAGAAGGTCCGCGAGGACGCTGTCAATTCCCAGCTCGGTTGCGAGCCTGGAAACCTTGGCCGCGTCGGCGGGCTCCTTCAGTATCCATTTGCATTCTTTAGCCATCTCTTCTAAGGTCTTTTCCCAAGTTTACAAAGATACCTCAAATATTTTAATTTTAGAAATTAAATGAGTACTTTTGTCCAAATTTGAACATATGATAAATACCGACTACAGCGAGCAGGAATTGCTCCGCAGGGAATCTCTCAGGCAGCTCCGGGAACTGGGCATAGAACCCTATCCGGCTGCATTATATCCGGTAAACGCAACCGCAAAGAAAATTGAACAGGAATACAAGCCTGAACTTGGCAACCTGCAGGACGTTTGCATAGCGGGAAGGCTCATGTCGCGCCGCATCATGGGCGCCGCCTCCTTCGCCGAACTGCAGGACCATACGGGCCGCATCCAGATATACATAAAACGTGACGAGATCTGTCCCGGGGAGGACAAGACCATGTACAATACCGTGTTCAAGAAACTCCTTGACATTGGCGACATCGTGGGTATCAGGGGCTTCGCCTTCTTCACCCAGACAGGCCAGCTCTCAGTTCACGCAAAGGAGCTCACTGTGCTGAGCAAGTCCCTCAGGGTACTCCCCATCGTAAAGGAGGCCGACGGCGTGGTACACGACGCCTTCACGGACCCCGAACTGCGCTACCGCCAGAGGTACGTGGACCTCATCGTGAACCCCCAGGTGAAGGATACCTTCGTCAAGAGGGCGAAGATCATATCCACCATGCGCCGCTACTTTGACGAGGCCGGCTGCCTTGAGGTGGAGACCCCTATCCTCCAGAGCATTCCGGGCGGTGCAACGGCAAGGCCGTTCATCACCCACCACAACGCCCTGGACATCGACCTGTACATGCGTATCGCCAACGAGCTGTACCTCAAGAGGCTGATCGTGGGCGGATACCTTGGCGTGTATGAGTTCGCAAAGGACTTCCGCAACGAGGGCATGGACAAGACCCACAATCCGGAGTTCACCTGCATGGAGATCTATGTGGCCTACAAGGACTACTTCTGGATGATGGACTTCGTGGAGAAGATGCTCTGCAAGGTGGCCATGGAGGTCAACGGCACAACCAAGGTGAACATTGCGGGCAACGAGGTTGACTTTGGCGGAACATACCGCCGCCTGCCAATCCTGGACGCCATAAAGGAGTACGCCGGAGTGGACGTGAAGGGTATGGACGAGGCCCAGCTGCGCGCCACCTGCAAGCAGCTGAACGTGGAGGTTGAGCCTTCCATGGGCAAGGGCAAACTCATAGACGCCATCTTTGGAGAATACTGCGAGAAGAACCTCATACAGCCAACATTCATCATAGACTATCCGGTTGAGATGTCCCCTCTGACCAAGCGTCACCGCAAGGATCCCACCCTTACAGAGCGCTTCGAGCTGTTCGTATGCGGAAAGGAACTGGCCAACGCGTATTCTGAGCTGAACGACCCCATTGACCAGCTGGAAAGGTTCGAGGAGCAGGCAGCCCTCAAGAGCAAGGGAGACGACGAGGCAATGTACATTGACCTCGACTTTGTCCGCGCCCTTGAATACGGCATGCCGCCAACCTCCGGAATGGGTATGGGAATTGACCGTCTTACCATGTTCATGACGGGACAGACCGCCATCCAGGACGTGCTGTTCTTCCCCCAGATGAGACCGGAAAAGGCGCTCAAGAAAGAAGAGCAGAATGAAGGTTGAGAACGTCACATCGGCACAGAATCCTAAGATAAAGGAGCTTCTCTCGCTTCGGGAAAAATCTTCCCTCAGGCGGGAGAAATCCCTTTTTATTGTGGAGGGACGCAGGGAGATAGGCCACGCCCTCAGGGCGGGCTTCAAGGCGCGGACGCTGTTCTTCTGCCCGGAGGCGGGAGGCGATCCGGCAGGCCTGGAGGCCGATATGGCCGTACAGGTCTCCCCCGCCGTATACGCCAAGGCGGCACTGCGGGAGGGCACGGAGGGCCTGATAGCGGTGATGCGCGGCAGCGCAGCCGCGCTCAAGGACCTCAATCTTGGCCCGAACCCGCTGGTGATGGTGCTGGAAGGCGTGGAGAAACCCGGCAACCTGGGCGCTGTGCTCCGCAGCGCGGACGCCGCCGGGGCTGACGCCGTGATCATCTGCGACCCCCTCACAGACCTGTACAACCCCAACCTGATACGCGCCAGCCTGGGCGCCGTGTTCACCGTTCCGGTGGCATGCGCCGCCTCCGCTGAGGCCGCCGCATGGCTCAAGGAACGCGGCATACGCATCCTCACGGCGCAATTGCAGGATTCTCACCTGTATTACGACACCCCCATGACCGGGGGCACCGCCATAGTGGTGGGCTCGGAAGCCACGGGCCTCAGCAACATCTGGCGGGAAGCGGCGGACGCCCACATCCGCATCCCCATGCTGGGGGAGATGGATTCCCTGAACGCATCCGTTTCCGCCGCAATCCTTCTTTTTGAAGCCGTCCGCCAGCGCAATTAGCGGAAAAATTCTTAACTTGTAAGGCTGTTTAAACGTAATTATCTAAAACACACGCAATATGTCACTGAACAAAGTAATGCTTATCGGTAACGTTGGAGTAGACCCTGAAATCCGTTACCTTGAGGGAAACACCAAGATGGCCACCTTCCGTCTGGCCACGTCTGAAAGATTCAAAGACCGCAGCGGAGAAGTCCGCGAAAGCACTGAATGGCACAATATCGTAGCCTGGAGGCAGTCCGCGGACGTTGCCGAAAGGTTCATCCGCAAAGGCACCCAGATCTACGTGGAGGGACGCCTCCGCACCCGTTCCTGGACTGACCAGCAGGGCGCGCAGCAGTACCGCACGGAGGTCGTAGTGGACACCCTGCAGCTCCTCGGCCGCAGAAGCGACAACCCTGGCGCGCAGGCAGACAACACCTTCTCCTCCCCGGCTCCCGCCCAGGGCGGCTATCCGCAAAGCGGATACCAGCAGGGCGGCTGGCAGCAGCGCCCGGCGGCTCCCGCCGCTCCGGCAGCGCCCGCTCCCACACCCGCTCCGCAGGCCCCTATCGACCTGGGAATAGACTCATCGGACGACCTCCCGTTCTAGACCGCGTCCAAAGCACGCGTGTATGAAAACCCGGGCCTTCCCCAACACATATATCATCCTTTTCGGGCTGATACTGTTGTGCGCTGCAGTCACCTGGCTGTTGCCGGGAGGGCAATATGTGACCGGGAGCGACGGCAACCCCGTCTTTGTGCAGGCGGATTCCTCCCCGCAGACCTGGCAGGTTTTCTCCGCCCTGTACAACGGATTCGTGAAGCAGGCGGGGATCATCGTTTTCATACTGATAGTGGGCGGGGCGTTCTGGATACTGAACGCCACCGGCGCGGCGGACTTTGGCATCAGGCGCTTCATAAGCAAGGCCGGCCGCTATGACAAGGCTGTCCTTGCGCTGATAGCGCTGCTGTTCTCCGCCGCCGGCGCCATCTTTGGCATGAGCGAGGAGACCATCCCCTTCGTGGGCCTGGTGGTACCCCTTGCGATATCCATGGGATACAATGCCATAGTGGGCCTGATGATAGTGTACGTGGCATCCAACATAGGTTTCTCCAGCGCCTTCCTCAACCCGTTCACGGTGGGGATCGCACAGGAGATGTCAGACCTGCCAATGTTCTCCGGAATGGGCTACAGGATATTCTGCTGGGCGCTGCTCACGGCGCTCTTCATAGCCTTCACGCTCATCTACGCCTCGCGTGTCAAGAAAGAGGAGCCGCAGGCCGCGGAAGCACCGGCGCAGGGCGCCGATGAGGGCGGCCACACGCGCCACTGGATAGTGCTGGGCATACTGGGAGCCACCATCGTGGCCCTTGTCGTGGGGGCCGTGGCCTTCCACTGGTACATAGCGGAGATCTCCGCCCTATTCCTGGCCATGGGCATCCTTTGCGGCATAGCGGGCGGCTTCAGCGCCAACCGCATCGCAAATGAATTCCTGGCTGGCGCAAAGGATATCTTTGGCGCGGCCCTGGTGGTGGGCCTGGCATCGGGAATCATAATAATCCTGCAGGACGGACACGTGCTGGACACCATCCTGCATTCCCTGCAGACCTCCCTGGAAGGCAGTTCAAAGACCGCCTCGCTGGCAATGATGTACGGAGTGCAGACCCTCATAAACCTGCTCATCCCAAGCGCCACTGCAAAGGCCGCCATAACCATCCCGGTGATGGCCCCCCTGAGCGACATGATAGGCCTCAGCCGCCAGTCAATGGTTCTGGCTTTCCAGTTCGGCGACGGCTTCACAAATATGATAACCCCCACCTCCGGAGTGCTCATCGCCGCGCTGGCGATGGCCCGCGTGGACTATTCGGACTGGGCGCGCCGCGTCTGGAAGCCCGTCCTGGCGCTTGTGGCGCTGGGCTTCCTGCTGCTGCTCCCCACCGTCCTCTTCCAAATCAAAGGATTCTGAATGTAAAACTTAAATATTATGACTGACACAGTTAAAAAGACAACCCTGAGAGACTCCGCGGCAATGCGATGGACCGCGCTGCTGCTCCTTGCGCTGGCAATGTTCTGCGCATACATCTTCATGGACATCCTGTCCCCTATCAAGGACCTGATGGAGTCCACCAGGGGCTGGGATTCCAAGGCCTTCGGAACAATGGAAGGCTCTGAGACATTCCTGAACGTATTCGTCTTCTTCCTGATCTTCGCGGGCATCATCCTGGACAAGATGGGCGTCCGCTTCACCGCAATCCTGTCCGGAGCCGTGATGCTTGCGGGAGCCGCGATCAAATGGTTCGCGGTGAGCAAGTCCTTCATCGGCAGCGGCCTCGAGACCTGGTTCACCAACAACCTCAACTGGCATACCGGAGTGGGCTTCATCGACGACGTGCTGCCGTTCTATCACGGCATGCCGGCGTCGGCAAAGCTGGCGGCCATAGGATTCATGATCTTCGGCTGCGGCTGCGAGATGGCCGGTATCACGGTGAGCCGCGGTATAGTGAAATGGTTCAAGGGCAGGGAGACGGCGCTCGCGATGGGCTCCGAGATGGCCCTCGCGCGCCTTGGCGTGGCCACCTGCATGATCTTCTCGCCTTACTTCGCAAAACTGGGCGGCACCATCGAGGTAAGCCGTTCCGTAGCCTTTGGCGTGGTGCTCATGATGATAGCCCTGATTATGTTCATCGTCTATTACTTCATGGACCGCAAGCTTGACAGCCAGACCGGCGAGGCGGAAGAGAAGGACGACCCATTCAAGGTAAAGGACATTGGCAAGATCCTCTCCAGCCTTGGTTTCTGGCTGGTGGCACTTCTTTGCGTGCTCTATTACTCAGCGATTTTCCCGTTCCAGAAGTACGCGGTCAACATGCTGCAGTGCAACCTGACCCTGACAGAGCCTGCCGCAGGCTCATTCTGGGCCGGTGAAGCCGTCACCATCATCCAGTACATCATAATGCTGGTGGTTGCAGTATGCTCGTTCTCAAGCAACTTCATAAAGAACAACAAGGGACTCAAATACGGTCTCATGGCAATCGCCGTAGTGGCCCTGATAGTTTACTGCGTAATGGGATTCAGGCGCGGCACCGCAGAGACCATCTTTGCCGTATTCCCGCTCCTTGCAGTGGCCATCACGCCAATCCTTGGCAACTATGTTGACCACAAGGGCAAGGCGGCCTCCATGTTGCTTATCGGCTCAATATTGCTGGTTGTCTGCCACCTGACATTCGCCTTCATACTGCCGCTCTTCAAGGGTAACGCTGTTGGAGGCACCATAGTGGCTTACGCCACAATCCTGGTGCTCGGCTCCAGCTTCTCGCTGGTTCCGGCAGCCCTGTGGCCTTCAGTTCCAAAGCTTGTCGACGAAAAGATCATAGGATCCGCCTACGCGCTCATTTTCTGGATCCAGAACATTGGCCTGTGGCTCTTCCCTATCCTCATCGGCAACGTGCTTACCAGCACCAACGCTCCCGGCACCCCTCCGGACCAGCTGAACTATACCTGGGCCCTCGTGATGCTCGCCTGCCTTGGCGTGGCGTCAATGCTCATCGGAGCCTACCTTAAGGTAGTGGACAAGAAGAAAAACCTTGGACTTGAGGAACCCAACATAAAAGACTAGGAAATGACCGCAAAGAAACTCGCACGCAACGCCTGCTGGATTGCCCTGGTGTGCCTGATGGTGCCCATGTTCGCGTCATACTTCTTTGACGACATGTTCTCCACCCTCTCGCAGATATTCCAGCGTCCGGAACTGCTTGACCTGGGCTGGGACAGCGCGGACTACGGCTTCTACGCCGGAGGCTACAGCTTCCTGTGCGTGTTTGGCGGCCTGGTGATATGCGGCATCCTGCTTGACATCTTCGGGGTCAGGATAATAGGGTCCGTGTTCGTGGGCCTGATGGCGCTGGGCGCCGGCACGGTCTACGGGGCCCTGGTGTCCGGACTTCCGCCAAAGACCTCGCTGGTCATAGCCTATGTAGGATGCATGCTGTTCGGCCTTGGAAGCGAGATCGCGGGCGTGGCTGTCACGCGCAGCATTGCCAAGTGGTTCAAGGGCAGGAACGTGGCCTTTGCCATGGGAGCGCAGGTGGCGGTAGCGCGGCTGGGAACAGCCAGCGCGTTCATCCTGAGCCCCATGCTGGTGAATGGCGGCGGGCACCTGTCCCTTGCGGACACGTCCCGCCCCGCCCTGGTGGGCCTGGGCCTCATCATGCTGGGAGTGATCCTCTGGGGCATCTTCGTGGCCATGGACTTCCGCTTCGACAAGGAAGCCGGCATAGTCAGCGAGCGCGGGGAGGTCAAGGAGCAGGACAAGTTCAAATGGAGCGACCTGGGCAAACTGTTCACCAACCCCAGGTTCATAATGATATCCCTTCTCTGCGTGTTCTTCTATTGCTGCATCATATCGTTCAAGAAATTCGGCACCTCCATAGTGATCCCTCGCTTTGGCATGGACATAGACAAGGCCAAATGGGTGATCACCATGATCCCGTTCTTCACGGTCATCTTCACCCCGCTCTTCGGAGCGCTGGTGGATAAGGTGGGCAAGGGAACGCTTTGGATGATTATAGGCTCCGCACTGGTGCTCATAGCGCACCTGCTGCTGTGCTTCGCCCCGCAGGGAGTGCCCTTCTGGGGCTACTTTGCCATAGCGGTGCTGGGAGTGGGATACTCGCTGGTTCCGTCGGCAATGTGGCCCAGCGTGCCCAAGATTGTCCCTGACAGGAACCTGGGCACCGCCTATTCCCTCATCTACTGGTTCCAGAACATGGGAATGCTTCTGGTCCCGGTATTCGTGGGACGCATCTTCAAGGCCCGCGAGGGCGTGGAGGCGGCGGTCCACGCGGAATACATATTCATTGGCCTGGGAATTGCGGCCATATTGGTCGCAACGCTGTTCAGGCGCTCGTCAGCGCAGAAGCCGGAACTTGGCCTGGACGCCCCCAGCAATAACAAATAGCAGATGTACAACCTTCTAGACAAGATAAACTCTCCCGCGGACATCCGCAAACTGAGCATTGAAGAACTTCAGGAACTGTGCTCCCAGATACGCGCGTACATGGTGGAATGCTGCTCGCACAATCCGGGGCACCTGGCTTCAAGCCTGGGAACCGTGGAGATGATAGTAGCCTGCCATTATGTCTTTGACACGCCGGAAGACCAGATTGTCTTTGACGTGGGACATCAGGCATACGCGCATAAAATAATAACGGGACGCCGCGAGGCGTTCAGGCGCAACCGCACCAAGGACGGCATAAGCGGCTTCCCCAACAGGGACGAAAGCCCATATGACAGCTTTGGCACAGGCCATTCCTCAACCTCCATCTCGGCGGCGCTGGGCCTGGCGGAGGCAGCCAGGATGCAGGGCCGCAAGCACAAGGTGCTGGCCATGATCGGCGACGGTGCCCTCACGGGAGGCCTTGCCCTTGAAGGTATCAACAACGCGGGAGCCTCCAATGCGGACCTGCTAATCCTGCTCAACGACAACAACCAGTCCATTGACCAGAACAAGGGAGCGGTGCACAACCACCTCCTGAGCCTCACCACAAGCACCACTTATAATAAAATAAAGAAGCAGGTGTGGGATTCCCTGGGCGAAGGCAAGGCCAGGAGAGGACTGCAGAGATTCGTGATCTCAGCCAAGTCCCTGGCCGTGAAGCGCAGCGGAGGAGACCTCTTCGAGGCCCTTGGCTTCCGCTACTTCGGCCCAATCGACGGGAACGACATCGGGCAGCTGATAGAGGCGCTCAAGCGCCTGAAAGCGCTGCACGGCCCCCGCGTGCTGCACTGCCTCACCGTGAAAGGCAAGGGCTACGCCCCCGCGGAGGCGGATCCCGCCACCTGGCACGCCCCCGGCCGCTTCGACCCGGAGACGGGAGAAAGGATACACGGCGCCCATCCGGCGGACCGCTACCAGGACGTGTTCGGACACACCCTCCTGGAACTCGCCCGCAAGGACAGCCGCGTGGTGGGCATCACCCCCGCCATGGCAAAGGGATGCGGAATGTGCATCCTTGCCCGCGAGATGCCGGACCGTTTCTTTGACGTGGGAATAGAGGAGGAGCACGCAGTGACTTTCAGCGCCGGCCTGGCCGCAGGCGGCATGAAGCCTTTCTGCAACATCTACTCCGCCTTCAGCCAGAGGGCGTACGACCAGATAATCCACGACGTGGCGCTCCAGCGCCTGCCGGTGGTCCTGTGCTTCGACCGCGCGGGACTCGTGGGCGAAGACGGCGCCACCCATCAGGGAGCGTTCGACCTGAGCGCCTACCGCAGCATCCCCGGCGCAGTGATATCCGTCCCTGCGGACGAACTGGAACTGCGCCGCGCCATGTACACCGGCTGGCAGCAGGACAGCGGACCTTTTATTATACGCTACCCGCGCGGGATGGGCCAGGGCGTGGAATGGAAGGAGGCGGATCCCGCCATCCTTCCCGTGGGCAAGGGAGAATGCCTTGCCAAGGGATCCGGAATCGCCATACTGGCGCTGGGCCCCATGGCGTACATGGCGCTCGAGGCCGCCCGTCAAATTGAAAAGGACGGCGGAAACAAGTATTCAGTATACAATATGAGGTACCTCAAGCCCCTGGATGAAACCATCCTGGAAGAGGCGGCCCGCGACTGCCGCGGCATTGTCACGGTAGAGGACGGCACCCTCAAGGGCGGCCTGTTCGGGGCCGTGTCTGAATGGGTTGCCGGCAAGGGGCTGGGCATAGCCGTGGAGGGTCTTGGCATCCCTGACAAATTCATCCCCCAAGCCACTCAGTCCCAGCAAAGAACGGATTGCGGCCTTTCCGTTTCAGGGATAGTTCAGGCCTGCGAAAATATGTCAAAAAAGATATAAAAAAGTTTGGATAATAATAAATAATATCTATCTTTGCACTCCCTTTGGAAGAAGGTCTTCTTTGAAATATTTGCCGATGTAGCTCAGTTGGCCAGAGCACGTGATTTGTAATCTCGGGGTCGGGGGTCCGAATCCCTCCATCGGCTCGTTTAAATGACGTATTTTAACACAATATACGGGCAAGTACCAGAGTGGCCAAATGGGGCAGACTGTAAATCTGCTGGCGATGCCTTCGGTGGTTCGAATCCATCCTTGCCCACAAGCGTTTCAGGAAGATTTATTCCTGCATGCGGGGTTCGTATAATGGCTATTATGCCAGCCTTCCAAGCTGGAAATGGGAGTTCGATTCTCCTACCCCGCTCCACTTTAGCCGATGTAGCTCAGGGGTAGAGCGCATCCTTGGTAAGGATGAGGTCATGAGTTCAATTCCCATCACCGGCTCTTTTTTGTGTTAGAGACAATTGTTTAAACAATAATTTATTATGGCAAAAGAAACTTTCCAGAGAACCAAACCGCATGTCAACATCGGTACTATCGGCCACGTTGACCACGG
>JAFZRX010000010.1 GCA_017619675.1 Bacteroidales bacterium | reverse complement strand
TGCCGATATAGCTCAGTTGGCCAGAGCACGTGATTTGTAATCTCGGGGTCGTGGGTTCGAATCCCTCTATCGGCTCGAAAGGAAAAACGCTGGGAGGTTCGCATAGTGGCAATTGCGGCGGACTGTAAATCCGCTCCCTCAGGGTTCGGTGGTTCGAGTCCACCACCTCCCACAGGATGATAATCCACGCGGAAGTAGCTCAGTTGGTAGAGCATCAGCCTTCCAAGCTGAGGGTCGCGAGTTCGAACCTCGTTTTCCGCTCAAAAAATTTGCCGGTGTAGCTCAGGGGTAGAGCGCATCCTTGGTAAGGATGAGGTCATGAGTTCAATTCCCATCACCGGCTCCAAGACGCCGGTTGACAAGCCGGTTTAATTTTGTAAATACACATTAAAAATTTAACATAATATTATGGCAAAAGAAACTTTCCAAAGAACCAAGCCGCATGTCAACATCGGTACTATCGGCCACGTTGACCACGGCAAGACTACTCTTACCGCAGCCATCACAATGGTGCTTGCAAAGAAGGGTCTCAGCGAAATCAAGACCTTCGACCAGATCGACAACGCTCCTGAGGAGAAAGAGCGTGGTATCACCATCAACACCGCTCACGTAGAGTACCAGACCGCAAATCGTCACTATGCGCATGTAGATTGCCCTGGTCACGCTGACTACGTTAAGAACATGGTAACTGGTGCCGCCCAGATGGACGGAGCTATCCTTGTTGTAGCCGCTACCGACGGTCCTATGCCTCAGACAAACGAGCACGTGCTTCTCGCAAAGCAGGTTAACGTGCCTAAGATGGTTGTTTTCCTCAACAAGGTTGACCTTGTTGACGACGAGGAAATGCTTGACCTCGTTGAGATGGAAGTACGCGACCTCCTGAGCAAGTATGACTTCGACGGTGACAACGCACCTGTTATCCGCGGTTCCGCACTTGGCGCCCTCAACGGAGAGCCTCAGTGGGAGGAGAAGGTTGTCGAGCTCATGGACGCCGTTGACGAGTACATTCCTCTTCCGGTACGTGAGAACGAGAAGCCTTTCCTCATGCCTATCGAGGACATCTTCTCTATCACAGGACGTGGAACTGTAGTTACCGGACGTATCGAGACCGGTACCATCCATGTAGGTGACCCTATCGAGATCGTAGGTTTCAACGATAAGCCTAAGACCTCTACCTGCACAGGCGTTGAGATGTTCCGCAAGCTCCTCGACCAGGGAGAGGCTGGAGACAACGTAGGTCTTCTTCTCCGTGGTATCGACAAGAAAGAGGTTAAGCGCGGCGAGGTTGTTGCAAAGCCGGGTTCAATCACCCCTCACACTCACTTCCTTGGACAGATTTACGTTCTGAAGAAGGAAGAGGGCGGACGCCACACTCCTTTCCACAACAAGTATCGTCCTCAGTTCTTCATCCGTACCCTGGACGTTACCGGAGAGATCACTCTTCCTGACGGAATCGAGATGGTTATGCCGGGTGACAACGTTGAGATCAACGTTAACCTCATCACTCCTGTTGCCCTTAACGAGGGTCTCCGCTTCGCTGTCCGCGAGGGTGGCCGTACCGTAGGCGCAGGTCAGGTTATCAAGATTCTTGAATAAGACAAGATAACTTCCAAGGGAGGGCGGGAGAAATCCGTCCTCCTTTTCAGGGGAATAGAACAAGGGTAGTTCAGTGGTCTCCAAAACCATCGATGTGGGTTCGAATCCTGCTTCCCCTGCCAAATATATCAAAGGTTACGATTTGGTAATTGTTTAACAGACTCCATTCGCGCTTCCAATTGAACGGGGTCCATTAAAAGTAAAGATGAGCAAGTTTATTAACTATCTGAAGGAGTCATACGTAGAGCTCGTGAAGAAGACTACGTGGCCAACCTGGGACAAGCTGCAGAGTTCAGCCATCCTGGTCATGGTCACCACAGCCCTTCTTGCAGTAGCGCTCTTCCTCATTGACTTCGTATTCCAGCATCTGATGACTGCAATTTACACATTGTAATTAACCTTGATATTCTTATGGGCGACAAAAAATGGTATGTTCTCAGAACTGCCGGGGGAAAAGAAAAGAAAGCTAAAGACTATCTCGAGAAAGAGATTGAAAGAAGCGGCCTTCAAGACCAGGTAGCACAAGTCCTAGTTCCCGTCAAAAAAGAAA
The DNA here is from genome assembly GCA_017619675.1 of Bacteroidales bacterium. Taxonomy (GTDB): domain Bacteria; phylum Bacteroidota; class Bacteroidia; order Bacteroidales; family UBA932; genus Cryptobacteroides. Next base: position 78,268 of record JAFZRX010000010.1, on the reverse strand, counting down.
TAGTGACCAAGAACGGCAAGAGGAAAGTGGTTGACAAACTGCTTTTCCCCGGCTATGTGCTTATCCAGGCGGAACTCAGCGGAACGCTTGAGAACATCATCAGGACCATGGTTCCCGGTATGTCCGGTTTCCTTACGGAGAAGAAGACAATCAGCGGATCACAGTTCGAGAGAGTTCCTGTTCCAATCAGGGACGAAGAAGCCCAGAGGATACTCGGCGTGCAGGATGAGAATGCTGACAACGCAGCCGAGACCGAGGTTAACTACGAAGTTGGCGAGTCTGTCAGGATCACTGACGGCCCGTTCAGCGGTTTCAGCGGTATAGTAGATGAAATCCTGGAGGACAGAAGCAAGATCAAGGTCATTGTTGTGATCTTTGGAAGGAAGACCCTTCTGGAACTCAGTTTTACACAAGTAACTAAAGAATAACACAAATCATGGCAAAAGAAGTTACCGGATTCATTAAGCTCCAGATCAAAGGCGGAGCTGCCAATCCAGCACCTCCGGTAGGACCGGCACTCGGTTCCAAAGGCTTGAACATTATGGACTTCTGCAAGGCGTTCAACGCCCAGACGCAGGACCGTGCAGGAAAGATCCTTCCTGTAGTTATTACAGTCTATTCTGACAAGTCTTACAGTTTCCAGGTTAAACAGCCTCCAGTTGCTGTTTCAATCAAGGAAGCTGCGAAGGTACAGAAAGGTTCTGGAGAACCTAACAGAAAGAAAGTTGCATCAATCACTTGGGATCAGGTCAAGACCATCGCCGAGGAGAAGATGCCGGACCTCAACGCATTCACACTTGCATCAGCAATGAAGATGGTTGCAGGAACAGCACGCAGCCTTGGTATCAACGTTACAGGTACTTTCCCTGAGAACATCTAAAACACATGCGAGATGAGTAAAATGACAAAAAACCAAAAAGCAGCCGCAGAGAAATATGATTCTCAGAAGGCTTATCTTCTCTCTGAGGCATGTGCCCTGGTAAAGGAAATCACCTGGACCAAATTCGATGCATCAGTAGAAGTTCATGTCAATCTGGGAGTAGACCCGCGCAAGGCCAACCAGATGATCCGTGGCGTGGTTACCCTTCCTAACGGAACGGGAAAGCCTGTCAGGGTGCTTGCACTCTGTACTCCGGACAAGGTTGACGAGGCCACCGCAGCAGGTGCTGACTTCGTAGGACTTGAAGACTACATAGAGAAGATCAAGGGAGGTTGGACTGACGTTGACGTCATTGTCTGCACACCTTCAGTGATGGGAAAAGTGGGAGCCCTTGGAAGGATCCTGGGTCCCCGCGGACTTATGCCTAACCCCAAGACCGGTACCGTTACCATGGAAATCGGTAACGCTATCAAGGAAGTTAAGGCAGGTAAGATTGACTTCAAAGTGGACAAGACCGGCATTGTACATGCCGCAGTGGGAAAAGTTTCATTCACTGCACAGCAGCTCCAGGAGAACGCCGCTGAGTTCATCAACGCTATCTCCAAGCTCAAGCCTCAGGCTCTCAAGGGAACCTATATGAAGAGCGCAGCCATGTGCAGCACAATGAGCGATGGTATTAAAATAGATCTCAAAGCATTCTTGAACGGCGTTGAGTAAAAAAGATCAATGTTATGAAAAAGGAATTAAAAGATCAGATTATTGAAAACATCTCAGCCCAGCTTAAGGAATATCCTAATTTCTACATTACCGATATTTCCGGCCTGAATGCAGCCCAGACAACCAAGCTCCGCCGCGCCTGCTTTGAGAACCAAGTGAAGCTCTCAGTTGTTAAGAACACCCTGTTCGAGCACGTGATCAAGGAGAACGAGGCCCTCAAGGACCTTATCCCTACACTCAAGGGCAATACCGCCATCATGTACACCAACGTTCCCAACGCTCCTGGAAAGCTCATCAAGAAGCTCCAGAAGGACGGCTTCGAGAAGCCTGTAGTAAAGGGAGCTTATGTTCAGGAGTGCATCTATCTTGGCGCAGAGTCCCTCAACGAGCTCGCAGCAATCAAGACCAGGGAAGAGCTTATCGGCGATGTTGTCACCCTGCTCCTCAGCCCTATCCGCAGGATCCTCTCCGCTCTCGAGAACAAGGAGAACGCAGTGGCTCCAGTAAAGGAGGAGGCTCCGGCAGAGACTGTTGCGGAATAATAGAAATAACAATAACAATTTAAAATATAATTAATTATGGCAGACGTAAAAAAACTTGCTGAAGAGCTTGTAAGCCTTTCAGTGAAAGACGTTCAGGAACTTGCTAACATCCTCAAGGAGGAGTACGGCATCGAGCCTGCAGCAACAGTAGTTGCCGGTCCTGTAGAGGGAGCCGGTGCAGCCGCAGAGGCTGAGCAGACCGAATTCGATGTTATCCTCACTGCAGCCGGACAGGCAAAACTCAATGTGATCAAGGTGGTTAAGGCTGAGCTCGGACTCGGACTTAAGGAAGCCAAGGATCTCGTTGACGGAGCTCCTGCAACAGTTAAAGAAAAAATCTCCAAGGCAGAGGCTGAGGCTCTCAAGGCTGTCCTCGAAGAGGCCGGCGCTGAGGTTGAGATTAAGTAACTCTCCCCTCTTCCCCTTGGTGGGAAAACAATCAGGTTTAGAGCCGCAAAAGGCTCTAAACCTTTTTGCCCTTAAAAATCATTTTTTCTTTACTTGCAGGCAGATCTATGTCAAACCAGACCAGTACAAAACGTATTAATTTCGCAAGATCAAAAATTCTTGAGTATCCTGACCTGCTCGAGGTCCAGCTCAAGTCCTTCAAGGACTTTTTCCAGCTGGAAACCACCCCTGAAAACAGGAAAAACGAAGGCCTTTACCAGGTTTTCCAGGAGATCTTCCCAATCGAGGACACCCGCAACAACTATAAGCTGGAGTTCATCGATTACTTCATAGACCCGCCTCAGTATTCGATCGAAGAGTGCCTCCAGAGAGGATTGACATACAATGTTCCCCTGAAGGCAAAGCTCCGTCTGTCCTGCACGGACCCGGAGCACGAAGATTTCGATACCAGGGTGCAGGACGTGTACTTGGGCAACATCCCGTATATGACCCCTGCCGGAACCTTTGTCATCAACGGATCGGAGAGAATCATCGTATCCCAGCTGCACAGGTCCCCGGGCGTATTTTTCGATCAGAGCATGCACGCCAACGGTACAAAACTGTACTCGGCGCGTATTATCCCGTTCAAGGGTTCCTGGATCGAGTTCGCTACTGACATCAACAATGTCATGTACGCCTACATCGACCGCAAGAAGAAATTGCCTGTAACCACCCTCCTGAGGGCAATCGGTTACACCAGTGACAAAGACATAATTGACATCTTCGGCCTTGCCGACGAGATCAAAGCCACAGCCAAGGAGCTCAAGGCCAACAAGGACCGCAAGCTCGCGGCAAAGGTCCTCAGGACCTGGACTGAAGATTTCGAGGACGAGGATACCGGAGAGGTTATCCCCATCGAGCGTACCGTCCCTATCGTAGAGAGGGGCGAAATCCTTGATGACGATACCATCAAGGCTATCCTTGAGACCGATGTCAAGACCATCCTCCTGCAGAAGGACGAGGCCAACTCCAACGAGTACGCCATCATCTACAACACCCTGCAGAAGGATCCTACAAACACGGAGATCGAGGCTGTGAACTACATTTACAAGCAGCTCCGCAACTCCGAACCGCCAGATGAGAATACCGCGCGTGACGTCATCGAGAAACTCTTCTTCTCAGAGAAGAGGTATGACCTTGGCAATGTTGGACGCTACCGTCTCAACAGGAAACTGGGTCTTGACACCGATCCGGACACCAGGATTCTCACCAACAGGGACATCATTGAGATCATTAAATACCTCATCCAGCTTATCAACTCAAGGGCTACCGTAGACGATATCGACCACCTGTCCAACAGGCGCGTGCGTACCGTTGGAGAGCAGCTTGCAAATCAGTTCAGCGTTGGTCTGAGCCGTATGGCCAGGACCATCCGCGAGAGGATGAACGTAAGGGATTCCGAGCAGTTCAACCCCATTGACCTGATCAATGCAAAGACCCTCTCTTCAGTAATCAATTCGTTCTTCGGTACAAGCCAGCTGTCACAGTTCATGGACCAGACCAACCCTCTGGCAGAGATCACCCACAAGAGGCGTCTCTCCGCATTGGGTCCGGGAGGTCTTTCAAGGGACAGGGCCGGATTCGAGGTCCGCGACGTGCACTACACGCACTACGGACGTCTCTGCCCTATCGAGTCTCCTGAAGGTCCTAACATTGGTCTTATCTCCTCCCTGTGCGTTTACGCAAGGGTGGACGAACTTGGTTTCATAGAGACCCCTTACCGTGACGTCAAGGACGGAAAGGTTGACCTGAGCGACAGCGGATGGCATTACATGAGCGCAGAAGAGGAAGAGAAGAAGCTTGTTTCCCTGGCCAACGTGAAGATGGCTGACGACGGAACGCTGGAGGACGACAGGATCCAGTGCCGCCTTGAGGCCGACTTCCCCGTTGTGACCAAGGAGGAAGTGAACTACATGGACGTAGCCCCCAACCAGATGGCTTCAGTGGCTGCATCCCTCATTCCTTTCCTTGAGCATGACGATGCCCACCGCGCCCTTATGGGAGCCAACATGATGAGGCAGGCAGTGCCGCTTCTTTCCCCGGAATCCCCTATCGTGGGTACCGGACTGGAGCAGCGCGTATGCCTTGATTCCCGTACACAGTTCATTGCAGAGCGCAAGGGAGAAGTCACCTACGTAGATGCAAATGAGATCCACATCAAATACGAACGCACAAAGGAGGAACAGTCCGTAAGTTTCGCCCCTGAGGAGACAGTCTACAAGCTCCCTATCTGCCGCAGGACCAACCAGAGCACTACCGTGACCCTTACCCCTATCGTCCGCAAGGGCGACACCGTGGAGAAAGGACAGGTGCTCACAGAGGGTTATGCGACCCAAGACGGAGAACTGGCTCTTGGAAGGAACCTCAAGGTTGCTTTCATGCCTTGGAAGGGTTACAACTATGAGGACGCCATCGTGCTTTCAGAGGAGATGGTAAAGTGGGACATCCTCACATCCATCCACGTTGACGAGTACCTCACGGAGGTACGCGACACCAAGCGTGGAATGGAGGAACTCACTTCCGACATCCCCAACGTAAGCGAGGACGCCACCAAGGACCTTGCTGAGAACGGTATCGTCAGGATCGGTGCCCACATCGAGCCGGGCGACATCATGATCGGTAAGATCACCCCTAAGGGCGAGAGCGATCCTTCACCTGAGGAGAAACTCCTCAAGGCTATCTTCGGAGACAAGGCCGGAGACGTAAAGGACGCATCCCTCAAGGCAAATCCTTCTCTGAGCGGAACCGTAATCAAGACATCCCTTTATTCCAAGATTTCCAGCGGCCGCCGCTCTTCCCGCAATGACCAGAAGGCCAAGCTGGAGAGCCGCCAGGACCTGTTCAACCAGTTCGCGGAGAAACTGCGCGCAGACTTCCTTTCAAGGCTTGCAGCCCTGACAAAGAACAAGAAGAGCGCAGGTATCAGCGACCTGTACGGTGTAGAACTTATCCCCAAGGACAAGAAGATCACCGCTGACCAGCTCAAGGACATCGACTACGAGAACGTCAACTCCAACAAGTGGACTGACAACAAGGACACCAACCTCCTTATCCGTGACCTCATCAACAACTACTGCATAACCCTCAAGACAGAGGCGGCAGAGTGCAAGAGGGATATGGACAAGATCAAGATCGGTGACGAACTTCCTAACGGAGTGATGCAGCTTGCAAAGGTTTACATCGCCAAGAAGAGGAAGATTACCGTAGGAGACAAGATGGCGGGACGCCACGGAAACAAGGGTATCGTTGCAAAGATAGTAAGGCAGGAAGACATGCCGTTCCTGGACGACGGAACACCTGTGGACATAGTACTGAACCCTCTGGGAGTACCTTCACGTATGAACCTGGGTCAGATTTACGAGACTGTCCTTGGATGGGCCGGATACAGGCTCGGCCTCAAGTTCAGCACCCCTATCTTTGACGGAGCAAGCATCGACCAGATCTGCAACTATACTGACCAGGCCGGCATTCCACGCTTTGGAAAGACCCGCCTGCGTGACGGAGGCACCGGCGACTACTTTGACCAGCCGGCCACCGTGGGAGTGATCTACATGATCAAACTGGGACACATGGTTGACGACAAGATGCACGCGAGAAGCATCGGTCCTTACTCACTGATCACCCAGCAGCCTCTCGGAGGAAAGGCTCAGTTTGGAGGTCAGCGTTTCGGAGAAATGGAGGTTTGGGCTCTGGAAGCATTCGGAGCAGCAAACGCCCTCCAGGAAATCCTCACTGTCAAGTCTGACGACGTTACAGGTAGGTCCAAGACTTACGAGGCCATTGTAAAGGGTGACCCCATGCCTCCAGCAGGCATTCCGGAATCCCTCAATGTGCTCCTCCACGAGCTCAGAGGCCTCGGACTCAAGGTTACTTTGGATTAATTTCAGACAATAGAACATTATGCCTACCTATACAAAGAAAGATAATAAAGTCAAGAGCAATTTCCAGAGGATCAGCATTTCCCTGGCATCCCCGGAGGACATCACAGCGAGGTCCTGCGGAGAGGTCCTGAAGCCGGAAACGGTAAACTACAGGACTTACAAGCCTGAGAAGGACGGTCTTTTCTGCGAGAAGATCTTTGGTCCTACCAAGGATTACGAGTGCTATTGCGGTAAGTATAAACGCATCCGCTACCGTGGAATTGTCTGCGACCGATGCGGAGTGGAAGTAACGGAGAAGAAGGTGCGCCGTGAGAGGATGGGTCACATAACCCTCACCGTTCCGGTTGCCCACATCTGGTACTTCAAGTCCGCCCCCAACAAGATTTCCGCCCTTCTTGGAATCCCTTCCAAGAAACTGGAATCAGTTATCTACTATGAAAAGTACATCGTTACCCGTCCGGGAGCAAGCGGAATCGACAAGATGGAGCTTCTCTCAGAGGACGAGTATCTTGATGCACAGGCACGCGTTCCGGACAACGACAACCTTCCTGACGACGATCCTGCAAAGTTCGTTGCCAAGATGGGTGCCGAGGGAATCTACGACCTGCTCAAGGAGATCGACGTAGAGGCTCTTGGAAAAGACCTTCGCCAGAAGATGGCGGTAGAGTCTTCCCAGCAGCGCAAGGCGGAGATCCTCAAGAGGCTCCAGGTTGTAAAGTGGTTCCAGGAGTCCAAGAACGTGAACCGTCCTGAGTGGATGATAATGAAGGTCGTTCCGGTCATTCCGCCGGACCTGCGCCCTCTTGTTCCGCTTGACGGAGGCCGTTTTGCAACGTCAGACCTCAATGACCTTTACAGAAGGGTTATCATACGTAACAACCGTCTCAAGAGGCTCATAGAAATCAAGGCCCCTGAAGTGATTCTCCGCAACGAGAAGCGCATGCTCCAGGAGGCTGTAGATTCCCTCTTCGACAACTCCAAGAAGTCTTCCGCAGTGAAGAGCGAGTCCAACAGGGCCCTCAAGTCCCTCTCAGATTCCCTCAAGGGAAAGCAGGGACGCTTCCGCCAGAACCTCCTTGGTAAGCGCGTGGACTATTCCGCACGTTCCGTTATCGTCGTAGGACCTGAGCTCAACATGCACGAGTGCGGTCTTCCTAAATTCATGGCAGCCGAGCTTTACAAGCCTTTCATCATCCGCAAGCTCATCGAGCGCGGAATCGTGAAGACTGTGAAGAGCGCCAAGAAGATCGTAGACCGCAAGGACTCAGTTGTATGGGATATCCTTGAGAACGTAATGAAGGGACATCCGGTTCTGCTGAACCGCGCCCCTACCCTGCACCGTCTGGGAATCCAGGCTTTCCAGCCTAGGATGATCGAGGGCAAGGCAATCCAGCTGCACCCGCTCGCATGTACCGCGTTCAACGCGGACTTCGACGGTGACCAGATGGCCGTGCACCTGCCGCTGGGCAACGCCGCCATCATGGAGGCACAGTTGCTCATGCTCGGTTCCCAGAACATCCTCAACCCTGCCAACGGAGCCCCTATCACCGTTCCTTCACAGGACATGGTGCTTGGTCTGTACTACATCACCAAGATCCGTCCGGGCGCAAAGGGAGAGGGAATGTCCTTCTACGGACCGGAAGAGGTTATCATAGCGTTTGACGAGAAGGTTGTAGAAATGCACGCCAAGATCAACGTCCGCCTGCCTAAAGACAAGCAGGACCTGAGCAAGGGCTACGAACTCGTTTCCACAACCCCTGGACGCATCATCGTAAACCAGTATGTTCCTGAGGAAGTTCCTTACGTGAACGAAGTCCTTGGAAAGAAGGCCCTGCGCAAGATCATCACCGACGTAATCAAGAACACCGGTGTGACCCGCACTGCCAAATTCCTTGACGACATCAAGAACCTGGGATACGACCAGGCGTTCCGCGCCGGTATCTCCTTCAACCTGGGCGATGTGCTCATCCCCGGCGAGAAGGCCACCCTCATTGACGAGGGCTACAAGCAGGTGGAGGAACTCAAGGCCAACTACGCCATGGGATTCATCACCAACCAGGAGCGCTACAACAAGGTTATCGACCTTTGGTCATCAATCGACAACAAGCTCACCAACATAGTTACCAAGCAGATTTCCGCAGACCAGCAGGGCTTCAACCCTGTATACATGATGCTGGATTCAGGAGCCCGTGGTTCCACCCAGCAGATCAAGCAGCTCTGCGGTATGCGTGGACTTATGGCAAAGCCTCAGAAGTCAGGCGCCGCCGGATCAGAGATTATCGAGAACCCGGTTATTTCCAACCTGAAGGAAGGAATGTCCGTGCTCGAGTACTTCATCTCCACCCACGGTGCCCGTAAGGGTCTTGCCGATACCGCCCTCAAGACTGCGGACGCAGGTTACCTGACCCGCCGTCTGGTAGACGTATCGCACGACGTGATCATCACTGAGGAAGACTGCGGAACCCTCCGCGGACTCATCGCCACGGCTATCAAGGACAAGGATACCGTAGTAGAGTCCCTTGGAGAGCGTCTTTTGGGTAGAACTTCCGTTCACGACATCTTCAACCCCCTGGATGGTTCACTTATCATCCACGCGGGCGAGGAGATTCGCGAGGCGGAAGCCAAGCTCATCGACTCGCTGCCTATCGAGCAGGTGGAGATCCGTTCCGTGCTCACTTGCGAGAGCCGTCACGGCGTATGCGCAAAGTGCTACGGACGCAATCTGGCCACCAGCCGCATGGTTGAGAAGGGAGAGGTTGTGGGCGTTATCGCCGCACAGTCAATCGGTGAGCCTGGCACACAGCTTACACTGCGAACCTTTCACGTGGGAGGAACAGCATCCAGCGCCGCGGCCGATTCTTCAATCACCGCCAAGTACAATGGAAAACTTGAGTTCGAAGAGCTCAGGACCATCAAGAAGGTGGACGAAGACGGCAGCGTACAGGATATTGTAGTAAGCCGTATGACAGAACTCAGGGTTGTTGACGAGACAACCGGAATGACATACTCACAGTACGACGTTCCTTACGGATCAGTCCTCTACAAGAAGGACGGCGACAAGGTTACTCCTGGTGACCTCATCTGCGAATGGGATGCATACAACGCCATCACCATCGTGGAGACCGAGGGCCGCATCCGCTACGAGAACATGATAGACGGCGTTACCTTCCGTGAGGAGATTGCCGATGAGTTCTCCGTTAACAAGGACAGGGTTATCATCGAGGCCCGCGACAAGACCAAGAGTCCGGCTATCGATATCCTGGACGCAAACGGAAATACCATCAGACAGTTCAACCTTCCTGTAGGCGCCCACGTCATGGTTTCTGACGGATCCGACGTAAAGGCCGGAGACATAATCATCAAGATCCCGCGCGCAATTGGAAAGTCAAGCGATATCACCGGAGGTCTTCCGCGTGTTACCGAGCTTTTCGAGGCCCGCAACCCTTCAAACCCTGCAATCATTTCCGAGATCAACGGAGAGGTCGTCATGGGCAAGAGCAAGAGAGGAAACCGCGAGATTATCGTCAAGAACAAGTCAGGTGCTGAGAAATCATACCTGGTACCTCTGTCAAAGCAGATCCTGGTTCAGGAGAACGACTACGTTAAGGCCGGAACAAGGCTTTCAGACGGTGGTATCTCCCCTACTGACATCCTCAATGTACTTGGTCCTGTAAAGGCACAGGAGTACATCGTGAACGAGGTTCAGGCGGTTTACCGTCTGCAGGGTGTGAAGATCAACGACAAGCACTTTGAGATCATCGTCCGTCAGATGATGCGCAAGGTGGAGATCACCGACGCAGGTGACACCACCTTCCTTCCTGAGGAACTGGTTGACAAGTGGACGTTCATGGACGTGAACGACGCCATATACGGCAAGTTCTATATCATGGACGCCGGTGACTCACAGAGGTATGAGCAGGGTGACATCATCAACGCCCGCGAACTGCGCAACGAGAATTCTTCTCTTGAGCGCCAGGGAGCCAAGTTGATGGTAGCCCGCGAGGCCCGTCCTGCAACAGCAAGGCTGGTTCTCCAGGGAATCACCCGCGCAGCACTCCGTACCAACAGCTTCATCTCCGCAGCATCCTTCCAGGAGACCACCAAGGTTCTCAGCGAGGCCGCTATCCGCGCCCGCGTAGACTACCTTGAGGGACTTAAGGAGAACGTGATCTGCGGTCACCTGATCCCTGCCGGTACAGGCCTCAAGGAGTACCAGGACATCATAGTCGGACGCAAGGACGACATGATTGCCGAACTCAACGAACTGTAGTAGAAATACTCTGATAAAAGAAGCCCCGGGGCAATGCCTCGGGGCTTTATTTTATTGTTTACCGTCGTAAACTAGTTGATGTCAACGTAGTTGTCCGTGGCGGCGAAGTACTGGTTGTAGAAGTACAGGCGGGTGGCGTCGTTGCGGACACGCTTGAACTCGCATGTAACCACGTTGCTTCCGCCGGCGGCCGGGTTGTACTCAAGGTAACTTACAGTCTTTACAAACTGGTAGGAAGTGTTGGTGTTACCCGGAACAATTGAAGGGCCGACCTTTGCAGGCATTCCAAGACCAACCGGGTTCAGTGCCTTCTGTGAATCCTCGAAGGAGATCTCCAGCGGGAACAGTGAAGAAGGAAGGCCGGTAGGAAGGGTGACGGTAACGGTAACGTTGCTTCCTGAAGCGGCAGCGGATGCGGTTCCCCACTCCTGGGTAGGAAGTACGTGCACCACGATGTCACGATAGAGTTTCTGGCCCTGGTCGTTAACTCCGGTAACGCGGAACTTGGTAGCCTTTTCGGAAGAACCGGCTGAGTTCGTGCTGAAGGTAACGGTGTACCAGCCGTCAGATCCCAGGGACTGGGTGAAGGCGGCTGAGGCAGTCGCTCCTACGATAGCCTCTCCGGCGCCTGAGCGGATGGACAGTTCGGCCAGGGAAGACCTGGTGTCCTCGCCGGCATCCTTCAGATACATATACTTGAAGGTCCTCTGGCCAGCATCCATGTAAGACTGGTCAAGCCACTGGACGTACATACGGGATGTGCCGTCGGATATATCGGAAAGGTTTGCTGTTTCTGCAAGTGCGGAAACGTTTGCGTTTGAACTCTTGGCCTGGGTAGGATCAGCGGCGCCGCTCTTTGTGACGGCAGTAAGCTGAATCTTGTACTCGAAGTTACGGAGGATAGGAAGATAGTTTCCGTCAGGATCAACAAAGTCAAGGCGATAGAAAGTATCTGCGGAATCCCCTGTATAACGGCCCTGCATGATAATGTAGGGGCGGTTGGAGTCGCGGTCAGGACGCTCGAACACGAACTTGTCCTCGGTATTGGAGTAAGTGGTGGTGCTTGTAGGCTGAGCGTTGTTGATCTCATCGTCAGGCATGAAAGCGGTGTAGCTGGTGAGCAGTTCGCTCATGGTCTTGTCACTGTAGCCCGGGAAATATCCGGAGTTGCCGGAGTCAACGGATCCCTGCGCATTCTCGCTCCAGATAGCTACGGAGCCGTGTGTAGGGGTGTTGTAAACCTGATATCCGGTGAGGCTGAAATTGGTAACGCTTGATGCGAGCGAAACGGATACCCTAGCAAAGTTGCGGATAAGTTTCAGGTTCCTGAAGTAATTCTCAGCCCTGTTATCTCCTGATACCGGATCCGGGTCATAGGTTCCGTTAGGAAGCACGAAATAAGTCCAGTATGCACCTGTCGTGCCGCTGGTTGTGAGTTTCTTCATCAACTCATCCTCCGGATCGTGATAGTTCACTGCCGCAGGACCGTTGGCTATTACGTGTACATAGCGCTTGGTCTGGGTAGAGTTGAGGGTGACCTTGAAAAAGAAATCAGTATCGTTCTCAAGTCCGGAATAGTTGCTTATAGGATTGCCGTCCTCGTCACAAGGTATCGCCTGGACGTAATCGTTCAGGAAATGCTCCGTTCCAAAGGTTGCGACATAGATGTTGTCGATATTAGGGTTCACGGCCATATCGCTGCTCTTGGTCTGTACGAAGAGCTCAGGAAAGGACACCTTCATCATAAGGGTGACTGTTCCCTCCTCCGGATTTGACGGGAACTCGGGTTCGCTGACTGTGCAGGATACTGCGCCCAAGAGGGCTGCGAAAAGTATGTATATAATCTTTTTCATTCTTTTTCCTCCCAAATATTAATATGCACGGTCTCCCCAAGTGAATGTCCTCTTGTTTGATACCGGCCTGGTGGTCATTGCATCGCCCCAGAACCACTCGTCATAGACGCAGCGTACATAGGCGGTTCCATTCTGGGTTGTAGGCTCCTGTGCTGTCTGAGCTCCGTTGTTGACTGCGATCTGTCCGCTGGCTGTCCAATAATATGTCGTTGAGTTGAAACCGGTAGTGCCTTCTTCGTTTGCAAAAAGATAAGGGATACGGTTGAGTGCGGAGAGAGAGCTGATGAACTTGACTTCCGCAAGTGTAGGGAGCCTCCAGCGTCCCGCAGGGATGCCGTCCTCCTGATAACTTGCGCAGCGGAGCTGGGCCTCTTCCCTGCTGCCAAGGGCAGAAGATACACCGTAAGAAGATGCGATCCTGATCTTTGGAGCGATCATATCCTTGAGAGCCTCGTCTGAAGCTGCAGGATGATAGTGCTGGAGCCTGCGGTTGCTTCCACCCTCAATTCCGGGAGCGGACGCCCAGTTGGACTCGGTATCAAGATAACCCAAATTTAAAACACTCCAGTTTGTGGCATGATAGAAATCAGGGAAGTTATTCTCTTCCTTGGATCTTGGATCTCCAATATCATAGGTATCACTTACACTGATGGTGATAACGTACATGTTGGGGTTAGTATTTGAGCCTGTCAGACCACTGACATTACCCAAATTGAATGTACCGTCATTGGTATATGTCTGATTCCCCCAGATGCTGGTTCCACTGGGTTTTCCCTTATCGTAAGTGTTGCTGCCGCCCTGGTGGTTGTTTACAAACACGCCCACGTTATTGGCAGCGCCGTTGTTACTGTTGGGATCCTTGTCAATATACAGGTTAGGCCACTGCTCAAAGGTGACTGCCCTGTCGTAAGTGGCATCAGCACCCACGAGCTTCATGGTGACATTGTAATGCCAAGGAGTAACGTCGAGATGCTCTGATGCAAGGTTGGCGTTGAGTTTATGACCGGTTTCAAGGAAACTTGCAGTGTTGCTAAGCTTAATCCAGTCTTCCGCCTTATCTCCATCTCCGACCGTCAAACCAACAATACGGCCGTTTTCCATGATGAAGGACCTTGCACCAAGATCATCACGCTGGTCAGTAAGTTCACCGTCCTCAACAATGTACTCCATTGCGCCGGTCTTGAGGTTTTCCTGATATACGTCAGTGATCTCAAGGTAAACCTGGTCGCTGGCCACGAATGAAATACCGTTGTTCTGGGTGAAATACTTGGAACTGTTTTTCTCTACAGAAAGATACTTCGCGTTGCTGACGGCAGAGTTGACTGACTGGTCAGAAACCCAAGGCAGGACCTTGGCGTTGTATCCCCTGACTGTTACCACGGGCACGCCCTCAATGCCAAGCAATGAGACGTTGACCTCAAGCTGATAGTGCTTGTTGGCCTCTATGCTTGTGATGCTTGCCGGGAAAAGGATCTTGTAATAGACCTCCTTCTGGGTTGTAAAGCCTTCTTTCATCCTCCAGGGAAGGACAAGCTTGATATAAGGCTCGGTAACGGAACCCGGGGTCCACTGTATAGGATATGTGTAGTAGTCCTGCTGGCTGGCAATTACATAGTCAGTGCTAGTCTCCGTGCGGTCATCCGGTCCGGTAGCAAGCGTATAGGGCTTGTAGTCTGACTGAGTCAAACTTGCGGGCAGAGCCGGAGTAGGATTCGTAGCGCTCAGGATGGAATTCTGTACAAAGTTGCACATATACATGCGTACATTTCCCTTGATGGCGGGAACCAGGGTAGGATCGTCTACCATAGGGATCCAGTGAACTGTAGAGGACTGCTCTACCTGTTTCTTGATGTAAAGCTTAACAGAAACCTTTGCGGCCACACGCTTCATGTCCACGGTCTTTGCATCGCCCTGGACATTCGCGTAACTGCCGCTGGTAGCGCGCTTCACAGTCTTCTGGCCTGTCATGACAAAATACTTGTCATTGCCTGCGAGGTCATTGTCTGAAGTAGGCACCCACTGGCCATCCTCCTGATGGGCGAATGTGACGCCCACTGCCTTCTGCTTCAATGTAGCGAGAGGAGCGGCGGTTATAGCCTCTGTGGAATTGAAAACTGCAAAAACCTCAAACTGATTGTTGTTGGAAAACAACTGGGAAACGCGAGGCACGCCGTTCTCTCCGGCTACTACGTTGATGGAATAAATGTTTCCGGTAACGCTAGGGTTCTCGTCCCTGGTCTTGAAAACAGGGGCAAGGGTTGTATCTGTGTAGAAGAAATAATCTACTGAATTGATCTTGTTCTCCTTCTCAGTGCCGTCTGACCTGGTTCCAGGGGCGGCATAGACAAGGTCAATGGAAATTGCATTCTCTGAAGCCGGCTCCGGGAAGTCTGCCTTCATGTTACAAGCGGAAGTCAGGGCAAGAGCCGCAACGGCTGAGATCAATAATGCTATCTTTTTCATACTCATCTGTCTTTTTATTGTCCTACCTTACCTGTAATTGTCAATTCCTTTCCGCGGATAATCTCTGAGTCTATGCTCATCTCGCGGTCTCCAAGCATAAGAGAGAATGTTAGCTGGATCTTATCGGAAGCGGTTGCGCCGTTCCTGGCAATGGTGAAGTCTACGCGGCCAGGGTTGGTGGTATTGCCGTTCACAGCTCCTGAGAGCTCCTTTGCGCTGGTGCTGGTGGCATTGGCTGATGTTACGGTAAACTTATCGGTAGCGCCTGTAATCTTAATCTTCCAGGTTGCATCGGTAGGAGAGAATACGTAGAAGTAGGCTTTGATAGGATCTGTGGCGTTCGCAAAGTTGTTGTTGAGCCTTCTTTCCTCGCCTTCGTTGATTGCGGCTCCTGAAGCGTATTCAAGGGCGATAGCGCTTACAACAGGCTGGCCGGGGCCGTAGGTAATTGTACCTGTCTCATCCTCCCAGGGGATAACCTTGAGGTCAAGGGCTACGTTAGGAGCCATGTTGGCCGGAAGGGTGATGCCGGTGATGTTGTGCTTCTTGCATTTCTCAAAGTTGACGGGATCTCCCTTCCTGTAATGACCGTTGGCATCGTCCTTTGCGTAGGAAACTGTGAGGGTACGGGTCTGGTCGCCGTCGTCAGTAGTTACATGGAAGACGATGGAAAGGCCCGTGATATCCTGAGGCACTGCCAGAACTGCGAATGTAGCGGTATTGGTGGTGGCTGCGCCCTCTTCCTTGGTAAGCTCGATAGGGCTTGCGAAAGTGACGGTAGTCTTGCTGTTCTGCTCTGTAGCCTCGTCAGGAACGATGATGGACCAGCCCTGGGTGAAGCTGCACCTGAGCTCGTAAGGTCCGTTCAATACGGACGGGCCAAAGGTGCTGCCTTCATTCTCCACCTTGGAAGAAATAAAGTCCACGCCCGTAACCTTCATGTCCTTCTCAGCGTTAATGCTGAACTGGAGCATGGTGTAAATAGGGTTGAACTGGAGAGAAACAGTTTCCATGTATCCCACGTTCACAGGTGTTCCCATCAGGACGGCCTTGGTCATGTCAGGGAATCCGTCTGTCAGGGTCTGTGCCGCCGGGATTTCAGGCTTTACAGCCGTAACAACGCCCTCATCGGTCATTGTTATTGCGCTGAAACCTGAAGCCGGGTAAATGGCCGCAAAATTGTAAGAGCTGGCGCCCTCGTCAAAAACAAGACCTCCGGTCTCCTTCTTCACGAGCTTTGCCGTACTCTTGTTGTTATTGTTCTGTACGGAGGTACCGTCAATATCATAAGCGGCGTTCCTTACAGCAGGGTCAGACTCCCTAACGCGGGCGTTGTCGCCCCAGATAAGGATCTGGTCGCCGTCAATCCAACTGATACGGTCATATCCGTTATAACTTCCGCCGTCATAGGCGGTCTTCGTCTGAGGATTGGAAGCAACGGTGAAACGCACCTCCGCTCCTCCTATTCTCTCATTAAAACCCTTCTGGCATCCCGCCAAAAAGAGTACTCCTGCAAAGAGCAGGAAAAACATTCTAGCTCTTTTCATCACTTTACTCCCATTCTATGTTAAACGTGTCCGCATCTGAGAAGTCGTAGGACTCGGTCTTCTGTCCGGTTGTGGTAACCATGGAATCCTCGTCAACTATGGAAGCCTGTAGAATGCTTCCCTGCGGAATAAACCCAAGAGAGGTAATACACAGTCTGTCGTAATGTTTCTTCATAGTAAAGGCCTTTTACTGTTCTAACTAACCAAATCATGCCCTGCTTAGCCTTATATTCTAGGGCGAAATTGGCGCAAAGATAGGCCTTACTCCCATACAAAACAAATAATTCTTAAGATTTTTTCTAAAGTATTTTAAAAAGTATTGACTTACAATGCTTTACAACCAGGGTTATAAACGAGCAGAGGCCGGCCAAATGGCCAGCCTCTGCTGCTATTATGGAGTAAACTATAATTACGGAGTTACAGTACCAAGGGCAAGTTCCTTAGGATTGAAGTCTCCCTTCAGATCACGAATCAAAATTCTAGTTGAATTGTCAGTGCTCTTATTCGTGAAGAACGCAAGAGGGAAATCGTAAGTATATTCGTATTTCCTTGTCCTTGGATTAAGCTTGCAATAGTCAGAATAATTTATCGTATAGATAAAGTAGAACGTATTGCGGGTTGGAGTGATTGTGAGTTTTACTGTGGTAACACCGTCATCTGTGCGCTCATTGATTTGGCCACTAAGATCTCCAGCAACTGAGAAGAGACGGTTCATAGGCTTTATCTCGTAGGTCCCACCAACAGGTGAGAATATCTTGAAGGTTACCTTTGCCGGTTCCCTGGGATCGATAACCCCTGTCTGACGATACTTTTCCTTGGCTTCCGTGCTGGTCGGATGGAGGTCACTATAAACATTCTGTGCTCCTGTAACCACGAACTGGGTAGCCTGAGGAAGATCATCTGATGAAAGGGAAACTTCAGAAGTTTTCCACTCCATAACCTGCCCGTTGAGGGTGATGGTCTTGAAGCTCCATGAGCCTTCCATCTGGATTCCCTCAAAGTTGTACTTGCCGCAAGCGGGGAAATCCATATAAGTAAGGGTCTCACCTGTCTTCTTGGCAAGTTTCAATGTGTGGGTCTGAGTCTCGTTAGGATCGTCAGAAAGGATTGTGAAGCGGATTGAGAGCATGCTAAGGTTCCTAGGAAGGGCGAATACGGTGAACTTCAGGTTCTGGGTTGTGGAAATGGTGGTTCCACTCTCAAATGCAAGGGTGACAACCTTATCAGTTGCGCCGCTGAAGCCGTAGCTCTTGCCGCCGTTGTAAGAAACGGTGAACGGACCGGCAATTGGAGTTTCCTCTGAGAGCAGTTCGAACTTGGTCACTGTAATCTCACGGTCCTTGCTCTTGAGATCGAATGAGAAAGCAGTGAACTCAGGAGAGAACGGAAGGTCAAGGTCTCCCTCCTCTTCAGTATTAGTATCCATCACCTGATATGCGGTCATCACTGCATAATCCATGTCCGGATCATATACGTTGGAGGATGCGGTACATACCTGATCTGCCGGGATGGTAGCCGACAGTACTCCTGATGCACCGTCTGCGCAATCCAGATTAGGATAAATCGCATAGAACTCATAGACATTGGGGTCTCCCCATACAAGTCCGTTGCCGTGTCCGTCTCCCGGAACGTTGTCAATGTTGGCCTTGCTGTTGACACCGGTGTTGCTTACGATCTCCGTAATCTGGTAGTCCGCCCAGTGCTGGCCTTCATGGTAACGATGCTCTGCGACATTGCTGTAAATGCGGATCTTGTCCCCCATGTTCCATTCAATGCGCTCATAGCCGTTCACAACATCACCGCTGTACGCAGTCTTGGTTCCAGGATTGGAAGATGCAGTGAACCTGATGGCGTCCTTGTCGCCAATCTTTCCTTCTTTCTGGCATCCCGCCAGAAGAAGCACTCCTGCAAGGAGCAGGAAAAGAATTCTTACCTTTTTCATCTTCCTTACTCCCATTGTGTGTTAAACGTGTCCGCATCAGAGAAATCATACGATTCCGTTTTCTGACCGGTTGTGGAAACCATAGCCTCTTCAGTTACTATAGATGCCTGAAGAAGATTACCCTCAAAAATGAATCCGAGGGGGAATTGAACGCGTCTTTATGTTTGGATATTCATTTTATTTTGCGATATTTGCGTTGCGAGATTCTCGCAACGCAAATAATATAATGTATCTATGAAGACCAAGACCTTCAATCCATTCATAATAACCGGATACGAATCACCGGAATACTTCTGCGACAGGGAAAGGGAAACCAGGGAGTTGCTGGACGCACTGGAGAACGGAAGGAATGTCACACTTACTTCCCCGCGAAGAATGGGAAAGACGGGCCTGATACTTCACGCTTTCCACATTCTCAAAGAAAGGAAACCGAAAGCGGTTACCATATATATGGATTTATTCTCCACGGAATCGCTTGAGGACTTTACAAGAATGTTTGCCTCAGAAGTTCTTGGAAGCCTGGACTCCAACCCTATGAAAATACTGAAACAAGCCACAGCCATCCTTAAAGGGATCCGGCCCAATATTACTATTGACGGAATAACAGGGAAAGCTAAAGTAGGCATTGACATAGAGCAGGGAGAAGAAGAGCATACACTATCCCAGGTATTTGATTATCTGAAGCAGTCTTCCAAGGATTGCTACATTGCTTTTGACGAATTCCAGCAGATTGCGCAGTATCCCGAAAAGAACGTGGAGGCCCTGTTGCGCTCATATATCCAGAATATCCATAATGTGCATTTCATATTCTCGGGGAGCCAGTCTCATCTTTTGTCAGAGATGTTCCTTTCTCCCAAAAGGCCCTTCTATCAAAGTACTGCAAACAAGACCATAGGTGCCATAGATTGCGATCCTTACTTTAATTTTGCATCAAAGTTTTTCTCGGTGCAGGGACGCATCCTGCCTTTTGAAGTATTTGAAGCAGTGTATAGGCAATATGACGGACATACCTGGTATATTCAAAAAATCATGAACCAGCTATATGGAGGCCCATATGCAAATATCGATGACGCTGCGGTAATAGAAGCCACCGGACAGATTCTCCGCGAGAACGATTACTATTACCAGATGCTGCTTCGATCATACACAAAAGGACAGGCGAAACTGTTGAAAGCAGTGGCGGCAGAAGGTCTGGTAAAAGAGATTACCTCCGGAAGTTTCATTTCCAAATATGGGCTCACTGCTACTAGCAGTGTTAAGAGCGCTTCAAACCGTCTGATAGAAAACGAACTTCTTTACCGCTCTCCGGAAGGATACATGATATATGACCGGTTCTTCGGCCTGTGGCTCCGTTCCTTATCAAAAGAGTAGCAGAATGGGGCGCATGATGCAATTAATAGCAGAGCCCGGCCATTTAATGGTCGGGCTCTGCTTATTGTAAGGGCTGCTCCTTATTAAGGAGTAACTGTTCCCAGCGTCAGAGTCGTAGAGTTGAATCTGGCAGGAGTTGCCATATCGCCTAAGTATATCTGTGTGGAGTTGTCTCCAGGCTTATTCGTGTAGAATTTCATCGGGAAGGCATAGGTGTACTCGTACTTCTTGGTCCTAGGGTTCAGCTTGCAGTAATCGCTGTAATTGATGGTCTTTATGAAGTAATAAGTGTTGCGGGTTTCATCGAATATTGACTTACCCGTAGCTACAGGAAGGTCGGCAGATGTTGCAGAAAGACTGTTGTTCTCCGCCTCAATCCTTACCTGGACAGGGAAAATAGACGCTCCGAGGTCTTCAGGCAGGTATATAGTGATATCCACCTCATTACCGGCTCCGCTGATGACAGGGGTGTTGGTAATGGCGGTAACATCGTCACCGTGTGCGAAGGACTGGGTCTCCATCAGATTGATGACAATCTCACGGTATATTGTCTTGTTTGTGGCGATGCTCTTGCCGCTGACACGGATAATACTCTTCTTAACCTTGTCACCAGTTTTGGCAAGGGTTACCTTTATAGCACCATTTCCTCCAGCATCAGCGTTTGTCACATGACTGGTTACAGCCGCTTGATAACCTGCTACAGGGAGGATATCAGTCCTAACTTCACAAACCCCTTCTTCATCCTGGTAATACATCGTACCTGTTGACTGATCCGGGATGAAATAGAATTGTGCCGCATGATCTCCGAACATGAGCAGTTCTTCTTTGGTCACGCCATCTGTTGATCCGATCATGAAGGTGTAATCCATCTGGTCTACATGGATCAACGAAGTGCCGTTGGAGAGTTCATTGAGCGACGCCGTTTCAAGTGATGCGGAAATATTACCGAAATATGCTCCTCTTAAAGCATCTGTCGCTGTAAGTTCTCCCGCCTCTTCTATCTCTTTGACATCAAGACGATATGCAATATTGCGGAGGAATGGCTCATATTGACCTTCTTTGTCAAGCAACTCCACTTTATACCAGAATGTTACTTCATCTACAGGGAATCCTTCATCATAAGTACCTGTGGATTGGTTATAGTGCAGCTGGTTGTAATTCTGAGTAACAATATGATCGCCGAAAGTCACTTCCATCAATACTGCGGTCTGCACCTGACTGCTGGTAGGGATCGGGCGCTCATACATGTATAATGAACCTGAGGCAGAGGCATCTGCGTATGCGTCCGGGAAGTCATCCGGCTCACCGAGGAAGTTCTCGACAATTGTCGCTTCTGGAGGCAAGTAACCGGGATAATAATCAGGATTGGGATAATTGAATTGTCCTTCAGGATCATATCCAGTAAGCTGTGCAAGAAGGGCATCTCCGCTGGTATAGGATACGATATCAGTGTATCCCAAAGGGAAAGTGAGACTGTGGCTGCCGTCGAAAGGAGCAACGTATGCCTTGTCGGGAACATTAACAAGAGTCCAACGTCCGATGGTGAAGTCTTCTACACCAGATGAAATTACGGAAAACTTTGCGAAATTGCGGACTAGATGAATGTTCTCAAGGGCGGCGACAAGATCATCGTCAGGAACATATGTGTTCCCGTTCAGATGCCTTCTGATACCGCGTTCAAGGACAATCTCCTGCCAATAGGAGCTTTCGTTGTCCGTGCCCTTTTCGTTGATAAGTTTCTCAAGGACATTATAGAAATAGTCACCGACCGGAGGTACTAGGTCCTCTCCCTCTGCAGGTATGGGGAACGGAGGGTTGGCTATGACCTCGAGGACGCGCTTGTCGTCAGAGATCGGAAGCATTACTGTGAATTCGCCTCCGGTAATATATCCGTTCGTCGTGGAAGGGGTTTTCAAATCAGCCTGTACCCAGTTCTGGACGAATCCGTCACCAGGGCCGAGAACGCAGAACCACAGGTCGAATCCGTCGGCAAGGGTAGGACCTTCTCCCATATGGCCTTTGGTGTTTACGGGAACAGGTTCGGGGAACTGCACCTTGAAGCTGACCATTACGGCATCGTCGTCAGGTACAGACAATTGTACGTCGGGGGTTATTTCACGCTGGCAGGCAATCAGCCCGGCAGCCAGAACAATTGCTGAAACAATATATCTTATAGTTTTCATTTCTTTAGCTGTTTAGTTCTGATTAGGTGCCACAAGATGCATGTTAGGATGATAAACATCAGGATCCATCTGTTCGTCTCCCCAATACCAGAGGTCATACACAAAGCGGACATATGCAGTTTTGGGATCTACAGAAGTACGGGTACCATCTGCTGCAATTGTAATGGCTCTTCCATTTGCGCATTGATATGAGCTTCCAAAAGCATACAGTTCAGGAATGATACCTTTCTGCTGCAAGGTCATCATAAAGTTTATCTCCGCTTCTGTAGGGAGGCGCCAACGACCGGCAGGATAACCATTCTCCTGATAAGTTGCAGCTCTCCTGACGCAATTTGCATTGGACAGCGGCCAACTGGACATATTGTTGAAGTTAGAAGAAACAAGGAATCTAGGAGCTATGACTTCATTCGCTGAAACATTTTGATTAGCAATCAATATTTCCAGAGGACTATCCCATGGACGCATGTCATTTGCCGATCCTTCAATCTGTTCGTCAGTAGCCGGATCACGATGAACTTTGTCACTGTAAAGGTAATCAGGAAGACTGAAACCAGAAACGGTAGAAGCAGGGACACGGGGGTCTCCTATTCTAAAATGACGGGTATATGTTCCGGCACCGGTTCCTGTATACTTTATAGTATAGGAGTTATTATCTTCAGTGAACGCACTTACGGTAACTTCAGTGTCAAACAGACAGTCGGCATGTACCGAGGTAGTACAATCACCATATAGAATACCTATGCCCAATGTATTGGCATTCTCTCCGATTCTAGGTCCTGAACTATTTGTATACCAATAAGTAGAAGCATGGTAATACTCTCCTCCACCAAAATGGGTTGCAGTATAAGGACCTACTCCCATCAAATTGCCATCGCCGTCTTTAACGCCTTTGGTAGCACGGGCAAACCATCCATTTACAAAACCGTTTTTAGTTGTATGGGTTTTGATTTCGATTGCTGGATGCTGGATAACAGTAACTGTTTCAGAACGTCCTTCAAGATTCTCTATTACAAAAGTAATGGTACGTTCAGTATAAACTTCATTCAAGGCATGTGTAAATACCACGTTCTTATTCTCGACAGCAAGTTTATACGAATTGGGATCTTTTGCTTTTGCGACTACTGTCTGAGGCGGATCTGAAGTATCCTGATTGGGAAGGACAAAATCTGTTTTGTTGTCATCTTTTGTATAATCGAACACATACGTTGCCAATACTCCGTTTGAAGCTCCATAATATGTGTAAGTGATATGGGTAAAGTATGCACTGACAGCAGAGCTTGAAGAGAACGGGACCTTGATATCGTCCTGACTGTAAAGATGATATTCCTTTGTGGGCACGTCAAAGAAGCGTGCTGAACTGATCGGGCTTGAGCCAGGATCGGTGCTGCCGCTCCAAGGATGGATGGTATAGCTGCCGTCCACCTCTATGTAATCGGTGGCGGTGTCCACCACTGAAAGGTTCACGGTGACGTTGTACCAGCAGTTGCGCTCCAGGGTCCATTTCTCATTCACCTGCTCGGGGAGGACCACCTTGTAGTAGAAGTCGGAGGTTCCCCTCAAGTCGCTGATCCAGGGCAGGTAGATCTTCAGGTACGGCTCTCCGTTGTCCTCAATGTTCCATGTCTGGGGATATGTGTAGTAAGGACCTGAAGTGAAAGCGAGATCCTGGCCTCCGAGCGGATAGTTGGTCGGATAGGTATAGTACGCGAGGTCCGGGCCTGCGAGAGGATCCGGGACGGCGCGCCTTACCGGCTCCCCGCTGAGCAGTGTCATGTTGTTCAGGGCGTTAACGAAGTAAGCCTGGATGTAGTCGGTGAGGGGCTTCCAGGTGTCGCCCATCGTTCCCTCCACTTTCTCTGCGACATTGATTGTGAAGGAGAGCTTGACGGCGACGCGGCTCAGCTTGACGGTCTCCCTGCGCTGCTCCTGTATCATCGTAGGAGTGAGCTTCACCAGGTATTTCCCGGTAGAGGGATTGTATGAATCCATGACCAGGCTGCTGGCGAAAGTGACGTTTCCTTCGTCATCCGCACTTTGGGCCAGGTCGCTCTTAAACTTCATTCCAAGAAGGTCCTCCAGTTTATAGTCCTGGGAGTGGCCTATGGCCGTAGGATAGTTGGCGAGGATGTATACATAGTGGGTGCCGGTCCTCAGGGCCTCGAAGTCCTGGCCCAGGCCGGTCTGCAAAGTAATGGTGCTGGCGTCAGCCACGTGGCCATGCATGCCTTCCGTAGGGACAGTTCCGTCCGCATCGTCGAAGAAGAAGTAGTCGAAGCCGGTGATGACATCTTCAAAGGAAACCTCTCCGTCGGCCTTGGTGGTCATGGAGCCGCTGTCGAGCGCCAGGGTGAAGCCGTCTCCGGGAATCTCAACCGGCTCGAAACTCGTACAGGAAGCCAGGAGAGCGCCGGCGGCCGCAAGGATTGTAAGTATTATATGTTTTTTCATCTTTCGTTCCTTTTAATTAATCAAGCGGATTGTCATATCTGAAGTAATGATATCCTCGGAGATCATACAGCTGTGTCTCGGAATCCAGGCTGAACTGTGATGAGCCGTCATTGGAGAGAGCATATGTCTTGAAGAAGAGCTGGTCTCCCGCCTGGGCATTACTTGCGTCAATCGTGAATGACACACTGGTTGACTCATGAATAGTTGTATCGGGATCTCCTATGTATCCTTCGTTGGTTCCCGTTTCGTAAGTGACCACAAAATCGCCTGCGCCTTCAACGATGGTGGTGCCGTCGGCTTTCTTTACAAAAGGCTCGATGCGGTATTTGCCGTCAACCGGCGAGAAAATCTTGAAGGATACAGTAGCAAGATTGTTCCCGAGAACCCAGGTCTGGCGGAGGGGCTTGTACTGGGCCTGCTGTCCGGACTTGTCATAGACGTTGAAGACATCCTCTCCGGTAACAGCGAACTGGGATGCCTGGGGAGTTTCATTGGAATTGGTTGTAATGGTCTCTTCCGTCCAGTCTACAGCCTCACCGTTCAAGGTGATGGACTTGAAGTTGTATGCACCCTGGATGGTTGCGGAAATCTTGTGCTTGAGGCCTCCTGCGAATGTTACAGGCTCACCGTTCTTGTAGTACAGCTTGAGAACGCGGGTCTCTGCAGCATCCCAGTCATCAGCCTTGACAGTTAAAGAAAATTCAAGATTAGAGATGTCAATAGGCAGTGTAAAAGCAGAGAAAGTGAAAGAATCATCTGCAGTTACCTTTGGCTTTTGCTCATCGAACGCGACAATAATTACATTCGTGGCAGAAGTCGGATTATAAGAAACGTTCTGGTCTTCATCGTATTCAATCGAATACTGGCCTGCAAGAGGGTACATTTCTCCGGTTGAAGAATTTAACCTTACCAGAACCATACGGGTAATCTCCAGGGGCATGTCTGAATTGAAGGTGAACTCAAATGCAGTGTAGGCCGGTTCGAACTCCATATTGATGGTTGGGCCTTCACCGTCCACGCTAGTGGTAATGTTTGTGGCTGCGGTCATGACGGCGTAGTCCATGCTTGGAGTAAAAGGCGCCCTGGTGGTTATGTCAATGGCCTGTATGTTAGGTATGTTTGCGACAAATTTACCCTTATGGCCGTACTCCTGGTCCTGAGGGGGATAGATGGCGAAGAACTTGTAGTCTCCGGCTTCCTTCCAGACCAGTCCGTTGCCTGTGCCGTCTCCGGGTACGTTGTCAATCTTACCCTTGCTCACGGATCCGCTGTTGCTGACGCTTGTGATGATGTAATCAGCCCAGTGCTGGCCCTCGTGATAACGATGCTCAGACTTGTCGCTGAAGATGCGAATCTCATCATTCTCCCTCCAGTTGATACGCTCACGGCCGTTGGCGCCTTCGCCAGCGTAAACCGTCTTGGTACCGGGGTTGGATTCTGCTGAGAAACGGATGGCGTCCTTGCCGCCAATCCTTCCTTCCTTCTGGCATCCCGCCAAAAGGAGCACTCCTGCTAAGAGCAGGAAAAGAATTCTTGCTTTTTTCATTTTCCTTACTCCCATTGAGTGTTAAACGTGTCCGCATCAGAGAAATCGTACGATTCCGTTTTCTGACCGGTTGTTGAGACCATCGATTCCTCAGTTACTATAGAAGCCTGAAGAAGATTTCCCTCGAATACAAACCCGAGGGGGGTCATACACATTTTTTCGTAATGCTTTTTCATCTTATATGTTGGTTTATCTTATTGATTCTCAATG
Source organism: Bacteroidales bacterium (assembly GCA_017619675.1). Taxonomy (GTDB): domain Bacteria; phylum Bacteroidota; class Bacteroidia; order Bacteroidales; family UBA932; genus Cryptobacteroides. The sequence goes on along the minus strand of JAFZRX010000010.1, from coordinate 51,968 downwards.
GAATCTAATCATTTACCGCTTTAGTGTCCAAATGCACACATATAGGCCACAAAGTTATGCATATTCACTTATATATACAATATTTCTTGCATTTTTTTCTTTAATTTTTTTTTCGAATCTTTAATAGGGCCTCACAGAAGCCATTGTGGGGAATTATTGGGGATAACACTAATTTCAAATCCATGACTATCAATTATTTCACCAGAGGACAATCCTCCAAACTGTCAAAACTCTATGTACGCCTCCGGGACGGACGCTCAACGGACCAGACAGGCAGCACCAACATAATTGTACTTCCCGCCGCCTGGAACAGCAAACTTGAACTCCTAAACGCCTCCAAATGCCCGGAAGAACTGGATTGGGAAAGCGTCAACGACGCCATATCCGCGCTCCGGAAGCATCTTACCCGTAAGTTCATCAACGACAGCCTGACCACCAGGGTTGGCCCCCGATGGCTGCGCGACGCCCTTGAAGAATACTTTGGAAACAGGGGCAGCTATACATTTAACGCGGCATTTGACAAATTCCTGCATGTACATGAGCTTTCTGACAGCAGAATTTCGCAATATGAGGTCCTCCGGCGCCTGGTACTGCGCTTCCTTCTCTGGAAGAAGGGCCGCGCAGACAGCGCCTACGCCCGCGACACGGACCTCCGCTTCTTTGACACCAACCTCCTGATCGACCTCTGGGAGTTCACTGAAAAAGAATACCTTATATATAAAGAACACCCTGAATTCTTCCAGGCCTTCCCTGACAAGCGCGAGCCCCCGCCTGGAGCGGCAACGGGACGTGTTCGTGTTCCAGTGCTGCGTTGGCTGCCGCGTGGGCGACCTCCTCAGTTTCAAGAAAACCGACGTGATAGACGGAGCGCTGCAGTACATCCCGCACAAGACCATAGCCAAGAACCCCAAGACCATAGTCATCCCCTTAACGAAACAGCCAGGACAATTGCGGCCCGATACGCTTCCTCCCCCACCGACAAGCTCCTGCCCTTCATCTCCACGCAGAAATACAACGAGGCCATCAAGGAAATCTGCGAGAAGGTGGGCGTGGACCGGATGGTGACGGTGCTGGACCCGCTCACCCGCACGGAGCGCAAGGTGCGCATCTGCGATATCGCGAGCAGCCATATGGCCAGGCGCACATTTGCGGGAAACCTGTACAAGAAGGTGAAGGAGCGGCTACCGCAGCATAGACGACGATATAAAGAAGGAACTGGTGGATATGAAAAAAATTACTGCCTTCTTTTTGTTGTCATTCACCCCGCACCTACCCCGTCAGAAACGGCCCTCTTCCTACTGAAATTCTCCTGAAATTCCGGATCGATGCCAATTTTTACTTCAGTTTGAATTCCCCTCGGATTTGAACCTTATTTTTTGGCCCGTCGGGGCCTTTTTTTGTAAAATGACGGTTAACTTTTGCTTAAAAAAGGTACTTGAAACCGCCTGAAAGGATGCCGTGCATGCCCACGCCAAGCTCAACGAAGCCGCGGAAGTTCTCGCCGCCGGCCTCAAGGCCGAGGAGGCTGAGCTGGAAACTTGGTGACAGGCTGGGGTCTTCCTTGTCAAAGGTGGTGAAGACGCCTCCTGACAACTTGGTGTACATTGCCATCTTGCGCCTGCGGAGCCAGTTGGCCTTGGCGGTTCCAAATACGCTGGCCGTGAGGATGTCCGTGTTGCTGCTGCCGGTGACATTGCCATCGGAGTCCTTGGTGTCTATAACCAGGGTATCCTTCTCTCCTGAGGCTCCCAGTCCGAGCCACAGCCAGTTGTTTGTCCTGTGGAGATATTCCAGCTGGATGGATCCGGTGCTGTAGATTTCTGAAGGGGCTGCATTGCCAAGTGAGAACGCCGCTACAAATACGCCACCAAGGACAGCGGCCATCTGCGGGATGGTGATGTAACCGTAAGACACGTTGATGTCATTGCGGGGGCCGTCGTTGTACTGCTGAGCCTTGAGCGCGGGGGCTCCAAGGAGCATAATTCCAATCAATACTGCAATAATCCTTTTCATAGCTGTGATTCTTTGTTTTATGATTATTTGTCTTTAGTCTTTTTGTTTCCAATAAGTTCTATTCCTACTATGAGGGCGATGCCGATGAAGCACCAGAGGACGGCGGAGCCGATGCGAGGGTCCAAGCCAGCGGGGACGTTGGCCCAGGGCCAGACCTTGACCAGAGAGCCCAGGACGAAGCCGGTGAGCACCAGCATGGTCTGGCGCTCCCAGCGGGCGAGTAGCCAGTGCAGGAGCTTGGCGAATGCAAGGATGCCTGCGAGACAGCCAAGGGCGAAGACGGCCAGCACGGGCCAGTCCAGGTTGCTCACGGCGCCCATCATATAGTCATACTTGCCCATCACCACCAGAATGAAACTGCCGGAGATGCCCGGAAGTATCATTGTGCAAATGGCGATTGCTCCGCACAGGAATATGAAGAACAGGTTGTCAGGAGTCTGCGATGGAGTGAGCGTGCACACCAGCAGTCCCAGGGCGATGCCTGCAAGGAGGAACAGCACATCGGCGCCCTTCCAGCCTTTAAGGGCCTTGAGCATGAAGAAGGCCGAAGCCAGGATAAGCCCGAAGAAGAAAGCCCAGGTGGCCACGGGATACGAGGCGAGGCAGTATTCCAGCAGCTTTGCCAGCGTGAAGACGCTGAGCACCATGCCCACGCCGAGGGCCAGCAGGAACCAGCCGTCAATCTTCTTCCAGAAGCCCTTGAGGTTTCCGTGGAAGAGTTCTTTCCAGGTGTCCCAGCTTAGAACAGCGTTCAGGGCCTGGATGATCCTGGAATAGATTCCGGTAATGAGGGCTATGGTGCCTCCGGAAACGCCCGGAACCACGTTAGCGGCCCCCATGAAGAAGCCTTTGACCGCCGTAACTATATGGCTTACAAGACTTTCCATTTCATCTTGTCAAGATATTCAATTATGGCGCAGAAACTTTCCATTGGGGAAAGGGGCTCGCCGTCCGCATCCTTGAGGATCATGTCATAGGCCACTGGATCGAATTCCTGACGGCCAATCTTGAAGCGGGCGCCGGAGACGCGCACTATGTATTCCATGAGGAAACTGGTTTCCTGAACCAGGTTGATCAGGACGTCCGGTTTCTGGCCGGTTATGAGGGGTATCTTGTCCGTTACGGGCTTGCCGAAACGGGAAATGTCCGCCATTGTTATGGTCTGGTCCGGCGGAGTGGTGAGGATGGTCTTCTTGTCAACCTTTGCGGGATATATGTAGACCACCTGGCCGGTGATGCTCCTGCGGATGAACAGTTCCATGGCCTTGCTGCGGATGTCTTTCCAGGTGAGGTCCGTGACATCTACCAGCACCAGCACGTTCTTTACTTCTTTACTCAGGACAGGCTGCGGGACTTCTTCTCCCTCCGGCACGGGGACCGGCAGCAACGCTTCACGCAAGTTCTTTGCCCGCAGATACTTGGTAACGAAATTTGGCATATCAGTTATTTGTGTATTCCGCCAGCAGCGCGCGGATCTCTTCTTTTGCTTCTTTCCAGCGTGGGATGTCTATCTTGCTTCCGATGACCTCCACCACCTTGGCGGCGATGATGCTGCCAACCTTGCCGCACACCTCCAGCGGCATTCCAAGGGAATGCGCGTAGAGGAAGCCTGCGGCATAGGTGTCCCCCGCCCCGGTGGCGTCAATGGCCTCGCCGGGCCAGGACCCTATGAAGATGGCCTGGCCGCCGCCCTTGACCCAGCTGCCCGCCTTGCCAATCTTGACCACGGCGATGTCGCAGTAGCGGGCAATCTCGTCAAGGGCCTTGCGCGGGTCCCTCTGATGGGTGAAGGCGCGGGATTCGGATTCGTTCGCGAAGACTATGTCCACGTATTTCTCCACTATGTCATGGAGGAAGGCCTCGTTGGATTCCACCACGTTGTAGGAGGCCAGGTCCAGGGAGATGATGCAGCCGGCGTCACGGGCCATCTTCACGGCCGTGCGGACCACATCCTGGTTCTGGACCAGGTAGCCTTCTATGTGGAAGTAATCCTTTCCCTGGAAATACTCCGGCTTGAGGTCTTCCGGAACCAGTTCAAGGGCGGCGCCAAGGCATACGGCAAAGGTCCTTTCCGCATTTGCGCCTGATACGAAGACTATGGACTTTCCGGTGGAGTTCTTGCCGCGCAGGAGGGTGCATTTCACTCCGTATTGCTCCTCGTCGCTCTGGTAGAGGTGGCCTATCTCGTCGTCACCTATCTTGCCAATGTAGTACGACGGCATTCCAAAGATGGAAGTGCAGGTTATGGTGTTGGCGGCGGACCCGCCCGCAACGTAATGGACGTCCATGTCCTTGATCCTTGCCCAAATCTTGTCACCGGTTTCCATGTCAATATGCTGCATGCTGCCCTTGGGAAGGTGGAATTCCCGAAGGAGGCTGTCGTCAGGCAGTATTGCTAGGATGTCGGTGAGGGCGTTCCCTATCCCCAGTATAGATTTCATAGGGGTCAAAGTTAACAAATAATCGGTATATTTGCAGGGATATATGGATTCCAAAGTAAAAAAGATATTGAAGTATGTGCTGTCCTTCGCCCTTGCGGGGGGCCTTATAGCATACTCTTGCAGCAAGGTGGATTGGAGCAGTTTTGCAAAGGCTATGGAGTCCTGCAACTGGGCCTACATCCTGCTGGCATTGCTTGCCGGTTTTGTGGCAATGTACTTCCGCGCACTGCGCTGGAGGCTGACAATCAAGCCTATAGCCCCGTCAATAAAGCGGATGACCGCATTCCACGGGGTAAACATAGGCAACCTTTCCAACATGGCGGTGCCGTATTCAGGGGAACTGGTAAGGTGCGGGGTCATAACCTCCGGGACGGGGGCCCCGTATGACCAGGTACTGGGCACGGTGGCCCTGGACCGGGTCTGGGACCTGGTTTCCATGTTCGCGACATTCCTGCTGATCCTGCTTCTTGGAGGCGGACGCTTCGGCGAATTCATCGCGGGATGGGTGCGGGACAGTTTCAACGCATCGTTCCTGCTCATAATAGCGCTGCTGTTGGTGGCGGGAGGCGCCTTCGTTGCCGCCGTGGCTTTGCTCCGCAAGCGCGACAACGGCCTCGGGCGCCTGTGCGCCAAGATATACCAGTTGCTGCTGGGAATGTGGAAGGGCTTCGGCAGCTGCATCAGGATGAAGGGAAAGTGGCTGTTCGTGTTCTATACCATAGTGATCTGGAGCATGTACTGGCTGCAGAGCGTGTGCACCATCAACGCGCTGGGCGGGGTGTTCAGCGGGCTGGGGTTGACCGACGCGCTGTGCCTGACGCTCATCGGAAGCCTGGCTTCCGTGCTGCCGGCTCCGGGCGGATTCGGGACCTTCCACGCAATTATCCAGTTCGCGCTGTCGTCAGTATATTTCCAGGGAATCATGGCAATAGACAAACTGGCGGCTGATTCCTATGGAATGACCTACGCCATAATGGCGCACGAGACGCAGGCGCTTGGATTCATCATTCTGGGAGTGTTCTCCCTGATATTGTTATCGGTAAATAAAAAGAAATAGATATGAGAGCTCTTTATCTGACAAACACGCTTTCCAGGCGCAAGGAACTGTTCACTCCCCTGAACGAGGGGCGCGTGGGAATGTACGTGTGCGGCCCCACCGTTTACGGGGACGCACACCTTGGTCACGCGCGCCCCGGCGTAACCTACGACGTGCTGCAGAAACTGCTGCGCCACCTTGGTTACAAGGTGCGCTACGTGCGCAACATCACGGACGTGGGACACCTGGAGCACGATGCTGACGAAGGCGAGGACAAGATTGCGAAGAAGGCTCGCCTGGAGCAGCTGGAGCCCATGGAAGTGGTGCAGAGTTACACTCTGCGCTACCACGACGCCATGCGCGCGCTGAACGTGGCTCCGCCATCGATAGAGCCGCGTGCGTCCGGACACATCGTGGAGCAGATAGAGGCGGTGAAGAAGATCCTGGCATCGGGCTACGCCTATGAGAGCAACGGGAGCATCTATTTCGACGTGGAGAAGTACAACAAGGACCACCATTACGGCGTGCTGTCAGGGCGCTCGCTTGACGCCACGCTGGAAGGCACGCGCACCCTGGACGGCCAGGGCGACAAGCGCGCCCCTTACGACTTCGCCCTCTGGAAAAAGGCTGAGCCCCAGCATATTATGAAATGGCCTTCCCCTTGGGGAGAGGGTTTCCCGGGCTGGCACCTGGAGTGCTCCGTGATGGGAGAGAAGTATCTGGGATACGAGTTTGACATACACGGTGGCGGCATGGACCTGATGTTCCCGCACCATGAGTGCGAGATAGCCCAGAACGTGGCCAGCCGCGGAACCGGCGGCGTCCGCTACTGGGTCCACAACAACATGATCACCATAAACGGCCAGAAGATGGGCAAGTCCCTGGGCAACTTCATAACCCTTCCGGAACTGTTCAGCGGCAACCATCCAAAACTGGAGAGGGCATACGGTCCCATGACCGTCCGTTTCTTCATTTTACAGGCCCATTACCGCGGGACCCTGGACTTCTCCAACGAAGCCCTTCAAGCCGCTGAAAAAGGCTATAAACGCGTAATGCAGGCCGCCCGCGACCTTTATGCGCTGGCAGGGCGCAAGGCGCCGGAGTACTCATATGAAGAGTACGGATTTGGCGTTGCGCCGGACAGCTGCCCTGCTGACAACCCGGAGGTGAAGGCCATCTTCGAGGGTATATACGAAGCCCTCTGCGATGACATGAACACCCCTGTGGCGCTGGCGCACATCTCCGCCGCCGTCAAACTGATCAACTCCGCAAAAGACAAGCAGATACAGCTGTCAAAGGGCGATATCGCCACCCTGACCCAGATCTTTGACGACATAGTGTTCGGCGTGCTGGGCCTCCGCGACGAGGAATCCTCCGGAGGCAAGGCGGACAGCGTGATCGCCGGCCTCATGGACATGGTCCTGGAGAGCCGCGCAGCCGCCAAGGCCGCAAAGGACTGGGCCACTTCGGACCACATCCGCGACAGCCTCAAGAAACTGGGCATTGTAGTAAAGGACACCAAGGACGGGGCCGAGTGGACCCTGGAATAATATGAAATTCATCAGTTGGAACGTGAACGGCCTGAGGGCCGTGGCCGGAAAGGGCTTCGCCGATATCTTTGACGCCTTTGACGCTGATTTCGTATGCCTGCAGGAGACCAAGCTGCAGGCCGGTCAGCTGGACCTGGAATTCCTGGGATACGAGTCCTACTGGAATTACGCGGAAAAGAAGGGCTACTCCGGCACCGCCATCTATACCCGTCAGCACCCCCTTGGCGTCACCTACGGAATAGGCATTCCCGAGCACGATGCGGAAGGCCGCGTCATCACCCTGGAAATGCCTGATTTCTACCTGGTTAACGTCTATACCCCCAACTCCCAGGACGGCCTCCGCAGACTCCCCTACCGCATGGAATGGGAGGACGCCTTCCGCGATTATCTTTGCGGCCTGGCGGCCCGCAAAGGCGTAATCGTCTGCGGCGATATGAACGTGGCCCACGAAGAGATCGACCTCAAGAACCCCGCAACCAACCACATGAACGCCGGCTTCTCCGACGAGGAGCGCGCCAAGATGACTCAGCTGCTTGGCGCAGGCTTCGTTGACACCTGGCGCTCCCTCCATCCCGGCGAGGCCAAGTATTCCTGGTGGTCCTACCGCATGAACGCCCGCGAGAGGAACGTGGGCTGGCGCATCGACTACTTCCTGGTATCCGAAAATCTCCGCGAAAAGGTCTGCGAAGCAGACATCCTCAACGACGTCTTTGGCTCCGACCACTGCCCCGTTTCCCTCACCATCCTTTAAAAAACCGGGTAAATCGTTGCATATTGCCCTGATATTGAGTAGTTTTGCAGTTTGTAATGATAATTCGTCACAAACTCAAAATTATGAAAAAAACATTTTTACTCCTCGCCGCCCTGTTCACACTGGCAAGTTGTGACTTCAACGAGTTCTCAAAAGGCTCCGGCGTAGGCAAGCCAATCACCTTCACCGCGAACACCTATTACCAGAACGGAATAGGCACCCGTACCGAGTACAGCGGCGAATTCTTTGGCGACGAGACCAAGTACGAACGCATCAACTGGGTGGATGAGGACCTCCTCCGCATCTGGGCGCAGGTTGACGCCAGCACCAAGGAAAACGGTGACTACAGCGTCGAATCCCACGAGACGGACGCGAGCAACCAGCAGAACAGCAACGCTAAGGTGAAGAGCGTCGGGAACCCTCTCACCTGGCTTTCAGACGCCACCCACACAATTTACGCCCTTTACCCTTCTCCCAATACAGAGAACTTTACGGACGCAAGCAAGGTCAGCCTCAACGGCAACGTGATCACGGCTACCATCCCTGCAACCCAGGTGGTAACCGCAGAATCCGGCTCCAAGGTCTTCAAGCCCGATATGAACTACGCGTTCATGTGGGCCGCAACCCAGGCCGCACCGGGCAACAATGTCAACCTGGGATTCAAGCCCCTCATGACAACCTTCGAGTTCACCGTGGGCACAAGCGTGGCTGAAGGCCTCGCCCTGAAATCATTCACCCTCAAGACTGACAATGACGCTGACTCTCCTGTCATTGCGGGAGATTTCACCGCAGCCATAAGCGATGACCTCGCAAACTGCACCATTACAAACATAGCAAACGGAGCGACAGCCATTAACGTTTCCCTTGGAAATGTCGCAGTCACTGCAGACAGCCCCGTAACATTCACTGTCTTCGCACTGCCGCAGAATCTGACCAACCTTTCAATGGTGTTCACGTTGTCCGACGACTCCACCAGGGAACTTGCCCTCAAGCGCAAGGAGGAGGGAGCCACTGAATACACCTTCATCACCTTCGAGGCCGGTAAGAAATACCGCATCACCAACGTGGGCGTTCCCGGCGACGGCTGGACCTACACCCTTGAGGAAGTAGAACCCGGCACCGATATGGTAAGAGATGACCCCACGGCAGGCACCGCCACAAAGACAATCAAATCTTACAAGACTAAAGGCGCTGATGTAGAGGAAGTTGCAATGACATTCCGCTACTCCCCTGCTGATGATGACGGCAACAATCTTGAGCAGTGGTCCGCCGACCTGCCTGACTGGCTTGAACCCCTGCTCGTTGGCGCACACACACCCGAACAGGGTGCAGATGATCCTTTCACTCTGACAGGTTCTTACAGTGAAATGTCAGTAGTAGAAACTGAAACACTCAATGAAATTAATGAACATATCGCTATCCTCAAGAGAAAAGGAAACAACGGAGCCACTTCCGCCTCTCCTCAAGACCTGGCGCTCTATGATATCAACAACCTGGCCAGTCCCCGTGGAACAGTCAAGACAGCCAACTCATACGTCGTTGACAAGGCCGGATGGTATATGTTCCCTCTTGTATATGGCAATGCCATAGATTGGGAAAAGGTTCCTTCCAGCGGATTAAATGTCGGCTCATACTACGACGGTTTGGGCAATGGCTGGGATTCTGAAAATTATTACGTCCTTCACAGATTCAGGAATTATCTCAATACAGGCATCACTTCTCCTTACATACTTGATGATACGCATCTGACCGAAGATCAAGTCGAGGCAGTCATCGTTTGGGAAGATGTTACAAGTGACAAACTGTTCATCAACACTGCCGAGGTTGTTGACACTCCTACTACTACAGCCGTATATAAAGAGTTGGACGGGACTACTTCCAAGACGGTTCCTTACATCAAATTTGATGTAGATGATACTAACATCCGCCAGGGCAATGCAGTCATTGCCCTCAGGGAAAAGAGTGGAGAGAAACGCATCATCTGGTCTTGGCACATTTGGGTTACAGACACAGATCTTAGCACCATGACTGTTGAAACACGCAGTTCTACAGTTCCAAGCAATCAGATGCTTAAAGTCAATCTTGGATGGTGTGATACAAAAGTTATTACCGATTTTTCCTATACTCCAAGGAAATATTTTGTAGAAGTTACCCAGACCGAGGGTAATGCCGATGCTGTCGTTTTTGCCGTTACACAGACCGGCCCCACCTCAACCAGAACCTTCATAGGTTCCGCAACCTTTTATCAGTATGGCAGAAAGGATCCGTTCCTGCCAATGAAGGGCGAACTTATGGATCCTTTCAACAAGGAGTCCTACTCCCCTGCAGGCTATACCTTAGTGAAAAACAACACAACCATTTCCAATTCAACGGAGCAGACAAGTTCTCCCGGAAATGTGTCCTATGGAATCCAGAATCCACATATTCAATATTGCCACACTAGTGGCAGTTCGTATGGCTGGGTAACTTCCAAGCAGCACAACTTGTGGGATGTGACGGAAACCTCTTCAAATGGTCATTCTTATCATGATTATGTTTTTGATGTGAACAAGGACAAAATAGTGGTCAAATCTATCTACGATCCCTGTCCTCCGGGCTTCAGCGTACCCAATTATATGGCATTCTCCATCTTTACCACTAACGGTCCGGCTTCTTCCGGTTGGAACACCCCGGATCCGGAGACGGAAGACGGTCTTGGGTACCTTTTGTATACGACTGCTGCCGGTGGACCGAAAATGCTCTTCCCCTACCACGGTTTCAGAGCAAATGGTCTCATTTATGCAGGCCCCTTCTATCTAATCAATTCAAAGGCATCCGGCGACAACTATAACGTTATGTTCAATTACGGAGGTACGATGCAGGACGGCATCAAGAGCAATGCTTATTCAGTACGTCCTGCCAAGGAGATTCAATAAAGTGTAAAACAATGTATTATTAAAGATGAAAAAGCCTTACGAAAAATTATGCATGACATGTCTGGACGCCGTTCCAGGATGCAGTCTTCTTCAGGCGTCCATCGTTACTGAAGAATCGATGGTTTCTACAACCGGCCAGAAAACGGAAACATTTGACTTTTCTGACGCGGACACGTTTAACACTCAATGGGAGTAACGATGAAAAAGTTATTTGTATTACTTTTGGCGGCTATGCCATTGTTGGTTGGTTGCAATGACTTCGATCCTTTCCGCGGCTCCGAAACCGGTAAGCCCATCACCTTCTCCGCAAACACCTATTACCAGAACGGAATAGGCACCCGTACCGAGTACAGCGGAGAATTCTTTGGCGACGAGACAAAGTACGAGCGCATCAACTGGGTGGATGAGGACCTTCTCCGCATCTGGGCGCAGGTTGACGCCAGCACCAAGGAAAACGGCGACTACAGCGTCGAGTCTCACGAGACGGACGAGAGCAACCAGCAGAACAGCAACGCAAAGGTAAAGAGCGTTGGAACCCCTCTCACCTGGCTTTCAAACGCCACCCACACCATTTATGCCCTTTATCCTTCTCCCAATACGGAGAACTTCACGGATGCGAGCAAGGTCAGCCTCAACGGCAACGTGATTACGGCCACCATCCCTGCAACACAGGTAGTAACCGCAGAATCCGGCTCAAAGGTTTTCAAGCCCGATATGAACTACGCGTTCATGTGGGCCGCCACCCAGGCTACGCCGGGCAACAATGTCAGTCTGCCATTCAAGCCCCTCATGACCACCTTCGAGTTCACGGTAGTATCGCCCAACTCTGACGGAGCCCAGCTCCATTCTTTCGCCCTCAAGACCGACGCTGAATCTCCTGTCATTGCGGGAGACTTCACCGCAGCCGTAAGCGATGACCTCGCAAGCTGCACCATTACAGACATTGCCAACGGGGCAACAGCAATCAACGTCGATCTTGGAGATGTAGTAGCTGCATCAGACAGCCCTGTCACCTTCACGATCTTCGCCCTGCCTCAGGACCTCACCAACCTGACCATGGAGTTCACCCTGACTGACAACACGGTCAAGAAGCTGGACCTTAAGCGCAAGGAGGAGGGAGCCACTGAATACACCTTCATCACCTTCGAGGCCGGCAAGAAATACCGCATCACCAACGTCGGTGTTCCCGGCGACGGCTGGATCTACACCCTTGAGGAGGTTGAACCAGGCACCGCGATGGCAAGGACTGATGCCGCAGCAGGCACTGCCACTAAGGAAATGTATTCTTATAGGACAAAGGACGGCGTTACAGAGGCCGTTGAGATGCAGTTCCGTTATTCTCCCGCCGATGAGGAAACCGGAGAGAATCTTGAGGATTGGTCTTCCGATCTTCCAGACTGGCTTACTTCCATGCTTGTAGGTGAACATACTGACGAGCAGTCCCCCAATGAGGCTTATACCCTGACCGGAACCTATATTGCCATGCCGGCTAATCAGGAGATAACGCTAAATCAGATCGAAGAACACAGCGTAACACTTAAAGCCAAGGGAACCAACGGCGGATCTTTATCCGCTCCTCAGGATCTTGCTCTTTACGATGTCGGATCTTTGAACCCCCGTTCTGGCAATGGAATCAAGACCGCCAACAGTTATGTCGTGAACCGTGCAGGATGGTATATGTTCCCTTTGGTTTATGGTAATGCTCTGGATTGCGAATTCGGATCTACCACCAACGGATGGAATGAGAGATCTTATGTCAACTCATATGCAACCGGCTCCGCCCTCATCCCAAGATTCAGGAATTATGTCAATGACGGAATAACTACTCCTTATATTCTTGACGACACAGGTCTTTCTTTAACAGATGTAGAGGCTGTCATTGTGTGGGAGGATGTTTTAGAGGATGAACTGTTCATTAATCCTGATGATGTAGATGTAATAGAACCTGATAATTTCAGCGCCAGTTATAAGGATCAAGACGGCAATACCAAGTCATCTGTCCCGTTCATAGTATTTAATGTACCAAGGAACACAATCCGCGAAGGAAATGCCGTCATCGCCCTCAGGGAAAAGAACGATGACAAACGGATTATATGGTCATGGCACATATGGATTTCCGATGCAGATTTCAGCTCTACCACGACATTGAAATCACGTAGTACTACCGTTCCGATCAACCAAATGCTTGCTAAACCCCTCGGTTTCTGCGATGATATCATTGAAACCAGGACTTACTACATCCCACGCAAATATTTTGTAGAGGTCAGTCAGGCCGAAGGGAACGCAGCACCTGTCATTTTTGAGATTACCCAGGTCGAGGATGACGAATTATGGCGCTCTATGCCTACCATGACTCACTATCAGCCAACCCGTAAGGACCCGTTCCTGCCACAGACATCTGATCTGTTGTGGTCTGGCAATCTCTGGTTTGATTATATGTCTGCGAATTCCAGGGACAAGAATTACTATTCTCCTGAAGGATATCAAGTATTGCAAGCTCCTTATATACTTCCTGTTGCAAACAATCCATCATCGTCAAGCTTTGATTTCTCATATGGAATCCAGAATCCTACCGTTGTATTCACCGGTGGTCTTGGCGGCGGATGTTGGATAGGTGGTAATATTACCCCTCTCAACTTGTGGAATATGTCTGAAACCTCTGCCACTACTCTTCCGTCTGAGCAGGATACATTCAATCCTGATTTGGATAAAGTAGTCATTAAAACTATTCAGGACCCTTGTCCTCCTGGTTTCAGTGTCCCTTCTTATGGAGCCTTCACAATCTTCACTTCAAACGGTAATAACACCGGTACGACGAATCCTCCTGGAGTATGGAATGTCGATAACGATAACTCCAGCAATTTTGGATATACGTTCTACACTAATGATGAACAGACACAGACCATGTATATACCGGCCACCGGCTGCCGATATAACGGTTATCTGCATACACCAACCAGAACAGGTTCATTCTACCTTACTGCAAAGGTTTCCGGTGACAGGTACTTTACTTGCTTTACAAGGAACCGCTATTGGGGCAACCCTGGGCCTGTAGACAGTATGTCCAAGGGTCACTGCTGGGCAGTATGGCCTGCTACGGAAGTCAATACCAATAGATAAGACTTTTATCTTTCTTAAGAAAGCGAGACAGGCAATCCCTGCCTCGCTTTTTTTTATTATATTTAGGGGAAACTAACTAACCACTCTATGAAGAAGATACTATTGTTTGCGGCCGGGGTGCTGTTGGCGGGCGCTGCGAACGCACAGAACACAACCACAATAAAGGCTGGGGCCGAGAAGATCGAGTACAGCAACATGATCTTCGGTCAGTTCATAGAACATTTCGACACCCAGATCTACGGGGGCATATTCTGCCCCGGCAATCCCCTCTCTGACGAGGACGGCTTCCGTACCGACGTCATCGCTGCAATGAAGGAGCTCAAGGTCCCTATCGTACGCTGGCCGGGCGGATGCTTCGTGTCATCATACCACTGGCTTGACGGCGTGACCAATCCGCGCGTTCCCACATACGACAAGTCCTGGCAGGTGGAGGATCCCAACACCTTTGGCACCGATGAATACATCAAATGGTGCCGGAAGGTGGGCTGTGAGCCGTACATCTGCACCAACGCCGGAACAGGCACGGCGGAGGAAATGAGCGACTGGGTTGAATACTGCAACCAGACCATGGGCAAATGGGCCCGCCTCCGCGCGCAGAACGGCCATCCGGAGCCGTACAACGTCAAGTACTGGAGCATCGGCAATGAAAACTACGGCACCTGGGAACTGGGCGCCAAGACAGTGGAAGAATGGGGGCCCCTGGTAAGGGAATCGGCGAAGCTGATGCTGGCCGTGGACAAGTCGCTGGTGCTCTTCGCGGCGGCGCAGTCCAACCGCAACTGGACGTTGCCGTTGCTGCAGGCCGCCGGCCGCTACCTGAACTACGTCTCCATCCACGGCTACTGGGACTCCCTGCAGATAGTGGACAACCCCAAGTCCTACCTCAACTGCATGATGTCCACGGACGGCCCTGAAAGGACCATCAACAACACCGTGGCAATCCTGGAGGAAGCGGGCTTCGGCGACGGCAAGATTAAGATAGCCTATGACGAATGGAACCTCCGCGGCTGGCATCACCCGTATCACGGGGACCTGCGCAAGGGCTTCGACCTGGACGCGCGCCGCAACAACGACAAGGCCACCACTTACACCATGGCCGATGCCGTCTTCTCCGGATGCTTCCTGAACGCCTGCCTGCGCCACTCGGACATAGTGGAGATGGCATGCTTCTCCCCCATCGTCAACGCCCGCGGAGCGCTTTATGTCTATCCCGAAGGCCTGGTCAAGAGAAGCACCTTCTACACCCTGTACATGTACGCCAACGACCTGCTGCCATACGTGGTTCCAACCTCCGAGGACCTTTCCGATGCGGTTACCTACGAGAACCGCAACACCAAGGCCCTGGACGTGATCCTCACCTCAGACAAGGACGGCAAGAAGTTCGTCTACGCCGTGGTCAACAAGGATCCTGAGAAGGAAGTGTCCCTCACCCTGGACTTCAAGGGGATGGGCAAGTCCGCAAAGAGCCGCGTTTCCGCAAAAGTCCTTGCCGGCGAAGGAATAGACGACTACAACGACATAGGTGACGAGAGCGTAAAGCCCTACCAGACTACCCTGACCGTCAGGAACAACACCGTTTCCATCCCGGCCCATTCCATCACCTTCATCACCATCGACTAAAGATAAACAAAGAGGCAGAGCATATGCTCTGCCTCTTGTGATTCCGTAGGGATTCGAACCCTAGACCCACAGATTAGAAATCTGTTGCTCTATCCAGCTGAGCTACGGAACCGTCCATATGTTCCCATTAAAATGGGAGCGCAAAGTTAATTCTTTATTGTGGATTTACAAAACTATTCGGAATCCGCCGGGGCGGGGTCCGCGGGGGCGTTGAGTAGGGCCATTGCGGCGTCGTAATCCTTCTCGAAGACCTTGAGTTCTATTGAATCCATCACGTTCAGGCTCGGATAGGAGGAAACCTCTCCGAACACAACTGCCGGAATACCGTTCTCCAGCAGCATTCCTTCTGCTATGTGGGCAGAAACAGCGTCTGCGTAGCGGGCTACTGTCTTGTATTCTCCGTCTTTCATAATTATGTGATTTTAAGACACTACGCAAATATACTACTATTTTGCTTTTTGGTGGCAAAACATTTATATTTGTATGGTTATAGTTATTATGAGAGTAGTATTACTGCAAAGAGACATCGCCTGGGGCAACCCGGGGGCAAATCTGCCGCAATTGGACCAGGCTCTGGACAGGAATCCAGGCGCTGACCTTTACGTTCTGCCGGAAATGTTCACAACCGGTTTCGCAACCCTCCCTGACGCCACCGTAGAAGAAGAACCTTCACAGGGCCTTGCCTGGATGAAGGCCGCCGCGGCGCGCACCAATGCTGCCGTTGCGGGCAGCATTGCGCTCAAGGCCGCGGACGGCTGCCGCAACCGTTTCTTCTTTGTAAAGCCGGACGGAGAAGTGACGGTGTACGACAAACGCCATCTGTTCACATACGGCGGGGAGAAGGAAAGGTTCTCCGCAGGCCACAAGAGGGAGATCGTGGAATGGCGCGGCTGGAGGTTCCTCCTGACGGTATGCTATGACCTCCGCTTCCCCATCTGGCTGCGCAACAGGGATGACTATGACGCAATGATCTGCGTGGCCAACTGGCCCGACAAGCGCCGCTACCACTGGGACACTCTCCTTCGCGCCCGCGCTATCGAGAACCAGTGCTACGTGCTTGGCGTAAACCGCGTGGGAACTGATCCCGTGTGCGTTTACAATGGCGGAACCGTGCTCCTTGACCCGTACGGAAACCCCATGGCCGCCTGCCCGGACAACCAGGAGAGCGAATGCTCCGGAGAATTTGACAGGAAATTGATTCAGGACTACAGGGCAAAGTTCCCGGTCCTTGAAGACGCTGATACATTTGAGATAATATGAAGAAACTATTGTTAGGGGACGAAGCCATAGCCCTTGGGGCTATCTACGCCGGACTCTCGGGCGTGTACGCCTATCCGGGCACCCCTTCTACTGAAATCACTGAATTCATTCAGAAAGATCCCCTTGCGCGCGAGCGCGGGATCCGCAGCCGCTGGTGCACCAACGAGAAAACCGCGATGGAGGCTGCTCTGGGAATGTCCTACGCGGGCAAGCGCGCCCTGGTCTGCATGAAGCACGTTGGAATGAACGTCTGTGCAGACGCCTTTGTTAACAGCGCCATCACCGGCGTGAACGGAGGCCTTGTGGTGCTGGCCGCGGACGATCCTTCAATGCACTCCTCCCAGAACGAGCAGGACAGCCGTTTCTACGGCAAGTTCGCCATGATACCAATCTTTGAGCCTTCCACACAGCAGGAAGCCTATGAGATGATGGGCGAGGCATTCGACCTGTCAGAGAAGATGGGCGTTCCGGTGCTGTTCAGGGTTGTCACCCGCCTGGCGCACTCACGCGCGGCTGTGGAGATTGGAGAGCCTCAGGAGCAGAACGGATTCAACCCTGCAACAGGCAAGGGTTGGGTGCTGCTCCCCGGCATCGCACGCAAGCAGTATATATCCCTGATAGAGAAGCAGCCGGCAATGGCGGCGGCCGCGGAGGAGTCCGCGCACAACGCCCTCAAGGGCGGCGCCGCTCCGCTGGGCGTCATCGCCTGCGGAATTGCATACAACTACGTATGCGAGGCTGGAGCGCAGAACGTGCTCAAGGTATCGCAATATCCCCTTCCGGAGAAAAAGATAAAGGAACTGGCGGCCAGGAGCCAAAGCATCCTGGTTGTGGAGGACGGCCAGCCTGTAGTAGAGCAGGATATCAAGGCCATCCTGGGCGCAGGATACAAGGTGGAAGGAAGGCTTACGGGAAATCTCCCGCGCACCGGCGAGCTTAACCCGGACAACGTGGCCGCAGCCCTGGGCGCAGCCACTGGCCAAGGCTTCCCTCCGGCAAAGAACCTCGCCGCCCGCCCGCCACAGCTCTGCCCGGGCTGCGGCCACCGCGACGTCTACACCGCCCTGAACAAGGTGGCTGCGGAGTACCCCGGCGCACGCGTGTTCGGCGACATCGGTTGCTACACCCTGGGAGCGCTTCCGCCTTTCCAGACGCTGAGCAGTTGCGTGGACATGGGCGCCTCCATCACAATGGCCAAGGGAGCCGCTGACGCGGGTCTCTTCCCGGCCATTGCAATCATAGGCGACTCCACTTTCACCCATTCCGGAATGACCGGCCTTCTTGACGCGGTCAACGACCATTCCAACATAACCGTGATCATCTCCGACAACCTGACAACCGCAATGACCGGAGGCCAGGATTCCGCTGGAACCAGCAAGTTCGAGGCAATCTGCCGCGGACTTGGCGTTGAACCGGAGCACCTTCACGTGGTGAACCCCATAGCCCCCAACATGGCGGCCATCACAGAACTGATCCGCAAGGAAATAGAGTATAACGGCGTTTCCGTTATCATCCCTCGCAGAGAATGCATGCAAACCCTCAGAAGACATTCCAAGAAATGAAGACAGACATAATACTTTGCGGAGTTGGCGGACAGGGCATCCTGTCAATAGCCACGGTGATCGGAGAAGCGGCAACCGCCGCCGGCCTGCAGCTGAAGCAGGCGGAGGTTCACGGAATGAGCCAGCGCGGAGGCGACGTTCAGAGCGACCTGCGCCTCAGCACTGAGGAAATCCACAGCGACCTTATCCCGCGCGGACACGCGGACCTCATTATTTCAATGGAACCCATGGAAGCCCTGCGCTACATCCCGTTCCTGGGCCCGGACGGTGCCATTGTGACATCTTCCAAGCCTTTCGTGAACATCCCCAACTATCCTGCCGAGGATGCAGTGATGGCTGAACTGGAGGCACTTCCTCACGTGCTTAAATACGATATCGAGTCCCTCGCGCGCGAGGCCGGCAACCCCAAGGGCGCCAACATGGTGCTGCTTGGAATGGCCGCGCGCTACATGGGAGTATTCAAGCCGGAGCAACTGCGCGCGGCAATAGGAAGCATCTTCGCCGCCAAGGGAGATGCGATTGTAGAAGCTAACTGTAAATGTTTTGACCTAGGATATGAGCTGGAACAATAATTTTTACAACCCTGAGGAGGCTTTCACCCGTCAGGAAATAGAGAAATACCAACTGGAAAGGCTCCAGAAAACCGTGGAGCACTGCATGAACTCCCCCTTCTACAGGGAAAGGTTCAAGAAAGAAGGCCTGAAGCCTTCAGACATCAAGACACTAGATGACCTGCGCAAGATCCCTTTCACCACAAAGCAGGACCTGCGTGACACATATCCCTTTGGGATAGCCTCCGTGCCGCTTGACAAATGCGTCAGGCTGCACTCCTCCAGCGGCACCACCGGCAATCCTACGGTCATCCTGCATACGCAGAAAGACCTCGAGGAGTGGGCCAACGCCGTAGCGCGCTGCCTCTGGATGGTGGGATGCCGCCCCAACGACGTGTTCCAGAACTCATCGGGCTACGGAATGTTCACCGGAGGCCTCGGATTCCAGTACGGCGCTGAACTGCTGGGAATGCTCACCGTTCCCGCCGCCGCCGGAAACACGCTCAGGCAGATCAAGTTCTTCACGGACTTCGGCACCACCGTGGTACACGCAATCCCCTCCTACGCATCCAGGATTTTCGAGGTGATGCAGGAGAAGGGCATCGACCCGCGCAGGGACACCAAGCTCCGCACGCTGGTTATCGGGGCGGAGCCCCACAGCGAAGACACGCGCAAGCGCATCGAGGAAATGCTTGGCGTGAAGGCTTACAACTCCTTTGGAATGAGCGAGATGTGCGGCCCTGGCGTGGCTTTCGAGTGCAAGGAGCAGAACGGAATGCACATCTGGGAGGACTACTACATCGTGGAAATAGTGGATCCCGATACGCTGGAACCAGTTCCTGACGGAGAGATCGGAGAACTGGTGCTCACCACGCTCAAGCGCGAGGCCATGCCGCTTCTGCGCTACCGCACGCGCGACCTCACCCGCATCCTTCCGGGCGAATGCCCCTGCGGAAGACATCACAAGAGGCTCGACCGCATGAAAGGCCGCTCGGACGACATGATCATCCTCAAGGGAGTCAATATATTCCCTATCCAGATAGAGACAATCCTGATGCAGTTCAAGGAACTCGCATCCGACTATCTCATCACCCTGGAGACTAAGGAGAACAACGACGCCATGACCGTGGAGGTGGAAGTTGCGGACAACATGTCCTTCGACGACTTTGGAAGGCTGCAGAACCTGGAAAGGGAAATCACCCGCCAGCTCCGCGACGAAATCCTCATCACTCCAAAGGTGAAACTTGTGCCAAAGGGTTCCCTGCCTAAGTCAGAGGGCAAGGCCGTACGTGTAAAAGATTTAAGGATAAAGTTTTAACTAAAAGCTCAATACAATGACTGTCAACCAATTATCTGTATTCATAGAGAACAAGTCAGGCACTCTTGTAAAGGTGCTCAAGCTTCTCAAGGCTCACAACATACAGCTGATAGCCTCCACCATTACCGATACCACGGATTACGGTATCTACCGCATCCTGTGCAGCGAGCCGGACAAGGCCTACAGGATCCTCAAGGACGCCGGCGTAGCCGTGTCCCTGAGCGAAGTCTTTGCAATTGAGCTGGACGATGTTCCGGGCAAGGCCGCGGACGCCATAGACTTCCTGGCCAAGGAGGACATAAGCATCTCCTACCTGTACTCCTTCCTGCTCAAGGGAAAGGGCGTGCTCATCTTCCGCACGGACAACACGGAGAAGGCCCAGGAAGCCATAGACCGCAACGGCCTGGCCGTAATTGAAGAAAAGGACATTTCAAAACTCCTCTAAGATGTACAAGATACTGGAGAAGAAGATGCTCACCTCCAACATCTGCAAGATGGTGGTGGAGGCCCCTCGGCTTGCAAAGGCCGCCCTCCCGGGGCAGTTCCTCATAGTGAGGGCCGATGAGAAAGGTGAACGTATCCCGCTGACTATCAGCGACTACGATGCCGCCAAAGGCACGGTGACAATTGTCACCCAGAAGATAGGCGCTTCTACCGCCGTCATTGTTGACGCCAACGAAGGCGACAGCTTCATTGACGTGGTGGGACCTCTGGGCAACGCCTCGGAGTTCGTGACCATGAGCCCTGAGGAACTGGCCGCCCAGAAGGTGGTTTTCATTGCCGGTGGCGTGGGAACCGCCCCCGTCTATCCCCAGGCCAAGTGGCTGCACGAGAAAGGCGTGGCCGTTGACGTGATAATAGGCGCAAGGAACAAGGACCTGTTCATATACACTGAGGAGATGAGCACCGTCTGCGATAACCTGTATCTGTGTACCGACGACGGATCCTACGGATTCCACGGAGTGGGTACCGCGCAGCTGGAGGCCCTTGTGGCCGCCGGCAAGCAATATACCCGCGTAGTGGCCATAGGACCTATGATAATGATGAAGTTCGCCACCCTCACCGCCAAGAAACTGGGTCTCCCTATCATAGTGAGCCTGAACACCCTTATGGTGGACGGTACGGGAATGTGCGGCGCCTGCCGCGTTTCCGTGGGCGGACAGACCAAGTTCGCCTGCGTGGACGGACCTGAATTTGACGGATATCTGGTAGATTTTGACGAGGCCATGCGTCGTCAGGGACAATATAAAGAGGAGGAATCCAAATGGCTGCAAAAATAGACAGGCTTAAAGCCCGCGAGCAGGACCCAAAGGTCCGCGCACACAATTTTGAGGAGGTTTGCTACGGCTACAACGCCCAGGAAGCCCTCCAGGAGTCAACCCGATGCCTCCACTGCAAGAATCCACGCTGCGTACAGGCCTGCCCTGTGGGCATCGATATCCCTGAATTCATCGCCAAGATTAAGGACGGAGACTTTGCCGGAGCCGCAGGCGTCATTGCAAAGGATTCTTCCCTGCCCGCCATCTGCGGACGCGTATGCCCGCAGGAGAGCCAGTGCGAGGGAAGTTGCGTGCTTGGCATAAAGGGCGAAAGCGTGTCCATTGGAAAACTGGAGCGCTTTGTGGGCGACTGGTCCCGCGAGAACCTGCCCGTAAAGGCCGCGGAAAAGGCGCCAAGCGGCCCCAAGGTCGCAGTCATTGGCAGCGGCCCTTCAGGCCTCGCCTGCGCCAACGACCTTGCCAAGCTTGGCTATGACGTGACCATCTTCGAGGCTCTCCACCGCCCCGGCGGAGTACTGGAATACGGAATCCCCGAGTTCCGTCTGCCAAAGGACACCGTAGTTAAGCACGAGATTGACAACATAGTGGCCCAGGGCGTGAAGATTGAGACCAACGTCATCATCGGCCGCACCGTCACAATAGACCAATTGTTTGACCAGGAAGGCTTCAAGGCCGTGTTCGTAGGAACTGGCGCCGGTCTGCCCAAGTTCATGGGCATCCCGGGCGAGAACCTCAACGGAGTATTCTCAGCAAACGAATTCCTCACCCGCAACAACCTTATGAAGGCCTTCAGGGATGACTACCTCACCCCTATCAAGGCCGGAAAGAAATGCATAGTTGTGGGCGGCGGAAACGTGGCCATGGATGCCGCGCGCACAGCCATCAGGCTTGGCGCGGACACCACAATCGTCTACCGCCGCACAGAGGTTGAACTCCCCGCCCGCAAGGAGGAAGTCCATCACGCTAAAGAGGAGGGAATCACCTTTGCAATGCTCACCAACCCTGTAGAGATACTGGGCGATGACAAAGGCTGGGTGCGCGCAATCAAGTGCATCAAGATGGAACTGGGCGAGCCCGATGCCAGCGGCCGCCGCTCCCCTGTGGCCATCCCAGGCTCCGAGTTCGAGATTGAGGCCGATACCGTAATCATGGCGCTGGGCACAAGCCCTAACCCGCTTATCGCAAGGACTACCGCCGGCCTTGACCAGAACCGCCGCGGCTGCCTTGTTGCCGACGAAGTTGGCGCCACCACCCGTCCCGGCATATTTGCCGGCGGCGATGCCGTAACCGGCGCCGCCACCGTCATCCTTGCCATGGGTGC
This sequence comes from Bacteroidales bacterium, assembly GCA_017619675.1. Classification (GTDB taxonomy): domain Bacteria; phylum Bacteroidota; class Bacteroidia; order Bacteroidales; family UBA932; genus Cryptobacteroides. Next base: position 29,230 of record JAFZRX010000010.1, on the reverse strand, counting down.
CGGCCGCCGCGCCGCCGCCGCCATCCACGCCTATCTCCAGAAACCATAATGGGGTCGTGGAGTGTAACTAGACCTTATACTCCACTCACTTTGTTTGTGTGAAGCATACTTCAATAGAAGGTCTATTTGAAAATCAACTGCGCGAAGTCGCGGAGGGAGCGCCTCCACGTTAGCCACTCGTGGGCGGTGCCAGGGGACTCCATGAAGACTACGTTCCTGATACCCATCTTGGTGAGGACGTCGCATCCCACCTTGGTGCCGCGGTTCTCCTCAGAGCCGGTGCTCATGAACAGGAGATGCATCTGGCTGTTGTACTTGGGGGCGTCAGTGAACGCTCCGTTGTACAGCGCCTTTGCCGCCGCCTCATCCGCGATCCTGGGACCGCCGGAGAAGCCACCCACCCAGGAGAACTTGTCAAGGTTCGCGAATACTGTGTTGAATGTCTGGCTGCCGCCCCTTGAAAGACCTGCCATTGCGGTATGGTCGCGGTCCTTGAGAGTGCGGAAGTTGTCGTTGATGTAAGGCATGAGGTCGTTCACATAGATGTCGGAGACGGTCTTGCCTTCCTGTGCCTCACGCACGTAGGAATTGGTCTTGATGTCACCGCTGTCAATTACTATGATCATAGGGACGGCCTTGCCTGCGGCGATGAGGTTGTCCATGATATTGAGCGTGCGGCCCTGGATTACCCAGCCCTGCTCGTCCTCACCCCAGCCGTGGAGGAGGTAAAGTACAGGATAGGACTTGGTGGGGTTCTTGTCATACTCAGCAGGGGTATATACATTGGCCACCCTCTCCATCCCGTTTATGTCGCTCCAATAAACGCAACGGGCGATCTTTCCGTGAGGAACGTTCTTGTCAAAACGGTAATAATCTCCCTCAGGTCCCTCCGGAATCTCAATTCCGCTCTGCTCCGAGTTGCTACCGAAGAACGCCTCTGAACCCGGGTCAAAGCACGGAGTGCCGTCAATGTTAATCATATAATAGTGGAAGCCCACGATAAGGGGATCCGTCTTCACGGTCCAGTAGCCTTCCGCGTCCTTTGTAAAGTTGTAGCGTTTGCCGCAGATACCTATGCTAACTTCTCGGGCACCGTCCGCCTTGATGCGGAAGATCGCCTCCTTGGTAACGGGATTGACTGCCGGGTACTGGCAGCAGAATACGTTGGTCTCGGCGGGATAGAATCCTGCCGGCATGGGATCGTTCTGGGGGTTCCTGGGTCCCTGGGCGAATGCAGCTACGGCAATGGCCAGAGACACAATGGTCAGTAATAACTTCTTGCTCATATCTGAATTAATTATGGGTTAGTTGCTTGCAGGCTCTACCTGATGCGTACGCACAGGGTCTGAGAGGACTACTTTCTCAAGGGCCTTGGGGTCCCAGCGTACCTGATCCTTTGTGAATTCAGGGACGTTGTAGGACTTGAAGAGCCTGTGGTTCTGCTCAGGGTCCTCCTGGGGTAGGAGGAAAGGCTTGTGGGCATTGCCCTGCTCATCGAAATACGCCAGATAGAGGCGGGTGTAGGTGCCGTCCTCCCTACGGGAGGTGAAGGCTATCCACCTTGAATTGGAAGCCCAGCTCTTGAAACTCTCCGCCCTCTCGGTATTAAGTTCCTCCAGAGGCCTGGTCTCAAGTGTCTGGAGATCAGTCAAATATATGTCTCCAGTATCGTGCCATATGTGGAAAGAGCCAAAGCTTCCCACACCGCTGAGCAGGTACCTGCCGTCCGGTGACGGACGAGGGGTGACTGCGCTGAGGCTATCCGCCGGAGCGTCATAGATGACGCACGGCTCGCCCCAGGCCCTTGTGGCCGGGTCGAAGTCTATGGCGTAGATGCCGTAGCGGATGTCTCTGGTGATTGGCGTAACGTCCGTCTTGGAGTCAGCTCCAAATGATGGCAGATATGCGCTTGAATAGTACAGGGTCTTTCCGTCAGGCGCCCAGTAAGGGAAGGTCTCGAAATTGAGGGAATCGTGAACTATGTAACTTACGGCATCCGTATTGACGTCATACAGGCACAGGTCAGAGGCAAGGTCGAACACTTCCAGCCTCCTGTGCTCCGTGGTGAAGAATATCTGCTGCGTGAGGTTCAGGGAATACGCTATGAGCGGTTCTGTTGGATGCCAGGAAGGATAGACTCCGTTGGAAATCAGGTCTCCGGTCTTGAATTCCAGTTTCTTGGCCTTGTCCCCCGTCACCACAATGGTTCCTCCGGAATAGTTCCTGGCGTGGAACTGGAAGTTCTCCGTGCTGTAGTTCTGGAAGGAATGGCAGTTGATGCACTGCTGCTGAACCGGCTGGGAGATGAGGCTGTTGTTGTACAGGTCAACTTCCTTGAAATCAGTCAGATGCCTCTGGCGGAGCAGTATCTGCCCGTAATATGAATAACCCGGCTCAATGAGACGGTAGGTCACGTATTCGTCTATTGGATCCGGAGCCACAGTGTTGGAGAACTCCGCAAAGCGGAGCCACTTTCCGTCCCTCTTCACATAAACCTTGTAAACCAGTTCCCCACCCTTTGCAGCCTCAAGCATGGCGTGCCATTTCTTTACCGGAACGGACACCACCGGACCTTTCACGGCCACGGTCTGTCCGGCGTATGAAATCTCCACCACGCAGGCGTCCGCCGCATTTAGCACCTCAAAGTTCATCGGAGCGATGTTCACGGGCATCACCACCCCGGTATAGTCAGGGTAGATTTCCAGCGCTTCGGAGGTCTGGGACGCGTCTTGATACCCGGACGGGATGCAGCCTGCCAGAACCAGGGCCAGGGCCAATATGGACAGAATTCGCTTCATTAGTTTGTTCGGATATCGTTTACAAAATAGTAATAGAACCAGTAGGTGTCCCCATAGCGTTCCTTGAACCTCTTTATGGTTGAAGGATTGTCAAGGTTGCTTGCCGTATTGATGGAATTGGCGAACGGGGTAAGGCGCCTGAGCACGTCCTGCCTTGAGGCCATTGCCTTGGCTACCTGTTCCATTATCTCATAATCTCCGGAGGTTCCGCCAAGCAGGGCAAGCGCCTCGGCGACGCCCCTGCTTATAGGGGCCTCCGGGTGCTTCTCAAAGCGGTCGAAGAAGAGCTGTATGAAGTACGATTCGTTCTTCCACGTGAGCATGGTGGCCGCCTGCCATTCAAAGGCGTTTTCGTTCACGTACTCCAGCGACTCAAAATGATTGTTCATGCATATCTCCAGGGAAGACGCCAGCTCCGTGTTGGGGCCTTCGAACTCCATGATGGGACGCAACTGGGCGAACTCCGGGTCTGAATCAATCAGGGACGTATTCTCCAGGAAGGTCTCGTACCGGCGCAGCCATGGGCCCTGGAACCAGCTCTCCCCTACTGCGTCCATATACTTGCGGGCAAGTTCGAAATCTCCCTTCAGCAGGGCCACTTTCGCCTGATACTTGAAGAAATACACGCTCTTGGAGAAAGCCGATGAGAACTCCATTGAGGAACGCTCGCAACTGTTTATCATTCCGCTGTAGAACTCTACTGGAACGGAGCAGACCATTGAAATAGGAACGTCTGCGGTGGTTTTAAGCGGATTTGCGCCGTCAGGATAGGTGAACATATTCTCAGTCAGTTCACCCTTGTTGTACAGGGCTATGTTCCTGTAAAGCACCTGGACGCGGGTAGGCTCCTGATGCTTGGCGGCAACCTTGAGGACCTTGTCCCAGTCCTGGTCTGACACGGCGCGCTCCATCTTGAGCACGGCGCCAAAGTTGGGATCCCAGTTGGTGAGTCCCAGCATGGCAATCGCACAGGCCGCAAAGACCGGTATGGGAAGTTTCCTTCCAAAGGAGTCTGCAAAGACAAAAGCCGCCAGCGCCACGAACGCCAGTATCAGAGGCACGAAGCCCATGAAACTGCCCACGAACTCAAAATACGGGAATCCTGCGAAGAAAGCATAGTGCCTGTTCATCCTTCCGTAGATTCCGGGGAGGTTGGCGCAGAGCAGCGGGAGCGCGGCGCCCAGGACCAGCGTGGAGGCCAGCGCGGGCAGGATATTTTTCCTGACCCGAAGCGCCTCAAGCGTCACCAGCGCCGCGGCGACAAGCGCGTAGGAGCCGATGAGCGGATACCCCGCAATGATCAGGGGCAGGACGAACAGCCAGCCCAGTTTCCTTTCGCTGAAACTGCGGCGATAAAGCATGAAAAGGGCCACGGCCGCGCAGAATCCCAGGGTCTGGGAGAACAGCAGGCCGTAGGTCTTCTGGTGATAGATGGTATAATCCAGGCGGGTTATGAAAAGCAGCAGGAACAGGGACGGAACCAGCGCCAGCCAGGCCTTCTTCCCTTCAAGGCGGAAGGCTTTCCTTACCAGATATGCCAGCAGGCTGAGCGAAAGGGCTATTACCAGCGCGCCCAGCACAGGGAAATGGCAGAATTGGGTAAGGAATGCTCCCAGCAGGGAAAGCAGGCCGCCCGGCTGTTCGAAGAACTTTACCGGGAAGTCCCCATGGAAGCTGAAATAGGAGTATTGCTCCATATGGTAGAGCAAATCCCCTTTGAGCAGCCAAAGGAACAGGAAACTGAACAGGGCCAGTCCGGCTGTCTGCTTGTTGAATTTCATATTATCCGCGGTCAATGTTTTCCTGGACGAACTTCAGAAGCGCAGGGAGGTCCTTCTCCAGTTTAGAGCGCATGTTGGCGTCGTCGAATGATTTCAGGTAATCTATATAGAAATCTACGATGGAATCCGAGAACACGCCCTTGGAGGTGTATATCTCACGGTCCTTGGCCAGTTCGTCAGCAGCCTCGACGCAGGATGCGGGGAGCTGCTCCAGAGCCTCCTGGACTGCCTTGTTGTTGGCGTCGTGTATGTTCACGCCAAGGCCAACATAGGTCTTCTCAGCCAGGGCCAGGGCGTCAGGCATCTCAAAGCCATGGCGCGCGGCGCAGCACAGCGCTGAAAGCAGGAGGTAGGTATCGGCGAAGCCGTCGGAAGCCCTCCACTCAAAGGTCTGCTTATCGCTGAAGTCCTTGTCGGAAGGGGTTTCAAGAGGGTTGCAGTCGGCTGACATGTCGCCTTTGCCCGTCCATCCCAACGGCACGCGCACAAGCGCGCTGCGGTTGGAGAATGACCAGCAAAGCGACGTGGGCGCCTCCTGGTGGGGAACCAGCCTCATGAATGAAAGGGGATGCGGATTTCCGAAGGCCGGGAGCGAAGTTCCCGCGGCCATGAATCCGGCGATAGCCTTCTTGCAGAGGTCTGTGAGCTCTCCGCCCTCAACCATGCAGGACTTTCCGTCCTTGGTGAACTTGCAATGGACGTGCATTCCTGAGCCGGCCTTGCCCGGAGTGATCTTGGGGGCGAAGGTCAGGTCCACGCCGTAATCGTATGCGAGCTGGCGCATAACCCACTTGGCAATTACCAACTGGTCAGCGGCCTGCTCTATATTAACAGGCAGGAACTCTATCTCGTTTTGCTCGTAGTCCCTTCCGTCGGCTGAGAAGTTGCCCACCTCGGAGTGACCGTACTTGATGTTACCGCCGCACTGGGCTATGCAGCGCATAGCATCAGTGCGCAGGTCCGCGAACTTGCAGAACGGGGCGCTCTCGTGGTAACCTCTCTGGTCCGCCACGGTGTAAAGGCTGTCGTGCGGAGCAATCACATAGTACTCCAGCTCGCCCATGGCCTCCATCTGAAGGCCGGTAACCTTTGTGAACTCCCTGTGCGCCTTCTTGAGGATATATTCCGGAGAACTCTCGAAAGGAAGGCCGTCACGGTCATAGAAAGAGCAGAGGAGGTCAACGGTATTGGCCTCGCTGAACGGGTTTACAAAGGCCGTCCTGTACTTTGGGATAACGTAAAGGTCGCTCTTGCCGGCTTTCACGAACGGGAAAAGGCTGGATCCGTCAACCCTCTCTCCTGCCTGCAGTATGCTCTGCAGGTGATCCAGGCTCTGGATTACAAAGTTAAGGGTCTTGAGCTTGCCGTCCCATCCGCAATAGTGAAGGTTAATACACTCTACCTCATTGTCAACGCAGTACTTGACAATGTCCGCCCTGGTGAATTCAGTGGCCGGTTTCTGCAGATACGAAACCAGCGGGTTAGGGCTCATCAAAATGCTGTTGTCCATATTGTAATTAGCTTATACTATTCCTGAAAAACCAAGGAAGGCCATTGCCATGATGCCCACGGTAATGAGGGCTATTGGCAAACCTTTGAAGGCCTCCGGCACCTGGTTGCCGGCAAGGTGCTCGCGCAGTCCGGCAAACAGTATCATTGCAATTCCGTATCCCACGGATGTGGCAAGGGCGTAGACTATGGCCTCGCCCATGTTGAGCAGGTGCGGCTCCGCACCGCCGTAAGTGAATTCCTTTGTCACCACGGTGATGGCCACGCCAAGCACGGCGCAGTTGGTGGTAATGAGAGGAAGGAATATTCCCAGCGCCTGGTAAAGCGACGGGCTTATCTTCTTGAGCACTATCTCAACTATCTGGACCAGCGCCGCTATCACAAGGATGAAGGCTATGGTCTGAAGGAACCCAAGGCCAAACGGCAAAAGCAGGTATTTGTTGATCAGATAGGTGACTATGGTTGCAAGCGTTATTACAAAGCATACCGCCCCGGACATTCCGGTCGCGGTGGAGAGCTTGTTGGATACGCCAAGGAAAGGGCATATTCCCAGGAACTGGGAAAGCAGGATATTGTTTACAAATATCGCGGAAATGATAATCAACAGGTACTCCATACTACTTCTTCAAATATTTGTTGAACAAAACCATCAGATAGCCCAGGACCAGGAAGGCTCCCGGAGCCATCACGAACGCCAGAATTCCGTCTCCCGGGATAAACTTGAAGCCGAAGGCCGAACCGCTGCCCAGGATCTCCCTCACAAGGCCGATGACCGTGAGCGACAGGGTGAAGCCCAGTCCCACGCCAATTCCGTCCAGCGCCGAATCCAGCACTGTATTCTTGTTGGCGAAGGCCTCCGCCCTTCCAAGCACGATGCAGTTAACCACGATGAGCGGGATGAAGAGGCCCAGCGTGGTGTACGCGGCGGGCATATAGGCCTGCATGAGCAGCTGCAGCACCGTCACGAACGTGGCGATAACCACGATATAAACGGGGATGTGCACCTTGTCCGGCACCAGAGGCGCAAGCGCCGAGATGGCTATGTTGGAAAGAACCAGCACGAACAGGGTGGCCAGGCCCATCTCCAGTCCGTTGATGGCGGAGGTGGTGGTGGCCAGCGTAGGACACATTCCAAGAACCAGGACAAAGGTAGGATTGTCCTTTACGAAACCTTTAGTTACCAAAGACCATTTTCCCATATCCTAGTTCTCCTTCTTTAAAGATTTGACAAGTTCCACGGCGTTGGAAACCGCAAGGGTATAGGCCCTGGAGGTTATTGTTGACGCCGTGATGGCATCCAGGTCTCCCCCGTCCTTGCGCAGTTTGACTGACTTGTCCGGTCCCAGTCCCTGGAACTGGTCCAGGAACTTCCGGTCAGTCTGGCACTTTGCGCCAAGGCCCGGAGTCTCGCTGTGTGAAAGCACCTTGGTGTTGTATACGGTTCCGTCAGGAAGCACTCCCACCATGAGTTCCAGTGTTCCGCCGAAGCCGGTGGTCGCGGACTTCACCGCATAGGCCTGCACGGCGCCGCCGGAAAGCTGCTCGTAATAAGTGTATGCCTTTCCGTCAAGGCTGGTTGTCTTCTGGTCCGAAATTGAGCCTCCGTCCGGAAGCACGGCCCCTATGGAGGCCTTGAGTATGTTCTCGTTGGTCTTCTGGATTGGCTTGTATGTCATGGCGTAGACGCCGCCCAGCAGGGCCGCGCACACCAAGCATACCAGCGTGAGGCACAGAAGCATGTTCTTTAGTGTAGACTGTGCTGCCATATCTAAGCCCTCCCGTAACCGTATTTCTTGCGGTGGAACGCCCTGTCAATCAGGGGCACCGTCATGTTCATCAGAAGAATGGCGAACGAAACGCCCTCCGGATAGGATCCAAAGTAGCGTATCATCATCACAATGAAGCCCAGGCCAACACCAAAGACCACTCCGCCCCAGTCGCTCATAGGAGAAGTCACATAGTCCGTGGCCATGAAGCAGGCTCCCAGTATGAGACCTCCGGCAACCAGGTTGAAGAGCGGGCCGGTATAGGCCTCGGGGTTGCAGAGATGGAATATGCCTGAAACCAGCGCAACCGTGAGGAATATGCTGAGCGGTATCCAGGGTTTCACCACCTTGCGGCAGAGCAGATAGACGAAACCTATCAGCAGGGCAAGTCCGGATATCTCTCCCATTGACCCGCCGGGGTTCAGGAGGAACGTCCGGAATATATCCAGGTCCGCTACGGAGCCTGCGCCTTCCAGTTTCACCTGAGAAAGAAGCGTGGATCCGGATACTGCGTCAAGTCCTCCGCCTATGAAACCCCTGGGGATTTCCCAGTTGGTAAGCTGCTGGGGGAACGAAACCAGCAGGAACACGCGGCCGGTGATGGCCGGGTTGAACACGTTCTGGCCCATTCCTCCAAATGACATCTTGGCTACGCCGATAGCCACTATGGCGCCTATGAGCACCGTCCACCATGGAGTGGACGGCGGCATGTTCAGCGCCAGCAGCAAGCCCGTGAGCGCGGCTGCCGGGAGGCAGGCCACGGACGGCTTGCGCATCATCCACTTGGTGATGGTCCATTCCAGGAGGACGCAGAATCCTGCGCCCAGCGCAAGCAGCATAAGGGCTGACCAACCATACCACAGTATTGAAACTACCATCGCGGGAGCCAGCGCTATGATCACATCCCACATCAGGGAAGAGGTTGAACTCTTGGCGTGGACATGCGGATTGGGGGATACTAACTTATTTTCCATTGCTGCGCCTTTTTTTAATTTCAGCCATTACCTGGCCCTTGGCCATGCGGATATTGTCCACAAGAGGGATGTTGGCGGGGCAGGAATACTGGCAGCATCCGCACTCGATGCAATCCTGGGCGGATGCCTTCTCCATTCCTGCAAGGTCCCCGGCCTTGTAGACACGGTTGATCAGGAAGGGCTCCAGGCCCATGGGGCACGATTCCGCGCAACGCGCGCATCGTATGCAAAGGCCTTCCTCCTTCCTCTTGGTAGATTCCTTGGAAAGATAGAGCAGCGAGGATGTTCCCTTCACGGTGGTGGCGTCCATATTGGCTATGGCCTTTCCCATCATGGGTCCGCCGCTCACTATCTTTGCCGCATACTCCGGGACACCGCCTGCCTGCTCTGCGATAAAACTGAACGGCACTCCTATGCGGAACAGATAGTTATGCTGTTCGCTTACAGGAAGCTTGTCTCCGGTGATTGTCATGGTATTGGTTATCAGAGGCCTGTTCTTCTGGACCGCCTCATAGACCGCCAGCGCCGTGGCTACGTTCTGCACCACTGCGCCAACGCTGATAGGAAGCGCGCCGCTGCCAACCTGGCGCCTGAGCACCGCGTCAATCAGCTGCTTCTCTCCGCCCTGTGGATATTTCTTCTTCAGGGTAAGCACTTCCATATTCCTGTAGCCTAATTTTGCCACGGCGCCTTTCATTGACGCTATGGCCTCCGGCTTGTTGTCTTCAATTGCTATCACGCAACGGCATCCGCCAAGGACCATCTGCATAATGGCGGCGCCTATCACAATCTCCTCCGGGCGCTCTATCATGATGCGGTGGTCGCTGGTAAGGTACGGCTCGCACTCCGCTCCGTTGATCAGGATGCAGTCCGCCTTGGTGTCAGGAGAGGGGTTGAGTTTCACGTGAGCCGGGAAAGTGGCTCCTCCAAGGCCCACAACGCCGCATTTCTTGATCTTGTCAAGCACCGCCGCGCGGTCCGAAGGAATTTCCTTGACGATGTCCGGTGTCAGGTCTATGCCATCTTCCCACTCGTCTCCCTCAACGGTAATCTCCACGTGCGTCACGTTGTTGCCCGCCAGGTCCTTGCGCGGACCCACGGACTTGACCGTTCCGGAAACCGGGGAATGGATATAAGCCGATATGAAGCCCGCCGGCTCCCCTATCACCGTGCCCACCTTGACCTTGTCACCGGCGGCCACGCAGGGCACGGCCGGCGCTCCAAGGTGCTGGGCCATTGAAACGTATACCACGGGAGGGATTGGCAGCACCTCTATGGCGCAGCCTTTTGAGAACTTGGCATCGTTAGGATGGATGCCTCCTATAGGGAATGTATACTTACTCATTTGCCGCCTCCTTTTTTGCTTCAGGTGCCGGAGCCTCCGGCTTTGGCTTGAGGACGGGGAAATTGACGGCGTGGATTGCGCCTATAGGGCACTCGGCCACGCATTTCTTGCAAAGCTTGCACTTTGTGTAGTCAATGTACGCCAGGTTGTTCTCCACGGTTATCGCACCGTGCGGGCACACCTTTGCGCATTTGCCGCAGCCAATGCAACCCGCCTTGCAGGCCTTCCTGGTGAACATTCCCTTGTCCTTGTTGGAGCAGGCCACGTACACCCTCATGGAGCGCGGTCCCTTGTTGCGGAGCTCCAGCAGACCCCTCGGGCAGGCCCTTGTGCAGGCGCCACAGGCAGTACACTTGGATTCGTCCACCTCCGGGAGCAGCGTCTCCGGATTTATGGCGATAGCGCCGAAGTTGCACGCAGCCACGCAGTCTCCGCAACCCAGGCAGCCGTAAGGACACAAAGTGTCCCCGGCGTAAAGGGTTGCCTTCACGCGGCAGGACTTCACTCCGTCGTACTCATTTGTGCGGGGGCGGTTCTCGCAGGAACCGTTGCACTTAAGAACGGCAACCTTGGGCGTCTGCTGCTTGACCTCATAGCCCAGGATCTCCGCCACCTTCTTCATGACTTCGTTCCCGCCCACCGGGCAGAAATTGTTGTCCAGGTTGGGGGCCTTCACCGCCGCGTCCGCAAAGGCGTGGCAGCCGGCAAAGCCGCATCCGCCGCAGTTCGCGCCGGGAAGGGCTTTCTCCACAAGGTCAATGCGGGGGTCCTCCTCAACCTTGAATTTCTTTGCTATGAGGAACAGTACCAATGCCAGGATGAAACCCAGGCCGGCAAGGATGCCTACTGTCCATAGAAAAATACCCGTCATTATTAAAGCCTCTTTCTAATGATAAAATTGTACTCTGTACGCAGTCTGTCACGCTTGAGCCACAATACAAAATAGTAGAGTGCGGCGCCGCAGATACCCAACAATGCGGCAGCGAGTTCAGACATGCCCGACTTCAAGGCCGTGAAAATCACTGTTATCAACACTACCAACGGGATACAGTATGCCAACCATACCGCTTTATGGCCCATGGAGGCCTTCAAAACAACGTCCACTTCCTCTCCCACGGAATAATTGTCCCTGAATGAGGCGGGAACGCTGATTATTTTCTGTTCAGAATCCGACAACCCGCAAAGGCCGGAGGCGTGGCAGGCCGCGCAGGCGCTCCTGGCCTCAATCTCCACCAATATCTGCGACGGGGTTATCTCCAGTATCTTCCCCGGGTGGGTTATCTCTTCCTTCCCTGCCATCAGAAATTGGGGTTACCGAAATCGTCCGAAGGAGAACCGTTGATGCCGGACGCCACCGTCGCGGCGGCCCTTACGTCCAGCGTCTGGTTGGGCTCCAGGAACCTGATCTGTTCGCTCTTGAATATCATAGGCAGTTCTCCAACCGATCCGTTACGGTGCTTGGCGATTATAATCTGGGTCTCCTCCATGCTGGATGGATTCTCGGAAAGGCCAAGGGCGTCCGGACGGTGGATGAAGATAACCATGTCCGCATCCTGCTCAATTGAACCGGACTCGCGCAGGTCCGACAGCTGCGGGCGGCCGCTGCCGCCTGAGCGCTGCACGGACTGGCGGGAGAGCTGGGAAAGCGCTATGATGGGCACTTCCAGTTCCTTTGCCGTCTGCTTGAGAGTACGGGAGATTGCGGCGACTTCCTGCTCGCGCATTCCGCGCAGCTCGGAAGGGCCCTGCATCAACTGCAGATAGTCCACAATCACCAGGCGCACCTGCTTGCTCTTTACCAGGTTCTTCACCTTGGTCCTGAACTCCATTACAGGTATGCTTGGGGTGTCGTCTATGTACAGGGGGGCGGCGGAGAGGTTCTTGAGCTTGTACTCAAGTTGCTCCCACTCGTAGGGCTCCAGCTTGGAGCCGCCCTTGATCTTGCTTGCCGGCAGGCCGGACTCGCTGGTCATCAGACGCTTTGTAAGCTGCACCGCGGACATCTCCAGGGAGAATACCGCAACCGGCATGTGATGGTCAACCGCTGCGTTGCGCGCCATGTTCAGGGCGAACGCGGTCTTACCTATAGCCGGGCGGGCGGCCAGGATTATCAGGTCTGATTTCTGCCATCCCATTGTGATGGAATCCAGCGACACGAATCCGGAAGGCACTCCGCTCAGGCCGATGCTGTTCTGCATCTTCTGGATGTCGGACATGGCCACGTTGATCAGGTCTCCAATTCCCTGGACTTCCTTCTTGAGGTTGTTCTGGATGGCGTCGAAAATCTTGGTCTGGGCGTTGTCCACCAGGTCGTCCACCTTGACGGACTCGTCATAGGCCTGGTGCAGGATGTCGTAGGAAGCGGTAATGAGCTCCCTCTGGATGGATTTCTGCTTGAGTATCTTTATGTGATACTCTATATGCGCGGCGGAACCCACTTTCTGCGACAGGTTGGCCAGGGTTATGGCCCCGCCCACCGCTTCAAGGTTCCCTTCCTGCTTCAGTTTGTTGGTAGCGGTGAAGATATCCACCGAAGTATGCTCCGTGACAAGATGCGCTATGGCCTCGAAGATCATCCTGTGGCGCTGGTCGTAGAAGCAGTTGGGGGTGAGTTCCTCCATGGCCTGGTCCACGGCCGCGGCCTCCAGGAGCATCGCTCCAAGGACAGCCTCTTCGACATCAAGAGCCTGAGGGGGCGTGTTGCCCATCTCAAGCCCTATCGTGTCAAGGTTTGTGTTGTTCTTCTTGCCAGGCATACCCGGTTCCTATTCGAACTTAGGATTTACGATGATCCTTCCGCAATGCTCGCAAATCACGAGCTTCTTGTTTGACTCGATGTCTATAAGCCTCTGCGGGGTAATGGTGTTGAAGCATCCGCCGCAGCTGTCCTCATTGTAAACCGGAACCACTGCAAGGTGGTTGTGCACGCTCTTGCGTATGCGCTCGTATGCGCTCATGGTACGCTCGTCGATGACCTTTGCACAGGCGTCCCTGCGCTCCTGCAGCTTGGCCTCCTGCTCCGCTGTGGAGCCTATGATGGCCTCAAGCTCTTCGCGCTTGGCGGCGAGGTCCTCCTCGCGGATCTCAACCCTGCGGGCCAGGTCCTCAAGGTCTTCCTTCTTCTCGGCGATGGCCATCTTGGCTTCGCCGATGTGCTTCTCAGCAATCTGGCGCTCCAGGCCCTCGTTCTCGAGTTCCTTGTTTATGGAGTCATACTCACGGCTGTTGGCGATGTTCTCCAGCTGGTGCTGGTACTTGGCAATCTTCTCGTCGTGCTCTATGAGGTTCTGCTTGTTGTTCTCGATTGACTTGCCGAATTCTTCGATGAGACCCTTGATGTTCTCCTCCTTGGCGTGAAGGGCTGCAAGCTCTTCCTCCAGTGCCTGCACCTCTGCAGGGAGTTCTCCGCGGAGCTGGATGATCTTGTCTATTGCGTTGTCAGCCTCCTGGAGCTGGTAGAGGGTCTTGAGTTTTTCCTCTACGCTGATCTCTGAATCTGCGAAAGACTTCTGGAGGGAGACGAAGGTTTCCCTCTGGTCAATTGGAATCTCAACTTTCTTGATCTTTTTTGCTGTTGCCATATGTTTTAGAAATATTTAACCGGATTACTGTTGTTCAGGTTCGCGCTTGCGCGAATGACAAAGTTAGGAAATTTTTTCCTTAACAAAGAATATAAAACGTCCACTATTTCCACTTCGCTCTCGAAATGGCCCACGTCCATGACGGCGAAGCCGTCGGGGGTGAAAAAGTGGTGGTACGAAATGTCTCCGCACAGGTATAGCTGCGCCCCTGCTTCGCGGGCTTTCTCAATGAGCGAGGAGCCTGATCCTCCGCACATTGCCACGGTGCTTATGGGACCGCAGGGCTTGGAGCAGCGGAGCGTCTTTATGCCGAAGGCTTCCTTCACCTTTGCGGCAGCCTGCTCCCATTCCAGCGGCTGGGGCCAGTTCCCTATCACGCCCAGGCCGTACTGCTCTCCGTCCAGGATGCGTATGTCCTGCAGGCCAAGGCGCTGCGCCATGGCCCAGCTCACGCCGCCCGGGACCTTGTCCGCGGTGGTGTGGGCGGCATACACGGCCATGCCGCCGCGGACGGCCTTGATTATGGCCAGGCCCACGGGATCCTCAGGGCATATCCTGCGGATGCGCCCGAATATGAGGGGATGGTGTGTGATTATGAGGTTACACCCTGCCTGCGCGGCCTCGTCCACCAGTTCAGGGGTGCAGTCGAAGCCCAGCATAATGCCGGTCACTTCCGCCTGGGGGGAGCCTATGCACAGGCCGCTGTTGTCCCAGTCCTCCTGGATGCAGGAAGGGGCAAAGTCCTCCAGGACCTTGATTACGTCTATGACTTTCATGCTACAGAAGTTCCCTTACCTGGACCAGCTGGCTGCGGATCTCCTTGAGGGAGGTGAGGGCCTTCACGGCCTTGTCCACGCTGCTGTGGTCCGCGCGCAGTTCTTTCTCGACGCCCTCCAGCTTGAGGCCTTTAACATTTACCAGATGCTGGATCTGGCGGAGGGTCTGGATGTCCTCTGCCTTGTACATACGGTTGCCCTTGGCGTTGCGGTTAGGCTTGACGAACTTGGAGAAGGCGTCGCTCCAGTATCGGATGCAGGAGGTGTTCTCGCCCAGTTCCTTGGCTACTTCGCTGATAGAATAGTATAGTTTTTCCATGGCGGATAAGGTTAATCCATTGACTGCCCGGTACTTACGGACATATACAGCATATTCATGTACTCGTTTGGAGATACGGAGGCGAACATGAAGTTCACCGGGTCCAGGTATTCCCCGTCCTTGAGCACCTCGTAATGCAGGTGCGGGGCGAAGCTGTTTCCGGAAATGCCCACGTAGCCCACGCACGCTCCCTTGCGCACCTGCACGCCCTTGCGGACCTGCACGTCGGCAAGGTGCGCGTAGCGCGTCACGTAGCCTCCCTTATGGGTTATCTCCACCACGTTTCCCTGTCCCTTGCGGGAAGTGATCACGTCGGAGACATAGCCGTCGGCCGTGGCATAGACGGGATCGCCCTGGGGGGCAATTATGTCCAGTCCGTTATGTGCCACGGGAACCTTGTAGAACGGGTTCACCTTGTCTCCCACGGTGGCTCCCACCTGGGCGTAGGACATGGTCTTGAGAGGGATGCTCAGAGGCGGCAGGGAGTCCTTGGAGTCCATGAACCTGTCCTGGAGGGCCCTCAGGCGCTGCTCCACCTCGGTAGCGGAATCCAGCAGCCCGTCCAGTTTCCCCGCGGAGAACTCAATGAGTTCGTTGTGCGGGAGGGTGTCGGACGAGGCGGCAAAGGTTATGTCGCTCTCCGGGTCCGTGCTCGGCGCCTCGGCATTGAATATTTCCCTGTATATCTGGTTGTCCTTGTACTCCATGGCGGCCACGGCGTCGCCTATGAGCTGCTCCCTTTCAAGCATCTGCCCATAAACTTTCTCATACATGTTGTTCTCGCGGGCAAGGCGCTTTTCAGTATCCGTATTTATGAAAAGTGAAAGGATGAAGTACGTGACAAGGGCGACCGCCGCTGAAGTCAGCACCAGGCTGACCACCGTGCGGACTATGTTCCAGACCGTGCGGTGTACCTTGCGGAAAGAGAAACTGCTCCTGTCAAATTCGTAATTCTTCATGTGGGATTACTGGTTGTTAACCCTTGCGGAGAACTCCGGGCGCAGCATGGCCGGGGATTCGTCCTCCATCTTGTGCACCATGGTGGCGTATTCGTCGGAGGTGATGTCCAGGTCAAAGAAGTTCTGGGGATTCACCGGCGTACCCCTGTAGATGACCTCATAATGAAGGTGCGCTCCGGTAACCTTTCCGGTCTTTCCTACGGCTCCAATGCACTCTCCCCTCTTTATCTTCATGCCCTCCACCACGCTGATGGTGCTCATGTGGGCGTACCTGGTCTTGTAACCGAATCCGTGGTCTATGATAACCTGGTGTCCGTAACCGAAGAACTGGAAGTCCACGCTCTCCACCACGCCGTCTCCGGTGGCATAGATGGGGTTGCCCTCCTTTGTGGAGAGGTCAACGCCGGAATGGGTGGCGTATCCGCCGTATACGGGGTCCCACCTGGTTCCGAATTCACTGGAAAGATGGTAGGTGCCCGGGGCGGGGTCGATGGGAGGGATGGCCGGAATGCTGGAGGCCATCTCCCCCGCCCTGCGGGAAAGTTCGGCCACCTCGTCAAAGGACTTGCTCTGGACGTAGGAACGCTTGGCAAGCACGTCAAGGCGCTCGTAAGTGTCCCTCAGGAGGGTGTTGGAGACCATTTCGTCCAGTTCCGCGTAGCGGTTCACTCCGCCGAATCCGGCGTTCAGGACCTCCGGCGGAATCTCGTTCATACCGAAGATTGAGCGGTAGATGTCGTCGTTTCGGAGATTGAGGTCAGCGAGCTGCTCCTCGTAGATGTCCAGCTGGCGGTTCATGAGTTCCAGCTTGGAGTTCCAGGCCGCGTTCTCCCTCTTGAGCCAGGCGGTCTTAGGCGGGTCAAGTTTCAGGACTCCGGCGTAGAGCCAGAAATAGAGTACCGTCACTGCCACGCATGTGACAATGTACGCGCCTATCTTGAGAAGACGCTTGCCCAGAGGCACTTTTGCAATCTCGTACATAAGTGTCTCGGGGTTCAGGCTGTACTCTTTCCTTAACTTGGACATTCTTGCAAAGATACTAATTATTAACAAAAAATATGCTAATTTTGCATTCTATACATATCAGTACAATATGACTTCTAAAGAGATAAGACAGAAATTCCTGGATTTCTTCGCTTCAAAGGAGCACACTATAGTGGCTTCAGCTCCAATGGTCGTAAAGAACGACCCTACCCTCATGTTCACCAACGCCGGAATGAACCAGTTCAAGGACATCTTCCTGGGAAACACCAAGAGGCCTTACCTGCGCGCGGCGGATTCACAGAAATGCCTCCGAGTATCGGGCAAGCACAATGACCTGGAAGAGGTGGGTCACGACACCTACCACCACACCATGTTCGAGATGCTTGGCAACTGGAGCTTCGGTGACTATTTCAAGAAAGAGGCTATAGACTGGGCCTGGGAGCTGCTTACGGAAGTTTACGGAATTGACAAGAGCATACTTTACGCCACCGTCTTCGAGGGATCCAAGGAAGACGGCACCCCTATGGACCAGGAGGCCATGGACGCCTGGAAGAAGCATCTTCCGGATGACCATATCATCCTCGGAAACAAGCACGACAATTTCTGGGAAATGGGCGACGTTGGCCCCTGCGGACCTTCGTCGGAGATACATATCGACATCCGCACCCCTGAAGAGGCGGCGGGCGTTCCGGGAAGGGACCTGGTGAACAAGTCAGACCCCCATGTAATTGAGATATGGAACCTGGTGTTCATGCAGTTCGAGCGCAAGGCCGACGGACACCTGGAGAGCCTCCCCGCAAAGAACATCGATACCGGAATGGGCTTCGAGCGCCTCTGCGCCGTGCTCCAGGGCAAGAACTCCAACTATGATTCCGACGTATTCACCGGAATGATAGCCAAGATAGAGGAACTTTCAGGACATCCGTACCACCAGAGCAAGGAGACGGAGGTGGCCATGCGCGTGATCGCGGACCACATCCGCGCCATCAGCTTCTCCATCGCTGACGGCCAGTTGCCCAGCAACGTGAAGGCGGGCTACGTGATCCGAAGGATCCTCCGCCGCGCCGTGCGTTACGGCTACACCTTCCTGGGATTCTCCGAGCCGTTCCTCTGCCGCCTTGTGCCGCAGCTCATCAGCGACATGGGTGAGGCCTATCCTGAACTGAAGGCCCAGCAGAAACTCATAGAGTCCGTGATCCGCGAGGAGGAAATGGCCTTCCTGCGCACACTGGACAGGGGTATCAAGCTGATGGACGAATACCTTGCCAAGTCAGCGGACACCAAGGTGATCCCCGGCGTGGACGCATTCGTGCTGTATGACACCTACGGATTCCCTATAGACCTTACCGAACTGATAGCCGCTGAGAACGGCTACACCGTTGACATGGAAGGTTTCCAGGTGGAACTGGGCAAGCAGAAGGAGCGCGCCCGCAACGCCACCGCCAACGAGTTCGGAGACTGGATCCAGTACCGCGAGGGCGAGGACGTGGTCTTTGAAGGATACGACACCACCAACGTGCAGGGAGCCCGCTTGCTGAAGAGCCGCAAGGTAAAGCAGAAGAACAAGGAGATGCTCCAGCTGGTATTCGACCGCACCCCGTTCTACGGAGAGATGGGAGGAGAGGTTGGTGACACCGGTATCGCAATCGCCGCCGACGGCCAGAAGATATCCATCCTCAACACAATAAAGGAGAACAACCTCACCGTGCACATCGCAGACAGGATTCCTGACGACTGCGAGGGAGAGTTCACCCTCCAGGTGGACGCCGCCCGCAGGCTGGCCATAGCCAACAACCACACCTGCACGCACATCCTTGACCAGGCCCTCAGGGAAATCCTGGGAACACATATCGAGCAGAAGGGCTCGTTCGTATGCGACAAGTACTTCCGCTTTGACTTCTCCCACTTCGAGAAACTCTCTGACGAGCAGGTAGCGCAGGTGGAGGCGCGCGTGAACGAGCTCATCCGCCAGAACAACCCGCGCGAGGAGAAGCGCGACGCCACCATGGAAGAGGCGCGCGCGATGGGCGCCATCGCACTTTTCGGAGAAAAGTACGGCGACCAGGTGCGCGTGATCAAGTTCGGCGACAGCGTGGAACTTTGCGGAGGCTGCCACACCAGCGCATCGGGCAACATCGGACTCTTCAAGATACTGTCCGAGAGCGCCATCGCCGCCGGAGTACGCCGCATCGAGGCCGTCAGCGGAGCCGCCGCTGAGGAATACGTCCGCAAGGAAGAGGAGATGCTCAAGGAGGCCAAGGCGTTCTTCAACAACGCCCCTGACCTCAAGGGCGCCATCCAGAGGATGATTTCTGAGAACTCCAGCTACAAGAAGCAGGCGGAGGAGTTCGCCGCAGCCAAGGCTGCCGAACTCAGCGCCGTCCTTGAGAAGATGGCCGAGCCTGAAGGCGGAATCAACATTGTCCGCTGGACAAAGGCCGAGACAGAGCCCCAGCTCCTGCGCGACGCCCTCCTGGCCCTCCAGAAGAGGGTTGCCAACACCGCGGCGGTGGCTGCCTTCGAGTACTCAGGCAAGCCGCAGCTGGTGCTCATGTACACCCCTGACCTGGTTCAGGCGGGACGAAACGCCGGAGCCGACATCCGCGAGGGTGCCAAGTTCATCCAGGGCGGAGGCGGCGGACAGCCGGGCATCGCATCGGCCGGAGGCAAGAATCTTGCAGGCCTTGGCGAGGCGCTCGACGCCATCGTAAAGCATATCACAAAGTAAGGTGAAGAAACTTGACCGTCTCATACTCAAGTCGTTCATAGGACCGTTCGTGGCAATCCTGTTCGTGGTCCTG
Organism: Bacteroidales bacterium; assembly: GCA_017619675.1. Taxonomy (GTDB): domain Bacteria; phylum Bacteroidota; class Bacteroidia; order Bacteroidales; family UBA932; genus Cryptobacteroides. The sequence continues at coordinate 9,637 of JAFZRX010000010.1, read as the reverse complement.
TTCGTTCTTGTCATGCAGTTCCTGTGGGTTTACATAGACGAACTGGTGGGCAAAGGACTGAGTATGAAGATAGTCGGTGAATTCCTGCTCTGGGGCAGCTGCACCATCCTGCCGCTGGCCCTTCCGCTGGCTACGCTGCTTGCCGCCATGATGACCATGGGTCAGATGGCGGAGAACAGCGAGCTCATAGCCGCGAAGGCCGCGGGCATATCCATCACCAGGATAATGACCCCGCTCATCATAGCGTCCACCATCATAAGCATAGGCGCGTTCTTCACTTCCAACAACCTGGTGCCCTTCGCATACAACAAGATTTATACTCTGAGGGATGACATAGGCCGCACCAAGGAAGAGATAAAGATTCCCGCGGGAATATTCTACGACGGAATTGACAACTACGTGCTGCGCGTGGACAGCAATGACGAGGTCACCGGCATGATGCGCGGAGTGATGGTCTACGACCACTCCGCCAACAAGGGAAACTCCACCGTGACCCTGGCGGATTCCGCCGTGCTCAGGATGTCCAAGTCAAAGGACTACCTGACCTTCGTGATGTACAACGGTACCAACTATGTGGAGGATAACACGGTAAAGCCCACTGAAAAGGACCTGGCCCTGGAGAAGATATCCTTTGACAGGCAGGAACTGATAATCCCGCTCAAGAACTACGCGTTCGAAAGGTCTGAGGAAGACAAGTACGGAGACCAGGTGGCGGCCATGAACCTCCAGCAACTCCGCGCCGACAGGGATACCATGCAGGCGAAATATGACACCCTGCACGTCGCCCAGGTTACAATGTTCGGAAGTACGGGCACCGTTTCCAAGTACCATCAGCTTGACACCTCATACTTCCGTCAGCCCCTGGAACTGTTCCAGTACGACGGCTACCTGCAGTGGGACGAAAGGGAGAAGGAAATCAACGCCTATGAGAGGGCCAGCGTAGAGGCCTACGAGGTATCCTCCGAGCTGAACAACTTCAACAGGGAGATGTATGAATACACGTACGAACTCAGGAGGGCGGGCCTGGAAATCCTCAGGAAATACTCCAAGGCCATAGCCTGCCTGCTGCTGTTCTTCATAGGAGCCCCGCTGGGAGCCCTCATCCGCAAGGGCGGACTGGGCACCCCGGCCATCATCTCAGCCCTTTTCTTCGTGCTGTACTACATAGTGGACCTGGTGGGCGCCAAGATGACCAAGAACGGCGTCCTTGACCCCGTGAACGGAGCCTTCCTGCCTGCGTACCTGCTCATTCCGCTGGGCATTTTGCTCACGAGCAAGGCTGTCCACGATTCCTCATTCCTGAACCTGGACAGTCTGAAGACCCGCTGGAATGCCATCAAGGGATATATCTCTGGACTGTTCCGCAAGACCAGGATTGTATATATGGGTACGCCTGAATTCGCTGTGGCCCCTCTTGACGCCCTTGTAAAGAACGGCAAGGCACAGCACTACAAGGTCGTTGGCGTTGTCACGGTCGCCGACAAGCAGTCCGGACGCGGCCTTCAGGTCAACCAGAGCGCCGTCAAGAAATATGCGGTTGAAAACAACATACCCGTACTCCAGCCGGTCAAACTGAAAGATCCTGAGTTCCTCAGCGCCCTGGCTGCGCTAAAAGCGGACCTCTTTGTGGTAGTGGCCTTCAGGATGCTTCCGGAAGAGGTATGGTCAATGCCTAAGCTTGGAACCTTCAACCTCCACGCGGCCCTCCTGCCGCAGTACCGCGGCGCCGCCCCTATCAACTGGGCTGTCATTAACGGAGAGAAGATGACCGGAGTCACAACCTTCATGCTGGACAAGAACATAGACACAGGCCAGATCATATTCCGCGAGGAGCACAAGATATCCCCTACCGACACAGCCGGAGACGTTCACGACGCCCTTATGGAGAAGGGTACCGGCCTCGTCCTCCAGACAGTGCGCGCCCTCATAGACCACAATGCGGAGATGCGTGTACAGAAGAGTTTCATCCAGGGATCGGAGGAACTGAAACCGGCTCCGAAGATCACCCGCGAGACCTGTTGCATAGACTGGAACCGCAGCACGGAGGATGTCTACAACCTTATCCGGGGCCTCAGTCCATATCCTACCGCATTCACGTTCATCCAGCGGCCCGATGACCAGGACGCCCTGCAGCTGAAGGTATTCTTTGGGGAGAAGATGCCCGGCGCCGGCCTTGCTCCGGGACAGATAGGGACTGACGGCAAGTCTTACATTGCCATAGGCACTTCAGACGGCGCAATATCCGTAACCGACCTTCAACTGGCCGGCAAGAAGCGCATGAACGTTCACGAATTCCTTCTGGGATACAGGGACGTTGACAAGGCGGTTATTGTTGCGAACCGCCTATAAGGTCCAGGATTTCATTTGTAATCTTTTGCTGACGGCCCTTGTTGTATTCCAGGGTCAGCTCGCTCAGGAGGTCCTGGGCGTTGTCAGATGCCGTCTGCATGGCAATGGTGCGGGCGGCGTTCTCCGCCGCAGAAGAATCCAGCAGCGCAGTGTATATCTTGAGCCTCAGGACCTCCGGGAGCAGCCTGGCGGCTATCTCCTCCTCTCCCGGCTCAAGGATGAACTCATCTTCCCACTCGTCCCGCTGCTGGACGGGAACCTGGAACGGCAGGAAACTCTCCACCGTCGCCTGCTGGGAGACAAAACTGGCGAAATGGTTGTACACCAGGATCACCTTGCTGTAAGCCCCGTCCTGGTAAGCGGTGCGGAGCCTGTCCGCCAGCGCGGCGGCCTGGAAATAATCCGGCTTTGCCATGAGGCTGGTGAAGTCCCCCACGGACGGATGGCCGGCCTTCGCCAGCGGCTCGGCCATCTTGCGCCCTATGGCGTATATTTCCGCATTCGGATACTTCTCAATCTGGTCAAGGGCAGTCTTGAGGATGGTGGCATTGAACGTTCCGCAAAGGGAGGTGTTGGAGGCCATTGCCACAATGGCCACCTTCCCGTCCTTCTTTGCCTCAAGGCCGTAGTCGCCGCCCTTGAGGGTACGGAAGATCTGGGAAAGGGCGTCGTGATAGGGAACCATGGCCGCAATGGCGTTCTGGGCCTTGTGCAGCTTTGAAGAGGCCACGAACTTCATGGCCGTGGTGATCTTCAACGTCCCCTTTACGGAGTTAATCCTTTCCTTTGTCTCCCTGAGCGATCCCATCTATTCCAGATTCTGGCAAACCGCGGATGCCACCGACTCTATTACTTTCTGTGCGTTTTCCGAGAGGACTCCCTTGGAGAGTTCTTCCAGGATATCGGCGTGTGAAGCCCTCATGTTGTCCAGGAAATCAGCCTCGAAGTCCTTTACCTTCTCCAGAGGAATTCCGGAGAGCAGGGACCTTGTGCCGCAATACAGGATGGCCACCTGCTCGCCCACAGGCATGGGTGAATACTGGGGCTGGATGAGCAGCTTGTTGTTCTTCCTTCCCTTGTCAAGGGCCTGTGCGGTAACCTTGTCAATATCTGACGAGAACTTTGAGAAGGCCTCCAACTCGTTGTATTGGGCCTGGTCTATCTTAAGTGTTCCAGCAACCCTCTTCATGCTCTTCACCTGGGCCGAACCGCCCACCCTGGATACCGAGATACCCACGTTGATGGCCGGGCGCACTCCCGCGTTGAAGAGTCCGGACTCCAGATAAATCTGGCCGTCCGTGATGGAAATCACATTTGTTGGAATGTATGCCGAAACGTCTCCCGCCTGGGTCTCGATGATTGGAAGGGCCGTGAGCGATCCGCCGGCCTTCACCTTGCCCTTGAGGGATGCGGGAAGGTCGTTCATGTGCTCCGCGACTTCCTGCTGGTCAATGATCTTGGCCGCGCGCTCGAGGAGCCTGGAGTGCAGGTAGAACACATCGCCCGGATAGGCCTCTCGGCCCGAAGGGCGCCTCAGGATGAGGGAAACCTCGCGGTAGGCCACGGCCTGCTTGGAGAGGTCGTCGAACACCACCAGGGCGGGGCGTCCCGTATCGCGGAAGTACTCGCCTATGGCGGCGCCGGCGAACGGCGCGTAGTACTGCAGCGCCGCGGGGTCCGCCGCCGACGCGGTGACCACTATGGTGTAGTCCATGGCTCCCTTTGAACGGAGGGTCTGGACTATGCTGGCCACGGTGGAGCCTTTCTGGCCCACCGCCACGTAGATGCAGTATACCGGCTTGCCCTTGAGGTACTCGCTCCTCTGGTTTATGATGGTGTCAATGGCTATGGCCGTCTTTCCGGTCTGGCGGTCTCCGATGATAAGCTCGCGCTGTCCGCGGCCTATGGGGATCATGGCGTCGATGGACTTGATTCCCGTCTGGAGCGGCTCGTTCACAGGCTGGCGGAAGATGACTCCCGGAGCCTTGCGCTCAAGCGGCATGTCCACAAGGTCACCGCCTATCTCTCCCAGTCCGTCCAGGGGGTTGCCCAGGGGGTCAACCACACGGCCCACCATGGATTCTCCCACGCGCACGGAGGCTATTCGTTCCGTACGGCGCACGGACATTCCTTCACGGACCAGGTCCGTAGGGCCCAGGAGCACCGCTCCCACGTTATCTTCCTCCAGGTTCATCACAACGGCCATTACGCCGTTCTCGAACTCCAGGAGTTCCCCCGCCTCAGCGTTGGCAAGGCCGCGCAGGTGGACTACTCCGTCGCTCACCTGCAATACGGTGCCAACCTCTTCCCACTGCAGGGAATTGTCTATCCCTTTGAGTTGGGCCAGGAGGACATCGCTTATCTCGCTTGGTTTCAATGTTTGCGTCATACTATTCTGCTTGTCTTTTCAATGAACTGCTGGCGCAGTTTCTCCAACTGAGAGGAGACGCTGGCGTCAAGCAGCAGATCGTCAACTACAAGTTTGAATCCCCCTATCAGGGAAGGATCCGTCTTAACTTTAAGGTCCAGGCCGCATCCTGTCCTTTCTGTGACCAGGTCGCGGATCTTATGCTCCAGTTCAGGATTGGGGACAACGGTTGTGAGAGTACCCATCTTCATGTTGTTCTCCTTGAGGTACAGGCTCACGAAACTGTTGAAGATAAATTTCAGATACTGCTCCCGGTGGTTAGCCACCAGCAGGCTCACGAACTTCTTCAGGTCCGGCTCCAGCCTGGAGGGAATGGCGTCAGGGTTGTCCAGCATGGCGCACACCTGCGCATATACCGCGGGGGCGCTGCCGCTTTCAGTGGAAAGCCGCAGCAACGCCCGTGCGTATCTGCTGGAAATAACCCCTGTGTTCATTCGCTTGTCAACTGTTGGGCCTGGTCCTCGAAGCCTCCTCTATCAGGCGGTCCACAAGTTCCGCCTGCTCGGCCGGACTGTCCAGAGTCTTTCTGATTACCTTTTCCGCCACGTCCAGGGATATCTCCGCCACCTGGCGGCGCACATCCCGGAGGGCGTCTTCCCTTTCGGCGGCAATCTCCACCCTTGCATGCTGGATGATCTTGTCCGCCTCTTCCTTTGCCTGCTGCTTTGCCTGGGCTATGAGGTTGTCGCGCGCGGCGGCGGCCTCCTTCAGGAGGGCCGCCTGCTCCACGCGGGCCTTCTCCAGCAGCTCTTGCTGCTGCTGGGCCAGGGTGGCAAGTTTCTCCTCCGCAAGGCGCGCCGCGGCAAGACTGTCGTTAATCTTGTCGTTGCGCTTCTTGACCATGGAGGTGATGACCGGGAATCCGAACTTTGCCAGTATGAAGAACACAATGGCAAAGATGATGGTCATCCATACCACCAGACCGCTGTCAGGCGTAATCAGGTTCATATGTCTTCCCTATTAATACAGCGAGAGCAGACAGACGATAACCGCGAACAGGCAGACACCCTCTATAAGGGCGCCCACGATGATGGCTGTGGTACGCAGGCCGCCCGCGATCTCAGGCTGGCGTGCGGATGCCTCCATCACGTACTTTGCAAGTCTGGAGATACCGAACGCAGCGGCGAAAGCAACTATGGCTGCGCATAATGCGGCACTGACCTTTGGCAGGAAAGATGATGCCGCAGCTTGAAGTAAAATGGTAGAAATCATAATGTTATGAATTTATAGTTGTTATTAATCTTCTTCAGCGGGTTCTTTATGCGCCATCCCTATGAAAAGGGCGGACAGCATGGTGAATACATAGGCCTGGATGAAAGCCACAAGCAGTTCCAGGCAGTTCAGGAACACCCCGAACAGCACGGCCACCACGCTCAGCGAGCCGTTTATCACCGGTCCCATCTTGGCGGTAAGGAAGATGACTCCCACGGCGCACAGGATCATGATATGTCCGGCCAGCATGTTGGCGAAAAGCCTTATCATAAGTGACAGGGGCTTTGTAAGCGTTCCCACCACTTCGATGGCGGGCATTATGGGTATGGCCTTCAGGAAAATGGGGACGTCAGGCCAGAATATATCCTTGTAGTAATGCTTGTTTCCCAGCAGGTTCACCATCAGGAAGGTGAACAAGGCCAGCACCATTGTCACGGCAATGTTGCCGGTTATGTTGGCTCCGCCGGGGAAGAACGGCACAATTCCCATCAGGTTGTTGATGAGGATGAAGAAGAAGACTGTGAGCAGGTACGGGGCGAACTTCTCGTGCTTGGGGCCCACCGCGTCCTTTATCACATCGTCGTTTATCATCATTATGACGGGCTCCAGCAGCGCCGCTATACCCGTGGGCGTCTCCTTGAGCACGTCGTGCTTCTTGTACCAGCGGGCGCACAGCAGGATGAGGACAACCAGTATGAGGCTGTCAATCATCAGTCCAAGGACATTCTTGGTAATGGACATGTCAAACGGCTTCTTCCCGGTGGCGGCGTTTATCATCTTGCCGTTCTCATCCAGTGTGTAGCCGTTCTCCTCCATCCTGTTGGACATGAAGAAATGCACGCCGTTGTCAAACACTATGCACGGCAGAGGAATGGCAATCTCCTTGCCGTTGATGGCGGTGATGTGCCACTCGTGGCTGTCCGCAATATGGCCGAAGATGAACTCCTGCATATCCAGGCCCTCCTCTTCCTGCGCGGCCGCGCCCAGCGGCAGTGCAAGAATCAGCAGGAATATGTACAGAAGCCTTTTCATATCAGTCTATGCAAACCTTGATGTCATTGTCCTTGACCATGACAACTCCGCCTTTCACCTCCATGGAGTCCTCCGCGCCCTTGATGCGCCAGCGTATCTTCCCTTCCTCCAGAAGGGAGATGATTGGCGCATGGTTGCGCAGCACCTCGAACTCTCCCAGCACCCCCGGAAAGAAGATGCAGTCAACGTCCAGGTGCCTGGACATGGTGGGTGAAAGTATATCTACGGAGATCATTTGCCGGCGTTCTTAAGTATGGCCTCGCCCTTGGCTATGGCGTCCTCTATGGTTCCCACGTTCATGAAAGCCTGCTCCGGCAGGTAGTCTACCTCTCCGTCAAGTATCTTCTTGAATCCCTTCACGGTGTCTTCGATGTCCACCATCACACCCGGAAGGCCGGTGAACTGCTCCGCCACGGAGAACGGCTGTGACAGGAAACGCTGCACCCTGCGGGCGCGGTTTACGGTCACGCGGTCCTCCTCGGAGAGTTCGTCCATTCCAAGGATAGCTATGATGTCCTGCAGCTCCTTGTTGCGCTGGAGGATCTGCTTCACCCTCTGGGCCGTGTCGTAATGGTCCTTTCCCACGATGTTGGGGTCCAGGATCCTGGAGGTGGACTCCAACGGGTCCACGGCGGGATAGATTCCCAACTCCGTAATCTTGCGGCTGAGCACCGTGGTGGCGTCCAGGTGGGAGAAGGTGGTGGCAGGGGCAGGGTCCGTGAGGTCATCGGCAGGAACGTATACCGCCTGCACGGAAGTGATGGAGCCGTTCTTGGTGGATGTGATCCTCTCCTGCATGGCGCCCATCTCCGTGGCCAGCGTTGGCTGGTAGCCTACGGCCGAAGGCATTCTTCCCAGCAGGGCGGAAACCTCCGAGCCTGCCTGGGTGAATCGGAATATATTGTCGATGAAGAACAGGATGTCCTTGGGATCTTCAGGGTTGGTGGAGTCGCGGAAGGATTCTGCCAGGGTGAGGCCGGAAAGGGCCACGGAGCTCCTGGCTCCCGGCGGCTCGTTCATCTGGCCGAACACCATGGCCACCTGGGATTTCTTCATTTCCTCCCTGTCCACCTTGGAGAGGTCCCACTCGCCATTTTCCATGGCCTTGTTGAACTCCTCGCCGTAGCGGATAACGTTGGATTCGATCATCTCCCTGAGGAGGTCGTTGCCCTCACGGGTACGCTCTCCCACTCCGGCGAATACGGAGAATCCGTTATGGCGCTTTGCAATGTTGTTTATGAGTTCCTTGATGAGCACGGTCTTTCCCACACCGGCTCCGCCAAAGAGACCGATCTTACCTCCCTTAAGGTACGGTTCCAGAAGGTCGATCACCTTGATTCCGGTGAAGAGGACTTCCTGCGAGGTGGTAAGGTTCTCGAACTTTGGGGGCTCCCTGTGGATTGGAAGGCGGGTTCCCGTGTCCAGTTTGCCAAGGCCGTCAATGGTGTTGCCCACCACGTTCATCACGCGTCCGCGGATCTGTTCGCCGGAAGGCATGGAGATAGGGGCCCCGTTGGGGGTCACCTCCATTCCGCGGCGGAGGCCGTCGGTAGAGTCCATGGCCACGCAGCGCACGGTGTCTTCTCCAATGTGCTGCTGCACTTCAACGATCAGCTTGCCGCCGTTGGAGCGCTTGATGCTCAAAGCCTCGTGAATGCCCGGCAGGTTCTGGTGCGTGACATTGGCAAAATGGACGTCCACCACCGGACCAATTATCTGGGAAATGTGCCCTACTGCAAGTTCCATAATTTAAATCCCTTTATATTAGGGTAAAGATAAGCATATTTTTCCAATTAGCGGCTCTGATTCTGGCCTTCTCTGCTCCTGAGATATTTCAGGAATACCAGGTGTCCGGGGGCCACCATGTCCCCGTGCTCGAAGCCGTCCAGTTCATAGAAGGTGATGTCCTTGTGGCCGTGGAGCTTCATCATGCGCACAAAGTAGGCGGTTTCCTCGTACCTGCCGTAGAGTTCCATCTCCCTGTCGCCGGAGATTACCAGCATTGGAGGGCAGTCAGGCCTCATGTGGTAGAGAGGCGCCAGGTTGTCTATGATTGGGATAAGCGGGGATATGCCATGGTCCCCCCTCTCGGTATAATGGGTCACCACCTGGCCGCTGTAAGGAACAAGGGCCGCAATGCGGTCAGCGTCGATGCCGTACTCGGCAAGATATGACTTGTCCAGGCCCACAACTATGTAACCGCGGGTCATAAGCGCCTGAGGGATCTCCTTGGAGCCGCTTCTCATTGCGCCGCCATGGAACCAGACTATTACAGGACGGTCCGTAAGCCCCTGTACGTAGGCCACGTCCACATTGCACATTTCATTGACATACTCATCTCCACCTGTCCTGTACGGAAGGTTCCTGTCAATGACATACTGATACTGCTTCTGGGCAAAAGCGCATACTGCGGATGCCAGCATAAAGAGAACTAAGATGCTGCGTTTCATAATCTTACACTGTTGTTTGTACAAAGATATAAAAAAAAGACGCCGGTCAGTTCATGTCTGACCGGCGTCCCGAAGAACGGCAGCTACCTACTCTCCCACCTGGTGGGGCAGTACCATCGGCGCCAGTGAGTTTAACTTCTCTGTTCGGAATGGGAAGAGGTGGACC
>JAFZRX010000013.1 GCA_017619675.1 Bacteroidales bacterium | reverse complement strand
GTCCTAGCGGCGTGGCCAACCCTGACCTCAAGTGGGAGACCTCCATCCAGAAGGACTTCGGTATGGACGCCCGTTTCTTCGGCAACAGGCTCACCCTTGGCGTTGACTACTTCATCAAGGACACCGACGGACTTCTCGTAAGCATCACCCCTATCGCCGAGGCCGGTATCACCAGCAGCACCGTTAACGCAGGTTCCATCCGCAACCAGGGTCTCGAGGTAGAGGCCGGCTGGCAGGACGCCATCGGCGACTTCCGCTACAGCATCAACGGCAACATCTCAACCCTCAAGAACATGGTAACCTACCTGGAGCCTTCAGTAGGCCGTCAGAACGGTTCCAACTTCTCCAACTTCCTGGCAATGCCCGCATTTGAGAATGGTCACTCTACCTGGTACATGAGGGCATTCGAATATGCAGGTGTTGACAAGGCTACCGGTGAGCCTCGCTTCATTGATAAGGACGGAAAGACCGTAGCTTCTTCAGAGTTGGTTTCTGAAAGGGACCTCAAGGACGTAGGATCTACAATTCCTACCCTCACCTACGGTGTTACCATCAACCTCGCTTGGAAGAGTTTCGATATGATCATATTCGGTAGCGGCGCGGCAGGAAACGTGATCATGCCTTGCGTTTACCGTACAGAGCACCCCCGTATCAACTCTCTCGCTTACTTCTATGAGAACGCCTGGACACCAAGCAACACTAACGCCAGCCTTCCTTCAATCTCAAGCATCAAGCAGGATACCAATTTCTGGAGTTCTACCGCCAACATCTTCAAGGGCGACTACTTCAAGATCAAGCAGATCCAGCTCGGTTACACCCTTCCCAAGACATACTCAAAGAAGGTCGGTGTTGACAACCTGAGGATCTACACATCACTCGACGACTACTTCCTGTTCACCAAGTATCCTGGATTCGACCCTGAGGTTGCATCCACCGGTTCTTACAACGGAGCAGGTATGGACAAGGGATCATTCCCTAACGCTAAGAGACTTATCTTCGGTATCAACGTATCATTCTAAAATAAGTCATGAATATGAAAAAGATTATATATATAGCAATCGCCATCCTTACGGCTTCCATTTTTGCTTCCTGCAGCCAGGATCTTCTTGAGATCCCCCAGAAGGGAGTTGTTCCTTACGAGGAATTCTATGACGGCTCTCCTGAGAATGCCGCCGGCGCAGCCGTTACCATCTACCAGAGCGTAGGTCAGATGTACACCACCGGTGCCGGTTTCGGTATCAGCGGAGTTGACTGGTGTATCGGCAACTCAAGGCACGCCCTTACCAACGGACCGTCCGACGATATCTACTGGGGATCCGGAGACAAGGGAGACCATGTGTTCGGTCTTGAGATCAACGAGTTCAGGCCTTCATTCGGATCAAGGAGCAGCGTAGTTGGTCAGCAGTATTATGTCTGCTATCAGACTATCCGTAACTGCAACCTCCTTCTCGAGAACTGGGAGGAGAGCTCAGACGCCACCATCAAGCAGGCAAGGGCAGAGGCCCGTCTGTTCCGTGCAATGGCACACTTCCATCTTGCAACATACTGGGGCGACGTAATCCTCGTAGACCAGACCATGACTGGTGCAGAACGTCCGGAGGTTACCCCTCAGGCAGAGGTATTCAAGTGGTGTATCGACGAGATTGCCGCTATAGAGAACGACCTTCCTTCAAAGAGCGGTCTCAACGACAAGAAGCTCGCAATCCGCGCTACCAAGGAGTTCGCCCTTGCACTCAAGGGTAAGATCCAGGTGTTCGCAAAGGACTGGAATGGAGCAAAGACCAGCCTCAAGGCTGTCATCAGCTCAGGCAAGTACGCACTTGTTCCCGGCACCAAGATGTCAGAGATTCTCCACGGAGAGTGCGACGCCTGCGAGGAGAAGATCCTCGACCTCAATTATCTTGACTTCCCTGGCGTACGTCTTACCGGAAAGAACCACGGCCAGGCCAACCAGGCCGACATGTGGAGGTCCGGAAACGGCGGATTCTTTGGAAAAACTCTTCCTACCAAGATCATCCAGTCAGAAGGCTGGGGCGGCGGTGGAAACCCTTCAAAGTCTTTCGTAGAGGCCATCATGGCTCACGAGCCTGACTCATACCGTAGGAAAGCATGGATCATGTCTTATGACGAGATGATCGAGGAGCTTGACTGGAACGGATTCGAGGGACAGAGCGTAGAAGAGAAGAGGATGAATCCTAAGATCGGTATCCAGCCCGGTTACCACTACTTCGGAAGCGTTGGTTACTTCTCAATGAAGAGGGCTCCCCGTTTCGCAGACCTCAACGCCAACACTGACGTTAACACACACGAGAACCAGAACGTAATGCGTTATGCAGAAGTTCTCCTCCTCTATGCAGAGGCCTGCGCAATGACCAACGACAACGACGGTCTGCAGTACCTCAACATGGTTGCACAGCGTGCAGGTGCTCCTACCTACGATGTCCTTAATATGGCAAACGTAAAGCAGGAGAAGCGTTTCGAGATGTTCGTAGAGGGCTGCCGTTTCGCTGACCTCGTTCGTTGGGGCGATGCCGCAACCGTACTTAAGGACCAGGGCAAGGAAGTTCCTTCATTCTACGATGAATTCTGGGATCCTGTAACAGGAGACCCGACCGGAAAGACTCACCATTTTGTTGTTGACTACAGCGACGCTTATTACAACAAGGCTGGCGAGTATGGATTCGTAGCAGGAAAGAACGAGCGCATGCCGTTCCCTTACAACACAGTTGACCAGAACGAGAATCTGAACCAGAACCCTGGTTGGAATTAATAGTTCGTTCAATATCAAAAAGAAAGACTGCCGTCCGGCAGTCTTTCTTTTATTTTATGATCAGGGCATCTATCGCTACAATGCCGCCTGAAGAGACTAACTCTATTGTGTGGTCTCCCCTCTTCTTACATTTATGGGTAAACAACTGTTTCTGGGCCGTATTTACCTCTGACTGAAGGTTTACAGTCCCGCAGTCCTCACCGTCAATAAAGACGCGCATCCGGCCATATTCCGGCCCTGTTGGGGCAATCAGGTAAACCTTCTTGCCATTGAAGCCAGCTTTCCAGGAATCACCTTCAACGGAGGTGATATACAAGTCGTTGTTGAAATGTCCGGCGCCAGTGTTGCAAACGCGGTCCCAGCCCACAGTGGACACTCCAGGATCATCGTCATTGAACCAACCTTTGGTATGGGTTATTTCAAGGACCTTGAAACCTCCTGCAAGATCGCTGTCCTGGATATCGCACTGAATCTTTCCAAGACGGCGGACCTTGATGACCAGGCCATCAGGCGTCTGCTTGAAACGGAAGCGGGCTTTCCTGTCGCCAAGGAGCCTTATCTTCTTGACCTTGCCTACAGACGGAGCATTGGAGGCCAGCGGGGCAAGGGTAATGTCTTCTCCGTTCCAATCGATCAGTGTTACATATATGCGGCCATTGTTCCTGGTATAGATGTAGTGTTCGTCCCCCCAGGTATCGAATGGCCTTGAACCATAGACGGCAACGCCATTAACATCTAGCCACCGGCCAATGTCCTCGCATATCTGTCGCGCCTCAGGATCTATGTTGCCTCTCCCCCTCTGGGTTATGTTCAGCAGCAGGGATCCGTTCCTGGAGACGTTTTGCATCAGCCTCAGGATGATTTCAGAGGCGGGGCGGTAAGGAACGCCCGCCTTGAAATGCCATTCCTGGAGGCTGACTTCAGTCTGGAACGGGAAGGCCATTATTTCATCTTCAGTGAAGAATTCCGTGCTCTTTACAAGACTGCGGTCAACAAGGGGAAGCAACTCCGGATTGTTCTGGAAACTGTCATACCTGCCGCCCACGCCTTTCATGGTAGCAACGACCTGGCGCCTGCCCTCAGTGCGATTGTCCGCTATGTTATAGAAGTTCTGTAGAATTTGCGTTGTAAGCCGGCCCAGGCCCATGTTGACGCCAAGATCTATCTGGGAATCCCCTGCGTGTTCGTCAAAATAGATCATGTCCGGCTGGTACTTGCGGATGGCGTCATCAACGCGCCACATGAACTGGTCAGCGAATGGAGTGTCCAGGGAATTGCGCCCGTCTTGGTGCTCAGGGCCATATAGGTCCACTGGGTCAAGACCTTCCCACCATTTGCCTTTGCCATCCTCTTTTGTCTGCAGCGCATCGTATGGGATACCGGCATATGGGCCGCTCCTGTCGCTCCTGTAGCGTACGGGCATAAACTGGCCGTACGTCCTGGCCGGAGTGGCGTGGAAACCTATTCCAAACGGCATGTCATACTTGGCCGCAACATCTTTCCATATGCCTACAATATCTTTATGAGGTCCCACGTTGACTGAATTCCAAGGCTGATAGGCGGAATCCCAGCAGTCAAAGTTGTCATGATGGTTTCCCATCGCCACAAAATACCTCGCGCCCATTCGCACATATAATGCCATAAGGTCCTCGGGGTCCCATAGGTCAATGATCCAGTCATTGCAGATATCCTTGTATCCGTATTCAGACGGATGGCCATAATGCTCCAGATGATACCTGTACTGCTCCCTGCCCTCCTGGTACATCCCCCGGGAATACCAGTCCCCGTCTTCAGGGGCCGATTGCGGATCCCAGTGCGACCAGGCGCCGAATTTGGCGTCCCTCCACCATTCCGGCACGTTATAGTTGCGGCTCAGGTTATCCCATTCCTGGGTGTATTTACCCTTCTCAGGTGTCAGTGGCGGAAGGTTCCAGATGTCCTTGTCAGGCGGGGAGATGATTATCAACAAGGCAAACAGTAGTGATTTCATGGACAAGATTAAATTGACACACAATAATATTAAAAATTTTTTTGATATAAAATATGATTATATTGACATTATCTCATAGAGTTTTATTATCTTTGAATTTGATTTGAAACAATGGACCTAGACTAGAATAACCTTTTTACATTATTATAACCTATATTTTTAACCATTGCAACATGAAAAAACCATTGTTCTACAAGGCTGCTGTGACCGTATTGGCCATGGCATTGAGTCTGTTTGGCGGTATCATGGCGTATGGCCAAAACAAGACTATCAACGGTAAAGTCGTTGATACTCAAGGAGAACCTATCATCGGAGCTTCGGTGATGGTTATTGGCAACAATCGCGTTGGAACCGTAACAGACATGGATGGTGCTTTCTCATTGAGCGTTCCTAACAACGCAAACATGAGCGTATCCTTCATCGGATTCAAGACCCAGACTTTCGTAGTTGGTTCTCAGAGCACTTACAATGTAGTTTTGGAGGAAGACACTGAATTCCTCGAAGAAACAGTCGTAGTGGGTTATGGTGTACAGCGCAAGAGCGACGTAACCGGAGCCATCTCACAGGTAAAGGCTGCGGATATGGAGAACCGCTCCATCGCCAACGTATCCCAGGCCCTCCAGGGTAAGTCCTCAGGACTTCAGGTTATCCAGACCTCAGCCAGCCCGGGTTCCAGCGGAACCATCCGCGTCCGCGGTTATTCTTCAAACTCCGCTTCTGACCCTCTGATCATCGTCGACGGTCTCCAGGTCAACAACATCAACTACCTGGATCCTAACGTTATCGAGTCCATCGAAATCCTTAAGGATGCCGCTTCAGCCGCCATCTACGGTGCACAGGCAGGTAACGGTGTAATCCTCATCACAACCAAGACAGGAAGCTCAGAGCGCAACGGCCGCGTCTTCTTTGACGGACAGTACACTATCAACTCCCTGGCCAAGGTTCCTGAGGTTATGAACGCCAAGGAGTACATCGGCTACATGACAGAGGCAGGATTCCTTTCAGAGACCGCACTCTCAACATGGGACGGAAAGACTGACACCAACTGGTCTGACGTTGTATTCGCACCCAGCCCCACCCAGCGTTACACATTGGGATTCCAGGGCGGAAATGACAAGGGCAACTTCTACACCGCCCTCACATACTATGACCAGGACGGTATCGTTCGCGGACAGTCAGACGTTTACAACCGTCTCAGCGCCCAGATCAATGCTGATTACAAGATCAAGCCTTGGATCACAGTAGGTGTTAACACCTCCTTCGAGAAGAACTTCAGGAGGACCGTTTCAGAGAACTCAGAGTACGGCTCAATGATGACCGCCGTCCTCAACCTGGACCCTCTTACTCCTAACGTTTATTCTCCTAACAACCTTCCTGAGGTTTACCAGTCAAACATCGCAGCCGGCAAGAATTACATCAAGGACGCTGACGGCAACTACTACGGTGTTTCACAGATTGCAGAAAGTGAGCAGACCCACCCGTTCATCCTCCGCGACAACCATGATTCCTGGAACGCCGGCATGAACGTACGCGGAACCCTGTATGCGAATATCTCCCCTATCAAGGACCTGGTATTCACATCACGTTTCGGCTACCGCTTTGGTTACTCCAACTCGTCATCCTATTCCTTCCCGTTCTATGCAAGTTCACAGAACAAGGCTGATACCTACAGTCTGGAGCAGTCTGCATCCAACAACCTCTACTATCAGTGGGAGAACTTCGCAAACTACTCAAAGACCCTCGGAAAGCACACCATCAGCGCAATGGCCGGTATGTCCTTCATCGAGAGCAAATCCAACAGTGTAACCGGCAGCGGAGACAAGCTTAAATCTTACGAACCCAACTTCCGTTACCTGACTTACCTGACCGCTGACTGTAACGACTCCGTTTCCGGTGCTGAGTCTATTTCCCGCCAGCTCGCATACATGGGCCGTCTGGGATGGACCTATGACAACCGCTACATGCTGCAGTTCAACTTCCGTGCTGACGCATTCGATACCTCCAAGCTTTCTGCAAAGAACCGTTGGGGCTACTTCCCTTCAGTATCTGCAGGTTGGACAATCTCCAACGAGGAATTCATGAGCGGAATCAGCCGCGACGTTCTCTCCTTCCTCAAGCTCCGTGCTTCATGGGGACAGAACGGTAACGTAAGCGTGCTGAGCGGCTATCCTTACACCGCCACAATCGGTATCGGCGGATCATCAGTATTCTGGAGCACAAGCGAGGCGCTGACCTTCGGTTCTGCACCTTCAAAACTGGCCAACCCTAACCTCCACTGGGAGACCTCAACACAGTATGACTTCGGTATCGACGCCCGCTTCTTCAGGGACAGGCTCACCGTTACCCTCGACTACTATGACAAGAGGACAAGCGGATTGCTCGTAAACACCACCCCTGTAATGGAGACCGGTCTTAGCTCAGTTACCCTCAACGCAGGTAACGTGCTCAACCAGGGATTCGAGGCCGAACTCACTTGGAAGGATTCCATCGGAGACCTCGCATACAGCGTATCAGGAAACATCTCAACCCTCAAGAACAAGGTTACCTACCTGGATCCTTCAATCACCCGTATCGGTGGAACCGGATTCTTCGACTACACATGGACATACTTCGAGGTTGGTTACCCTGTATGGTACATGCGCGGTTACAAGTTCACCGGTGTTGACAGCGCTACAGGACAGCCTCAGTTCGCAGACTATGACGGTGACGGACAGATCAACAGCGCCGACGCCGCATGGGATCTGGGTTGCGCTATCCCTGACTTCACATACGGTATCACCCTCAATATGGCATGGAAGAACTTCGACCTGGTTGTATTCGGAACTGGAACATCCGGCAACGAGATCGTATCCTGCCTCCACCGTATCGACCGTCCTATGAACAACAACCTCAGCCTCTACTACACAAACCGCTGGACAGAGTCCAACAAGAACACCAACTATCCTAGGCCGGGTTCTAACTTCGAGACTGAGTACTGGCACTCAAGCGCCTGCGTATTCGACGGTTCATTCTTCAAGATCAAGCAGATCCAGCTCGGTTACTCTGTTCCTACGAACCTCCTCAAGAAGATCGCTATGTCTTCCGCCAGGTTCTATGTATCTCTTGACGACTACTTCACGCTTACTACATATCCTGGATTCGACCCTGAGGCTTCCTCCGGATCAACTTCCGCTATGGGTATGGACAAGGGCTCGTTCCCTCCGTCCAAGAAGCTTGTCTTTGGTGTAAACCTTGCTTTCTAACCTAAAAGACATTGTAGATATGAAAAAGATATTTATCGCAATTACAGTGCTTCTTGCTGCAGTGACTTTCACCTCCTGCAACCAAGACCTCCTCAACATCCAGCAGAAGGGTGCCGTAGGTCAGGAAGATTTCTACAAGACTGACGACGACGCCATAGCAGCCATTGCGGCGGTCTATGCCCAGATGAACTCGTTCTTCTACAACTACAAGTTCTTCTCTAACCTGCCGTCTGACAACATCTATTGCGGTGGCGGTTCCCGTGGAGACAACGACCAGTGGGCTCAGCTCAACGAGTTCCGTACCCATCCACAGACCGGATCACTCGGTAGTTACTATCGTGGCGCATACAACGTCATTTTCAAGTGCAACCTCCTTATCAACAATATGGAGCCTAATACGGAAACTACCAAGCGCGCAATCGCTGAGGCAAGGTTCTTCCGCGCATGGGCACATATGGTACTTACAGAGTTCTGGGGAACACCTCCTCTTGTAACAGAAGTACTCACCGGTGCAGAGAAGCCGGGCAACACTCCTAAGGACGAACTCTGGAAGTTCTGCAAGGACGAGTTCCAGGCAGCTGCCGCCGCTCTTCCTTCAAAGAAGAACAAGACTGACAAGGAGTCCGTATGCCGTGTAACAAAGGAGTGCGCCCTTGCACATCTTGGCAAGGTTCAGGTACTCTCAGGTGACATGGCAGGAGCCAAGTCAACACTCAAGCAGGTGATCGATTCCGGTCTTTATGACCTGGTTCCTGGCGAGAAGTATGACGAACTGTTCAGCAAGGAAGGTGACCTCTGCGAGGAAGTTGTTTTCTCCCTGCACACAACAGAAAACGGTACAAACACCTACTCAGGAGACATGCTTTACCTCATGTGGGGTTGGCGTACAGACCACTTGACCAGCGTTCCTGTAGGATTCTACAACAACAGCTGGGGATTCATGAACCCTACCAAGGCTTTCTTCGAGGCCTTCCAGGCTCACGACGGTGCTGATTCTTACCGTATCAGGGCTTCCGTTGCTTCTGCCGAGCAGGTTCTCCAGATGGACTTCACAGGCAAGCCTAAGTTCAAGACTATTAACCCTCTGCACGGCAACGAAGGATACTTCGACATGAAGTTCCGCTATCGTGACCAGAATGCAGTTAAGGCACGTAACGGATACGCATACGTCAATGACCGTCTTCTCATGCGTTACTCTGAGGTGCTCCTCCTCTATGCTGAGGCTTGCGCTGTTGCTGGTGACGATGGCAGCGGACTCGCAGCCCTGAACAAGGTTCAGGCTCGTGCCGGCGCTCCTATCACCGCCCTTACACTTCAGAATGTTAAGGATGAGAAGCGTTTCGAGCTCTATCTTGAGGGATGCCGTTTCGTTGACCTCGTACGTTGGGGAGATGCTGCTACCGCTCTCGCCGGCCACTATGAGAATGTTCCTGAATTCGCTCTTGATGAGGATGGTGTCGGAACCGTTTACTGGCGTCCATACAACACTGGCAAGACCTTCGGATACCAGTCTGGCAAGAATGAGGTTTATCCGTTCCCTTACAGCGAAATGCAGGTTAACGAAAACCTTGTACAGAACCCTGGATATTAGTAGTTAACTCTACTGATAAATTAAAAAAGGCGCCGCTTGGCGCCTTTTTTTTTGATGTTATTTGTCAATCCTAGTCCACATCCGCGCGGGCCATGGAATCCTTGTAGTACTTCTGGTTGATGAAGACGTCTTCCTTGTAAGGATTGATGTGACGCTTCTTTGATACGTAGATTATGTATCCCAGGGCAATGATGTTGGTAATAAGCGCAAGGGCGCTGATCACTGTCATCGCGGTAGGATTGGCTGCAATTGTAGAAAGGTCGCCTCCCCTCTCGGCCACTTTTCCAAGGGCTTCAACGGTGGCCAGTCCGTCAGGATACTGTGTAGGAACCACAACCCAGTTGAACTTGTGGAAACCGTCCTTGAACACTTCCTGGAACAGGGGGAACACCTGTGCGAACATGCACCAGATGGCAAGGGTATTGGCGCGGTTCTGGATCCATCCTCCACGGTTCCACAGCAAGGCTGCGATTGTAGGGGCAAGGAGCAGCGCTACGCCGCAGTACCAGGAATGGGTAGGCAGGCAGTTGTAGGTGTAGGCGAAGTTCCAGATGTCATAGATCACGATATAGACCCAGGTCATGTCGGCCCAGATCATATCCTTCTTGTCCTTGGACGCGTATACGTTCCACCATGCGGTCATACAGAAGATGTTCAGGATACCGGCAACGCCGTTCATCACGTTGTGCCAGCCTCCGTACAGCCACACGCCCTCGCTAGAGAGCCACCAGCTGTTCCATCCGTTGATGGCTGATTCGAAGTCAGAAGCAACTGCAATCAAGATATTGATGGCAACGATTACAAACGGGAAAGGCTTGAACCAGTGCTTGGCACCAATACCCCATTTGTACTTGATCATCATGAAGCCTATACATCCCGTGAGGGCGGCATAAAGCTTGGCATAATGGAACCATCCGTTCATATACAGGTACGTCTGGTTCTTGAGAGCCCATTCCGCACCTGTGGCGGCTCCTATGGCAACTGCCAGGAAGTAAACCGTCAGGATTGCGGGAATGACAAAGAACATGATCCGTCCGCCGGTCTTGGTCCTGCGGGCGAATTCATTGAGCAAAATGAGGCCGATGAGCACCACCAGCAACATTGCCCACTGGGCGAGCGCATGCTCGCCATAAACATGGAAAAACATTTCAGTTAACAGTTAGGTTTATAGTTAAAGTGTTATGATGTAGCGGGTTTGCGGCTACGCTCCCTGAGCAGCGCATAGACCACCCAGCAAAGGGTGACTATCACGGACATGGGAACGCCCACGGTGAGCATCTCGCGCAGCATCACTTCCCCGCCGCCCGCCTTTCCAAGGGCGGTGAAGAAGGGGAACCGCCAGGTGAGTTCTCCGTTAATTATATGGTCAACGATAAGCATCACTGAACCGCCCCATAGCATTTTCTCCAATGCAGGGACATTGCGTTTCAACGCCGATGCGTCAGGGCTGGAAATGCCCTTTGCGTTCAGTTTTCTGTAGAGGCTGGTGGCTGCAGCCTGGACCAGGGGAACGATAAAACAAGCCATAGTTTATTGATCGTTAATTGTTTGGTACTTCAATTTCTTTAATTTCCACCTCGTTTCCGCGCAGCAGGAAAGTATTCCCGCTGCTGCAGTACGGGCAGGTCCTTCCATATTGGACGGTATCGTATTCCTTCCCGCAGTTCTCGCAATACGTAACCGCGGGGATCATGTTTATCTTCAGTTTGCTTCCCGCCAGCAGGGGCTCCTTGTCGGCTGCCCAGCGCCAGCAGTCAGTCAGGTACTCCGGGACCACCGTGGACACTTCGCCAATGTTCATGACAACGGCGGATACGCGGTCAACGTGGTTCTCGGAGGCAGCCTGCTTGACGTCCCTGATAATGTAGAATACGATTCCCAGTTCGTGCATTACTTCTTCTTGAAGAGTATCTTGCCGGTGCGCTTGACCATATAAGGAAGGATGGCGCTGAACTTGTCCTCGGATACAACCATGTTGCTGGCGTCAGGGTTCTCGCGGAAGAGGTGGATGGCGTCGAAGGCACACTTGGTGGTGCAGACGCCGCAACCGATGCAGCGGTTCTCGTCCACGACGGAGGCGCCGCAGGAGAGGCAGCGCGCGGTCTCCCTGCGAACCTGGTCCTCCGTGAGGGTGAGGTGGTACTCGCGGAACTTGTCGTCGCGCTCAGCGCTGCCCTCAACCTGGCGCGAGGAGTTGTCATAGGACTCCACAAGGATGTTCTCCTTGTCAAGTTCTATGAAGTCCCGCCTGTTGCGTCCGATGGTCATGTGTCCGTGCTGTACGTAGCGGTGGATGGACTCGGCTCCCTCCTTGCCAGCCGCAATGGCGTCTATGGCGAATTTCGGGCCCGTATAGACGTCTCCGCCCACAAAGATGTCTTCCTCTGCGGTCTGGTACGTAAGCTTGTCTGCAACGGGATAAACGCCGCGGAAGAACTCCACCTTGGTGTCCTTCAGGAGGTCCTTCAGGATCACTGTCTGGCCAATGGCAAAGATCACCATATCAGCATCCAGCGTGATGAGCTCATTCTCATCATATTCCGGGGCGAAGCGGTGGTCCTTGTCATATACGGAGGTGCATTTCTTGAAGACGATGCCTTCCACCTTGTCAGTGCCAAGGACTTCCTTGGGACCCCAGCCCGGATTGATGATCACTCCGTCCTCGCGGGCCTCAGTCCTTTCTTCAAGGGAGGCAGGCATTATATCCTCGGTTTCCAGCGACAGCATGGTAACCTGATCGGCGCCGCTGCGCTTTGCCACGCGTGCCGCGTCTATTGCCACGTTTCCGCCTCCAACCACTACAACCTTGCCGGACACCTTCACTGCGCCCGTATTGGCCTTGTGGAGGAAATCTATGGCCGTGGCGGTGCCAGGGAGGGTCTCCCCGGCTATGCCCGGGAGCTTTCCTCCCTGGCATCCTATGGCCACGTAGAAGGCCTTGTAGCCCTCTTCACGCAGTTGCTTGATTGTGACATCCTTGCCAACTTCAACGCCGGTGCGGATATCCACGCCAATCTCGCGCATAATGTCAATCTCCGCCTTTATGACGTCTTTTTCAAGTTTATATGAAGGGATGCCATAGCGGAGCATTCCGCCGGGTTCCTCATCTTTCTCGAACACTGTTGGGGAGTAGCCCTGCGTCGCAAGGTAATAGGCGCAGCTGAGGCCCGCAGGGCCGGCGCCTATGATTGCGACCTTCTCCTTCCAGGGGCCCCTGTTGGAGGCTATCACAATCTCCGGGACGAAGCGGTTCTCCGCGTTCAGGTCCTGATCAGCAATGAATTTCTTCACGGCGTCTATGGCGATAGGCTGGTCGATTGTGCCGCGTGTGCAGGCGTCCTCGCAACGCCTGTTGCAGACGCGCCCGCACACCGCGGGGAACGGGTTCTCCCTCTTGATGAGTTCCAGCGCCTCGCGGTACTTGCCTTCCGCCGCCTTCTTCAGATAGCCCTGCACGGCGATATGCGCCGGGCAGGCTGTCTTACAGGGCGCGGTTCCGGTGGGATAGCAGTTTATGCGGTTCTTGTCGCGGTAGTCCTCGTCCCATTTGTGCTTGCCCCACTTTGCGGCGTCGGGCAGTTCCTGCTTGGGATATTGGATCTCTCCGCTCTTGGTGCAGAGTTTCTGCCCCAGGCGGACGGCGCCCGCCGGGCAGTATTCAACGCATCGGCCGCAGGCCACACAGTTCTTGGGATCCACCTTTGCCACATAAGCGCTGCGGGAAAGGTTGGGGGTATTGAACAGCTGGGAAGTACGCAAGGCGTTGCAGATCTTTACGTTACAGTTGCAGATGGCGAAAATCTTTCCCTCGCCGTCAATGTTGGTCACCTGGTGGACGTAGCCGTTGTCCTCCGCGCGCTTGAGGATTTCCATGGCCTCCTCGTATGTGACGAAGCGGCCGCGCCTGGTCTCCACCAGGTACTCAGCCATGTCGCCTACGCCAAGGCACCAGTCATGGTAGTCGTCGGCGCAGCCCTCGTCAAGCTTCTTGCGGCCATAGCGGCAGGAACAGATTCCTGCTGCGATATGCCCCTCGTAGCGCTTGAGCCAGTATGAAATCTTCTCTATGTCGATGGCTTCGTTCTCCATGGATATGGCCTTCTCCACGGGAATCACATGCATTCCTATTCCCGCTCCTCCCATTGGTACGAAAGGAGTCACCTTCTCCAGCGGGAGGAAGGTCATCCTCTCAAAGAACATGGCCAGTTCCGGATGGCGGTCCATCAGTTCAGTGTTCATGTTGGTATACTCCGCGGAACCAGGAACGAATAGCGGCACCCAGTAGACGCGGTCTTCCCTGTTGAACGTGGCTCCCTCCACGGGGCCGTCCTTGGTGTATTTGTCACCGTAGTCGTACTCCAGCATACCGTAGAAGGCCAGGGTGTCCAGGAGTTCGTCAAAGGATTTGTCGTCAGGGGTATAATGCTTTTCCGCGTTCCATTGATGGAGCAGCTGGTATGTCCTGTGCTCGCGCACCTTGAGCATCTTCTTGGGAAGCATGTCAAGGAGGAGGTCGAGGGCCGCCTCGCGGGTGGTGGCGTCCAGTTCGTCCTCGAAGATGCAGGCAAGTCCCCAGTATTCGGGGGCGTCTGTGGTCATCTTTATCTTGCCGGGAACGCGGTCCGTCACCTTGCGGACAAACTTAAGGAGTTTAGGATTGGGATTCTTGTCCCCTTTGTGCTTGGGGACAAACTTGGTAGACATTTCTGGCATATATGTGGTCTTATTTTAGTGTTTCAATTCTTTCACCTGCGCCTCGATCCAGGCTGCGAAGGCTTCAACACCCTCTCCCGTCTTGGCACAGATCGGTATTACAATGGCCTTGGGATTTTGCATATGGATGTACTCCGTACATTTCTCCAGGTCAAAGTCAAAGTACGGCGCCACGTCAATCTTGTTGATAACGACTACGTCACAGACAGAGAACATCAGGGGGTACTTGAGCGGCTTGTCGTGCCCCTCAGGCACGGACAGGATCATGGCGTTGCGGGCGGCTCCCGTATCGAACTCAGCCGGGCATACAAGGTTGCCCACGTTCTCCAGGATAACCAGGTCCACTCCGTCCAGGTCCAGGCCGTCCAGGCCCTGGCGGGTCATCTCCGCGTCCAGGTGGCACATACCTCCGGTATGCAGCTGGATGGACTGTATGCCCGTCGCCTCCTTGATCTTCACGGCATCCACGTCGCTGTCAATGTCCGCTTCCATCACCGCAATGCGCAGTTTATCTTTCAGCAGGTTGATAGTCCTGATGAGCGTGGTTGTCTTCCCGCTTCCGGGCGCGGACATCAGGTTCAGCAGATACACACCCTTCTCCTTCAGCTCAAGCCTCAGTGCATCCGCATCCTTCTCATTCTCCGCAAAGACGCTCTTTTTAATCTCAATAACCTTGACTTTATCCATATTATAATCTGCAGGGTCAATTTAGTTTTACAATATACGCATTTTAATCCATTTTTGCTACTGATTGAAGTGTAAGAAAAATATTTGCCTTATTTGAAAAAAAGTGCGTAATTTTACTTGATTCTTTGAATTATCTATTTTAACCACTCGATATGAAAATTGTACGATTCCTTCTCCTGGCCATGATTGCAGGCGTTTGCATGTTCTCCTGCAAGGCCCCTGTCCAGAAAGTGGACAAATACGCCATAGACTGCTCCCAGATCCGTGGCTTCAACTACACCCCCGCTACAGTCAAGGACCCGCGTCACCACGTTGACACCTGGGTAGCCTATGACCCTGCGGAGGCAGAATTCAACCTTGACCTCGCCAAAGGCCTTAACCTGAACATGGCCCGCGTGTTCGTCCCCTACCAGTGCTACACTGAACTTGGCGACGAGCTTGCGCCAAGGCTCCAGGACTTCGCCCACAAACTGAACGAGCGCGGAATGGGCTTCGTCCCCGTAGTTGGAAGCGGACGCTGGATGAGGGACACCACCCTGCTGTACCAGGCTGAGGAGTGGGTTGACTTCCTTGTAAACACCCTCAAGGACGAGCCCAACCTCATGATGTGGGACCTCATGAACGAGCCTGACCTTGCAATGTTCATGAAGGACATGAACTTTGAGAACTGCAAGATGCTCTACAAGCTGTTCAAGGAGAAAGACCCTGACACTCCCCTTACAATCGGTATGGAGAAGGTTTCCTGTATGATAGAGATGGCAGACTATGCTGACATCCTCCAGTTCCACAACTACTCCGAGACCCGTGACATGGTACGCGACACCATCGCCAAGGCAAAGGCATTTGCGGCCAGCGTGAACAAGCAGGTATTCAACGGAGAAATGGGATGCATCGCACGCGCCAACCCTTACGACGTTACCCTGGAGGAGCACATGAAGGCCAACGTGGGCTGGACCATATGGGAGCTCATGATAGTTCGCGAGGGCTGGGGAACAGTTCACGGAGTGTTCTATGAGGACGGTACCGTTCGCGACCCCGCCATCCCCGCCGCAATCATGGGATACTTCCGCAACAGGGAGAACCCCAAGGTATACTTCCCTGACCGCGAGGACAAGGTTGCAAGCGTCCTTACCAGGACCGAGCAGTGGAAGAAAGACGGCTCCAAGGACTTCGAACTGGGTCTCCACATCGCAGAGGTTGGCGCCAACATGCTTGAGTCCGCAATGCTCGCGCCCATGTACGAGGCACCTCTCTGGGAGGTCAACGAAATCCGCAAGAGCCAGGACCTGAACGCCCTCAAGGCTCTCCTTGACAAGCAGTACAACCTGCTCAAGCCTTACAAGAAAGAGCAATAATCATTGATGGACCGGCCGGTCAACTCTCCGGAGACCATGATAGCGGTCATCCGCCGATACGGGATACTGCCACTATTCAGAAGCAGTATCCCGGGTTGGTCTATAGAGGACCTGACCGCCCCCGGCTGCTGGTTCGACACGGAGGACGTGCTGGGCCCCTGGGACTGGAAGGTGGACGCCGTGCAGCAGGGAGACATAGCCTACGGCAGGTTCATCGGCGGCAAGGCCGCCTTCTCCACCCTGGAATGGTACAGGCACCTGATGAACTGGCGCCGGAGCCTTCCCGTGTACCGCATGGCCGTAGGCGGGAAATACAAGGCCGTCACCAAGACGGAGAAGACCAACAGGGACCTTGGCCGGGCCATCCTCTCCGTGATAAATGAAGAGGGGGAAATCAAGGCGGAAGGCATACGCCGCGCCTGCCCCTCGGTCAAGAAGAATGTCTATGACGGAGTGGTGCGCTACCTGCAGATGGGAACCTGGGTGGTTGTGGGGGACATAGAGCGGGAGTACCGCGGGCCAAACCTCACCTACAGCGGCTGGCAGAGAACGTCGCTGACCTCCCCGGACCAGCTCTTCGGATCGGAAAGACAGGAAAAGAATGCGCCCGCATGGGCAAAGTTGTTCGAAAGTGAAACGGATTTTAAGAAAGAAAGCGTAAATTGCAGTCCGGAAGAATCCAGGCAAAGGATCATCTCCCACATCCTGGAACTGGCTCCTGAGGCCACCACGGAAAAACTGATAAAAATCATTTAACTATATGGAGAATAAAGAATTCGATTACAAAGGCCCGGTGCTCAACGGCTTCATAGCCCTGGTGATTACCATAGTCATCTTCCTGGCGGCCATAAGATGTTTCATCCTGGCCAATAGCAATTCCATCATGCCCCTTTGGGGAATACTCCTGATGATCCTTTTCATCTTCTTCGCCAAAGGATTCATCAAGCAGGAACCCAACGAGGCCAAAGTACTGGTTTTCTTCGGCAAGTACAGCGGTACCTTCAAGCGCACGGGCTTCTATTGGGTCAATCCCCTGCTGAGCAAGAAAAGCGTGAGCCTGCGCGCCCGCAACCTCAATCCGGAGCCTATCAAGGTCAATGACAAATCCGGTAACCCCGTCCTCATTGGAATGGTGCTGGTATGGAAACTCGAGAACACCTACAAGGCCCTGTTCGAGATTGACAGCCAGTCACTTGCGCCCGTAAGCACAAACCAGCGCGGAGGCTCCAGCAGTTCATTCTCCTACGCGTTCGAGAACTTTGTGCGCGTACAGAGCGACGCCGCCCTGCGCCAGGTAGCCGGCAACTATGCCTATGACAATGCGGACTCCGCCGATGAGCTCACCCTGCGCAGCAATGCGGAGGAAATAAACGAGCAGCTTGTAAAGACCCTGAACGAGCGCCTCTCCATGGCTGGAATCCATGTGACCGAAGCCAGGATCAACTATCTGGCCTATGCCCCTGAAATCGCCGCCGTGATGCTCCGCCGCCAGCAGGCCGACGCCATCATCGCCGCCCGCGAGAAGATAGTGGACGGTGCGGTTAGCATGGTGAAGATGGCCCTTGACAAACTGGAGGACCAGGGCGTGGTTACGCTTGACCAGGACAAGAAAGCCGCAATGGTAAGCAACCTTCTGGTTGTCCTCTGCGGCGACGAACCCGCACAACCCGTCGTAAACTCCGGAAGCATTTAGAATATGTCTCTCACATTGCAACTAGTAATCAGACTGCTTGTGGCCGGCGTCCTTGGAGCGCTGATAGGCTACGAGCGTGAACTCCGCGCCAAGGGCGCCGGAGTGCGCACCCACGTCCTGGTAGCGCTGGGCGCCGCCCTGTTCATGATAATCTCCCAGCACGGATTCGCCGGGGCGGAACGGTTTGACGCCGCCCGTGTGGCTGCCGGCGTAGTAACCGGCATTGGATTCCTCGGAGGAGGTATCATTATGAAGAAGAACCACGTAAGCGGACTTACGACCGCCGCCGGCCTCTGGGTTACAGGAGCCATTGGAATGGGCGCGGGATGCGGCATGTACCTGATGGCAGGCGTATGTACCTTCCTGGTACTCTTCTGCCTGGAAGTGCTCAACGCCTACTCCATTAAGTTCGGCCAGAGGGAGGTAACTGTAGTTTTCTCTTCCGATGACGAACTGGCCCTGATCAACGCCGTGGAATCACTTGGAAAGCAGGCCGGTCATTTCAATATCTACAGGGAGAACGGCAAATACAAGATTTCCGTTGACATGAGGGTTTCCAAGAGGGAGACCGCCCTTGAGCTGATGAAGAGACTCAAGAACATACAGGGCGTGGAACTGGACAGCATGGAATAATTACCGGTAATTGCCAAAGAAGGCGGCCATAGCGTCCCGGATTTCAAAGAAACGCGGCGTGAAATTGCCTTCAAGGTCCATATGGAGCCGGTGACCGGTTTCGGAACAGGGATGGTGCTCGGACACTATCCCTTTTTCTTTTGCCTTCTGATGGATTGCGTATGTCCCGTACATCTTGTCAGAGAACAAAGCCATGATGAACTGGAACGGTCCAAGTTTGGAGCCGAACGGGTAACCCTTGCCATATGGCATAATAGGGTCGTTTACGGACTGGAAAGACAGTATCGGGGTCTGGGCATAGTCAAGCACTTTAAGGTCGTGTACGGAGCCCCAAAAGGCCCCTATCGCCCGGATGCCGGGCTTTCCCGCCGCCGATGGGCGGAAAGCCATGCCCAGGGCGGTCATGGCACCCGCACTGGTGCCCGCGGCAAAGACGCGGCCGCCGTCAATGTCCAGGTCTTCCCTTGAGAGCAGATAGCCCACGGCGGCGTCAGCGTCTTCCAGCGCGCGGGCCTCCGCCTTCTTGAGGGCGTTCTTGAACGGGAGGAATCCCATCCTGTAATTGATGGACGCGGCCACATACCCCAGCGAGGCGAAATGGCGGCACCAGGCCGCCTGCCCCAGTTCTTCCTTGTGGCCCACATAGAAAGACCCGCCGTGCATCATCAAGAGAAGCGGACGCTTTTCACTATAGTGTTCCGCGGGCTTGTATATGTCCATCGTGAGTTCAAGCGGACGCTTCCTGAACGACTTTGGAATCAGCTTGAGCACTGTGCCCTTTACGCCCACGGGGGCGCTGGTCCAATAGCCCATCGCCCTGGCGTAAACCACGTCGCGCTCAACCTGGATGTCAGTCGTCGTCACTTTGTCCCATGATTATGATGAGCCTGTCGCCGGGGAGCAGTTTCATGCTTCCGTGAGGGACCAGGAATGTCTCGTCGCGCCGTACCATCATCACGCGGATGCCGTGCGGAAGGTTGAGGTCACGCAGGGTCTCCCCCAGTTTCAGGTCTTCCTCAGTCACGGTATGGTCGCGGAGCATACCCATCTCTTCCGGGATATCCATCCCGAAGGTTTCCGCCTTGGCTTCCTCTTCGTAACTGAGTTTCAGCCACTTGGCCATAGGAGACAGGGTCATTCCCTGCAGCAGCAGGGATATGAGGGTAATGAAGAATACTATGTTGAAGATTTCCGTGCTTCCTTCAAGTCCGGCCACTACGGGACACAGGGCGAACAGGATTGGACCCGCGCCCTTGAGACCCACCCAGGACACGAAGAGTTTGGCCTTGGGGGTAATCTTCCTGAACGGAAGAAGGCACAGGAACACGCTTACAGGACGCGCCACGAACATCATGAACAGGCCAATGATCAGAGCCGGAACGGCAATGCCGCCGAACTCCGACGGCCTTGCCAGAAGGCCAAGCATCAAGAACATGAGCAGCTGCATCAGCCAGGTCATGCCCTTGAAGAAACTCAGGATCTCCTTCTTGTGCGGCAGCTTGGCGTTGTTGCCGATGATTATGGCGCACACATACAGGGCCAGGAGGCCGTTTCCGTAAAGGATGGAGGCCAGGCCGTTTGTCAGGAAACCTATGCTGAGGATAAGGACTGAATACAACTGCTTTCCAGGCAGCTGCACGCGCTCAAGCAGCCATTTTGAGCCGAAGCCCACTCCTATTCCCACCGCGAATCCAACTGCCAGCTGCAGCAGGAGCGTCCAGCATCCTGTCCACACCATCCCGAACTGGGCCAGGGGGCCCAGGTGCTTTGTGGACAGCATCTGCACCAGGAGGATTGTGAGCACGTACGCCATTGGGTCGTTGCTTCCGGATTCCAGTTCCAGGAGAGGACCCAGGTTCTGCCTCAGATGCATCTTCTTGCCCCTGAGCACTGAGAATACCGATGCGGAGTCCGTAGAGGACATGACCGCCGCCAGCAGGAAGCAGCTCATGAATGAGGCTCCAAAGGCACCTATGTAACTGCCTGCCACATGATATGTGAACAGTCCCGTGAACGCCGCGGTAAGGAAGACTCCCAGCGTGGACAGCAGTATGCCCTGTTTCATCACCGGCTTTGTATCCGCCAGCGATGTCTCCAGTCCTCCCGCGAACAGGATTATGGTCATTGCGAAATGGCCTATGGACTCCGCCAGTTCAAAGTCCTCGAACTCCAGGCCCAGGCCGTCCCTGCCCGCCAGCATTCCCAACAGCAGGAACAGCAGCAAGGTGGGCGTGCCTATGCGGGTACCCAGTTTTGTGATGAGGATGGCCGCGAACACCAGTATGGAGGCGAGCAACAGCAGGTTGTCCGACAGCAGGTTCACGGAAAAGATTGACAGAGGGAGCGTCATGCGGTTTCTATTTGGAACAGGTTAAGGAATCCGGTCATCATGAATACGGTTCGGATGTCGTCGTTTATGTTCCTGACTACAACCTTTCCGCCCTTGACGGCGGCTGACTTGCGCAGGGCAAGGAACAGCCTGAGGCCGGAACTGGAAATGTAACTCAACTGGGAGCAGTCCATGACTATGGTATTCTCCGCCTTTTCCTGGAGTGGAAGGATCTTGCCGCTCACCTCCTGGGAAGCCGCAGTGTCCATCCTGCCCTTGAGTTCAACCGTGATGACGGATTCGTTTTCAATTATATTAACTTCCATATCTCAGATGTTTTTTATCATTGTGAAAATGTTGCGCCCGTCTTCCCTGCTGTAGCGCACTTCGTCCATAATCTTCCGTACAAGATGTATTCCCAAACCGCCTATGGGCCTGTCAGCCAGGTCCTTGGTGACATCCACTTCCGGAACGGAGGTGGGATCGAAAGGTTTTCCGCTATCCATAACCTTGAAAATCAGGGAGTTATCCTTGATCAGCGCCTCTATCTCTATGATGCCTTCCGTATCCTTGGGATACGCGTACAGCATCACGTTTGTGACGGCCTCCTCAAGCGCGAGGTTGAGGTTGGTGGCGACGCTGTTGCCCAGGTGCTTCTCATCGGCAATAGAAAGGATGAACTCTGCCAGATGCGGAATCTGCTGGATATCGTTCCGGAGCACAAGGCTGCGCCTGCTCTCCTTGGACTTGTCAGCGCCAAGGTATCGGACTATGAGCATGGTGAGGTCGTCGCTGCGCTCGGCTTCGCCCACGAAGGCCTTGACGCTGGAAAGGATGCGCTCCTGGTTCTCCGTCACGTCCAGCCCGACGCCCAGCGTCTCCATTGCCCGGCTCTCGCCGAACTGTTCGCGGGAGGCGTTCTCCGCCTCCGTGATGCCGTCCGTGTACATGAACAGGGAGTTGCCTTCCGCAAGGTAGCAGTCCTGCTCCTCATACTGCATTTCCGGCATCACGCCCAACGGCAGGTTGGGCACCACGGAAAGGCGCTCCACCTTGTCCGCGAGGACCAGCGGCGCGTTGTGACCTGCGTTGCAGTAGCGCAGGTGGCCGCTGTTCAGGTTGAGCACACCGCAGAAGAAGGTCACGAACATGTTGCTGTCGTTCATCTCCGACATGCTCTCGTTCATTGACGATACTATGCGCATGGGGCTCTTCTCATGCGCCGACACGGTGCGGAAGAGGCTGCGCGTCACCGCCATCACCAGGGCGGCGGGGACGCCCTTGCCGCTGACGTCGCCTATGCAGAAGAACAGTTTGTCGTTCCTGATGAAGAAGTCGTATATGTCTCCGCCCACCTCCTTCGCAGGTACGATGGTGGCGGTGAGGTCCACGTCATTCCTTTCAGGGAAAGGCGGGAAGGTCTTGGGGAGCATGGCCATCTGGATCTCCCGGGCAATGCGGAGTTCGTTGTCCAGCTTGTCTTTCTTGGAGCGGACTTTTTCCAGCTTGCTCTGGTCCTTGACTGACCTCACGGCAATGAAGGCCAGCAGGCCCAGACCTAGCAGCTGCAGCAGTCCCAAGAATTCTGAAAGCCGGTTTACGGTACGGAAAATCTCGTTCCTGGGAATCACGATGGACATGATCCAGCCGGTACTCTCAATGAGACGGGTATACTCAATGACATCCTGCGGAGTCCTGTCCGCGGAAGAGGTGACCAGCAACTGGCCGTTCTGGCTCACGAGGGTGCTGTAGGTATTGGGGTATGGCTGGACATCCTGGAGGAGTTCCGCCAGCCATTCCAGGGTCAGGTCCGCGGAAATAACCGCCACTATGTTCCCCTCAGTATCCCTCACGGGGCTGGAATATGTGATAACGGTAGTGCGGCCCGCGCTCTCGTCATAATACGGCTCGCTCCATTTCCTCTCACCGGTCTTTGCAGTGCCCGAGTACCAGTCCAGATTGAAGTAATCGTGTGACGGGGAGCCAAGGACCATCTCTTCATATTCTCCATTGTCCCTGCGCGCCACTACGGGCTCGTACCAATAACCCTTGTCAGGATAATAGTTCGCGGCAAAGCCTATCGCGGCGTCCGCAAGTATGGGATTGTTGTCCAGGATTTTCCGGAGCATGAAGTGCAGGCTGTCCGGATTGGAAAGGTTCATCTCCACCATCCACGCGGTGTTGTCCACTACCGCTTCAACAGGATCCGTAATATCCTCTATCCTGAGCTGGGAGATGGTCAGTTCCCTGCTGGCCTGCTGCTCGGCCTGCATCAGGAGGCCCCTGCGGGCGTAGTAGCTCTGGATGATGCTGGTGGCCGCAAGCAGCACGGCCGCCACCAGGACCATCATTATGCCCTGGAAAGATGCTATCTGCCTTATTGTATCCTTAGCCTTTGCCATTTCTATAATATTGTCTGTTCCAGCACTTTACGGTATCTTGGGAACGGATAACCCGTATCGCGCTCAATGATCAGCGTCTTGAGTCCCGCATACGGCAGGATCTCATTTTCTATCTCTACAAGCGGCACGTCTTCCCCGAAATACCCCTTGGCGAAGGCATCCCAGAACCTTGCCGCCGTCCCCTTGTCCATGTGGAAGACTTCGCGGGTGAATTCCTCATCCCCCAACTTGCAGGTGAGGTAAACCATCCCAAGGTCAAAGTACGGGTGCCCGTAG
Organism: Bacteroidales bacterium; assembly: GCA_017619675.1. Lineage (GTDB taxonomy): Bacteria > Bacteroidota > Bacteroidia > Bacteroidales > UBA932 > Cryptobacteroides. Next base: position 45,755 of record JAFZRX010000013.1, on the reverse strand, counting down.
CAGAAGTCCCCCAAATCGATGAAGTACTGCCTGTCCTCAGTGAAGATTGCGTTCCCGAACTGGAGGTCACCGTGTATCGCGGTGTCCGCGTCCGGCGCCTTCATAATGAACTCCCCTATCTTCTCCTTCTGGGCGTCAGTAAAAAATACGTTTCCCTTGAGGATGCCAAGGTACCTGTCCTTGACGCTTTCGAAGACGGCCGTATCCACTTTTGTGGCGTGCAGTTTCCTGCACATTGCGGCGAATTCGTATGCGTATTCCCGGACTTTGCCGGGATTGTTTCCCACCGCACTGGCATAGGACACCTTACCGTGTATCCTCTTGAAAAGAATTCCGCAGCGGCCGTCACCAGTCACCACGTACTTCCCCGGCTCCGGCACCGGAATCCCGGCCTCGAACACCTTGCGGGACAGCAGCAGTTCGTCCAGCGGCTGCGTCACCTTTCCAGGGAAATACAGCTTGAGCAGCACGGACGGGTCATTCTTCTTGAAATAACTCTCCCCGTTCGCTCCGCCCCCGCTCAGGACGTAATCTTCAAGATCTATCCTTGTCGCCTGCATCTATATGCCGAAAACTTCCTCTATCAAATAAACGAACTCCCTGTACGCGGGCGTCACTTCCAGGTCCTTAAGCGCATGCGCCAGGCCCCTGTAATGCCACTCGTGCTCTTCCTTTTCCGATACGTGGAAGAGTTTCCAGAGGTTGTCACCTATCTCCGCGTAATCCCTGGCAATGGCCCTCATGTTGGAGAGCTTGTCGCCCAGGGCTACGATCTTGGCCTCCATCGGCGCCGCGGTAAGCCTGTCGATGGCTTCCTGCTTGCGCCTGTGCCAGCTCTCCGCCTCGCTCTCGCCTTCGTTGCGCACATCGCTTTCCGCCTCCACTATGGAGGCGATGCGCTCCCCGAACTCCCGGCGCAGGTCCGCCACCGTAATGGGAGTGTCTTCCACCGTGTCATGGAGCATCGCCGCCGCCAGCAGTTCCTGGTCCGGCGTGATGGTGGCCACAATTTCCACGGCCTCCATCAGATGCACTATATAAGGGAAGCCCTTGCCCCTGCGTTCCGTGCCGGAATGGGCTTTGACAGCGAATGTGACCGCATGGTCAAAAAGGCTTGTATCCAAAGGGTTGTTTGCCATAAACTATTGATTCATAAAGGGTAGACTGGAGGCCTGCTCCATAAGCATGTCAGCAATGTCGCCGTTGGATTCCGCCGGGCCGTTGAGCAGGTCGAACAGGTACTTGATACCGGCGCGGCCGCCTCCGTTCTTGAGTATATATGCTATGCACAGGTCCTGCGGACCCAGCGAGGACGCAATGATGTCCAGATCTGTTAGTCCAATCTGGTAGCAGGCTAATTGGAATGCCGCCTCCGAGTAATTCTTGATCATGTCCGCGATATCCCCAAGGCTCTTGCATCCAAGGCCCTTGAAGACGGCCAGATAAGGCATGAGCGGAACTTCCTGTATCTCCGCCTGGTTCATAGTGGCAATACGGCCGTTCAGGGCGTTGAAAGGCTTGATTTCCAGGAAACTCTTGAAACTGTCTCCGTCAAGCGGCACTTCCGACAGGTTGCCGGACGCTACAAGGGACTGAACCTTGCGCCTGTAGTCTGACAGTTCCACGCGTATACGGCTGAATTCCTCGTCCACAAGTTCCAGCAGGCCGGCCATGCGGCTCATGGAGCGCATGTAGCGGCCGGGAATCTCCACGCCGCTCTTGTAGCCCGTGTCGTGGTCCATGTTGGCCCACGCGTGCTGCAGCAGCGTGCGCATCTGGATCTCAAGGCGGTACGGGAATTCTGTGGTGGAGCATATATAATGCAGGGACAGGTATCCGAAACTGTCCGTCTCCAACAGCTTGCGCTTGTCCACGGAATTCTCCCAGTCCACGGTAAAAAGCCTTTCCACCAGGGAGGCCGCCTTGTCTACGTCATCGGTATAATAAGTGATGATCCTGAGGCCCAGAATGTCCGTGATATCCGCAAGGGAGTTGTACTTCTCCCCCTTTATCCGGAGTTTCCCTTCCAGGGATTCATACGACTTTACACGGGATTCTATGGCCGCCACGTGCAGCCCCGCCTTATTAAATGCGGATGTGAGGACCTGCTTAAGGATACGCTCCTGCTCAAGGAACTGCGGAAGCTTGTCCATATACTCCTTAAGTATTGCCTTTGCGGAAGTTTCCATCTCGTTAATCTAATGATTAACAAATTTAAGCATTTTTCCGCAATCCCTGCAATATTGTGGGAATGGACTACAGGAGGCGGGAATCCTTGGCCTTGGAGATAAGTTCCGGGGTGTTGGCTGCGTCGAACTTCACCAGGAGTTTCTTGCGGTACCATTTTATGGTCTCAGGGCTGAGGCAGACCCTGTCCGCAATCTGCGGACCGGTGAGGCCCTCAGCCATCAGGCGCAGGATTTCCATTTCACGGTCCGACAGGACAGGCGCGCCCGGGGCGGCGGGCATCTCCGCTAGCGTCTCCTCCAGGACTTCACCAACTTCCCTGTTGTCCTTACGCGAGCGGCGCAGCTTGCCTGCCAGCAGGAAGAATCCTGCAGTAAGCAGCAGCGCCAAGGCCAGGACGCCAACTATCCACCACAACTGGCGGCGCTGTTCCTTGAGAACGTTCTCCATTATGCCCAGCGTCTCGAGCCTGGCGCGGAATTCCTGGTCTTCGTGAAGGGAGTAATACCTGTCCGCCTCCTCCAGGCAGCGCAGGCCCTTGCGGGTCTTTCCCTGGGTGAAATACACCAGGCCCAGGCCCTTAAGGGGCGTGGCTATCCAAAGGGAGTCCCCGGCGGTCCGGCCATAGCCCAGCGCTTTCTGGTAGCACTCCAGGGCCTTGTCATAGTCTCCCTGGTCATACCAGGTTTCGCCCATGTTGTAGTACAGCACGGCGTTGCTCTCGTTCCAGCCGTATCGGTCAAAGATTTCCCCGGCCTTTGCATAGTAATCGAAAGCCTTGTCAAGGTCCCCCATCATATTGTAAAGGTTGCCCAGGGTGCCGTACATTGACGAATAGCCGTCGTCAAGCTTTTCCTGGTCATACCCTTCCGGATTGGTTGGCGAGGTGGCCCCGGCGGCCATCTTGTCAAGGGCGTCCAGGGCTATGCCGTAATAGACGGCGGCGCTGTCATACTGCTCCTTTGCCCAGAAAATCTGCCCTATTATCTTGGCGGCATCCTTGACGGAACTCTGCCAGCCTTTGGATACGGCTAGGTCCAGAAGTTTGCGGGCGTAATACTCGCTTTTCACTCCGTTCACCTGAAGGTAACCCTGCATGAGGCCGTCATAGGCCAGGGCAAGGTCTCCGAGTTCACTGTCGGACGCAGTCTGGATATCGGACGGGGTCCAGCGTGCCACCACCACCTCCAGCGAATCCACGTTATGTCCGCGGTGGTCGTTGTAATCCGCAAGTGCAATGTTGCAGGAAATGGTCCAGAAAAGGACTGAGAGCAATATGGGAGCAAATCGTTTCACAAAGTAAAGATACAGCATTTCCTTAAAAGCAATACTAAAGTGTGGGCATTTCCACCCTATGGGGTGGTGCTATTGGCCCCAAAGATGATGAACTTTAACTCCGTTGAAAATTAATCTATACAAAAAGATATGAAAAAGATTCTTTTGCTCGTTTCGAGCTTCATGCTGCTGTGCGGAAGCGCCAGCGCCCAGGGTATTCTCAGGAATATCGGGGAAAGGGCCAAACAGGCCGTAGAGAACGCCGTAGGCGAGAAGGTGGAGAACGCCATCAACAATGCCGTCAACAAAGCGACGGGAAATAAGAATGACAACAATGCCGCTGAAGAAGTGAATGCTCCTTCCGTAGGTGTCGATAATCCCCAGGCGGCCACGTCAACTGACTTCAAGCGGGGCGAAGTCATTCTGTTCGAGGATGACTTCACTAATGAGGTTGTGGGCGAATTCCCTTCCAAGTGGGATTTGCTGGACGGCGGTGCCGAGGTCAAGACCCTGGGCGGGATCAAGGCAGTAGAGATTACCAACAACGGTGTCATCACGCCGTTGATCAAGGAACAGGGAGCCTATCTGCCTGAAGAGTTCACCATAGAGTATGATTTCTATTACTGGGAAAGCAAGGATGACGTGGGCTTGAATGACCTGAAACTCTGTCTGGCCGATAATACGGACCGTTCAGAATGGAGCGGTTATTATGGCGGAGGCGTCGCTTTTGTATTGGTACATGGCGTGTGCGCTGAGGCGAGCCATCATGCCAATTATAATAATGACTCGGGCACCGCGGATACCAGGGAAGTGAGCTTTGAATACCAATTCAAGCAGGGCTGGCACCATGTGGCGCTTTCGTTCAACAAGCGCGCGCTGAAGGTTTACTTTGACGGCAACCGGGTGATCAACCTGCCCAAGGTCAAGCAGCCTACGTGGATGTCTTTCCAGGTACCTTTCGATTATTCAAACCTGACTTTTATCCGCAATGTTGTGATCGCAAAGGGCGCTGTTGAACTGTATGACCGCAATGAGCAGTCTATGACCGCAGTGGAAAAGGCTATTGCCGAGACCGGAAAGTTCGTAACCAACAACATCCTGTTCGAGACCGGAAAGGCTACTCTGAAGCCGGAATCAATGGAGGAAATCCAGAAGGTTGCGGAGTATATGAAGAAGAATCCTACAGCCCGCTTCGAGGTACAGGGACATACTGACAACCAGGGCTCTGACGCTGTGAACGATCCGCTGAGCCAGCAGCGTGCGGAGGCCGTTGTTGCGGCGCTTGAGAAGGAAGGCGTAGATCCTTTCAACCTGCGTCCTGTGGGCAAGGGAAGCCACGAACCCGTAGCTGACAACAGCACGGAAGCAGGCCGCGCGCAGAACCGCCGCGTGGAATTCATCAAGAGATAATTATATCTTGCACAGTCTTTGTATTCGGAGCTTCATTAGAAGTTCCGAATATTTTTTATATTTGCTCCACCATAAGCAAACAAATCACAAACAGATAAAATGGATAAACTGAACAAACCCGCAATCTTAGTCGTTGACATGCTCAATGACTTCGTAACTGGATCTCTCGCATGTGACCGTGGCAAGGCTATAGTTCCCGCCACCGCCCGTCTTCTTGACGCTGCCCGTGAAAAGGGCGTTCCCGTTATTTTCTGCAACGACTGCCATCTTCCCGGAATTGACCGTGAACTCATAATCTGGGGAGACCACGCAATCAAAGGCACACCCGGTGCAGAGGTTATCCCTGAGCTCAAGCTCTGCGACAAGGATTACGTTGTTCCCAAACGCCGTTACAGCGGCTTCTTCCAGACAGACCTTGACATCCTCCTGAAGGAACTTGGCGTCAAGACAGTTATTATCACCGGCCTGCACACACACATGTGCTGCCGCCACACTTCAGCCGATGCCTTCTGCCTCGGATATGACGTCGTGGTTGCAAAGGAAGCCACCGACTCCTTCACTGAGGAGGATTATCTGGGCGGCCTCGCATACCTTAAGATGTGCTACGGCGCAGACGCCTACACCAACGACGAACTCATCGCCGCATTCTAATCCGGCTGACAAAGATAAAGGCAGGGTGGCCTCACGGTCATCCTGCCTTTTTGTATAATCTATTCCCTACTCTTTATTCAGCGAGAGACGGTGTTGCGTTGGGGGTGAAGTCGTTGGTGGAGTTGTTGGTGTCAACGAGCTTCTTGTCCGCGGTCTTTCTAAGCACGGATTTACCGAAGCGGGAGGTATCTCCGTCAAATTCTCCGCAGTAGGTCCAGCCGGAATCGAATGCGTCAGGCCACGGATTAAGGACTAACACCCCCTGCCGCGACGTCTATCATGTAACTCCGCGACGGCGGTGAAGAAGGCGTCGCCGCTGGAGTTGAGGGCGGTTTCAACGGAATCCTGGACTACGCTGATGATGAATCCCACGGCGACGGCCTGCATGGCAATGTCCTGCGGAATCCCGTAAAGGGAGCAGGCCATTGGCACCAGCAGCAGGGAGCCGCCGGCAACGCCGGATGCGCCGCAGGCGCCCAGGGTTGCCATCACGCTCAGCAGCAGCGCGCTGCCAAAGCTGACCTCCATGCCCAGGGTGTTGGCCACCGCGAGGGTGAGTACCGTGATGGTGACCGCGGCTCCGTCCATATTGATGGTTGAGCCCAGCGGGATGCTCACGGAGTAGAACTCTTCGTCAAGGCCGAGTTTCTTGCAGAGGGCCAGGTTCATGGGGATATTCGCGGCCGAAGAGCGCGTGAAGAAGGCGCTGAGGCCGCTCTCCTTGAGGCACTGCCAGAGGAGCGGATATGGATTCTTCCGGAGGAAGATGAAGGCGAGTATGGGATTGAATATGAGCGAGGTAACCAGCATGCAGCCTACGAGCAGCAGCACCAGCCTGCCATAATCGGAGAAGATGCCCAGGCCTCCTTCAGACACAGAGGTGAACACCAGGCCAAGGATTCCGAACGGGGCGAACTGGATAATCCACTTGACGGCCAGGGAAACCACGTCGGAGAGTTCTCCAAAGAAGTTGATGACCGTCTGGCTGCGGGTGAGCCTTGCGGCCACACCTATTATCACGGACCAGAAGAGGATTCCCATATAGTTGGCGGTGGTCAGTGACAGTACCGGATTGGCCACCATATTGTTCAGCAGGGACGAGAAGATGTCGGCCAGGCCGCCAGGCAGGTTGCCCGCCTCTCCCCCTTCCAGCTTGATGGTAACCGGGAAGAGGAAACTGCCGGATACCGCCACCAGTGCGGCCACGAAAGTGGTCAGCAGGTAAAGTATGATAACCGTCCGGAAACGCGGTCCAAGGCCTCCCTTGGCCCTGGCGATGGAGGACATCACCAGCACGGCCACAAGGATTGGAGCGATTGCCTTGAGCGCGCCCACGAAAACCTGCCCCAGAATGCCTATTCCGGTCCATTGCGGGACCACAAGGCCCAGGGCGGCACCTATTACCAGACCGCACAATATGCGCAGTATAAGGCTGCTTTCAGCCCATTTCCGGAGGAGTTCTCTCATAACAGTTCGTCCAGGTTCTCGTTTTCTATATCAGGTATCAGACGTTTCACAGGCTTGAATTCAGAGAAGAACCGGCTTGCCACTACCCTCACTACCGTATATGACGGGATTGCCACCAGCAGGCCAACAGCACCACCCAGGCTTCCCGCAAGCAGCAGGACTATGAATATCTCAAGCGGATGCGCCTTGATACTGGACGAATAGATAACCGGCTGGTAAACCATATTGTCCACCAACTGGGTGGCCAGCATTACCGCAAATACAATGAGGGCGAAAATCCATATATTCACATTCAGGCCCACTCCTGCGCCGTATTTGAGCACCACGCAGAGCACTACTCCCACAACCTCTCCAATGAAAGGTCCAACGTAGGGGATCACATTGAGTATACCCGCAATGAACGCAATGCCAATTGCGGAGTTGACTCCAATCCTGGCTATGAAGAACAGTCCCAGGAAATCCAGCAGCATCACTCCGAACACCTCTATGATGATTCCCACAAAATAGCGGGAAAGGAGTTTCTCAATGTCGTGGATAGTCTTTACCACCCTGCTCTCAATGCGGTCCGGCACCAGGGAGCTGACGATGCGCCTGAACAGGGTCTCGTCCTTGATGAAGAAGAAGGAAATGAACAGCGTTGCGAAAGCCCCAATCACCAGGCTGGCTACCGCCGATGCCACAGAACCCAGCAATCCTCCTACTGACGATACGCTGAGCACCTGCGAAAGCTTGTCCATGAGGAGCGCCGTGCCGTCAAAGTCAGCGCCCACCCATGGGAAGACGCTGATCACCCATTCATTGATCTTTTCCAGGATGCTGCGCTGGGAAATGGCGCCGCTGCTGTTCATTATGGAAGCGTCCCGCACTATTCCCGCGGTGATAGGGATTATCTGCTTGATTATGAAGAGCAGGACCGTGAAGATAATGGCAAGGCACAGCAATGCGAGCAGGGCGTCCGGAGCGGACTTCCCGCCAATCTTGATCTTCTTGAGCAATCTCTTGAGGGGCTGTCCTATAAGAGAAACAACAAATGCCGCTATGATATATACCAGCACGCTGCGGAACAGCCAGCAGATAGCCGCGATCAAGGCTATGCCCCCGATACGGATGATATATCGGGCAAGGGTATCTACGCTTCTTTCATTTTCCATGACACAAAGATAAAACTTTGCAGCAAATCTTTGTGTATCTCTGTTTTGGAATCGTAACCCTGTTGTCTGGAATGTCTTTCTTGGTTGCCAGGAACTCCACCACCTCCGGGCAGGAGGCCAGCAGCTTGAAGTCCAGCGTGGCGCAGCAGTACCAGCCGGCGCGCATGAGGACATCGGTGCCGCACACCGTGAGCGGCCCGCTGTCCTTTGGAAGCGCCTTGTACAGCGCCAGCATGTTCTCCGCTGAATAGCGCCTGTTCCTAACCACGTGGCTGCCCGTCAGGGCGCCGCCGCGCCTGCGCCTGTAATGGTACAGCGGTTCCCATACGTGCACGCACTTCTTCGCATTATATAGGAGCTGGCTCTGGAAGACGATGTCTTCGTGGTACGGGCGTATCGGGACAAAGAGGTTGTCAAGGTCATACAGGGAGCGGCGGAGCAATTTGTTCCACATATAGGCCCGGATCCTGCTGTTATGCATGGCATCCAGAGCCGCAGGACCGTCCGGAGGGGACAGCGTGGCTTCACGGGCAATCTTATGCGGCTTGTTCCTGTATTCCTTATAGTAGTCGCAATAGACCATGTCCGCATCAGTCTCCACGGCCTTTTGGACAAGTGTGGAAATGTAGTTTGGTTCCACCCAGTCGTCGGAATCCACGTGGATGATATAGTCTCCGGTGGCTTTCCTCAGGCCCGTCATCCTGGCCTGGGGCAGCCCTTTGTTCTGCTCGTGGAGGATCATTGTCCTGTCCTTGCGATTGGGGAATGCTTCCAGGACTTCCTGAATGATTTCCACGGATCTGTCAGGGCTTCCGTCATCCACGAAAATGAACTCAGTGTCTTCCCAGGTCTGTGAGAACAGGGACTGGGCGCACTGACGGATATACTGTTCCACGTTGTAGACGGGAACGATCACGGAAACTTTTTGATGCGGGCTATGCACTAATCTGTTGGGGTACAATAATCGAACGTGGTGCTCTTTGCACCGCTGAAGGACATCCACTTGACCTTGAGGGCAACGGTCTGGCCGTTGGTGTCAGGGAGGCCGTCAAGCTTGAAGGCTACAAGGGCGTCTGCACTGTGGTCCGGGTAGTCACCCTGAGCGTCATGATATAAGGTTACGCAGTATGGGTTGTCCGGTTCAGGAGTATATACCATGTTGATATAGTGCGTGGCCCGTCCACCCCACATTGTACGGAAGCAGATGTTCATGTATCCGTCCTCCGCCAGGGTCATCCAGTCCTTGACTATCTCCACCGGATCCTGACCGTACTCCTCTATGTTCCCCTCTTCTCCAAGGTCTTCTGCGAGAGGCTTGGTGAGGATGAGCTTGATCCAGGTGACATATATCTGCGGACCTACGCTTGACATTGGCAGGGCCTCTGACTCCTTTGGCTTGCGGAATTCGATCAGGACGCGCCTTTCCTCCGTGCTTATTTCCCTGTCCGATATGTTTACCGGATACAGGAAAAGCTGGTCATTAACCTTGAAGACTACGGAATTAAGCGCGGGATTTGGCTTGAGAGTGGCGATTGCCGTTGAAACGCGGACTAAATCTTCTTCTTTCTTGCAGGACTGCAGGAACAATGGCAGTACCAGCAATACAAACGATAAGATGCAATATCTGGCAGTTTTCATAACCCAAGTGTGTTTTGTTACATTATTATAACGACGGACTGTCCAAAATCCTGCACAAAGTAGTCATTTTTGCTTAAATAATGTATCTTTACCTGCGATTATGGAAAAAGATTTATCAGCGATCAGGAAAGAAATCCTGGAAATAGACAAGCAGATGGCGGCCCTTTTCGAACAGAGGATGAAACTTGCGGCCGGCGTCATTGACATAAAGAAAGAACTTGGGCTTCCCGTCACTGACCCGGAAAGGGAAAAGATAGTCCTCCAGCGTGCGATGGACAATGTTCAGGACAATGACATAAAGGAGTATTACAAACTGCTCACCGCCAAGATGATGGAACTCTCCAGGGACTATCAGAACAGGTTGCAGTTTGGCATGAGGGTGGGCTACAGCGGTCTTCCGGGCGCATACGCTTATATCACGGCGCGCAAGCTTTACCCCTCGGCGCAGCTCATCGCCTTTCCGGACTTCGAATCGGCTTATAAGGCCTGCGTGGACGGTGTCGTGGAGAGCGTGGCGCTGCCAATGGAGAACAGTTACGCAGGAGACGTGGGCAACGTCCTTGACCTGGCATACACGGGAGAACTCTTCATAAACGTGATGGCGGAATACAAGATAGAGCATTACCTGCTGGGCGTCAAAGGAGCGCAGACATCGGACATCAAGAAGGTGATAAGCCACCCCCAGGCGCTTTCCCAGTGCGGAGACTTCATCCGCATCCACAAACTTGCCACCGAGCCGTCCTGGAATACCGCGGCAGGTGCCAAGGCCGTTGCGGACAGGGGCGACGGCACACTGGCCGCCATCGCCTCCAAGGAGAACGCGGAGCTCTATGGCCTTGACATACTTGAAAAAGGCATCAACACATCCCCCGTCAACACCACTCGCTTTGCAATATTCTCAAGGATACAGAACAAGCTTCCGGAAAACGAACGCAATCACTTTTTCCTGATATTCACAGTCAGGAACGAATGCGGTGCCCTGGCCAACGTGCTAAACCTGATCGGGGCACAGGGCTTCAACATGAGCAACCTGCGCAGCCGGCCCATCAAGGGTGCAATGTGGGGCCACTCATTCTTTGCGGAACTTGACGGTGACGCAGAATCCCCTGAAGGCAAAGACCTTATCACGCAGATGAAGGCCATCTGCGACAGGCTTATCATAGCGGGAAATTATAAGAGCGTAGTGCTATAGGAGGTCCGCCAGCTCGTATATCAGCCTTTCTGTTTTCTCCCATCCAAGACAGGGGTCTGTGATGGACTTGCCATAGGTAAACTCCCCCTGGACACAGGCTCCGTCCTCTATGTAGGACTCAATCATCAGGCCCTTTATCATGGGGCGGAGATGGTCGTTGTGCCTCATGCTGTGGAGCACTTCCTTTGCGATGCGGATCTGCTCATTGAACTGCTTTCCTGAATTGGAATGGTTGCAGTCCACTATCACGGACGGATTCTTGATGTCCGGCGCGTCCTGGAACATCTCGTACAGGCGCAGCAAATCCTCATAATGATAGTTGGGATGGCTCTTGCCGTAACTGTCCACGAATCCCCTTAATATGGCGTGTGCCATGGGATTTCCCTTGCTCTCCACCTCCCAGTTGCGGTAGATGAAGGTATGTCCGCCCTGCGCCGCGCGGATGGAGTTCATCATCACGGAAAGGTCACCGCTGGTGGGGTTCTTCATTCCGGCAGGGATGTCAAGCCCGCTGGCGGTGAGGCGGTGCTGCTGGTCCTCAACGCTGCGCGCGCCCACGGCTACGTATGACAGCAGGTCGGAAAGGTAGTTGTGATTCTCAGGATAGAGCATCTCGTCGGCGCAGGAGAAACCAGTCTCGTTGAGCGCCCTCATGTGCAGTTTCCTGATGGCGATGAGTCCCTTGAGGATGTCCGGGCGGGCGTCAGGATCCGGCTGATGCAGCATTCCCTTGTATCCGGCACCGGTAGTACGAGGCTTGTTGGTATAGATACGGGGTATGATGACAATCTTGTCCGCCACCTTGTCCTGGACAGGACGGAGGCGGCTGATATAATCGATAACCGGGTCTTCGTGGTCCGCGGAGCATGGGCCTATTACAAGGATCAGTTTGTCCGAACGACCATACATCACATCCTGTATCTGCTTGTCGTTCAACTCTTTGGCCTGCTTACCGGAAGCGGAAACAGGATACATCTCCTTGATGCTCTTGGGCTCCAGCAAAGCCCTTTTCTGTGTCATGTTCATAATCTATCCTTTTAATACACTACTTATCTTTTCAAGGCACTCCTGAGGGGTGCCGTCATTGACAACCACGGCATCCGCGGCCTGCAGGTAAACAGGCCTCCGCACGCCATACATCGTCCTTAGTTTATCCATATCTGAAGACAGCGGACGGTCTCCGGTGGGAACCAGCAGTTCCAAAGGCCTGTCAATGAACACCACCTTTCCGTTCATCTTAAGAAGATGTACGTTCAGGGGATTCATCACGGCGCCGCCGCCAACGGAAATGATCTTTCCCTGTTCCGGAGCGATGAAGGCAATGGCGTCAGTCTCCATCTTCCTGAACGCGGCTTCCCCTTGTGTCCGGAAGATATCAGCTATCTCCACACCTGCATTCTGCCTTACAATCTGGTCAGTATCAATCACTTCCCTGCCGGTCTTCTCCGCCAGGAGCCTGCCAATGGTGGTTTTCCCGCACGACGGCATCCCGCAAAGCACAACGTTCTCCTTTGAGGACGATATGCGCTGCAGGACATCATCCCACACTTCCCTGCCTATCTCATTTCCCGTGAAGATCTCCCGGGCCAGGCACGCCTGGTAAACCAGCATGGAAAGACCTCCAACGGCAGGGATGCCCTTCTCAAGCGCATCCAGAACCAGGTTGGTGCGCAGAGGGTTGTACACACAGTCCAGCACGCCCTGCAAATCAGGGAACAAATCCATTGTGACGATGCGTCCGCCGTTGTTCGGGAACATACCCACAGGAGTGGCGTTGATTATTATGTGGATGCCGGGGTGCCCGCTGTCAGCAATCGTCTCCAGGGAAAGCTGCCCGGGAGCCGGATGCCTGGAGGAAAGCTTCACGGCCGATGCGCCAAGTTCCTGGGCCACCGCGGCCGCGGTCTTGGCCGCGCCGCCCGCGCCAAGGACCAGCACGCTGCGGCCCTCGAAATCTATCCCGGAATTCCTGGCCATCTCCAGCAGGCCGCCGAAATCCGTGTTGTATCCGCAGAGCCTCCCTTCCCTTTTCACCACGGTATTCACCGCGCCAATCTTGCGGGCGGGTGCGGATATGACATCCAGATACGGCATCACGGCCTCCTTGTATGGGATTGTGACGTTTATTCCCTTGAAGTCCGCCTTGAGCATGAACGGCTCCAGGGCGGTCCTTTCCAGTTCCACCAGTTCATACGGATCGGAAGAGAGCATACCGTGTATGTCCTTTGAGAAACTGTGTCCCAGACGCTCCCCTATGAGTCCGTACTTCATTTTATTTCAGGTAATCTGTTCCTTTGGAGGTTGCCAGCACGTCGCACAGGACAATGGCAACCAGGCTGGTAACCACAATGCAAATCCTCCTGACAATCGCGGGATCGTGACGGCCCTTCAGGCACAGGGGCCTGTCCTGTCCTTCAAGGAAGTTGACCGTCTTCTGTTCCTTTGCAATTGACGGGGTTGGCTTTACGGCACAGTTGAACACTACCGGCATCCCGTTGGATATGCCGCCGTTTATGCCGCCGTTGTTATTGGTGCGCGTAAGCACCTTTCCGTCTTCAATGCAGAAGGAGTCGTTGGCCTGGGATCCCTTCATTGAGGCGAAGCCGAATCCGGCGCCAAACTCCACACCCTTGATTCCGCCAATGGCGAACAGCGCCTTGGAGAGCACTCCCTCAAGGGAGTCGAACCAAGGCTCGCCCAGACCCGGCTCCAGGCCGGTAACGGCAGTCTGTATGATGCCGCCCAGCGAATCGCAGTCCTCTTTGGCCTCCAATATCTTGGCCGTGACAGCCTCCTCTATGTCTTCCACAACCGGGAAATTCTTCTCTCCCAGGGCATCCACATAAGAGTCCAGCAGGGCCAGTCCGTCCGGTGTGGCAAGTGCGTTGAGATCAGTGTCGCGCACGCCGCCGCATTCAAGGATATGGGTACCTATGCGGATTCCCTTGGCCGCGAGGGCTTTCAGCGCTATGGCACCGGCGGCCACTATGGCCGCGGTGACCCTCCCGCTGAAGTGCCCGCCGCCGCGGTAGTCCTGGAATCCCCCGTACTTCACCTGCGCCACGTAGTCAGCATGGGACGGGCGCGCAAGGCCCTTTGTAGCCTCATATTCCGCGCTTCTGGTATCCTCGTTGGGAATTACGATGCAAACCGGCGATCCCGTTGTAAAACCGTCCTTTACGCCGCTCAGGATCTGGAAAGGATCCTTTTCCCGGCGGGCGGTGTCAACGGGCCCCTGCGGCCTTCTTTTGGCCAATTGCGAGGCGATGAACGCCTCATCCACCGGTATGCCTGCGGCAAGTCCGTCCAACACGGCCCCTATTGCCGGTCCGTGGGATTCCCCGAACAAAGTGAGGATGACGTTTGTTCCTATGCTGTTCTTCATAACTGGGCGCTTTTATGTTTGATGATGCACTGGCGCATCTGTTCCATATTCATGTTGCGGAATTCAAAACTGCCGATCTCATTTACATAGACCGCAGTGATTGTGCTTCCCTGTTTTTTCTTGTCGTGGCCCACATAGGCCAGGAGGGAATCCACGTCAAACGGGTCTGACACCGGCAGCGAATACCGGCGAAGCAGCGGCTCAAGCCTCGCGCGGACGGCATCGGAGCACATATACAGCATTCCGGCCGCTACGCATTCTCCGTGGAAAAGCGGATTTCCACTTCCGCCGCTTGCCGCCTCTATGGCGTGCCCCACCGTATGCCCAAAGTTCAGCACCCTGCGCAGGCCGCTCTCCTTTGGATCCGCCTCCACCACAGCCTGCTTTATGGCAAGGGCTCCGGTGATTATCCTGTCCAGTCTGGGCTCCAGCGGGCCCGCCTCTTCTATGAAGGAGAAGAGGGAGGCATCGCTGGTGGCGGCCATCTTGATGGCCTCCGCCAGGCCTTCGTGAAGCAGACGCGGGTCAAGGGTGGAGAGGCAATCGGGATCTATGATCACTTCCTTTGGCATGTAGAACGCCCCTATGACGTTCTTCACTCCGCCAAAGTCCACCCCCGTCTTGCCTCCAATCGAGGAATCAACCTGGGAGAGCAGCGTGGTGGGCACATTGTAGAAATCTATCCCGCGCATATAGCACGATGCCGCAAACCCCGCTACATCCCCCACTACTCCTCCACCAACGGCAATCACTGCGTCCGAACGCGTAAAGCCATTTTCCAGCAAGTCTTCCAGGATACGTCGTACGGTATCCAGCGTCTTGTTATCCTCTCCCTGCTCAAAGACGTGGCAATACCCCTGCGGGCAGCACCCAAGCACCGCCTGCGCATATTTGAACGGCACTCCGCTGTCCGTGACCACCATTACCTTGCGGTCTGTTGGAATCCACTGGGATATCCGAGATATGGCACCTCTCTGAACTGTGATCATATAATTCAAATTTTTACAAAATAACTAAAAAAACAATATCTTTGCAACCCCTGAAAATGATATGAAAAACCTAGGTTTCTATCTGGTATCCTGTCTGCTGGCCGCCGTGTCCGTTTTCACGGCCTCGGCACAGGAACCCTTTCCTGAAGATGAAACCGTCTACACCCTTGAAAGCGTCTCCGTAACCGGCAGCCGCGTCCCCCTCACCCTCAACCAAAGCGCAAGGATGGTCACCGTCCTGGATAGCGTGGCCCTTTCCACAATGCCCGCCACCAGCATCAACGACCTTCTCAAATACGCCGTGGGCGTTGACGTCCGCCAGCGTGGTGTGATGGGAATGCAGACCGATATCAGCATTCGCGGCGGCACTTTCGACCAGGTTGCCATCCTGCTTAACGGGGTGAGCATCAGCGACCCCCAGACCGGGCACAACGCCGGAGACTTCCCCGTTGACATCAGCGAGATAGACCGCATTGAAATACTGGAAGGCCCAACCGCCCGGGCTTACGGCACCTCCTCCCTGCTGGGCGCCGTGAACATAGTTACCAAGACCCACTCAAAGACCGGAGTGTCAGCCAGGGTGGAAGGCGGTTCCCACGCCCTTTTCAGCGGAGGCCTGAGCGGTAACGTCAACAGCGGAAGGTTCTCCAACCAGTTCTCCCTCAACTATACCCGTACCGACGGCTACACCCTGAGCCGCGAGGGCACCCCCAACACGGACTTCGCAGCCTCCAAGGCCTTCTACCAGGGCATATTCGAGGGCCGCAAAGTCCTGCTGAAATGGCACACGGGCCTCTCCGTGAAGGATTTCGGCTCCAACACATTCTACAGCCCCCGCTACGACGACCAGTTCGAGCACCTGTTCAAGACATACACCGCCATCCAGGCGGAGACCTACGGCAAACTGCACTTCAAGCCTTCCCTCTACTGGAACCACACCCAGGACCGCTTCGAACTTTTCCGCGGCCACAGCGAGAAGTATCCCTTCAACTACCACCGCACCAACGTGCTTGGAATAAACATCGGAGGCTGGGCGCAGAGCCGCCTTGGAAGGACCGCCTTCGGCGCGGAAGTAAGGAACGAGAGCATCATCAGCACCAACCTTGGCGAACCCCTTGACCAGGCAATTCCCGTCAAGGGACACGACGCCACCTACAAGGTGGGCCTAAGCCGCACGGACTTCAACGTATACCTGGAGCACAACGTGATCCTTCAGCGCTTCACCTTCTCCGCCGGGGTCACGGGGGCAAAGAACACCGGCAACGACGAGCCCCTCCGCCTGTACCCCGGCGCGGACGCCAGCCTCAGGATTTCCGATCACTGGAAGGCATACGCATCGTACAACAGCTCGCTGCGCATGCCCACGTTCACGGAACTCTACTATTCCGTGGGCGGCCACCTGGCCGACAAGAACCTCAAGGCGGAAAAGATGCAGGCTGCCGAAGCCGGGCTCAAATACCTGGCCACCGGAATCCGCGCCATAGCCACCATTTACTACCATCACGGCACTGACCTCATTGACTGGATCAAGGACACTTCCACACCCGATGCGCCCTGGACCTCCGTGAACCACTCCGTAATAAACGCCGTGGGCGAGGAGCTCACACTGAGGCTTGAGCCTCAGCTGCTCCTTGGCAGACCGGCGTTCCCAATCCGCACCGTCAACATCTGCTACGCCCACATTGACCAGGACAAGAAGGCTGACCAGGGCTACGAGTCATACTACTCCCTGGAATACCTCCGCAACAAGATTGTCTTCCAGATTGACCTGCAGTTTTTCGAGAAACTGAACCTGGACCTGTCCGCCCGCTGGCACGACCGCTGCGGCAGCTACCGCCTGTATGAGAACGGCACTGACACCGGCAGGATCGTAGGATACGAACCCTACACCATAATTGACGGAAAACTCTCCTGGGACGAGCCGTCCTGGAGTATCTTCCTCACTGCGGAAAACCTTCTGGACCGTACCTACTTTGACCACGCCAACATCCCGCAGCCCGGCCTATGGCTCAAGGCCGGCCTCCAGCTGCGCCTGGACTGATCCGGGCTGTCAGAGGTTGATTCCAGCCCTCATCAGTTTGTTTAATCAATTGGTATTTCTATTTTTGTATTTAATATGCGGCCGTTGGTAGTCATACGATATGTTGGACTGATCCTTCTTATCATAGTGGGATTCCTGCTGGTTGCAGGAGGAGTCTCCTGCATAGGCGGTCCTGACCAGGCTACCCTGCCGCTGTTTTTCACGGCGTTCATAGGATTGCTCGTGGGCATCTTCCCGTTGGTTTTCATCAAGGGCGTATCCAGCATTTCCAGGCGTGAGGGCTACGCGATAGTGGTGTTCTCATGGCTCGTAGCCTGCATATTCGGATGCCTGCCATACCTGCTCTTCAGCGAGGATTTCAACCTGGTCGATTCACTGTTCGAGAGTGTCTCCGGCTTTACCACCACAGGAGCGTCCATCATTGACGACATCGAAGCCCTGCCGGACGGACTCCTCTTCTGGAGGATGTCCACTTCCTGGATTGGAGGTATAGGAGTGGTTATGTTCGCGCTCCTCATCCTTCCATCCATGCGCGGCGTTGGAAACATCCTTTCCGATGTGGAAATGTCCGCCATAGCCAAGGACAACTACCACACTACAAAACGCAGGTCTATTATCCAGCTGCTCATCATGACTTACTGCGTGCTCACCGGAGTAGCGGCCGTATCCCTGCATTTTGCCGGAATGGACTGGTTCGACGCCATCTGCCACGCTATGTCCTCCTGCTCCTCTTGCGGCTTTTCAACAAAGAACGCCAGCATAGCGGCTTTCAACTCCCCCGCCGTGGAATGCGTGATCATGGTGTTCATGGTATGCGCGGGAGTCCACTTTGGAGTATTCCTGTCTGCAATAACGGGAAGGGGCTCCGTAAAGGGCCTTTCCACATCCCTGAAGACTTATATCCTGTTCATGCTGTTCATTGCCCTTGCGGTTTCCGTCAACCTGTGGTATGAAAACATCTACCAGTCTTTTGCCGGCTGCCTGCGAAGAGGATTCTTCCACGTGATCTCGCTTACAACCACAACCGGTTTCGCCATAACGGACACCAATCTGTGGCCGGCATTCTGCGTGGTATTGCTTACGATATGCTCCCTGATATGCGCCTGCAGCGGCTCCACCACCGGAGGTATCAAGATTGACAGGATGATCATCATGGCCAAGTCCGTCCAGGTAAGGATCCTCCAGCAAAGGAACCCCAACCGTTTCTACTCTGTCCGCATTGACGGCCGCAGCGTAGGCCATGACAAGGTCGAGGACGCCCTTAACTTCATTGCCGTATACATCCTGCTCGTTGCTGTTGGAAGCCTTTGTTTCACCGGTTTCGGCAATGACCTCCAGACCAGTTTCTCCGCCGCGGTAGCCTGTCTTGGCAACGTGGGACCGGGATTTGGCCAGGTTGGGTCGATGAACAACTACGGCGCCATGAACGCCGCCACCAAGATAGTTGGCGTCATCCTGATGTTCCTGGGCCGTCTGGAGATCTTCGAAATCCTCCAGCTATTCTACGGCCACCGCAGCGAGTAGCCTGCAATTCCCGATATGCAGCACCTTGGTGAGATTATTTCCTTGATTGTGGCGCTGAGCTGGACTGCCACGGCAATCTTTGCGGACATTGCCAGCCACCGCCTGGGAGCCCTGCCCCTTAACCTGATCAGGATGGGATTCTCCATAGTTTTCCTCAGCGTCCTGCTGGGAATTGGCGCAGGAATCGGGCAGGGCGTGGGCCTTGTGCTCAGCAAGATCGGCCTGGAAAACTATGCGGCGGCGCTTCCGGATGACGTATCGCACGGGGTATCGGCAATGATGCCTTTTGCAGGGACGCTCATCAGGGCGGTCACGGGGTTCATCGGGTTCTTCCTGCTGCTGGCGGTCATGGGCAGGACGTCGCAGCTGAGGACGGCGGTGAATGACCGCCAGGGGATGAAGTTCGCCCTGCTGACAACCTTCTTCGGGCCTTTCCTGGGAGTGTCGCTGTCTCTTATGGCAGTGCAGTATGCCAACGCGGGAATTGCCTCCACCCTGATGGCACTGACGCCGGTGCTGATAATAGTCCCCTACTCCATTATCAACCACCAGAAGATATCTCCAAAGGAAATCCTTGGCACTGTCATAACCGTTACGGGCGCGGCGTTGTTCTTCTTGCTGTAAATTTCCTATATTTGTTGTTTGGAATTTAATGATTATGGTAGAACCTGTTCTGAACGCACATAACAAGCAGGAGTATGAGCCGGCGCATAGCGCGGA
The DNA here is from genome assembly GCA_017619675.1 of Bacteroidales bacterium. GTDB lineage: Bacteria > Bacteroidota > Bacteroidia > Bacteroidales > UBA932 > Cryptobacteroides. Next base: position 26,125 of record JAFZRX010000013.1, on the reverse strand, counting down.
GCATATCCTCAATGCCACAATGGTGAGGATGTTCGGGTGTCCCAGGTCCATGAATGCGCATATCGAGAGGAAGAAGAGCAAATGTGACTATGTGCTTCCTGCTTGCCCAAGCGATGAGCAGGTGGCTGAGATTGAGGCGGTTGTGAACGAGGTGATTGCGCGGAACCTGGATGTTACAATCGAGTTCATGACGCGTGAGCAGGCGGCATTGATCGTGAATCTGGACAAGCTGCCAGAGGGCGTTTCGGAGACGCTGAGGATTGTGCGGATTGGAGATTACGACGCGTGTGCGTGCATTGGAGCGCATGTATCCAATACATCGGAGATAGGTACTTTCAAGATATTAAGCCATGACTTCAACGACGGGACGTGGCGTGTCCGCTGGAAGGTCATACCAAAGGAACAGTAGTTTTTATTAATTCGATATGAGAAAGTTATTTCTTATCGGCGCTTTCGCAGCGCTTGCTTTGAGCCTGGCGGCCCAGCCGGAGATCCCGCAGGGAGCCGGCATGCGCCCGCAAGGCGGCGGTGTCAGCCCTCAGATGCCTTCGGCCATGATGGCAAGATTCTTTGGCGCACGTGTGGATACGGTAAAGGTTTGGCCCAACGGCGCGCCAAATGCATTCCCGGCACAGAAGAGTTCTGACGGAAAGGAGTATTCAGAGGCTATCCTGGAGATCTATCCTGCCAGGGAGCCTAACGGATTATGCGTGCTCATGCTCCCGGGAGGCGGTTATGCAGTCCTGTCCCTAACACACGAAGGCCGTGACTTCCACACCTGGTTCAACAACAGGGGCATCACGTTCTGCATGCTTCAGTACAGGCTTCCGCGCGGACATCATGACGTTCCGCTGAGCGACGTACAGGAAGCGATGCGTATCATCCGCAGCCGCACAGACCTTGGCGTAACCAAACTTGGCGTGATGGGAACTTCAGCCGGAGGACATTTGGCTGCTACCGCAGCTACTCTTTACACGGATTCCGATACGCGTCCTGACTTCCAGATCCTTGTGTATCCCGTGACAACAATGGATCCGTCTTACACCCATAAGGGATCATACGACGGCCTCTTTGGAGATAATCATACCAAGGAACTTGAAGAGCGCTATTCACCTGACAGACAGGTCACTTCCGACACTCCGCCGGCATTCATAATCGCCGCATCGGACGACTTCCTGGTACCGGTCAAGAACAGCCTTTCCTATTATCAGGCACTGGTGGACAACCACGTGAGCGCTACGCTGCACATGTATCCGAGCGGCGGCCACGGATTTGGCTGGGGCGAGAACTTCCGCTACAGGGACCAGTTTGGAGCCGAACTTGACGCCTGGATCAGTTCAGTGGTCATGAAACTGAAATAATTTTATCCCGATGCAGGTTGCCATCATAGGGGCGGGCGCCGCCGGGTGCTTCTGCGCAGCAGAACTCCGGCGGCGCTTGCCGTCCGCGGAAGTCACGGTATTCGAGGCCGGGCCAAAGGCCCTGGCCAAGGTGGCCGTGACCGGGGGCGGACGCTGCAACCTGACCAATACCTTCCAGGGCATCTCCCGGCTTGAAGAGGCGTACCCGCGCGGCGGCGGCGTTGTGAAATACGCCTTTAAAGCGCTTAGTCCGGAGCAGACTTTCCGCTGGTGGGAGGAGCACGGCGTAGCGCTCACGGTGCAGCCTGACGGCTGCGTGTTCCCGGAAAGCCAGGACGCCATGCAGGTTGTGCGCACGCTTGAGCGCCTTATGCGCGAAAGCGGCGTCAAGGTGCTCTGCAACCACCGCGTCACCCACATCCGCGAAGGATTCCTGCTGGATGTCCAAGGCATGGACGAGCCCTTCCGGGCCGATGCGGTGCTGCTTGCGGCAGGCGGCCTCAAGGAGGACGCCCTGCGCAAACTGCTGCCGCAGGAGGTGACCGTCACTCCCACCGTCCCTTCCCTCTTCACGCTGAAGATCCCGGACCCGGGACTGAACGCCCTGATGGGCACAGTGGTGCCTCAAGCGCGCCTGGAACTGGCGGGAACCGCCTTCAGCGCCAGCGGCATCCTGCTGGTCACTGACTGGGGCATCAGCGGCCCCGCCACGCTGCGGCTAAGTTCCTACGCCGCGCGTGAGTTGGCGGCATCCGGTTATAAAGGCCAGGTTGCCATAAACTGGCTTGGCGCCGATGCCGCGGAGGCGCACGCCTGGACGCTGCAGGCCTCTGCGCAGCAGGGCCGCCGGCAGCTGTCCGGCTATCGCCCCGAAGGCCTCACCGAGCGGCTCTGGGAGCACCTCCTGAGCCGCGCCGGCGTAGACAGGGCCCGGCGCTGGGCGGAGATTGGCAGAGAGGAGCGGGCGCGCATTGAAAATGCGCTCACCCGCGACCTCTACCCCATCTCCGGCCGCGCCCGCTTCAAGGAGGAATTCGTCACCTGCGGCGGCGTCAGCCTGGACAGCATCAACCCCAAGACCCTTGAAAGCAAACACTTCCCCGGACTGTTCTTTTCCGGAGAAGTGCTCGACATGGATGCCATTACCGGCGGATTCAACCTCCAGGTCGCCTGGAGCACCGGCTACAGCGCCGCTATCGGTATAGCTTCCATTCCCAAAGACCGGCCTCTCCCCCGGTAATCTTCACTCTCAGATAACGGTAACTCTTCCTTAAGGCATCGGTATGCGGGGACATCTTGCGCATATCGGAATGGACGGCTATTTCAGCCCATTTCCGGCCGTCGGAGGATCCTTCCAGTATGTATGAATGTCCGGCAGTAGGACGGACGAAATAAAGCTCGCTTGAGCCTATCCTGCGCCTGCGGCCAAGATCCACCGTCAGCCATGGCGCGGAATCGCTTTCCGCCGGCATCCAGCGGGAGCCGTTCATGGCGTCAAGCGCGAACTCCGCGCCGAACTTCTCGGTCCTCTGGCATTTCTCATCTTTGAAATAACGTATTTTTTTGTCCGGAGCGACTGACGATGCCTCCACTCCCACAGGAAGGATTTCCCCGGGCTTTGTCACAGGATGCAAAGCCCCTACTCCGTCAAGAGTGACCTTAACCTGCTGGATTGTCCCGTCCTCATTGAATATCAGCGGATTGACGTAAGTCTGGCGGTTTGTGCTGTTGCGGCTGAACTCCAGGAATGCGAAGTAATAGTCATCCGTCCCTTCCAGGTTGAAGACGCAGCCATGACCAGGGCCGAACACTCCCGTATCGTAATCAGTTATTGAAACCAAATCCTGATCCGGAGTCTCCCAGGGCCCCAGCGGTGACGTGCGGCTCATCATATAGTAATACTTATACATCTCATCGCCGCCTATGGTGTAGAGATAATAGTATATCCCCTTGCGCTTGAAGAATATAGGACCTTCCGAATATGCCCTCTCACGCGTCTGCAGCACCCTCATGCTGTCAATGGACGCCATGTCAGGATTAAGTTTGGCCACGTGACGCGATCCCCAGAACACATACGGAGTCTGGTCATCGTCAATGAATATCTCAGCGTCAATGTAGTGGACTCCGTCAAGCGGGATCAGGCGGTTTTCCGTAATGAACTCATTGCCTTTTATCAGGGAAAAAGGCCCGTCCGGAGAATCCGCCACGGCAGCGTACATAAATCCATTCACCGTGGGATATATATACCACTTGCCCTTGTACTCCACCGCCTTGCTGGGAGCCCAGTATTTCTCATATTCCGCCTGCGGGAAATAGGTCCCCTCAAAACTCCAGTTTACAAAATCCCCGGACTTCCATACCACTGGAGGCCCGGAAGTTTCCAGCCCGCGGCCGTAGCCGTCAGTGGTGGCATAACAGTAAAACGTACCGTCTATCTCCTCAATACTGGCATCGGCAATCATATCCGGGACCAGGGCGTTCCCAAAGGGGTTCTCGAGCGTGACGCGGTCCCTCACAGGTGTCTGTGCGCAGGCGCACAGAAGCAGTGCGGGCACCGCTATGGCTAGTATTTTATTCATATGGCAGGTGGGTTTTCTAACAAAACTACCAAAAAAAAAGATATTATACATATCTTTGTCACCGCATATGAAAAAGATTATACTGCTTTGCATTACAGTCCTCGCGCTGCTTTCCTCATGTAAGCCGGCGTCAGTAGGAGGCATACAGACGGGAGACTTGGTATTCATTGCCCTTCCGGCCAGTTATCATCTTTACAACCGTGACTATGTGACTTCACCGGACAAGCCGGAATCTTTTGAGGACCTCCTGATTCACACCGCAATATTGGACGTTGACAAGGAAGGCGTCTGGATCATTGACGCCACCCTGGCCCACGGGGTTGACAGGCATCCTCTTGACACAATGTTCAGTGACTTCGCCCTCAAGAACGGCAACAGCTGCGATTACATAGTGATGCGCCTGGCCAACAACAAGCAGGCAAAGCGCTACGTAGCCAATGCAAAGAAGCATCTGGGCAAGAAATACAACATCAACTTCTCCCCGTCGGACGACGCCCTCTACTGCACGGAACTGGTACGCGAGAGTTACGTGGACAAGAAGGGCATCTACCTCTTTGAGGAATCCCCCATGGACTTCACTGACCGTGAAGGCAACATGCCGGACTACTGGACCTGGCTCTTCGGCCGTCTTGGCAAGGAAGTGCCCCAGGGCGTAATGGGCACACTCCCCCAGTCAATGATCCAGGATCCCCAACTGGTCAGGGTTGACTGCCAGCTTACTGACTACGGCAACCTGGCCTATGACCAGACCCCGGTAGACACCTATCTGACCGCAATCGAAGACTATCTTGCAAACGCAATAGGCACCCAGTACGCAACCGCAGAGACCTGCATTCCGTTCTACAACATAGTTTCCGTGGACGACAGCAACCCGGACGACATCCAGGTCCTTGGAGACTTCTGGGTAATGAACTACAACCAGGCCGGAGACACCCTCAAGATGGTATCCGGAGGCTCCCACCCCGGAAAGATGCACGTCCGCAAGATCAGTGACACCCGCTTTGAGGTAACCGGCTTCGACCAGGTTGGCGACGGCTCCACATTCCTTCCCACAGCAAAACGCATCTTCGGCGACAAGTTCGACGCCTTCAGCGCCATCCAGTCTGACCAGGAGAAGCGCGAGGCCGTCCGCAAGGAATACGTCAAGGAATACGTGGAGCACCACAACCTCCCGGTGAAGTACTACCAGGATTACGGCTGGCCAGCCGTCAACATAAAAGATTAACGTACAATTAGATAATAGTTAGTAGTGTATGAAAAAGTTATTTGTTAGCATCCTTTGCGCCCTTTCTCTCTGCGGCGCTTCCGCATTCGCCCAGGAATACACTGACGCAGGAACCTGGAGCAGTATCCAGCTGGTCAAGTCCTTTGGCGCCCCGTACGCCATGGCCCGCCTGGAGCACCGTTCATTTGACAAGATAAGCGCTACCGAGTGCTGGTTCGCAATGGCCGGCGCCGGCTACAATTTCAACAGCTGGCTCAAGGGAGACCTCAGTTACGAGTACTGGAGCATCCCTTCCGCAGGAAACATGATCCAGCACAAGGCAGTCCTCTGCTTCACGGAAACCCTCAAGCGCGAAGGCCTCGCCATCGCCCTCAGGGAGAAGTACGAACTGGCCTACAACCCCGCCGCCGACTCCTTCAGCAACACCCTCAGGACCCGTCTCCGCGGCCAGTACAAGGCTCCGGACAGCATATTCACCCCGTACCTTATGTACGAGTACTTCACCAACATGAACAACGGCCAGTGGGTCCGTTCCCTCCACTATGCCGGCACAGAGATCAGCCTTGGAGGAGGTCACTCCCTTGACTTCTTCTACATGTACCACCTCTTTGCCAAGGCCGGCTCCACCGCCGCCTGCCACACCCTTGGCCTCGGCTACACCCTTGTCTTTTAAATAAACAAACTATACGGTTCGGAAGCGGTGCTGGGAAGAAAAGTGCAACAATGCAGGCTTGACGCCGAAAACACTTTTCTTCCCAGCACCGCTTCCTCCCCTTTCAGGTCAACTTATCTCATGACAATTAAAAGTGCGTGGAGATAAAGTATTGAAAATCAATAATATAGTACTTTTAACGATCACAGAATCGTTACCGTTAATGTTGTCTTTTAATTGATACTCAGCCAGTTACGTCCACGCTATTTATGGCATGGTGTTGGCTGCTTTATCAGTAAATGTCAGTTCCTATGAGAAACACTTTTCTGTATATAGCTTTTTTATTCTTAATAGCCTTTCCAGCAGTGGCCCAGGTAAGACCGGGGTATGATCCGGACCGGACAATGAATACCATCCGGGCAGAATACGGTGCCCTGATACCGGTAGGTACTATTCCCAACAAGAGCGCGGGACTATTCACTTTGTCATATACCAGATACTATTCCGGGCACTGGGGATGGCGCGGAGGTATCCAGTATGCTTCCCTTAATGCTCCAGCGGACAGTTATGCCGGACTTCCCCTGGCGGTAGTTTACCGGTTTTCCACAAAGTCTTTTGACGGACGCCTTCAGAAAGCCATGGATGACAGCCTGGACGATCTTTCCTGGAATGGCGGCGGAGACGTCCCTGAGTATGAGAGACAGCGAATGAGAAATGCTGTCGTGGACAATATCCTCAACATATTCCTTCGGCGTACCGAATTCTATGCCGGCATTACTCCCGGATACCTTTTTGGGTCACAGCCGGATAAAATGAAAACCTACAGCATGGCGGATTCCTCCGGTGCATCCGGTAAGGTTCAGGCGGGATTACTGCTTGACAATAGGTTCACATTTGCGGCTGATGCCGGTATCACACTATCCATACCCATACGGCGGTTCAGTCTGGACATAACCCCTGCCGCCCATTATTTGTTCACGGACAACGTCAGCGAACGACGTCAGGTCTTAGACTCCAAGAACGGTACCCCTGTTGGAGAACCTACCGTCAAGCCCATACACTGGCTGTTCACGCTCTCCGGCGGCCTGACTTTCCTGTTCTGATTTATTCCCTCTCCTGCTTAAAGCATATTGAAATACCCCGGACAATTGCCCGGGGTATGCGTAAAGAAATGCTTTACTGGATAATTCTACTGGATACTGATGTGCTTGATGGGTTCCGGCCTCTGGACTTTCTCGATCTTTGGAAGATGGATGTTCAGGACGCCTTTCTCCATGCGGGCCTCGATCTTTTCTGCGTCGACATCGTCAGGCAGCAGCAGGGTCTGCTGGAATTTCTCGTATGAGAACTCGCGGCGAAGGTAGCGGCCGTGACGTTTGTTTTCCTTGTTATCGCTCTTCTTCTCCATCTCGATGCACAGGTTGTTCTGTTCGTCTACATGGATCTTGAAGTCTTCCTTGTCTAATCCCGGTGCGGCAAGTTCCACATCGTACTCTTTTTCGTTTTCAATTACATTGATGGCGGGGGCTGTATAAGTTGGCCTTTCCATCCAGCTGTTGTCGAAGAAATCATTGAAGATGTCCGGCAGCCAGCTATCGGTTGTTCTTCTAACAGGTAACATAATTCAAAAAACTTTAAGCGTTCCGGTTTGGGGCTGTGCTGCAAGGCCTTTTTCCCGGGATTCCTTCGCGGAACCGATTATGATTCCATCAAAGGACAGACCACTGCGCAAAAATGGACAATCTGTCACTTCTGAATGCCAGATTGTCCATTTTCCTCTCCGTACAGTCGGATACAGTCCGGGGTTGAGAAGTGCGATAAAAGAGGACTGTATTCCTCCTTAATCGTTCCTAATCAGAGTATTTCCAGAGGAGTACTTCGGTGGTTCCTACAGAGGCGTTCTCGAAGGGGCCGGGCTTGGGGGCGGAGAAGTTGCGGGCGGTACCAAAGAAGTCGTGGTCTATGCGCAAGGGGGTCTCGTCACGGTTCTCGAAGTAGCTGTCCGTGTAGTAGGCTTTCTCCAGCATGGCGGTGTCCACGGGTTTGGTCTGGGCGCGGTTCCAGGCGGCGTCAAGGGTGTATTTGAGGTAGATGCCATCGTCCTTGTAGATTAACTCCGGCATGGAGATGTCCCCTCCGGTGGCGGCTCCTTGCTCGTATTTGTAACCCGGGGTGCCGTTGTAGTAGACGTTGCCTGCTACATGCATTGGCAGCCAGAAGTTGTTGCCCTGGTTGCTTCCGGCAGGGACGGAGCCGTTGCGGAGTTTCTCCGCAAACTCCTCCGGCATCTGCTCGCGGACGGTCACTGTGTTCATGTCGCGGAAGATACCGGGATAGAACGGCGGCTGGCCGTCATATACACTGAGGCCCCTGCGTGCACCGTAGAAGACATTGTTGTAGTACCTGTCATCTCCGCCAGGGAAACTCATAACGCCAACAACGGCAGTGGAATGCGGCGCGTGGTACGGGGTGTATCGGTTGGGAACCGGCCTGAAGGAAACGTCTCCGCAGATGATATTGTGGACGAAAGCGGAGCCCTGGGACATATCCAGGAAAGCGGTATCTGAGAGCAGTACGTTGTTGTCCACCAGGCAGGGGCCGTGGCTGACCTCGATCATTATGTCGCACAGGCTGTGTCCTGAAATGAGATTGCCGGTCACGCGGGTGCCTATAGCCTGCCAGTCAAGCCATATTCCGCGAACGCAGTTGATCAACACATTATCCTTGATAAGGACGTCGATGGCGGCGTGCAGTTTGATGCATCCCACCTCAGCACCACCGAACTGGACGTTGGTGTTGATGTCGTGGATATAGTTGTGCTCTATAGTGGAGAATACCCCGCCGAGGTGTCCAACCACTCCTGCCTGGCCGCAGTCGTGGATATGGTTGTTGCGCACTTCGTGCGAACCGATGTTCTCCTTGTTCCAGCCCATGTTGTAGGCCTTGAAGATGGACTCCAGCTCTCTGTTAAAGCCGATGAGTTCGCGCTCCGTAACCCAGCGGTTCTGCCCCGATGCCCTGTCCTTGCCAAGGCTCACGCCCACGCACTTGGAGTGGCTGATCTCGTTGTCCTCGATCACCCATCCCTTGCTCCAGTGAGGCCCTATCAGGCCTTCCTGGAATGCGGTTGGAGGAGCCCACTGCGTGGCGGCCTGCGAGAGGTGGAAGCCTTTGACTGTAATGAAGTTGACACCGGTCAGTTTTGGGAAGAAAACCGCCTGGCGCACGTTGATCTCAGCCAGTTCCTTGTTGGGGTCCTTGCCGCCGAAATTGGCATATATGACGGTCTGACTGTCATCCACCTGGACATACCAGCAGAGATGCTCTGACGCATCCTTCACTTCTTCCTGCGTTCCTACCTGCCAGAGAGGATTCCCGTTAAGGTATACCTCACCGAGGCACAGATATGGCTGGCTCTCGTACACCCAGTCTCCGTCAAGGATCTCAGTGTACGGATTGAAGTCCCCAAAGTAACTGTTGGGAAGGACAACCTTCCAGACGTCAGTGCGTTTCTCGCGGGTCCAGCCGTTAATCTGGTCGGAGCCCTTTATCCATACCTCCTCCCCTTCCGCGGCCTGGTAGGTAATGCGTGCATATTTGTTGGAGCCGCCGTTGCGGGGGTTCACCCACTCGCGGTAGGTGCCGGCGTGAACGGTGACGACGTCACCGGAACGGGCCACCGAAGCGGCCTTTGAAATGGTCAGGAACGGCGCTTCCGCTGTTCCGGGATTGAGGTCGGAGCCGGTCTTGGCTACGTGGTATTCATCGGCATAGCTGGAAAAACAGCCCAGGAAAAGGGCCAGGAGAAGAATCAGGTGGCGTTTCATGTTATGTGGTTATTGTTATTTCCTAAAGTGACGGCAGGGCCTTGTTCCGCGGATCGTCCTCCGGGAAACGGTAGGCCAGTCCCGTGAAGGTGGCAATAAGGTTGCCCTCTTCGTCCTTGATTTCAACCACGCAGTACGGGAGCTTGCGGTGGTCCAGGGTTTCCGTGGCGGTGGCGTAAAGCCAGCCGGAGGAAACTGATTTGTGTATGGCGATGCTGGAGTTGACCGACACCGTCACGCGGCCGTGGCTGTTCACCGCCGCAGCGAATGCGAAATCCGCCAGGGTGAACAGGGCTCCGCCCTGGCACACCCCGGTGGCATTCCAGAGCTGCGGCTCCACCTTCATCCTGGCGGTGGCCCAGCCCGGCTTGATATCAAGAAGTTCGCAGCCGGCAAGGGCTGCGAACTTATCGTCCTTGAAGAATTCTTTCAGGCTCATACCTCTTCGATGAGGGCGTTGCAACGCTCGATGTCTTCCGTACGGATCACCACACTGGCGGCGTCTCCGGTGGAGAAGGCATACATATACTCGATGGATACTCCTGCGTCGGAAACCTTCTGGATGCTGTTGTACAGGGCTCCCGGAGTGTCGCCGAGCTCCATGTACACAACCTTTGTCACGTTAACGGCGAAATAATTGGCCTTCAGCACCTCCACGGCTTTCTCGTTGTTGTCCGTAATTATCCTCAGGATGCCAAAGTCACTGCTCTCGCTGAGGGTGAAAGCCTTGAGGTTCACCCCTGCCTCACTCAAAGTGGACGTCACCTCAGTGATGCGTCCCACTGCGTTGTTGAGGAATATGCTTAACTGATCTATTATCATATCGCGGCTGTTTTAGGGTTATAGACTATTCGTTTTTAAACTGACGCTTGTCAAGCACGTGCTTTGCCTTGCCCTGCGACCTTGCGATTGTATTGGGCTCCACGATGTGGATGACAGGCTTGATGCCCAGCACGCTCACCAGGCGCATTGTCAGGCGGGCCTTGAGGTTGAGCATCTTGTCCATGTTGTCAGTGTAGAATTCTGGACGGAGTTCCACGTCAATGTCAAACGTATCCACGTTCTTGACACGGTCCACGGTTACAAAGTACTGGCCGTTGAACTCAGGAATTTCAAGGATGCAACTCTCTATGGTTGAAGGGAATACGTTCACTCCGCGGATGATCATCATGTCATCGCTCCTGCCAAGGATGCGGCCCATGCGGACCATGGTGCGGCCGCAGCGGCACTTGTCGTAAATGAGGTGGGTAAGGTCCCTTGTGCGGTAGCGGATAACGGGCATTCCCTCCTTCAAAAGCGTGGTGAACACCAGTTCTCCCTGCTGGCCGGGCTCTACGGGCTGCAGCGTCACAGGATCTATGATCTCAGGATAGAACATGTCCTCCCAGAGGTGGGTTCCGTCCTGATATTCGCACTCTCCTCCAACGCCAGGGCCGGATACCTCGGTGAGGCCGTAAATGTCATACGCCTTGATGCGAAGTTTGCTCTCAAGCTCCTTGCGCATGTTCTCTGTCCAGGGCTCCGCGCCAAAGGCGCCGAACTTCAGCTTTATGTCTTTCTCTATATCCGTATCGGGATCCTCGGCTATGCTTTCCGCAAGGAAAAGAGCGTAGGAGGGAGTGCAGCACAGTCCGGTACAGCCAAGGTCCTTCATGAGCATTATCTGCTTGGATGTGTTTCCGCTGCTCATTGGAAGCACGGTGGCGCCAAGTTTCTGGCCGCCGTCGTGGGCTCCCAGGCCTCCGGTAAACAGGCCGTATCCGTAAGATACCTGAAGGATGTCGTCCTTGGTTGCGCCATATGCGGTGAGGCAGCGGGCAACGCCCTCAGCCCAGTTGTCAAGGTCGTTCTGGGTGTATCCAGCTACGATGGGTTTTCCCGTGGTGCCGCTGGAAGCGTGAAATCGAACAATATCTTTGAGAGGTGCCGCAAAAGTGCCATACGGATAATAGTCACGCAAGTCTTTCTTCTGCATGAAAGGGAGCTTGCTGATGTCGTCGATTGATTTGATGTCGGAGGGCTTGACTCCGGCCTCGTCCATACGCTCGCGATAGAATTGCACGTTGTCGTAAGTGTACTTTACGATCTTGACCAACCTTTCGCTCTGGAGCTCGCGCAACTTTGCGCGGTCCATTGTTTCGATTTCTGGGTTAAAAAACATTGTTTTACAGATTGCGCCCCTTTGGGAAGGGACTTGTTCCTACTTTATGGCCAGGAGCGATATGGCGGCGAGCGCCAGTACCATTCCTGCGATCTGCTGCCCCGAAGGCCTTTCCTTGAAGAAGAATATCCCCGCAAGGGTGCAGACCAACACTACACTAACATTGTACAAGGGGTAGAATACCGTTGCCGGCATCTGTCCCAGGGCGCGCAGTACCATCAAGGTGCACGCAGAGTTGGCTATTCCGATGAGCGAACCTGCAAGCAACTCGCGCCAAGTAATTCCGTGCTTTTTGAACACTCCCTTGACAAGGCAGAAAACCAGGGAAAGGAAGAATGCCGAAATAAAAACAACTAGGGTTACAAGAGCGGCGGGCACTGAGGCGTTCACCAGGTGCTGCACAAATTTAAGAGAAAAATCGCAAAAACCATATATTAAGAACAATTCTGCAAGAATTGTGAGATGTCCAATGGATTTGCCGGCCCCGGCGCCATTGTGGAAACCGCCCTTGGGCCAGGCGATGAGCGTCAGGGAGACAAGTACAAGAATTATTGCCGGCCAGAAGGGAACCTTGTCCCCAAGCAATAACCAGCTCAGGGTTACAGGCACTGCAAGTGCGGACCGGGCACTCACGGTGGTGAGCGCAACGCCGCACTTCTGCGTGCTGTAATCCCTTATGATAAAGCCGCTTACATAGAAAATACCTATAAAGCAGGCTAGGAAGAACGGAAGCGTTCCCACAAAGTTGCCCGTAAGGGGCGATGCCTTGGTCGCGGCTGCTACCTGGAATGCGCAGAACGCCGCGCCCACGGCATAGTTTACAAGCATCGCCTGGGAGATATCAACACCTCTCAGGCGACAAATCTTGAACATTATGGAAAACAGCGACGCGCAAGCGACCGCTATCAGGAAATAAATCATTTATTCATCCAGTTTGGGATATGGCAGCACTGATGAGAAGCCACCGTCGTTGTAAAGGTTCTGCATTGTAACCTTGCGTGTAAGGTCACTGAACAGTGTAACCACGTAATTTGCGCAGTCAAGGGCGCTGGCGTTGCCCAGTGGGGAGGTTTCGTCCGCAAAGCCCAGCATCTTGTCCATTCCGGCTATTCCCTGCCCCGCCGTGGTGGCGGTTGGAGACTGGGACACTGTATTCACCCTTACGTGCGCCTTGCGGCCGTACAGGTATCCGAAGTTCCTGGCAATTGCCTGGAGCACGGCTTTGGCATCGGCCATATCGTTGTAGCCGGGCATCACCCTGTCGGCGGCAATATACGAAAGAGCAACTACTGATCCCCACTCATTAAGGGCGTCCTTGTCGTAAAGCGTCTGAAGGAGCTTATGGAAAGACAGGGCTGACACGTCCAGTGTCTTTGCGTAGAAATCGTAATTGAGCTTGCTGTATGGCTTGCCTTTGCGTAGGTTGCCTGACATTCCAACTGCGTGGAGCACAAAGTCGAACTTGCCCCCAAAGTGTTCCATTGTCCCGTCTACCAGGGCCTCAAGGTCAGCCACTGACGTGGCATCGGCCGGAATGACAACGCTGCCGGTCTTGGCGGCAAGGTCGTTTATGGTTCCGAACTTTATGGAAACCGGAGTATTTGTAAGGACTATCTCCGCACCTTCTTCCACTACCCTTTCCGCTACCTTCCAGGCAATTGACTGCTCATTGAGGGCACCGAACACAAGGCCTTTCTTTCCTTTTAAAAGATTGTTTCCCATTTCTTAATTCTTATGGTACAAATATATTACTTAACCTCTTTTTTTACAAGCATAAAGGACAGGGTTCCGCGACTGCAGAGCTGGCCGTTGACCGTGGCTTCAGAATCCACTATGATAAGCGAACCGCGTCTGGTAACGGTCTTGGAACATACGTGGATGGTATCTCCGGGAACCACGCTGCGCTTGAATTTCACCTTGTCCAGTCCGGCATAAAGGGCCAGATGGGTAAGGAGTTCGTCCTTGAACAGCATTACGCTTCCCTGCGCCATTATCTCGCACAGGATAACTCCGGGAACTATTGGATTGCCCGGAAAGTGCCCCTGCAGGAAATATTCATCCCCAGTCACCTTATATTCTGCGGTGGCTTCTGTCTCTGTTACCAATTCCGCCTTGTCAACCAGGAGCATCGGCTCGCGGTGCGGCATATAAACCTTTAGTTCTTCCCTATCCATTGTATCTTCTGAGTGCTACGCAGGCATTGTGCCCGCCAAAACCAAGTGAATCCGATATTGCTATGTCAAGATCTGCCTTCACGGCCTTCAACGGAGTGTAATCAAGGTCGCACTCCGGATCCGGAGAAGTCAGTCCTATGGTAGGAGGCACGATGCCTTCCTTGAGCGCCATAGCGGCTACGATCAGCTCCACGCCTCCTGCGGCTCCCAGCAGGTGCCCTGTCATTGACTTGGACGAACTGATGTGCGCCTTGTGCGCCTCTTCAGTGCCAAGGGCAATCTTTATTGCCTTGGTCTCTGCCTTGTCATTGAGCTGCGTTCCCGTTCCGTGGGCGTTGATGTACAGGTTCTCACCTGATTTGAATCCTGCCTGTGAAAGGGCGTCTGAAAGAGCCTTGGCAGTGATTGTTCCGTCCGGATGAGGTGCGGTATAATGGTATGCGTCGCAAGTATTGCCGTAACCGCATACTTCTGCTATGATTTGAGCGCCGCGCGCCTTTGCGTGTTCATACTCCTCCAGCACAAGGATTCCGGCGCCCTCGCCCATCACGAATCCCTTCCTGCGGGAATCGAACGGGAGCGATGCCTCCAGCGGGTCCTCCGCGGTGGACAGCGCCTTGCAGTTGCAGAAGCCGCCCAGCGTAAGCGGATGAACCGCGGCTTCGCTGCCACCCGCAATCATTGCATCGGCCTGGCCGTGCTTGATTGCAAGGTACGCCTCGCCAACGGAGTTGGTGCTTGTGGCGCAGGCTGAAACCGGCGTCAGGCAAGGCCCGTTGGCACCCACCTTGATTGCGGTGTTTCCCGCTCCCAGGTTGGATATGAGCATAGGGACGAACAGCGGCGAAACCTTGCTCGCGCCCTCCTCCTTCCACACCAGCGTCTGGTCGATGAAGGTCTTGAGGCCTCCTATGCAGGAGCCAATGTAAACGCCCAGCCTAAGTGGATCTATGTTCTCTCCGCTAACCAGTCCGCTGCAGCGCATCGCTTCCAGCGAAGCCGCAACCGCGTACTGGGAGAAATAATCATAATGCCTTACATCGATAGGCTTGAGCCCAGCGGCAATGGGGTCGAATCCCTTTACCTGGGCAGCTATCTTTACAGGAAGGTCTTCCTGCGGGAAAATGGTGATACGGTCAATCCCGCAGCGTCCGTTGCGGACGCCTTCCCAGAGTTCCGGAGCGGTGTTGCCAAGCGGCGTCACGGCGCCAACTCCGGTTATTACAACTCTTCTATCTTTTTCCATTTGAGTTCAATTTGCTATCTTTGTCAAAAAATAAGGCAGATAATGGATGTCCCAAAACTCTATCTGAGCAGAGGTTTCCTTTACCGGACCGTCTTGTATGATGTACTGTTTTCCATTGGATTCCTAGTCCTTTACAAGCCGTTTTCCTCTACTTTCTGGCTGTCGGTTTCCTCCTGGAAACTGGCACTGTCGTCCATTGCCTTCTACCTTGCCTGCATAGTTTTCCTGCTTGCCAGCAGAGAGTTGCTTTACAGGTTCCAGAAGAAGCACGAGGCCAGGATAAAGCACATCGCAATATGGACTGCGGCCGAACTTGCCGGCCTTGCAGTCATCTACCTGCTCTTTACCTCCGCCCTTGGCTACTCCACCCTTTCCGGGCCCATGGAACTGCTCCTCAGGACTGCTTTCTGCGTAGCCCTCATCCTTGTCTTCCCTTTCCTGATCGCATTTATGTATGCGACCATCCAGGACAAGAAAGAGGAAATCAGGCTCCTGCAGCTTAACATCACTGAGAACGAAGCCCAGCCGGAAATCCCAATGGTCCATCTCTACGACCACAGCGGAGCGCTCAAGATTTCCGCCGCCCAGGACGATATCTTTTACATAATGTCCCAGGACAACTATGTGAGCATTCATTACCTGATTGGCAACGATATGAACAGCTATCTGCTGCGCTGCAGCACCATCCAGGTGGAAGAAGCCCTCAAGGGAACCTCCATAATGCGGTGCCACCGGTCATATCTGGTCAACCTCAACCACGTAAAGATGCTCAAGCACAGCAGCGGCAAGGCGGTCATAGTCTTGTCCGACAATACCGGGACCCAGATCCCGGTATCGCGGAATTATTACAAAGAACTGCGTAAGTTTATAGTTCCGGAGAAGATCATCAAGAGTACATAAATCTCCTGATGCTTCCCTTAGGTGTCTTGGCAAAAGGCTCCATCCTCAGTTCATAGGAGTTGATGGCAGCGTAAGCGGGAATGCTTGCGTTGAGTTTCTTTATGTTCATCTCCATCACGTTGGAAAGGGTCTGCATATCAAGATGGTTGTTGGTGGCCTCGTCCAGCTTGGGAACTATGATTGCGTGGAGGCAGTTGTCCCTCTGCAGGATTATTGACTCAGCAACATAAGGCAGGGTGTTCAGGACAACCTCTATCTCCTCAGGGAAGATGTTCTGTCCGTTGGAAGAAAGCAGCACGTTCTTGCAGCGTCCCACCAGGAACAGGGTCTGGTCCTTGTCAATTGTTCCAATGTCTCCTGTACGGAACCAGCCGTCGGCAGTGAATGTGGCCGCAGTGGCCTCAGGGTTCTTATAGTAACCGGCGAATACGTTGTCGCCCTTTATCTGGAGCTCTCCGGGGATTGTCTCCTGGTCAGGAGAATCTATCCTGTACTGGATCTCCGGGGCCATCTCGCCGCAGGATTTTGCCTTGTAGTGGCCTGCTTTTCCGCAGGAAATGAGCGGAGCGGTCTCTGTCATTCCATATCCTGTAAGGAACGGCATCTTGATCTTGAATGCCAGAAGGGACTCAACCTCCGGTGGAATTGCGGCGCCGCCGGTGGCGAAGGATTCTATCCTTCCGCCCAGCGCGCCCATAACCTTGGCGCGGAGCTCTTCGCAGTACTCGGGGTACTCCTTGTAGTTCTCCAGCTTGCGGCTTCCCTCCTCGCTCTTCATCTCTGCGCCAAGGGTGAACTTGACAAACTTGTCAAGGATGAGAGGCACGGCAAGGAAAATGCGCGGATGATACTCCTGCACAATAGCCATTACGTTTGAAGGGATAGGAGGCATTCCAAGGATTACGGTATGCATTCCCATACACATAGGCACTATTCCGTCACAGCTGAGACCGAATATGTGCGCGAAAGGAAGGATGCTGGTATAGCATTCGTTCTCCTTGAACGGGAAAACGACGGGAAGATACTTCACGTTGTAACTGAAGTTCTTGACAGTCAGCATCACGCCCTTGGGATTTCCAGTGGAACCCGATGTGTACATTATGGCGCTCACGTCCTCCATTCCAAAGCTGTCATAGTGGACATCGTCTGCAGTGAAACCATTGGGATACTTGGCGGCAAAGCGCTCTTCCGCGCTTGCCAGGGACTCTGCATACTTTCCCCTTGCTGCCAGGATCTCCATATTTTCCATATTTATTACAGCCTCGAGCTGCGGCATTTTCTCAAAGTCCATAGCGGCAAATGTGTTGGGCTCGGTGTAGAGCACGCGGCTGTCAGAGTGGTTCACCAGGTTCTGCACGTCTGCGGCAAGGAATCCGTTGAACATCTGAACGCTTACATATTTACCGGCTGCGCAGGCAAAGAACACCTCCAGCCAGCGGCTGCTGCTGCGGGCGTTGATGGCAATCTTGCTGCCTTTTTCAATTCCTGCTCCTTCCCAGGTAAGGTTGAGCAGTTCTATTTTCTTTGCCAGGTCGGCATAGGTTTCAGTTGACACACGGAAATCCGTCAGCGCCGGGTTGTCCCAGCGCGTTTTAACGGAATTCTCGAATTTTTTAATGAAATTCTCCATCATACGTCATAGCCGGACAGACCGGCTATCTTTTATTTGTTAAGCTTTCCGGCAATATAATCTACTGCGTCTCCAACGGTCTTGAAGGTCTCTGCGTCCTGGTCAGGGATCTGGATGTCGAACTTCTTCTCGATCTCCATAACCAGCTCAACTACGTCAAGGGAGTCTGCACCCAGGTCGGATACGAAGTTTGCCTTTTCTGTGATTTCACTTTCTGATACTCCGAGCTTGTCGGAAATGATTGCAGATACTGCATCAAAAATTTTCTTATCCATAATTAGTCAAGTTTAAAGTGATTGGATTAATTTCCGACTGCAATATTATAAGTAAAAAACTCCGCAACCTAACCCCTGAGCGCCGTTTGTGGCGAAAAGCACACCCCTGTTGGCGAACTGCATCACTTTGTGGCGAACGGAGAATGCGCCCCCTCGTCCCCTAGAATTGGACGCGAGGCGCATTAAAAAGAATCAATTTCGTACGACGGCACTAATGAATAGCGCTGAATCAACAATAGACTGTCTTTAGAAACTAATCTATATACTCTTGCATCAGGAAGAACTGTTGTCGGGAAAAAAGGTGTCCCCATCCCCTTTTTTATACAGAGGAATAGTTTACTTCAAATATATAAAAAAGAAAGAATAGCCAAGTATATCAGAACGATATGCTAGGCTTTTTTTTAAAAAGGAAAAGGCTCCTAAGGTAAATCCGGGAGCCTTTAATTGTTATGATATAATGATTGTTAAATTTTAATCTACACGAAAAACAGAGGAGGCTACAATCTTGTGGGTGGTGACCAGTGCCCCAGAGGTCATATGTCTGGGTCGTGGTCTCAATCAGGGACGTGCCTGGTGATGGCTTGTGCTCAGTCTTGTGTGCCGTCACATTGCCAACGAAGTCGTATCCGAACCAGTCCTTCTCGATTCCTCCGAGATGGGTGGATGCCCTGTGCTGAACCACCTGTGCCTTGTAATCATAATAGCTCACAATAATACTTAGCGCTTATAATGAAGATTCCTATAAAAAACTGAGGGTGTAATCATGATATATTCTTTTTCATAATTTGATTCTGAAGAGTTTTGAATACTTTGATTGAAATCATCTGTAATTAAAATATAGTAAAAGTTCCAATTTCTATTCCAACGGACCTTAAGCCAAAGAGAATGAGTTTCATCTACACTCATTTCATCCAAGTATAGATTAGAATCTAGCGTTCGCAATCTTTTGAAAAGAAGGCTTATTTTTGTTAGGTCTTCCGCTAATTGATTATCAAGAGAAATTGTTTCAGCGAGATAGTCATTACCTATTGTTAAGCCCAAACTATCTACTTCTGCGTTCGTGTAATATCTATACAGAATAGAAAACACAGAGGAATCAGGATGCATCTTTCCCAAATAGTGAGATCCTTGATAGTCAATGAAATAATCATAATTCTTATAAACGCTTATCGAGAAAGGAGTATCTGTGGGATAGGAGATATTATTAAAAACTAAAAAGGTTTCCTCTTTATTGGGAGCACAAGCCGTCACTAGAAATAAGAATAAGAAAAAATAAAATAACTTCATTGTCTTTTCCTCCTATATCCTTTTTTTATCGCATGGATGTGCCCATCCCCATTTTTATACAGTTGAATAGTTTACTTCAAAGATATAAAAAGAAAGAATAGCCAAGTATATCAGAACGATATGCTAGGCTTTGTTTTTTATTGAGAAGGCTCCCGGAGAAATCTGGGAGTCATTTTTCGTGCAATTTCATCGCACCAAGACGAAAAGAACGATAGATTTCGATAAGAATCGCAATATGGGACTCTTTCTCTGATATCCCGCAAATCTCAGATTGTCACTTATTTGACTAGTTTTGGATAGGAACGAGGTTTTTCGCAATGCACCTTGAGAAATGGGACTTTACTCTCGTCCTCTCCGCTGGAACCAATTTTAAAACCCCCTCTGAGTGTACTTAGAGGGGGTTTTTCTTGTTTCTGGGCTCCAAAAAAAAGCACCAAAATTGCACCAAAGTGTGACAAGACCCTATTTTGGTGGGTTCTGTGGAGAGGCTATTTGTCCTTTTTGATGTCTCTGATCATCTTATACTGTGATGCAGCTTACATAAAAACCAAGAAGAAAAAGACAAGAGAGAAGGCATAGCTGACAATCAAGGGAATCCATTCATTCTCCTTGATAGCCAGCCCTTTTTTCTTTCTTATGAATCTCCTTATAGTAAGAATTATTCCAGCCATGCATAGCAAGAATTGAGGGATGGTGTACCAGTATGGCTCCACAAATTCCCACATCATTCCATCCAGCCACTGATAGTAATGGACAATCATCATGCAAAAAAAGGCTCCCTGCAGGAGACAGATGACCCCACAAATTATGGCCCAGAAATCTGACCAGGGGAACTTCTTGTTATTACCTTCCTTCATGGCTATCAAATGATTATGATTGGGGATAATTGACAACACAAAGATAATCATCTTTCTTTACCATTCCCTCCCATACAGAAAAAAAGGGAAACAGCATTGGAGCCATTTCCCCTTCATCTCATCTTTTCCATATCATCAAAAGTTTGTTTCCATCATCTTCTTTCTGGTCTTATCAGTGAGTGCAATGTATGGTTTCATAGTGTCAGCTGGATTCTATTCCGAAGTGCAACGCTTATTGTCGCTGTACATATAGGCAAGGTTGTCTATCTTCCCGAAAGAGGAAGAACCGGTGCGACCGTAGCGCTCCAGACTCAAAATGTTACCACTTCTGTCATATGTCACATTCTCAGTGAACTTTACGCTGGTAGAGGCATGGTCAGTATATGTGGCATTCAACAACCGTCCAATACCGTCATAAGTGAAAGCATACGAATTGTAAATCGAAAGGCGAACATGCTCCATACTTAGGTTATAACTGCTAGTCATACATCACAGCATATATCACAGAAAAACAGAGCTTGAGAATAAGACTCAATATCTTGATCATAAATGTCTGGCAATTCGGGTCGAATCTTATAAAAAGAAACTGTACAATCTATACCATCAAAAACATCCTCAGGTTCGGGGGGATTATAAGCGACCACAATCCTAAAGTTATCTTCAATAATACATAATCGTTTAATAAGTGATTGTGTGAAAGATAATGCACACAAAAGAGAATCATGGACATTACCTTCATCTATTAGGATCTTATTAAGAGACCATTCATTTGCAGTGGGATCATCAATACTATATGTGATGTTTGCTGATAATTGTTTGCTAGATATATTAGAATAGGTATAAATGCCGAATTCCTCAAAATAAACTATACATTTACTACAAATGTCATATCGATGAGGAATACTTGGAATCTTTGCTTTGGAATCTAATCCATCAACAAGGGAACGAAAGGCTTTATTTGAAGATAATAAAAGAATTCTATCATTTACCGAGGTATTGTTCCCCTTTTTGAAGAGCTTTTCTAAAGTCATCGCGGTCAAATAGTTTATTAACTTCTTTTGGCGCCGGAACATTCCATTCACCAGTTTTCGGATTCTTTGAAAAGAATTTTCCGTCACGATAAAGAAATTTCTTTTTATTACTTTTATTCTGAAGATGTATTTGTCCTTCTCTTGTTCCAGGGACTTCTATATCGAGTTGAAATCCTTCTTTTTGCTTACTCTTCCATAGCGTTTTACTTGGAGTTTTAGTTTCTTGCCCTCTATTGTAACCACCTGTGCCCTGTAATCATAATAGCTCACGAATCAAAGATATTGATTTCCGGCGGTATTGTCAACACCATCAGGGCGAGGGTTGCTTTTCTAACTACAATAGTTTATTTTTACATTCATAACAAGAAATATGTTTATGAGGAGGGCATTTATTGCGGCACTGTGTGTAATGCTTCTGACTGGACTTTCTTCCTGCGTCAAAGACGTCATTATGGATGCGAAGGACAATCCTGCAGTTGCAGTGGCGTGCATTCTTTCTGACGATCCTGTTCAGGAACTGAATATCGTATATACAAAGGGAGCATCTCTGAAAGAAGCGCCAAAGGTAATGGAGGCGGAGGCGTTGTTGACAGATTTGACAACTGGGGTAACTCGAACATTCGAGCGCCAGGAGGACGGCGTATGGAGGATGGACTATGCCGCTGTACCAGAGCACAGGTACAGGCTGGAAGTAACTGTTCCTGGATACGATACCCTTGTAGCGGAAGATACTATGCCTGACTCATTCCCTATTCATGTTCGCAACAATTACCAATGGTATCAGGCGCTTGAGATTCCTATTCCAGCCTCTTATGTGGAGGGGTATAATTTCGAAGATGATCCAAACTATGACTTATACAAGGATGATTTGTTGATCAGTGACGAACTTGACCCTGATGACTTGCCTCGAGGGGAGACCATTTTTGCCCTTTATCCTACGAACTATCCGCTGTGGATTTATGCGATGAATTATAATCCGGTTACGGGCCATCGTGAGATAGCTGATGAGATCTGCTCCGATTGCCCTTATGAAGATGACTTCAACTTATCAGGAATGATATATGCCACTCCACTATGGAATGAGCCCCTCCCATTTCCTGTCAAGCCTCAGTATGAAACACTGCTGGCGGGCACTAATATCAGAGGTTTGTACCCTTCCCTTGAGGGACGTCCTTTGCACAAGAAGTATATCCGCATTGCTCCAATTAGAAAGGATCCTAATGCTTCTTTCGACTTAGAGCTTTTTAGAATTTCCGGCAATTTCAGCGGGAAATACAACTGTCCTGACAACTTCGGATACTATAAGTATAACGGAAATCCCATCAGTTATGTGCGCGAACTTGCCGATGACGAAGGATATGTTGTTTGTATGGCTGTTTCTGAATTGCTAGACAATTACTTCAAGAATGCCTATGAATTGCAGGAGATGGAAAAATCGGCAGACTTGTCTACAATCTACCTCAGGGACAATTTCTATGCAAACATTAAAGACATCAACGGTCGTTCAAAATTGGGCGTGTTCGGCTGCAAGATAGAGCGGAAATGCCAGTGGTCCGCTGAGGGCATATACGGCAATGAAAACTGGCCAAACATATGGTACCCAGACTCCTATTCCCAAAATTAATGGTAATTTCTAATAGCAAAATAGCCTTTTTATTGGCTCTCTATACCATGCCAGTTCCTAGGTGCCCAGGAACCGGCGTGGAAAAATGAAATAGTTCTGAAGAAATGACAGGTATTAATTAGGACTAGATGAAAAGAGGATACATAACAGCACTGTGTTTAATGCTTCTGACGGGACTTTCCTCCTGCGTCAAAGACGTAATTATGGATGCGAAGGAGAAGCCGGAAGTGGCGGTGGCTTGCATTCTGTCTGACGATCCTGTTCAGGAGCTCCATATAGTTTACACCAAAGGGGCTTCTGTTGAAAATGCACCAAAGGTGATGGAGGCAGTCGCTGTTCTGAAAGATCTAACCACAGGCGAAACGAGATCCTTTGAGCGCCAGGAGGACGGCGTATGGAGGATGGACTATGCCGCTGTACCAGAGCACAGGTACAGGCTGGAAGTAACTGTTCCCGGATACGACACCCTTATAGCAGAGGATACGATGCCGGACTCAGTACGGGTATATCTTCAGCATCGTTATTGGCTTGCTTTCTATGTTCAGAGTCCTAATGGATATCTTGAGGTGCCTTCTCCCACAGGAGACCTCGTACTTGCAGGTGGTCCCTGGTGGGAAGATGGGGAAGACCTTCCACGAGGAGAAACTTTTTTTGGAGTCCTTTCACTAAATGATCCGGTATGGATATTTGCTATGAATTACAATCCTATTACGGGTGAACGTGAAATAGTTGATAACATATGTACGGATTATTCTGAGGCAGATCAATTTAACATAACAGGTGGTATATACACACCACCTCAATGGGAAGAGCGTATACCTTATCCTATATGGCCTCTGTACGAAGAACTGCTTAAAGATACTCATGTTAAAGCTTTGTATCCTTGGTTGGAAGGGAGTCCAATGCACAACAGTTATATTCGGATTGCGCCAAGGGACCTTGGGGGTTACCCCTTAGGTTTCGGCATTTCCGGTAGTTTCAATGGGAAATTCAATTGTCCTGATAATTTTATGGATTTCAGGTTCCATCATGGCAATCATGGCTTTGTACGTAATCTGGCTGAAGATGAAGGATACGTAGTATGGACGGCTGTTTCAAATCAGTTAGACAAGTATTTAAAGGAAGCATTTCATTTTATGGGGATTAACACTTCAACAGATTTGACCACAATATTTCTTAGAGATAATTTCTATGCTAACATTAAAGATAGCAATGGCTTACCACAACTGGGCGTGTTTGGCTGTAAGATAGAACGGCAATTCCAGTGGTCATCAGAGGGCACATTCATTGATTATGACCGAAGCAGAGAGTCATCCTCATTCCAAGAGGCAGTAAGGGACTATTTCTATCCTTAATATGAGGATGGCAGATTATTAATCCTATGAGTATAATCTATATTTATCTTGCGTTATTTAGATTTTGTAAAATATATTTTATAAATTTGCAAAACATAATTTAGAAATATGCTTTACGAGAGAAGTCACTTAGCCCTGTTAAAGAGCCGTATGGCAGAGCCTAGGCGGCGGATGCAAATAATCATGGGCCCCCGTCAGGTGGGTAAATCTACACTTGTCGGTCAGTTCATTGATGGAATAAAGACACCATTCGACTCCTTTGCAGCCGATGGGGTTAACCGCTTTGATACAAGTTGGATTCCTGCCCGTTGGCAGGAGGCCAGAATGAAGATGGACCTTAATAGGGCTGCCGAGCATATACTCATCATTGACGAAATCCAAAAAATTATCGGCTGGAGTGAGCAGGTAAAAAAGGAGTGGGATGCTGATACTCGTGAAAAGCGCAATTTGAAAGTCATACTGCTGGGATCCTCCCGGGCTCTTTTGGAGAAAGGCCTGAACGAATCACTGGAAGGACGCTTTGAGACTATCAAGATGGGCTTCTGGGAATGGCAGGAGATGCACGACGCCTTTGGATTCAATATGCAGCAGTACATATATTTCGGTGGATTTCCAGGGCTTGCCCCTGATATCAGGGACGAGGATAGATGGCGGAATTTGATGGAAGATACCATCATTACCCCCATTCTTACGCGCGACATCCTGGAGATAGAGGAAATACGCAATCCGGCTCTTCTCAGGCAGGTGTTTGAACTTGCCTGTATGGAATCGGCCCGGGAACTGTCCCTTACCAAGATGCAGGGGACTATGAACAGCGGAACGGTGCCTACCATCAAGACCTACTTGAATATCTTGGATCAGACCATGTCTTTAAAACCAATTCAGAAATACTCTCCGTCTCCCATTAAGGAAAAGAATTCTGTACCCAAGATGCAAGTCTATAACAGTGCCTTCCGCAACCGTTATGGCCTTTATTCTTTCAAAGAAGCTATGACTGATTCTGCCGAGTGGGGAAGACAGGTGGAATCGGCCGTGGGAGCACATCTGGCCAACCGTTCAATCCTGGACGGATTCGATCTCCTTTACTGGAGGAACGACAGGAAGAAAGAGTGCGATTATGTCTTAAAGAAAGGGCAGGCCTTGGTGGCTATTGAAGTCAAGAGCAGCACAGCTGATGATACCAAAGGATTCCAAGAGTTCAGTAAACTTTATGCTGAGCGTATCACATCAGCCTTGATTGTTGGCCCTGAAGGCCTTCCTCTGGATGATTTCTTCCGTATTGACTTGAAATCCTTATTCAAAAAGTAATTTAACTTTTTTTTTGCCAAGTGATGAAGCCTCTCATTTATCTGTCTCTACTATTGCCGCTCCTTTTGACTTCCTGTGTCAAAGACATTATTATGGATGCGAAGGAGAAGCCGGCAGTGGCGGTTGCGTGCATCCTTTCTGACGATCCGGTCCAGGAACTGCATATCGTTTATACTAAGGGAGCATCTCTGAAGGAAGCACCAATAGTAATGGAGGCAGAGGCTTTGTTGAAAGATTTGACGACCGGGGTAACTCGATCATTTGAGCGCCAGGAGGACGGTGTATGGAGGATGGAATATGCCGCTGAACCACTTCATAAATACAAACTGGAAGTAAACGTCCCAGGGTATGATACCCTATGGGCAGAGGATACCATGCCAGATTCAGTTAAAGTTGTCGTTAGTCACGTTTACAGATTAGGGGATTATCTGGAAAGTCCAACAGGTTATGTTGATGGTTATTTTTTAGTTGAGCCATATATTATTAAGGACTGTTATTGGAAAGACGGAGAAGACCTTCCCAGAGGTGAATCACGATTCACCCTGTTAGCATCCATCAATGATCCAGTCTGGCTCTATGCTTTGAATTATAACCCCGTTACCGGTCAGAGAGAGATAGCAGATGAGATATGTT